>NZ_ANBB01000004.1 GCF_000341105.1 Nocardiopsis potens DSM 45234
GCTGCGGCGGCGCGCCGCGGACGTCCGGGCCGGGGCCCTGGACGATCTGGAGCGGCTGCTCGTCGCGTTCGAGAAGAACGCCACCGCGGCCGGGGCCCGGGTGCACTGGGCGCGCGACGCGGCGGAGGCCGGCCGGGTGGTGGCGGGGATCCTGGGGGCGGGGCCGGGGGCGGTGGCGCGGTCCTCCTCGGCGACCCTCGGCGAGCTCCGCATCGACGAGGCGCTGCGCGGCGGCGGGGCCGAGGTGCGCGCGGCGGCGGTGGCCGACCTGATCGCGGAGGCGCGGGGCGCCGGGGGCGGTGCGCCGCGCGGCCACGGCCGGGCCCGGGCGCGGGCCGCCCTGGCCGGGGTGCTCCCCGGGGGCCTGGAGGGGCTGCCCGCCGACCCGGGGGCGCTGGTGGGGGCGGCCCGGGACCACCTGCGGGAGGTGCTGCTGTCCGCCCGCGCCTCGCTGACCGGGGCGAACGCGCTGGTGGCCGAGACCGGCAGCGTCGCGGTCCTGGAGAGCGAGGGGAACGTGCGGCTGGGGGCGGCGGCGCCGCGCACCCTGGTGAGCGTGGCCGGGATCGACAAGGCGGTGCCGTCCTGGTCCGATCTGGCGGTGCTGGTCCGGGCCTGGTCGCGCTCGGCGACCGGGGCGCCGATGCCGCCGGTGCTGTCCACCTGGACCGGGGCCGCCCCGGGGGACGGCCCGCAGGAGGTGCACGTGGTCCTGGTCGACGCGGGGCGGACCCGGGCGCTGGCCGACCGCACCGGCCGCCAGGCGCTGCGCTGCATCCGGTGCACCGCCTGCATGGACGTCTGCCCGGTCTACGAGCGCACCGGGGACGCGCCCTACGGGGCGGTGCACACCGGCCCGATCGGGGCGGCGCTCGTCCCGCAGCTGCGCGGGACGCGGTCGGCCAGGGAGGCGTCGCTGCCGTTCGCCTCCACGCTGTGCGGCGCCTGCGGGCAGGTGTGCCCGGTCGGGGTGGACATCCCGGCGGTGCTGCTGGAGCTGCGCGCCCGGGTGGTGGACGAGCGGCGGGCCGCCCCGGTGCCGCCGCCGGAGAGGGTGGCCGCGCAGAGCGCGGAGTGGGTGATGTCGGACGAGCGCCGGTACCGGCGGGCGCAGCGGGCCTGGGAGCGGTGGGCGCGGGTGGCGGCCCGGGGCGGCCGGATCCGCCGGCTGCCGGGCCTGCTGGGCCGCTGGACCGAGGCGCGCGACCTGCCGGCCCCGCCGCGGCGCTCGTTCCGGGAGTGGTGGGCGGGCGGCGGTTCCTCGGCCGGGCCGGACGGGGAGCGCGGGTGAGCGGCGGCGGTGCGGCGCGGGCCGGGGTCTTCGCGCGGGCGCGGCGGGCGGGCGGCGGTCTTTCGGCCGGTCCGGCCAGGGGGGACGGAGGGCGCGGGTGAGCGGCGGCGATGCGGCGCGGGAGGAGATCCTCGCGCGGGTGCGGCAGGCGGGGGTGGCGGCCGGCGCGGCGGCCCCGGAGGAGGGGGCGGCGCGCGGGGAGCGCGCGGAGCCGGGGCGGGGCTCCGGCGGGCGGGCGCCGGAGGAGGTGTTCACCGAGCGGCTGGCCGAGCTGGGGGTCGGGGTGCAGCACGTGACCGGAGCCGAGGACCTGCCCCGGATGGTCGCCTCGGCGCTGTGGGCGCGCGGGGCGGCCCGGGTGGCGGTGCCCAAGGGGCTGCCCGCCGCGTGGCTGGCGGAGCTGGACGGGGTGCGGGTGGTGCGGGACGACCCGCCGCACGCGCCGCTGGCGGTGCGCGAGCTGGAGGGCGCGGACGCGGCGGTCACCCGGTGCGCGCTGGCGGTCGCCGAGACCGGGACGCTGGTCTTCGACGGCGGGGTGGGGCAGGGGCCCCGGCTGCTGTCCGCGCTGCCCGGCCACCACCTGTGCGTGGTGGAGGCCGGGCAGGTCGTCTGGGACATGCCGGCGGCGCTGGCCGCGCTCGACCCGCTCCGGCCCACCACCTGGGTCACCGGGACGACCCGGTCGGCCGCGGTGGGCGCGGCGGAGGTGCGCGGCGTGCACGGCCCGGACCGGATCGACGTGGTGCTGGTGGACTGAGCGGCGCGGGTCAGGCGCCGCCGCGGGTGCGCCGGGCCGCCGGGCGGTGCCGGCGGCCGGCGCCGGCCAGTCCGCCGCGCTGGAAGGCGCGGACCAGCTCGCCGCCGAGGTTGACCCCGGCGCCGAGGGCCAGGCCGACGGCGACCGCCTCGCTGATGGTGAGCAGCCCGTCGGCGGGGTGGCCCATGGTGATCTCCAGCAGGCCCCGGTAGAGGATGCTGCCGGGGAGCAGCGGGGCGATGGCGGGGATGACGTAGGGCAGGACGGGGCGGCGGCTGCGGCGGGCCAGCCAGTGGCCGATCATGCCGATGACGACCGCGCCGGCGACCGCGCCGACCACGGCGGGGGCGTCGAAGGCGGACCGCACGCCCGCGTAGATCAGCCAGATGACCACGCCCATCGCCCCGATGGCGGGCAGCATCCGGGGCGGCACGGTGAGCGAGACCGCGAACGCCATGGCGATGCCGGCCGCGCCGATGAGCACCCACGGGCCGACGGAGGTCCCGGCGGAGGGGAGGTTCTCCAGGTCCATGTTGACGCCCAGCCGGATCGCGGCGTAGGCGACCGCGCCCACCCCGGAGATGATCGCGCCGAGGGTGAAGAAGACCTCCAGCAGCCGGGCCGAGGAGGAGACGTAGCTGCCGCTGATGCCGTCCTGGAGGCTGGAGACGAGCGGGCGCCCGGGCAGCAGCGCCATGATGTTGCCGGTGATGATCGCGCCGGCCTGCAGGCCCAGGTCGAGCTGGCTGCTGGCCCACAGCAGCCCCACGCCGATCACCGAGGCGGTCGCCGAGGCCACCGCCATCTGGTAGAACTCGGCGATCCCCCGGTTGGCCAGGAAGACGGCGGCGCGGTCGCCGAGCACGGTGGCGGTGAACGCGGCGGCGGCGACGATGAACCCGCCGCCCACCATCAGGCTGGCGCTGGAGGCGATGAGGCCGAACCCGGTGACGATCATCCAGTTGGGGTAGGGCGAGCGGGAGCGCTTGATGGCCTGGAGGCGGGCGATGGCGCCCTCCAGCTCGGTCAGGCCCAGCGCGGCGTCCTGCACCAGCGTGTGCAGTTCGTTGACCCGGTGGTAGTCCAGGGTGCGCCGCCGGACCACGCGCTCCCCGGTGATCGGCGGGCTGTCGCCGCCGGGGTGGGTGGAGAGGGAGATGACGGTGAAGGTCACCGACACCTCGGTGCGGGGGAGTTCGAAGGCGACGGACAGGCTCAGCATCGCCTCGCTGACGGCCTCGGTGCTCTCTCCGCTGGCCAGCATCAGTTCGCCGACGCGCAGCACCAGGTCGATGGCGCGCGGGTCGGGCAGGGTCTCGTCGGCGTCGTCGTCGGGGCCGTCGGTGTGCGGGTCGGTCTCCCGGGAGGAGCGCCAGTCGCGGAGCCGGCTGAGCAGGTTGTCCTCGTCGGAGGGCTCCGGCCGCTGCGGCGGGTTCTCGGCCATGGGCGGTTCTCGCTACTTCGCGATCGTGGGTGCGGCGGTCGGGTCGGCCGGGCGGCGGTTCGCGCCGCTCCGGCCAGGGGTGGGACGCCGCGTCCGGGCGGCCGGTTGGCGCCCGGTCGGCGGACCGGCCGGTGAGGTCGGTCACGGGTCCCATCGTCCCAGCCGGCGGGCGGGAACGGTGCGATCCGGGGCGGTCCGCGGCGGGTCGGCCCGTCCCCGGGGGCGGGTCAGTCCGCTCCGCCGGGGCGGACGATCCCGGTCTCGTAGGCGTGCACCACCGCCTGGACGCGGTCGCGCAGGCCGAGCTTGGTCAGCACGTTGCCGACGTGCGTCTTGACGGTGGTCTCGCTGACCACGAGGCGCTCGGCGATCTCGGAGTTGGACATGCCCCGGGCGAGCAGCCGGAGCACCTCCCGCTCCCGATCGGTGAGCCGGTCCAGCCCGGGGGAGGCGGTCTCGCGGGTGCTGGGCAGCCGGTCGGCGAACCGGTCGAGGAGCCGGCGGGTGACGGTGGGGGCGACGATGGCGGCGCCGTCGGCGACCACCCGGATGGCGCCGGCGAGCTCGTCCGGCGGGACGTCCTTGAGCAGGAAGCCGCTGGCGCCCGCGCGCAGCGCCTCGACGACGTACTCGTCCAGGTCGAAGGTGGTCAGCACGAGCACCCGCATGGAGTGGCCGGCCCCCCGGGCCCAGGAGAGGATCTCCCGGGTCGCCTCGATGCCGTCCTTGCCGGGCATCCGGATGTCCATCAGGACCACGTCGGGCAGGAGGCGCTTGGCCGAGGAGACGGCGCCGTGGCCGTCGGAGGCCTCGCCGACGATGGAGATCTCCTCCTCGGCCTCGAGGATGAGGCGGAAGCCGGTGCGCAGCAGCGGCTGGTCGTCGACGAGCAGAACACGGATGGGCATGGGAGGGATTCTTCCCGATCCGCGCCCCCGGCCGCACCTCCGCCCCGGCGGCCGGGGCGGGGAGCGCCGCGGCCGGTTCCCGCCCCGGGGCGGTGGTCTCGGCGCCGCCGCCGTCCCGAAGCCGGTCGGGACGGCGGCGGCGCCGAGACCACCGGGAAGGGCCGGCCGGCGCCGGCCGGCGCCGGGGTCAGCAGCGGTCGTGCAGCGGGATGCGGGCGCTGACCCGGAAGCCGCCGCCCGGCAGCGGGCCGGTGTCCAGGTCCCCGCCGAACATGGCGGTCCGCTCGCGCATGCCGAGGATGCCGTGGCCGGGTTCGTCGGCGTCCCCGGCCCGCCGGTCGGGGGCGGGGCGGCGGCCGGCGCCGTCGTCGGTGACCTCCACCGCGATCTCGCCGGGGCGGTAGTCCAGCCCGACCCGGGCGCGGGCGCCCGGTCCGGCGTGCTTGAGCACGTTGGTCAGCGACTCCTGGACCACCCGGTAGACGGTCAGGCCCTGCACCGGGGGGAGGTCGCGGGCGGCGCCGGAGACGCGGAGCTCGGCGTCCACCCCGGCGTCGCGCAGGTGGCCCAGGAGCGCGTCGATGTCGGCGACGCCGGGCTGGGGGCTGCGCGCGGCGCCGTCGTCGCGGTCCGGCTCCGACATGCGCAGCACGCCCACGATCCGGCGCATCTCGGCGAGGGTCTCCCGCCCGGTCCGCTCGATCTCGGCCAGCGCCTGCTCGGCCCGCTCCGGGGAGCGGCCGATGACCCGGCGGCCCGCGGTGGCCTGCACTGTCATCACGCTGACGTGGTGGGCGACCACGTCGTGCAGCTCGCGGGCGATGCGGGAGCGCTCCTCGGCGAGCACGGCGCGGGCGTGGGCGTCCCGGGCGCGCTCGACCCGGCGGGCGTGCTCGCGGACCTCGGCGGTGTCGAAGGCGCGCAGCCGCACCAGGCGCCCCAGCCACCAGACGAAGGCCATGGAGCCCAGCGCGAAGGCGTACGGCGCCCACCAGGGCCGGGCCGGGTCGGGCGGCGCCGAGGCGGTGTGCAGCGCGGCGGCGTCGACGGCCCCGGCCAGTGCGATGGAGGCCAGGGCGCGGGCCAGCGGCAGGTAGCGCCCGATGGAGTAGGAGGCGATCACGATGCCGGTGGAGGCGGCGCCCCAGGCGAAGGCGCCGGCCTGCCCGGCCGCGGTGCCGCCCGCGATGAGCAGGAGGAGGACGGTGAGGGGGTGGCTGCGGCGCAGCGGCAGGAGCAGCGCCAGTGCGGCGCCGGCGGCGTGCCCGGCCGCGTCGCGGGGCCAGGCGGAGGCCCATTCGGGGGTGCCGGCGGCGGTCAGCAGGACGACGGAGTTCAGCGCGGCCGGCCCCAGCACGACGAGGGCGTCGGTGATCCGGTCGCGGCGGCGCTCGGGGAGGCGCGGCCGGGCCGCGGGCAGCAGGGCGGCCAGGCTCCGGACCGCGGTCCGGGCGCGGGCCCGGGGCCGCCGCCGTCGCCCGGGTTCAGGAGGCGTCGTCGAGGCGGTTTCGGTCACCTGTCCAAACTAGGCCGGGCCGCTTCCCGGGGTGACCTTCCCGGGGCGGATCCGCTCTCCTCCCTCCGGACGAGCGGGACCGGTCGGGGCGCGGTCCCGGCCGGGACCGCTCGCCCGGGGCGGCGCCCCGGCGCCGGGCGGCCGTCGCGGCCGCCTTGGCCGCCCCGGCCGCTCCGCCGGGGGACCGCCGCACCCCGGCGGCCTGCGCGGGCGGCGTCCCGGGTCAGCGGCGGCGGGCGGCCTCCGGGAGGGGCGGCGGGGTGCCGCCGAACTCGGGGCAGATGGCCTGGTGGTCGCACCAGCCGCAGAGCGGGGTGCGGCGCGGCCGCCATTCGCCGCTGCGCGCGGTCGCCTCGATGTCGTGCCAGATGGCGAGGATCTCCGCCTCCGCGGCGCGCAGCTCCTGCTCGGTGGGGTCGTACCAGCGGGTCACGCCGTCGGCCAGGTACATCAGCTGCAGCCGGGTCGGCACCTCGCCCAGCTCGCGCCAGAGCATCACGCCGTAGAAGAAGATCTGGAACTTGGCCTTGTCCTCGTAGCGCGGCTTGGGCGACTTGCCGGTCTTGTAGTCGACCACGCGGATCTGCCCGGCGGGGGCGACGTCGAGCCGGTCGACGTAGCCGCGCAGCCGCAGCCCGGACTCCAGGGTGACGTCCAGCCGCAGCTCCCGGTCGCGCGGTTCCAGGTTCTCCGGGCGCTCCATGTCGAAGTAGCGCTCCACCAGGGAGCGGGCCGATTCCAGCCAGGCGTCCAGGTCCTCGGCGCCCTCGCCGGTGAACAGCTGCTCGCTCTCCGGGCGGGAGGTGCGCAGCCGCTCCCACTGCGGGTCGACCAGCGACCGGGCGGTGCGCGGGGTGCGCGCCTCGGCCGGCAGCTCGAACAGCCGCTCCAGCACGGCGTGCACCAGGGTGCCGCGGAGCGCGGCCGAGCTGGGCTTCTCCGGGATGCGGTCGATCACGCGGAACCGGTACAGCAGCGGGCACTGCAGGAAGTCGGCGGCGCGGGAGGGGGACAGGGCCGGTAGGAGTGCCGGAAGGGCCGGGCGGGCGGTGTCCATGTTCCAACGATAGGCCCGCGCCCGCCGAGGTTCCGCCCTTCCCGGGACCGCGTAGCCTGGCAGTGTGACGACGGACGACGGCAGCGCCTCCCGGGAGCCGGCGGCGCGCGACAGCGGCGGCCGGAGGTCGGGCTGGGTCATGGCCCGCCCCTACGGGATCCCCATCTACGTGACCCCCTCGTGGCTGGTCATCGCCGCCATCATCACCATCCTGTACGAGCCCGTGGTGGAGTCGCTGCTGGCGCTGGGGCCGGCCTCCTACCTGGTCGCGTTCGTGTTCGCGGTGCTGCTGTACGCCTCGGTGCTGGTGCACGAGCTGGCGCACGCGGTGGTGGCCCGCAGGTTCGGCATCCCGGTGGAGCGGATCACGCTGTTCATGCTCGGCGGGGTCACCGAGATGCGGGGCGAGGCGCGCACCCCGGGCCGGGAGTTCCTGATCGCCTTCGCCGGGCCGCTGCTCTCCCTGGTGCTGGCGGCGATCGGGTGGGCGGCCCAGTGGTTCGTCCCGCCGGACACGGTGCCCGGAGTGCTGCTGTGGCAGCTGTTCGTGGCCAACCTGCTGGTGGGCGTCTTCAACCTGATGCCGGGGCTGCCGCTGGACGGCGGCAAGGTGGTGCGCTCGGCCGTGTGGGCGCTGACCCGCAGGCCGAACGCGGGCACCGTGGTGGCCGCCTGGGGCGGCCGGGTGCTGGCGGTGTTCGTCATCGGGATGCCGTTCCTGCTCTACCTGCCCTCCGGCCGGATGCCGAGCGTCTTCATGGTGCTGCTGGGGGTGCTGCTCGGCGGTTTCATGTGGATGGGGGCCGGGTCCGCGCTGCGCGGCGCCCGGTTCCGGGAGCGCGTCCCCCGGCTGCGGGTGCGGCTGCTGGCCCGGCGCGCCGTCGCGGTGCCCTCCGGGACGCCGCTGGCCGAGGCGGACCGCCGGATGGCCGAGGCCGACGCCGGCGCGGTCCTGGTGACCGACTCCTCCGGCGCCCCGGTCTCGATCGTCTCGGCCGACGCCGCGGGCGCCGTGCCGGAGGGGCGCCGGCCGTGGATCTCGGTGGACCACGTCTCCCGGGCGGTGACCGGCGGCGCCGTCATCCCCGCCGGCCTGGAGGGCGAGCGGCTGCTCGCCGCGATGCGCGCCCACCCGGCCGCCGAGTACCTGGTGGTCCGGGAGGACGGCGGCGTCTTCGGGGTGCTGCGCACCAAGGACGTCGACGACGCCTTCGCCGGGATCTGACCGGGCCCCGCCCGAGCCCCCTTCCCCCTTCCCCACTTCCCGGGAGGCTCAGCGGCGGGCGCCCTCCGGCCACACGACGGCGGTGGGCCGACCGGCCTCGTGCGCGTAGTCGACGATGTCGGCGGTGCCGCCCGGGCCGCGGGCCGGGCGGCCGTCCCAGACCGCGATCAGCTCGTCGGAGTGGTCCACCATGTAGCGGCCGGCCTCCAGGTGGGCCCGGGCGGTGGAGTCGACGTGCGGCAGCCGGTGCACCAGGCAGGCGCGGGCGAGCAGGGCGTCGTAGACCGGGTGGTGGGCGGCGGGCAGGCCGTCTCGGTACCGCTCGGCGGGCACGATCGCCTCCAGCGGCGCGCCCAGGTCCAGCACCGCCCGGGCGAACAGCGCGTCGGCGCCGTCGGCCAGGCAGGACAGCCCGATCAGGCGGCCCCGCAGGGGCTCCAGCCGGGCGCGGATCGCGCGGTCGATGCGGGCCTCCGCGTCCGGGGGCAGGCCGCGGTGGCCGGTGATGGCGATGCGTCGCACGGTGGCGCTCCCTCTCCTGTGGTTCGGGCCTGCGGTCCGGGGGCGCGGGCCGGGTCCCGCCGGGGCGGGCGCGGCCCGCGCCCGGACCCGGGAAACAGGCCCTGTCCTGGGAATACCCGGTCGGCCGGGGTGCCGCTCCGGGCGGTGTGCCGGGGCGGGGCCGCCCGGAGCCGTGCTCCGGCGGGCGGCACCGCGCGGGCGGTTCCTCACGGCAGCGGCGGCAGGCCCCCCGTCAGGGCGGCGGTGAGCCGGTCGTCCAGCCGGTCGGCGCCGGGGCCGCGCATCCGGTAGGCGCGGCGGAAGCCGCGGACCCGGTCCACCACCCGCTCGGACTGGAGCCGGACGCCGACGGCCAGCGCGTCGGCGGCCAGCCGGACCGCTTCGTCGCCGTCGCCCGCGTCGGCGTAGGCCTTGGCCATCTCCACCTGGAGGATCGCGCTCTGCTTGGGCCCCGGGCGGGCGCCGGCGAAGGCCTCGGCGAAGGCGTCGTGGGCCTGGCGGGGCCGGTGCAGCCGGACGCCGGCCAGGGCCCGGTAGCCGGCGACCTTGGCGTGGTCGAAGGCGAACACCCAGGGCCACGGGGGTTCGGCGTTGTCGGACCGGTTCACCGCCTGCTCGGCGAGGGCGATCTCCTGGTCGGCCTCGGCGGCCGCGCCCATGCCGGCGTGGCCGAGCGCCCGCACGCAGGCCAGCCAGGCGGTGGCGGTGGGGTGGGCGCCGGGGCCGAGCCTGCGGCCCGCCTCGTGCGCCAGCGACAGCCCCAGCGCCGGGTCGTCGGCGTCGATCTCGAACGCGGCGAGGCTGCCGAGCATGTAGACGTCGAGCAGGCGCTGCCCGGCGCGGCGGGCCCGGTCGACCGAGGCGCGGTAGAAGGCCCGGGCGGACCCGGCGTCGCCCATGTCGGCGTGGAGCCAGGCGGCGAACCCGGCGGCCTCGCTCGCGGCCGCGGCGACGTCGGCGGCGAACGGCGTGCCCTGGGCGCGCTTCAGGGTGCGCCCGGCCAGTTCGACGTGGGCCACCGCGCCCCGGGCGAGGTCGCGGGCGGGGGAGGAGGCGTCCAGGCGCCTCTGCCCGCCGGTGATGGCGCGGAGCACGGCGGCGGTCTGCTCGTGGATCTCGCTGTCGGCCGGGGCCGTGCCGCCGTGCCGCTGCGCCGAGGCGAGCGGCAGCGTGAGCGCGGAGACGGTCACGGCCTTGCCGAATTCCCTGCGTCGCGTGGGATCAGCCCCCTTAGCCGGTTCGGCGGCGCCGCCGAACCGGAGCAGGTGGAGCGGGATCCCCAGGCGGCCGGCGAGGTCGCGGACCTGGTCGATGGTGAGTGACTGCTGGCCGTTGACCACGCGTGACACCCAGCTCTGGGAGTAGCCGACCGCTTTGGCCAGTTCCCCCTGGGACCAGCCCCGCGTGCGGCGGATGTCCTCGACGATCGTGGCGATGTCACAGGTGGCCAGTGCCGCTGCGGTGGCCGGGCGCGTCCAAAACTCCGGCGGCAGAGCGCCGTCTCGCTGGGGCATGAGCCTAGGCTAGGGGCGCCACCTGGGGTTGGTGGCTATGTGTGAGAGAAATGATGCTATGCGTAGCGCGCATATCGCTGTCCTCGAAGTCGTCGGTGGTGCAGAGTCAAGGGACTGAAGTCCTTGTGCCGCAGGGATTCCGAACACAATCAGGAGGGTGGATGAGAGGGGAGAACAGCGGGTCCGAAAAGCCCTGTCTGGCCGGAAGCGGTCATGAGCTTGACCGGGGCGCCGACCCCGGCTGGGCGCGCGCGCTCAGCGGGCTCACCGCGGAACTCCGCTCCCGGGGTCTGGACGTCGGCATCGACGGGCGCACGGGCGTCGTCGAGGCGACCGTCGAGGGGTCCTCCCGGCGCACCCAGCGGGCGGTGCTCCGCCCGCACCGCGGCCGGCTGTGGTGGTGGCTCCGCTGGGAGGAGGAGGCCGCCGGCGCCGGGTGCGCGATGCGGCACAGCCCCCTCACGCCCGCCGCCCGCACCGGCGACGCGGCCCGCAGGATCGCCGGCGTGATGGGCCCGGTCCGCACCAGGATCGGCTAGAGACCACTCCCCGCCCGCCCCCCGCAGTGCCCTCCGCGCATTCCCCGGCGCGCGGCGGGCGCGCCCTCCCCTTCTTCCGGCGCGGACCGGTCCGCGCCGGAAGAAGGGGCGCGGTCGGGCGGACCCGCGCCCGCTCCCGCACGGGAGCCGGGCCGCGGACCGATGCCGGGCGGGGCCGCCCGCACCCTCCCCTCGCGGGCCGGCCCTGCCCTTCCGCCCCGCCGCGGCGCACCGGGGCGGTGGAGGGGCCGCGCCGCTCAGCGCGGGTAGCGCTCGGCGGCCAGCAGCGCCGCGCCGACGATGCCCGCCGAGTTGCGCAGCCGGGCCGGGACCAGCTCCGCGCGGGTGCGCACGCGCGGGAGGAACTTGTCGGCCTTGCGGCTGACCCCGCCGCCGACCACGATCAGGTCCGGTGAGAGCAGCTTCTCCACCTCGTCGTAGTAGCGCTGCAGGCGCTCGGTCGCCCACTCCTCGTAGGAGAGCCCCTCGCGCTCCTTGGCCGCCGAGGAGGCGCGCGTCTCCGCGTCGTGCCCGTCGATCTCCAGGTGCCCGAACTCGGTGTTGGGCACCAGGCGCCCGTCGGTGAGCAGGGCGGTGCCGATGCCGGTGCCCAGGGTGGTCAGCAGCACCACCCCGCGCACCCCGCGGGCCGCGCCGTAGCGGTGCTCGGCGACCGCTGCGGCGTCGGCGTCGTTGACCACCGCGACCGGCCGGCCGGTCGCCGCCTCGCACAGCTGCTGCGCGTGCACGCCGATCCAGGCGTCGTCCACGTTGGCCGCGGTGCCGACGACCCCGCCGCGCACCACCCCGGGGAAGGTCACCCCGACCGGGGCGCCCTCGCCGGCGTGCGCGCCGATCCGCTCGCCGATCTCCGCGACCACCTGGGCCACCGCCTTGGGGGTGGAGGGGTGCGGCGTGTGGATCTTGACCCGGTCCGTGGTGAACGCCCCCGTGCCCAGGTCGACCGGGGCGCCCTTGATGCCGCTGCCGCCGATGTCGATGCCCAGTCCCACGCCGTGCGCCGCGGCCGCGCCGTCACTCGCCATGATCCGCCCTCTCCGGTGCAGTCGGTGCCGCGGATCCGGCCGATCCGCACTGTGTGAGATGCCCCCTCGCCCGCCGATTACGCCGTGTCCGACCACGGCGGATAACCTGGGCGCTCGCGCAGTCCGGCGGGAGGGGCGGGCGCCCGGAAGGGGCGGCGCGCCCCGCTCCCGCGCCATGTACGACCCCGGAGAGACGAGCACCAGTGACCGGCATCCACGGCCGCCGAGGACCCTTCGGCGACGGCGACATCGTGCAGCTGACCGACCCCAAGGGGCGGATGCACACCATCACCCTGAAGGCCGGTTCGGCGTTCCACACCCACCGGGGGCGGCTCGACCACGACGACCTGATCGGCAGCCCCGAGGGCAGCGTGGTCCGCTCCACCTCGGGCACCGCCTACGTCGCGCTCCGCCCGCTGCTGCTGGACTTCACCCTGTCCATGAAGCGCGGCGCGACCATCGTCTACCCCAAGGACGCCGCGCAGATCGTGGCCCAGGCCGACGTCTTCCCCGGGGCCCGGGTGATCGAGGCCGGGGCCGGCTCCGGCTCGCTGTCCAGCTGGCTGCTGCGCGCGGTCGGGGACAAGGGGAAGGTGTACTCCTTCGAGCGGCGCGAGGACTTCGCGGCGATCGCCCGGGAGAACGTGCGCCGCTACTTCGGCGAGGTGCCCGAGGCCTGGGAGCTGACCGTGGGCGACCTCAACGAGGCGCTGGCCGGCCCGGACGCGCCGACCGGGGTCGACCGGGTGGTGCTGGACATGCTGGCCCCCTGGGAGTGCATCGGCCCGGTGGCCGAGGCGCTCATCCCCGGCGGGCTGTTCTGCGCCTACGTCGCCACCACCACCCAGGTGTCCCGGGTGGTGGAGGAGCTGCGCGAGCACGGCTCCTTCTACGAGCCGCACGCCTGGGAGACCATGGTGCGCAATTGGCACGTGGAGGGGCTGGCGGTCCGACCGGACCACCGGATGATCGGGCACACCGGCTTCCTGGTCACCGCCCGCCGGCTGGCGGACGGCGCGGAGGCCCCTGAGCGGCGCCGCCGCCCGGCGAAGGGCGCTTATGGGGAGGACTGGGCCAAAACGCGCGAGGGGCGCGGATCGGGAAGCGCCGGAGAAAGCGCTGGGGAAGGGGCCGGGAACGGCGCCGCGGAACCCGCCGGGGACTAGGCGGGGACGTTACTTTCTCATTACGACGGGGGCCTCATTACCAGCCTGACCTAGGCTTTCACAAGATCGAAAAGTGAGTCCTCAAACACTTGCGGAGCACCGGAGGTTAGGAATAGTCCATGGGTAGGTAGGGTTCCGAGTAGTCGTCCTCTTATAGGAGGTGGCGGACGTGGCCGATCGCGACGACGAGCGTCAGGCGGAGCGCGACCGAGAAGTCGAAGAGCTCACGGCTCAAGTCTCCTACTTGGAAAAGGAGCTCAGCGTAGTCCGGCGCAAGCTCGCCGATTCCCCCCGCCATGTGCGGCTCCTGGAGGACCGACTGCGTGAGGCGCAGGCCAACCTCGCCGCGGCGAACGGCCAGAACGAGCGGCTGGTCTCCACGCTGAAGGAGGCGCGGGACCAGATCGTCGCCCTCAAGGAGGAGGTCGACCGGCTGGCCCAGCCGCCGTCCGGCTTCGGGGTGTTCCTGGAGGCCCGCGAGGACGGGACCGTCGAGATCTTCACCAACGGCCGCAAGATGCGGGTGAACGTCAGCCCGTCGGTCGAGGTGGAGGAGCTCAGCCCCGGCCAGGAGGTCATGCTCAACGAGGCGTTCAACGTCGTCGAGGCGCAGTCCTTCGAGACCGTCGGCGAGGTCGTGATGCTGAAGGAGGCGCTCGGCGGCGACCGGGTGCTGGTGATCTCCAACCACGACGAGGAGCGGATCGTCCGGCTGGCCGAGCCGCTGCGCGGGGAGGCCATCCGCCCCGGCGACTCGCTGCTGCTGGAGACGCGCTCGGGCTACGTCTACGAGCGCATCCCCAAGTCGGAGGTGGAGGAGCTCATCCTCGAAGAGGTCCCCGACATCGCCTACACCGACATCGGCGGCCTCAGCGGGCAGATCGAGATGATCCGCGACGCGGTCGAGCTGCCCTACCTGCACAAGGACCTGTTCTACGAGCACCGGCTGCGCCCGCCCAAGGGCGTGCTGCTCTACGGCCCGCCCGGGTGCGGGAAGACGCTGATCGCCAAGGCGGTCGCCAACTCGCTGGCCAAGCAGGTCGCCGAGCGCACCGGCCAGGACGTCGGCAAGAGCTTCTTCCTCAACATCAAGGGCCCCGAGCTGCTGAACAAGTACGTCGGCGAGACCGAGCGGCACATCCGCCTGGTCTTCCAGCGGGCCCGGGAGAAGGCCGGCGAGGGCACCCCGGTGATCGTGTTCTTCGACGAGATGGACTCGATCTTCCGCACCCGCGGCTCCGGCGTCTCCAGCGACGTGGAGAACACCATCGTCCCCCAGCTGCTCAGCGAGATCGACGGCGTGGAGGGGCTGGAGAACGTCATCGTCATCGGCGCCTCCAACCGGGAGGACATGATCGACCCGGCGATCCTGCGCCCGGGCCGGCTGGACGTGAAGATCAAGATCGAGCGGCCCGACGCCGAGGCCGCCCGGGACATCTTCTCCAAGTACATCACCGACGGCCTCCCGCTGCACGAGGACGACCTCGCCGAGCACGGCGGCTCCACCAAGGCCACCGTGGAGGCGATGATCCAGCGGGTCGTCGAGCGGATGTACACCGAGACGGAGGAGAACCGCTTCCTGGAGGTCACCTACGCCAACGGCGACAAGGAGGTCCTCTACTTCAAGGACTTCAACTCCGGGGCGATGATCCAGAACATCGTGGACCGGGCCAAGAAGATGGCCATCAAGGACTTCATCGACAACAAGTCCAAGGGCATCCGGGTGGCGCACCTGATGCAGGCCTGCGTCGACGAGTTCAGCGAGAACGAGGACCTGCCCAACACCACCAACCCGGACGACTGGGCCCGCATCTCCGGCAAGAAGGGCGAGCGGATCGTCTACATCCGCACGCTGGTCTCCGGCAAGAAGGGCGCGGACTCCGGCCGGTCCATCGACACCGTGGCCAACACCGGCCAGTACCTGTAGCGGCGCAAAGGGGCCCGCCGGGGGATCCGGCGGGCCCCTCGCCGTTCCCGGGCCGCTCAGCGCGGGCGCAGGATGCCGCGCTCCATCGCGACCGAGATCGCCGCGGTCCGGTTGTCCACCCCGAGTTTTTCGTAGATGTGCCCCAGGTGCGTCTTGACGGTGGCCTCGCTGACGAACAGCTCCCGGGAGAGCGCCCTGTTGGACAGGCCGCGGGCCAGCAGGTGCAGGATCTCGGTCTCCCGCGGGCTGAGCGCGGTGCGCGGCGCGCGCAGCCGGCCCACCAGCCGGGCGGCGACCCCGGGGGAGAGCGCTGTCTCGCCGCGCGCCGCCGCGGCCACCGCCTCGCACAGCCGGTCGGGCGGGGAGTCCTTGAGCATGTAGCCGGCGGCCCCGGCCTCCACCGCGGCGAGGATGTCGGCGTCGCTGTCGTAGGTGGTCAGCACCAGCACCGGCGGGGCGTCCGGGAGTCCGCCGACGGCCCGGGTGGCGTCGGCGCCGTCCATGCCGCCCATCCGCAGGTCCATCAGGACCACGTCGACGGCGGTGCCGGCGAGCACGGCCAGCGCCTCCCGGCCGTCGGCGGCCTCGGCCACCACCTCCATGTCCGGGCGCTCGTCGAACATCGCGCGCAGCCCGCGCCGGACCACCGGGTGGTCGTCGACGAGCAGCAGGCGCAGCGGTCGGTCGGTCACGTCTCCTCCTCGGCGCCGGCGGGCTCGGCGCCCAGCGGCAGGGTCACGGCGAGGGCGGTGCCCTCCCCGGGGGCGGACTCCAGCTGCAGGCGGCCGCCGAGCTCGGCGACCCGGCCGGCCAGCCCGCGGGTGCCGTAGCCGGTGCCGTCGGCGCGGCCGTGCTCCACCCCGGCCGGGTCGAAGCCGCGCCCGTCGTCGTAGACGTCGAGGGCGACCTCGCCGTCCAGGTAGGCCAGAGTGACCACGGCGGTGCGCGCGCCGGAGTGCGCCGCGACGTTGGCCAGGCCGACCTGCCCGGCGCGGAGCAGCGCCACCTCGAAGCCGGCCGGCAGCGGCACCGGGTCGCCCTCCAGGCGGAACCGGCAGTCGGTGCCGCTCTCGGCGGCGGTGCGCGAGCAGAGCCGGCCCAGGGCGTCGGCGAGCGAGCCGGAGGAGAGCGAGGGCGGCGCCAGGGCGCGGACGAACCGGCGGGCCTCGGCGAGGTTCTCCGCGGCGGTGTCCCGGGCGTCGGCGATCCGCGCGGCCGCGGCGCCCGGGTCGGTGCGCACCGCCCCCTCCGCGGAGCGGAGCAGCAGCACGATGCTGGACAGGCCCTGGGCCAGGGTGTCGTGGATCTCCCGGGAGAGCCGCTCCCGCTCGGCGAGGGCACCGGCCCGGTGCTGGGTCTCGGCCAGTTCGCCGCGGGTGCGCTCCAGGTCCTCGATCAGCCGCCGGCGCTGCTCGCTCTCGGTGTACAGGGCGGCGTAGCCCAGCGCGATCACCACCGCGAAGGCCGCCCCCAGCACCGGGCCGAGCAGCATGCCGGTGTCCAGTCCGCGGGCGTGCAGCGCCTGGGAGGCGACGACCGCGGCGGTGATCACGGCGACCGCGGCCACCGCGTGCAGCCGGCGCAGCAGGTGCAGGTGGAGGAAGAACAGCGGGAAGGCGAGCCAGGAGAAGTCCGGGCTGAGCAGCAGCAGCCCCGCCCACACCGCGGTGACCAGGGCGAGCCAGGCCAGGGCGGTGCGCCGGCCGGGCAGCAGGCGCAGCAGCGGCGGGCCGCAGGCGTAGACCGCGCCCAGCACGGCGGCGCCGGCCAGGGCCGCCCAGTCCGCCGGGCCGGCGCCGCCGGTGAACAGCCGGGCCGCGGCCACCGCCAGCAGCAGGAAGAACGCGGCGTGCAGGCAGCCGCGCAGGACGGCGAGCACGGTCGCGGTCCCGGTGGAGAGCGAGGCGAAGGGCGCCCGGTGAGCAGGGTGCATCCAGTCCACGGTAGGCCGCGGCCGCCCGGCCCGCATCGACCGAACGGCGGATGCCGGGCTCAGCCCTTCCGCTCCGCGGAACCGCCCGCCCGTCCGATGGAATCCGGGGCGGGCGGCGCGAGGGTGGGAAGTGCGCGGCGGAACCGCGCCGCGGGGCCGGTCCCGGCGCCCGCGCACCCCTACCCCTTCCAGGAGGCCCTGCCGTGTTCGTGGCCGTCCGCGACATCCGCGCCGCCAAGGGGCGGTTCGCGCTGATGGGCTCGGTCGTCGCCCTCATCACCCTGCTGGTGGTCCTGCTCTCCGGGCTCACCGCGGGGCTGGCCGACGAGTCCGTCTCCGCGATCGACCGCCTGCCCGCCACCAGGATCGCCTTCGGGGCGGCCGGCGGCGCCGACCCCGAGGAGTCCTTCGCCGACAGCTCGGTCACCGCCGAGCAGGTGCGGGCCTGGGCCGGCACCGACGGGGTGGCCTGGGCCGAGGCGCTGGCCGTCACCCCCGCCCGGCTGGAGCTGGCCGACGGCTCCACCGCCGCGGCGACGGTGCTCGCCGCCGAGCCCGGCGGGCACCTCGCCCCGGAGGGCACCGGCGACGGCGCCCTGGTCGTGTCCGAGCCGCTGGCCGAGGAGGAGGGCCTGGCGGCCGGGGACACCGTGGTCCTCGCCGGCCGCGAGTTCACCGTGGACCGGGTCGCCGGCGACGACTCCTACAGCCACACCCCCGCCGTCTGGACCTCGCTGGCCTCCTGGCGCGGCCTGGCGCCGGACGGCGCCGCGGACGTCCCGGCCGGCACCGTGGTCGCCGCCGAGGCCGGCGGGGACGCCGCCGCGGCGGCCGACGGCGCGGCGGGCACGGTCTCCGCGACCCGCTCGGGGAGCCTGGCGGCGATCGGCGCCTACTCCTCGGAGAACGGGTCGCTGATGATGATCCAGGGCTTCCTCTACGCCATCTCCGCCCTGGTGGCCGGGGCGTTCCTGACCGTGTGGACGGTCCAGCGCACCGGCGACATCGCCATCCTCAAGGCGCTCGGCGGCTCCACCGGCTACCTGGTCCGCGACGCGCTGGCCCAGGCCCTGGCGGTGCTGGCGGCCGGCTCCCTGGCCGGGGGAGCGGCCGGCGCGGCGCTGGGCGCCGCGGCCGCCTCCGCGGTCCCGTTCTCGGCGAGCGCCGCCACCACCCTGCTCCCGGTCGCCGCCATGGTGGCCCTGGGCATGCTCGGGGCGGTCCTGGCGGTCCGCCGCATCACCTCCGTCGACCCGCTGACCGCCCTTGGAGGCGTCCGATGAGCATCGAACTCACCGACATCACCCTGACCTACCCGGACGGCGACTCCCGGGTGACGGCGCTGGACCGGGTCTCGCTGGCGGCCGGCCCCGGGGAGCTGCACGCCGTGGTGGGCCCCTCCGGGTCGGGCAAGTCGAGCCTGCTGGCGGTGGCCGCCGCGCTGATCCGCCCGGACTCCGGCGGCGTCCGCATCGACGGGCGGGAGGCGGCCGGGCTGTCCCCGGGGGAGCTGAGCCGGCTGCGCATGCACCGGGTCGGCATCGTCTTCCAGCAGCCCAACCTGGTCTCCTCGCTCACCGCGGTGGAGCAGCTGCTGGCGGTGGAGCACATGCGCGGCCGCCCGGTGCGCTCGCACCGCGCCGCGGCCGAGCGGATGCTGGCCGCGGTCGGGCTGGCGGGCCGGGAGCACCGCCGCCCGGCGCGGCTCTCCGGCGGCGAGCGGCAGCGGGTCAACATCGCCCGGGCGCTCACCGGGTCGCCGCGGGTGCTGGTGGTCGACGAGCCCACCGCCGCCCTGGACCACGAGCGCGGCGCCGGGATCATGGACCTGCTCGCGGAGGTCACCGCGGAGTTCGGCACCGCCACCCTGGTGGTCACGCACGACACCGAGTACCTGGACCGGGCCGGCGCGGTCTGGGAGATGCGCGACGGCCGGCTGTCCGCCCGGGACGCCGCCGCGGCGGCCGGCTGACCGCGTCGGCGGCCCCGGGGGCGGCGCGCCCCGGCCCGCCCCGGGGAGCGGCGGCGCCCCTCGGGTCCGCCGGGGAAGGGGAGCCGGGGGTCCGGCCCCGGGGCGGGTGGGGAACCGGCCCGGAGACGGTCCGGCGGCAATTCGCGGCGCGGAGTTCAAGACGCGGTATCGGTGGATAACCTTCCAACATGACTGTGCGGCGGATTATGGGCATCGAGACCGAGTACGGCATCTCCGTGCCCGGCAACCCCGGTGCCAACGCGATGGTGACCTCGACCCAGGTGGTCAACGCCTACCTGGCGGCCTCGGCCGCGCGGGCCCGCAAGGCCCGCTGGGACTTCGAGGAGGAGAACCCGCTGCGCGACGCGCGCGGGTTCGACCTGGCCCGGGAGGTCGCCGACCCCACCCAGCTCACCGACGAGGACCTGGGGCTGGCCAACGTCATCCTCACCAACGGGGCGCGGCTCTACGTCGACCACGCCCACCCCGAGTACTCCGCGCCGGAGGTCACCAACCCGCGCGACGCCGTGCTGTGGGACAAGGCCGGCGAGCGGGTGATGGCGGACGCGGCCGGCCGCGCCTCCGCCGTGCCCGGGGTGGAGCCGATCCAGCTCTACAAGAACAACACCGACAACAAGGGCGCCTCCTACGGGTGCCACGAGAACTACCTGATGCGCCGCTCCACCGCGTTCGGCGACATCGTCCGCCACCTGATCCCCTTCTTCACCTCCCGCCAGGTGATCTGCGGCGCGGGCCGGGTCGGCATCGGCTCCGACGCCCGCGACGCCGGCTTCCAGATCAGCCAGCGCGCCGACTTCTTCGAGGTCGAGGTGGGGCTGGAGACCACCCTGAAGCGCCCCATCATCAACACCCGGGACGAGCCGCACGCCGACCCGGACAAGTACCGCCGGCTGCACGTCATCATCGGCGACGCCAACATGAGCGAGCTGTCCACCTACCTCAAGCTGGGCACCACCTCGCTGGTGCTGGCGATGATCGAGGACGGCTTCATCGGGGTGGACCTCACCCTGGACACCCCCGTCGCCGACCTGCGCGCCATCTCCCACGACCCCACCCTCACCCACCAGGCCCGGCTGCGCGACGGCCGCCGGATGACCGCGCTGCAGATCCAGCGCGAGTACCTGGAGCTGGCCCAGAAGTACGTGCAGGACCGCTACGGCAGCGAGCCCGACGCCGACACCGCCGACGTGCTGCAGCGCTGGGAGTCGGTGCTGGACCGGCTCGCCGAGGACCCGATGGGGCTCGCCGGCGAGCTGGACTGGGTGGCCAAGCTCAAGCTGCTGGAGGGCTACCGCGACCGGGACGGCATCGACTGGGACCACCACCGGCTCCAGCTGGTCGACCTGCAGTACTCCGACGTCCGCCAGGAGAAGGGCCTGTACAACCGGCTGGTGTCCCGGGGCCGGATGAAACGCCTGCTGGACGAGGCCGAGGTGCAGCGCTCCATCACCGAGCCGCCGGAGGACACCCGCGCCTACTTCCGCGGCCGCTGCCTGGCCAAGTACGCCGACTCGGTGGCCGCCGCCTCCTGGGACTCGGTGATCTTCGACCTCCCCGGCCACGACTCCCTCCAGCGGGTGCCCACCCTGGAGCCGCGGCGCGGCACCAGGGAGCACGTCGGCGCCCTCCTCGACTCCTCAGACACCGCCGCCGACCTGGTCGCCGTGCTCACCGGCGGCCGCGGCTGAGGCGCCCGGCCCCGCCCCCCGCCCGGCGCGCCCCCGGCGCCGGCGGGAACACTCTCCGGTGACCCGCCGTTCGCACGGATGTACGGACAATCCGGCGGGAAGTGGGTAACGTGCACACAACGGGACCCGTGATCGAGGTTGAGGCGGGGCCCGGCGGGCCAAGATAAGGGGCGAGAGCCCCGATCGAGGAGGTTGTGGGATGGCGACCAAGGACACCGGCGGGCAGAAGCACGGCACTCGGCGGGACGAAGAGGTCGAGGAGACCGAGGCCTCCGCCGAGACGACCACGCGCAACGAAGAGCTGGACTCCGACGTCGACGACATCCTGGACGAGATCGACGAGGTCCTCGAATCCAACGCCGAGGACTTCGTCCGCCAGTTCGTGCAGAAGGGCGGGCAGTGACGCGGACCGCCGCCTCCGGGGCCGCCGCTGAGCACCGGGGCCGGGCCGCCTCCCGGGGCGGCCCGGCCCCGCCCGTTCCGGAGGGCGCGGGGCCCGGCTCCCCCGCCGGGTTCGCCCTCAGCGGAGCGGCCACCGGCCGCTACCCCCGGTTCCCCCGGGATCAGTAGGGTCGACACCAGGAAACGTCAAACGCCGCATGCGCCCCGCCGCCCCTTCGGCGACGCGATCACGGGCGGGGCGCCATCGAAGGGAGTCGCGTGTCTGAAGCGTTCGAGGGCGGACGGCTGCCCGCCGCGTACATGAATCCGGGGATGTCGTCTTTCACCGAGTTCCTCGGCGCGGTCCATCCCGACCTGCTGCCCAACTGGCGGGACCTCCCGCAGGCCTCCGGGGCGCACCAGCTCACCCCCGACGCCACCACCATCGTGGCGCTGACCTTCCCCGGCGGCGTGGTGCTGGCCGGCGACCGGCGGGCGACCGCGGGCAACGTCATCGCCAACCGGGACATGGAGAAGCTGTTCCGCGCCGACGAGTTCTCCGCGGTGGCGATCGCCGGGTCGGCCGGCATCGGCATCGAGCTGGCCCGGCTCTACCAGGTCGAACTGGAGCACTACGAGAAGCGGGAGAGCCGGCCGCTCTCCCTGGAAGGTAAGGCCAACCGGCTGGCCAACATGCTCCGCGGCAACCTGGGGCTGGCCATGCAGGGCTTCGTCGTGGTGCCGCTGCTGGTCGGCTACGACGAGGCGCGCGGCATCGGCCGGATCTTCAGCTACGACCCGGTGGGCGGCCGCTACGAGGAGCAGCGCTACCACTCGATCGGCTCCGGCTCGGTGTTCGCCAAGGGGTCGCTGAAGAAGCTGTTCACCGACGACCTCACCGAGGCCCAGGCGGTCGAGGCCGCGGTGCAGTCGCTCTACGACGCCGCCGAGGACGACTCCGCCACCGGCGGCCCGGACCTGCACCGCAAGATCTACCCGCTGGTCGACATCGTCACCGAGGAGGGCTACCGGCGGCTGCCGACCGACGAGGTCGCGCGGGTCGCCGAGACGGTCGTCGCCGGGCGCGCCGAGCGCCCGGACGGCCCCATCGCCCCGCTCTCCTGACCGGTGGTCCGCGCCGCCGGCGGCGCGGACCGACCAGCTCCCCGCAGCACGAACAGCAAAGGAACGATCAGCGGTGTCGATGCCGTTCTACGTCTCGCCCGAGCAGAGCATGAAGGACAAGGCGGACTACGCGCGCAAGGGGATCGCGCGCGGCCGCAGCGCCGTGGTACTGCAGTACGACGGCGGCATCCTGCTCGTCGCGGACAACATGTCCCGCACCCTGCACAAGATCAGCGAACTCTACGACCGGGTGGCGTTCGCCGCCGTCGGCCGCGGCAACGAGTTCGAGAACCTGCGCCTGGGCGGCGTCCGCTACGCCGACGCGCACGGCTACGCCTACGACCGGCGCGACGTCACCGGCCGGATGCTGGCCAACGCCTACGCCCAGACCCTGGGCACGGTCTTCAGCGAGAGCAACAAGCCCTGGGAGGTGGAGATCGTCGTGGCCGAGGTCGGCGACGACGCCGACTCCGACCAGATCTACCGGATCACCTTCGACGGCTCGGTCGCCGACGAGAAGGGCCTGGTGGGCATGGGCGGCTCCGCCGAGGCGGTGACCAACGCGCTCAAGGAGCGGTTCGACCCGGCGGCCCCGCTCAGCGAGGCGCTGTCCGCGGCGATGTACGCCCTCTCCCACGAGCAGCACGAGCGGCGCGAGCTGGACGCGGCCAACCTGGAGGTCGCGGTCCTGGAGCGGGCCCGCGAGCACCGCAAGTTCCGCCGGATCCGCGGCGCCCGCCTGGAGCGGCTGATCGAGGAGGCGCGCGCCGCCGACGGGGCGCCGGCCTCCGGCGCGGGCGGCGCCTCCGCCGGCGACGGCGCGGAGGACGCGGAGAACGGGGCCTGAGGCCCGGCCGGTCGGCCCCGCCGCATCCGGGCGGGCCGACCGGTTTCCCGAGCCGGGACGGTGCCGATAAACAAGGTGGAGTCGTCGGCAGCGCAGCGGGGCTCCGGCCGGGCCCCCGGCCGAACCGGGCCCGCGCGGCTGCCACGGGACGGGAAATGGTGAGGCCGCGTGGAACGACGCATTTTCGGACTGGAGAACGAGTACGGCGTCACCTGCACGTTCCGGGGACAGCGCCGGCTGTCGCCGGACGAGGTGGCGCGCTACCTGTTCCGGCGCGTCGTGTCGTGGGGGCGCAGCAGCAACGTCTTCCTGCGCAACGGCGCCCGCCTCTACCTCGACGTCGGAAGCCACCCCGAGTACGCCACCCCCGAGTGCGACGACCTGGCCGACCTCGTCGCGCACGACAAGGCGGGCGAGCGCATCCTGGAGGGCCTGCAGGTCGACGCGGAGCAGCGGCTGCACGAGGAGGGCATCGCCGGGGAGATCTACCTGTTCAAGAACAACACCGACTCGGCCGGGAACTCCTACGGCTGCCACGAGAACTACCTGGTCGGCCGGCACGGCGAGTTCGGCCGGCTCGCCGACATCCTGATCCCCTTCCTGGTCACCCGGCAGATCATCTGCGGCGCCGGCAAGGTGCTGCAGACCCCGCGCGGGGCGCTGTACTGCGTCAGCCAGCGCGCCGAGCACATCTGGGAGGGCGTCTCCTCGGCGACCACCCGCTCCCGCCCGATCATCAACACCCGGGACGAGCCGCACGCCGACGCCGAGCGGTTCCGCAGGCTGCACGTCATCGTCGGCGACTCCAACATGAGCGAGGTGACCACCCTGCTCAAGCTGGCCTCCACCGACCTGGTGCTGCGGATGATCGAGACCGGCGTGGTGATGCGCGACTACACCCTGGAGAACCCGATCCGGGCGATCCGCGAGGTCAGCCACGACATGACCGGGCGGCGCAAGGTGCGGCTGGCCAACGGGCGCGAGGCCAGCGCCCTGGAGATCCAGCGGGAGTACCTGGAGAAGGTCCAGGCCTACGTGGACCGCAACGGCACCGACGCCACCGGCAAGCGGGTGCTGGAGCTGTGGGCGCGCACCCTGGAGGCGGTGGAGACGCAGAACCTCTCCCTGGTGGAGCGGGAGATCGACTGGGTCGCCAAGTACAAGCTGCTGGAGCGGTACCGGTCCAAGCACGGGCTGTCGCTGTCCTCCCCGCGGATCGCCCAGCTCGACCTGACCTACCACGACATCCACCGCGACCGTGGCCTGTTCTACCTGATGCAGCGCAAGGGCCAGATGGACCGGGTCGTCGGCGACCTGCGGATCTTCCAGGCCAAGTCGGTGCCGCCGCAGACCACCCGGGCCCGGCTGCGCGGCGAGTTCATCCGCAAGGCCCAGGAGAAGCGCCGCGACTTCACCGTGGACTGGGTCCACCTCAAGCTCAACGACCAGGCGCAGCGCACCGTGCTGTGCAAGGACCCGTTCAAGGCGGTGGACGAGCGGGTGGAGAAGCTCATCGCGGGCATGTGACCCGGCGGGGGAGGGGCCGCGCCCGGCCCCTCCCTCTCAACCGGCTCTTACCCGGATACGGCACCATGCCCTTTTCGGTAATGTGTCTGGGACCCGAGCCGGATATTGAGGTAGTGCCCTATGCGACGACGTGCCGCCGCCCTCGCGGTGCCGTTCTCGGTCGTGCTGCTGGCGTCGTCCGCCTGCGGTGCGATCCCGGAGAAGTACCAGGTCCCCGCCTTCATGCGGATGGACGAGCAGGAGATCGACGAGCGCCTGCCCACCGTCGAGGGCAAGCCCGGCGAAGAGCCCGAGGTGGCCTTCCCCGACATCGCCCCGCCCGGCGAGCAGATCTCCGGCGTGGTCCGCCCCGGGGACGAGGAGGAGATCATCCGGGCCGATGACACGCTCCTCGTCGACATCGTCGACTACCAGTGGAGCGGCAAGGGCGAGGCGGAGAAGACCAACTCCACCTACGAGACCGACACGCCGTTCCTGCTCCAGCTCAACCAGGTGCAGGAGGAGCTCAGCGGCGTCCTGGTGAACCAGGCGGTCGGCGCGCAGGTGGCGTTCGTGCTGCCCGGCCCGGACCCGGCGCAGGCCGAGGCGCAGGGCATGGAGCCGCAGGAGGGCGACACCGTCTCCATCGTCGAGGTGCGCGACCGGTACGGCAAGGGCGACACCGTCGAGGGCGAGCAGCAGACCGACGGCGGCGACGGCCTGCCCACCGCGGCCGACGCCGGCGCGGCGGCCCCCGAGATCAAGATCCCGAAGGAGACCGACCCGCCGAAGAAGCTGGAGAAGGTCGAGCTGATCGAGGGCGACGGCCCCGAGACCGAGAAGGAGCAGCAGCTCGTCGTCCAGTACACCGGGGTCCGGTGGGACGACGGCGAGATGTTCGACTCCTCCTGGAAGCAGGGCGGCACCCCGTTCACCTTCCCGCTCGGCCAGGGCCAGGTCATCGAGGGCTGGGACGAGGGCCTGGAGGGCGTGAAGGTCGGCTCCCGGGTCATGCTGGTCATCCCCGAGGACCAGGCCTACGGCAAGGAGGCCGAGGAGAGCGGCCAGCCGGCCGGCACCCTGGTCTTCGTCGTCGACGTGCTGGGCGCGGTCAACCCGCCGCCGCCCCCGGAGGAGGAGAAGTCCGAGGAGGGCGGGGACTCCGGCGACAAGGAGTCCAAGGACTCCGAGGACAAGGGCGGCGAGGGCTCCGAGGGCTAGCCCTCCCGGCTCGGGCGCCCGCGCCCCGGGGGCGGCGACGCGCCGCCCCCGGGGCGCCGCCGTGTCCGGCCGCCGCCCGCGGACGGCGGCGCCGGGACCGGCGCGACAGAGGGCGCCCGGCCGCCGCTCAGGCGTTGAGCAGGGCCGCCGCTCAGGCGTTGAGCAGGGCCGCCGCGTGCCGACCCGCCGCGGCGGCGCTCAGGAAGCAGGCGGTGTCCTCCTCCAGGGAGCGGCCCATGCTGGACAGCCGGACCGGCAGCGCCTGCAGCGCCTCCTCCAGGCCGTCCAGGTCGATGTGGACCAGCCGGTGCCGCTCGGCCAGCAGCGCCGCGTCCCTCGCCACCCGGGCGCCGAACGAGCCGCGCAGCGCCGGGACCGGCACGTCGGCGCGGGCCAGGGCGACCCTCCCGTAGGCGGTCAGGCTGTGGTGGGAGACCCCGCGGTGCCGCTCGCGCGGGTCGGCGTCGCTCACCCGCAGCGCGGCGACCGGGCGGCCGCCCAGCACCGAGGCGGCGTTCACCGCTTCCCCGGCGGCCACCCCGGAGAACCCCCACGGGGTGCCGGTGCCCAGGTTGCCCGGCCCCTGCGCGACCACCGCCAGCTCCGCGCCGAGCACATGCCGGGCGGCGAGCAGGCCGCTGTGCACCGTCACCGTCTCCAGGTCCCCGCCGAACGCCTGGCCGGTGGTGACCACCCCGGCCAGCAGCCCGGCCTCGCGCAGCGCCGCGGCGGTCCGGGAGAACGCGGCCGGCAGCGCACCGCCGTCGAGCATCACGTAGACGGCCCGCACCCCGGGCCGGTCCGCGTCCGCCCCGGCCAGGATCGCGGGCAGCGCCGAGTGCAGGTCCGCGGCGACCACCGGCATGCCGTCCAGCCCTTCGGCGCCGCGCAGCACCGCGTGGTGCGGGGAGTCCTGCCCGTCGGCGCCCAGCACGGTGGTCTGCAGCGGCGTGTAGCGCGCCTTGACCAGGTGCCCGGGGACGGGGGCGTCGTCGGGCAGCCGGTCCGGCAGGGCGGCCACCATCGCGTATCCGCCGGTGCCCAGGCCCAGGTCGAGGGCGGTGGTGTTGAGCAGCACCCGGTCGCCGGGGGCCGGGGTGCCGACCAGGTCGGTGTAGGCCAGCGCGCGGCAGACCCGGACCCGGCGCTCGGCGGGATCGGCGGGGGCGGCGACGGCCCCCGCGGCCGGGGCCTCCTCGGCCTCCGGTGAACCGGGCTCCGGAGGGGCGCCGCCGGCCCCGCCGATGTCCGCCCCGCGCCCCTGCTCCGGGACCGGCCCCGCCCCGCCGGGAGGCGCCTCGGCCCGGTCGTCCAGCTCGGCGTCGACCTCCACCGCGCCCGGCCATGCGCGGCGGACCGCGGCCACTCGTCCAGCTCGCCATCGGATCACGGGAAGCACGGTACCGTCGGGGCGTGAGGCGGCGCTGCGACGGCACGCCGCCGGATGACCGGAGCAGGCGCCGGCGGAGGGCCGCCGGGTCCGCGACCGCTCCCAGCGAGGGCGGCGCGTGCAGCGGGAGGACGGAGAAAGATGTCCAGGAAGAAGACGGAACGCCAGTTGAACCTGGTCATCTGCCTGCTGGCGACTCGGCGCTTCCTCACCGCCAGGGAGATCCGGGCGACGGTGGCGGGCTACGAGGAGGCGGAGAGCGACGGCGCCTTCAAGCGGATGTTCGAGCGGGACAAGAAGGAGCTGCGGGACAGCGGCATCCCGATCGAGACCGGCGGCGGCGACGTGTGGAGCGACGAGGAGGGCTACCGGATCTCCCGGGCCGCCTACACCCTGCCCGACATCGAGCTGCTGCCGGACGAGGCCGCGGTGCTGGGCCTGGCGGCGCGCGCCTGGCGGCACGCCGCGCTGGGCGAGGCGGCGGCCGGCGCGATGATGAAGCTGCGCGCGGCCGGCGTCCCGGTCGACTCCGACGCCGCGCCGGCCATCACCCCGGTGCTGGACGCCGACGAGCCGGCGTTCCTGCCGATCTGGCAGGCGGTGCGGGACCGCCGCCCGATCGAGTTCGACTACCGCAAGCCCCGCGCCGAGCAGGCGGAGCGCCGGGTGCTGGAGCCGTGGGGCGTGGTGAACGTGCGCGGCCACTGGTACGTGGGCGGCCACGACCGGGTCCGCGGCGAGCGCCGGGTGTTCCGGCTCGGCCGGATCGTCGGCGGGGTCAAGGTGGTCTCCTCCGGTCCGCCGGTGGAGGTCCCGGAGGGCGTCGACGTCCGCTCGCTGGTGCGGGCGCAGCGGCCCGAGCCGGAGCACACCGCCCGGCTGCGGGTCCGCGGCGACTCCGCGCACGAGTTGCGCCGCGCCGCGCTGCGCATCGTCCCCGGCGGCGACGCCGCCCCGGAGGACCGCTGGGACCAGGTCGACCTGCCCTACACCGACCTGCCCGACCTGGTGGGGATGGCCGCCCGGTTCGGCGACCGGGTGGTGCTGGAGGAGCCGGCCGAGGCGCGCGCCGCGGTCGCCGAGCACCTGCGGGCGGTCGCCGAGCGGGAGCCGGAACCGGAGCCGGAGGCCCTGCCCGCCGGCGAGGAGGGCGTCCGCGGCGAGCGGCGCGCCGCCGCCTCCGCCGAGCAGCTGCGCCGGCTGCTGATGCTGGTGCCCTACGCGCTCAGCCACGACGTGCGGGTGCCCGAGGTCGCCGCGCACTTCGGGCTGACCGAGAAGCAGGTGCTCAAGGACCTCGCCCTGCTGTGGATGTGCGGCCTGCCCGGCTACACCCCGGGCGACCTGATCGAGGTCGACCTGGAGGCCGCCGAGTCCACCGGGGAGATCATCATCGGCAACGCCGACACCCTGGCCCGGCCGCTGGCGCTCACCGCCGACGAGGCGGCCAGCCTCATCGTCGGCCTGGAGCTGCTGGGCGAGCTGCCCGGCACGGCCGGCGGCGACGCGCTGAAGCGGGTGGGGGAGAAGCTGCGCGCCGCGGCGGGCGCCGCCGCCGAGGAGGTCGCCGCCGCGGTGGCGGTCCGGGTCGACCTGGACGAGGAGGAGCGGGAGAAGCAGCGGCGCTGCAAGGAGGCGCTCGACGCCGGCCAGGCGGTGCACCTGCGCTACCTCTCCGGCTACGTGGACGAGGTGACCGAGCGCGACGTCGACCCGATGGGGCTGGTGGTGCAGGACGGCCACGCGTTCCTGGAGGGCTGGTGCCGGCTGCGCGACGGGGTCCGGCTGTTCCGGCTGGACCGGGTGCTCGACCTGGCCGTGCTGCCCGAGCCGGCCCGGGTGCCCAGCGCCGCCCGCCGCCGGGACATCAGCGGCGGCCTGGTGCAGTTCTCCGAGGACGACCTGCGGGTCACCCTGGAGCTCGAACCGGCGGCCCGGTGGATCTCCGAGGACTACATCTGCACCGACGTCCGGGAACTGCCCGGCGGCCGGCTCCGCGTCACCCTGCGCACCCCGGCCCCGCGCTGGGTCCGCCGCCTGCTCCTCCGCCTGGGCCCCGACGCCCGCGTCATCGCCCCCGCCGACGTCGCCGCCCGCGTCCGCGAGGACGCCCGCCGCGCCCTGGAGGCCTACCCCTCCTGACCCGCCGCCCGGCCGTCGAGGGCCCCACCGGAGCACACCTCCGCGGGGCCCTTCCCGTGCGCCCCTCCGCACCGTGCTTCAACCGGAACATGGAATCCGTCGGGAAGACGGGCGGAGTGATCGCAGAGGGCGGCGAACAGCGTGGGGAAACGCACTCTTGCGGCCGCCGTCGGCATGGTCGTCCTCTGCGGGGACCGCCGGAGGAGGCCGGCGAGGAGAACGTCGAGCGGCCGCACGGCCACTGGGCGTCCAACGGCTGCCGGGTGTTCGAGGACCTTCGGCCGGACGACCTCTTCCTTCCCCTGCAGCGCGGGAAGGACTCCTTCCGGGCGGGGAACGGAGAGGCGGGGGACGGGACGCTGGTCCTTTCCGCCTCCTCGCCCTGCATCCGGCCTGGGGCCCAGGCCCCCGAGCAGCCGCCGGGGCCGCTCCCCTCCCCCCTTACTCCGCCGGGAGGTCCGGGGCGGGGGAGCGCGCGCTGCGGGGGCCGCGTCCGGATCGTGACGATTCGGACCACTCCGGGTCATCCGGGGTGCGGATGGGTTTCATGTGCGACCGAGTAAGGTTGTCCCCGTGGTTCCGTTCCTTGGTCTTGCCGCCGTCACCATCGTCGGCCTGCTGGTCCTGGGGGTGCTCGCGGCCCGGGCGCTCGTCGAGCTGCGTCGTCTGGAGGCGCAGGTGGAGCGTACTCGGGCCGAGGTGGGACCCGCATACCGCGCCTACCGCGCGCGAACCCGGAACGCCCGAACGCGGGGCCCGTGATCGCGCGGGGGACCGGGCGTACGATCGTGGGGCGCACGGCGCCTGAAGAGAGGTTTTAGACATGGGTTTGGACGGGCGGACCCTCCTCATCCTGCTGCTGATCGCGCTGATCCTGTTCGGCGCGTCGCGGCTTCCCCAGCTCGCGCGCTCCCTGGGGCGCAGCGCTCGGATCCTCAAGGCCGAGGCCAAGGGGCTGGCCGACGACGACGGCGGCGATGACGACGCCGGGCGGGGGGCCCAGGCGCGGGAGGAGCAGCAGCCGCAGCAGCAGCCGTACCAGCAGCAGGAGCAGCGGAGGCCCTCCTACCCGGATCTCCCTCCGGGGCAGCGGATCGTGAACGAGAAGGGCGAAGCGGTCCGCCCCTACGAGGACTGAGACCGACGGAACACCGACCCCGGCCGGACCCGATCCGCCCGGGGCGGACCCGGTGGAGGCGACGGCCCCGCCGGGCGGAGACGTGCCCGGTGACCCCGGGACGAGGAAAGCGGGCCGGCGCCACCGGCCCGGTGCGAGGAGCGTAAGCGGACCATGCAGCTGGGACGGTCGAAGGGGAACCCCGAGGCGCGCATGCCGTTGATGGAGCACCTGCGGGAGCTGCGCAAGCGGCTGTTCCGGGCGTTCCTGGGGATCGCCGCGGGCGTGGTGGCGGGCTTCTTCGTCTACCAGCCGGTCTGGAACTTCCTGCAGCGCCCCTACTGCGACCTGCCCAGCTCGGTGCGGACCGGCGGTGAGGGCTGCGAGCTGGTCTTCACCGGCATCTTCGACCCGTTCGTGCTGCAGTTCAAGGTCGCCATCGTGGTCGGCCTGCTGCTCGCCTGCCCGTTCTGGCTCTACCAGCTGTGGGCGTTCGTGGCCCCCGCGCTCAACGGCCGGGAGAAGCGCTACACCTACTACTTCATCGCCGCCGCGGTGCCGCTCTTCCTGGCCGGCGCGTCGCTGGGCTACTACATCACCGGTCTGGCCATGCAGGTCCTGTTCGGCTTCGCCACCGAGCAGATGACCGCGATGATCACGATCACCAACTACCTGAACTACATGCTCCTCATGATCATCGTGTTCGGGATGGGGTTCGTGTCCCCGCTGGTCGTGGTGCTGCTCAACCTGATGGGCGTGGTCAGCCAGGCCGCCATCGCCAAGCACCGCCGGCTCATTCTGTTCGTCATCTTCGTGGTCGCCGCGGTGGTCACCCCGGCCGAGCCGCTGTCCATGCTGGCCCTGGCGGTCCCGCTGATCGTGCTCTTCGAGCTCGCCGAGGTGTTCTGCTACTTCAACGACCGCCGCCGCAGGAACGCCGACCCCTACGCCGGCCTGGACGACGACGAGATCTCCCCGATCGAGGACGACGGCCCCTCCGAGGCGGAGCTCAACCGCTAAGGTCTCTCCCGACCGCTCTTCCCGAGGGAGCGGGCAGCAGAACCGGAAGGACGAGGCAGGCGCATGAGTGACGAGAAGAAGCGCGAGCTCCCGCCCGAGGCGATGGGCAACGAGAAGTGGCACGACACCACCGACGCGGTGTGGATGCGCTCCTCGCTCTCCAGGGAGGACTCCGAGGCCATCGTCGAGGTCGCCAAGTTCGACGACGGGTTCCGCGCGGTCCGCGACGGCAAGAACCCGGAGAAGGGCATCCTCTTCTTCACCCCGCAGGAGTGGGAGGCCTTCGTGCTGGGCGCCAAGGACGGCGAGTTCGACATCCCGGAGGAGTACCTCACCGAGGAGGAGGCGCGGATCCAGCGCGGCGAGGTCGAGGTGCACGCCGTCCCGTCGCCGCTGAACAAGAAGCGCGACGGGGGCGCCGCGGACTGACGCGGCCGGGGCAGGGGCGGGAGGCCCCGGGGTGCAACCGGTTCTACCTGTCGGTATCCTCGACCCACTCCGGGACCCGAGCCCGGGCAGGCCGTCCCCGCCCCTGAACGGAACCCCCCATGCCCTCCTCCGTCTCCCTCCTCGTCAACCCCGCCTCCGGAAGCGGCCGCGCCGCGGTGGCCGCCGGCCGGGTGCTCACCGGGCTGCGCGCGCTGGGCGCCGAGCCGACGGTGCTGATCGGCCGCTCCGCCGCGGACAGCGCCAGACTGGCCCGGGAGGCGGTGCGGAAGAGGCCGGACGCGCTGGTCGCGGTAGGCGGCGACGGCATGGTGCACACCGCGCTGCAGGCGGTCGCCGGGACCGACGTCCCGCTGGGCGTGGTGCCCGCCGGGACCGGCAACGACATCGCCCGCGAGCTGGGCATCGGCCGCTCGGCCACCGAGGCCGCGGAGCGGATCGCGCGCGGCTACACCGTCCCCGCCGACACCGTGCACTGCACCGGCCGCGGCGTCGACCTGCACTACCTCAGCGTGCTGGCCTGCGGGTTCGACTCCCGGGTGAACGAGCGGGTGAACGGCTTCTCCGTCCCCATGGGCCGGGCCGGCTACCTGGTCGGCCTCGCCGCCGAGCTGCGCTCCTTCCGCCCCATCCCGTACCGGATCGAGGTGGACGGCGAGGTCCTGGAGGCCGAGGGGATGCTCGCCGCGGTCGGCAACACCCGCTGCTACGGCGGCGGCATGAAGGTCTGCCCCGGCGCGCGCTACGACGACGGGCTGCTCGAAGTGGTGTTCGTGCACGCCGTCGCGGTCTCCGACTTCGTCCGGTTCTTCCCGCGGGTGTTCGGCGGCACCCACACCGAGCTGGACGAGGTGACGGTGCTGCGCGGCCGCCGCGTCACCATCACCACCGGTGGCGGCACCCCGGTGGCCGGCTACGCCGACGGCGAGCGCGTCGGCGATACCCCGCTCACCTGCGAGATCGCCCCGAAGTCGGTGCGCGTGCTGATGTAGCCGCGGCCGGTCCCCCGTTGATCTTGGCGCTGTCGCGGTCTCGCCCCGCCTTGTCGCCGAGTGGTCGTTGCAACGAGGAACTCGGGGAGGGGCGAGGGAAGGGAGGTCCCCGACCGGGTGCGGCCTCCCGCGGGGTGGCGGTTCAGGCGGGCGGCGACGGTGTAGGTAGGGGCGGGGCGGAGGCGGTCGCCCGGGCGCCGGGCCCCACGGGGTGAGGGTTCAGGCGGGCGGCGAGGGCGGCGGTGGGCACCGGCCGGTCGGTCTGGCGCGGCGCCTCACGGGGCGGGGGTTCAGACGGGCGGCGACGGTGAAGGTAGGGCCGGGGTACGGGAGTCGCCCGGGCGCCGGGCCCCACGGGGCGAAGGTCCAAGCGGGCGGCGAGGGCGGCGGTGGGGGACCGGCCGGTCGGTCGGGCGCGGCGCCCCACGGAGCGGAGGTCAAGACGGGCGGCGACGGCGGGAGTAGGGGCGTGGCGGGGGCGGTCGCCCGGGTGTCGGGCCCCACGGGGTGGGGGTTCAAGCGGGCGGCGAAGGCGGGGAGGGGCACCGGCCGGTCGGTCCGGTGCGGCAGAGCAGGGAGGGGCGGCCGGGGCAGGGTGGGGTGGCGGGGTGGCCGTTCCCGCGTCGCCCAGGCGCCGGGGCCGGCCGCCCGTGAAACCGCTGCCCCTTCCCGACCTGGGTGAATACGCAGAGTGATGGCGGTGTGGGGTGCCCTGCGCACCGCGAGAGCACCCCGGTGATTCCCGGGCGCGCATCCTGGGCCGGATCGGCCCCCGGGAGGCCCGGATCGCCTTGATCGAGCCGGTGTTCGGGGGTTCGAGCCGTCCGGAAGGCCGGGATGCAGGGGGCTGGAACCCGGGGAGAGGCGGCGCGGGGACGGGATGTCGCTTTTGTTCTCCCGGGGAGCCCTGTTTGGCCACTCTGGGTGAGCGGTGAGGGGGTGGTGGGGGCCTGGGGGCTTACTACTCGCTGGTAGATGTAATCGGGGTGCTCTCGCGGTGCGCAAGGCGCCCCCGCCCCTGCCTGTTCCCTACCGAGAACCCGGCATAGGGGATAAGGCCACCCTGCTCGGCTCGGGCGGACCCACCCCCACCGCCGGGGCGCCGCGCCCGGGCGGCCGCCTCCGCCCCGTTCCCACCGCTGCCGTCGCCGCCCGCTTGAACCTCCGCTCCGCGGGGCGCCGCGCCCGGGCGGCCGCCTCCGCCCCGCTCCCACCGCTGCCGTCGCCGCCGGTTTGAGCCTTCGCCCCGTGGGGCGCCGCGCCGAACCGACCGGCCGGTCCCCCTCCCCGCCGTCGCCGCCTGCTTGAACCTCCGCTCTGCGAGGCGCCGCGCTCGGGTGGGGCGCCGGGCCCGGTTCCTGCCTGCGCCGTCGCCGCTCGTCTTGACCTTCGCTCCGCGGGGCGCCGCACCCGACCGACTGACCGGCAGGTCGCCCTCCCCGCCGTCGCCGCCCGCTTGAATCTGCACCCCGTGGGGTGCCGCGCCCGACCGGCCGGCCGGTCCCCTCCTGTCCTCTGGTACGCGGTGTTGCAACGGACACCGGAGAGCACCGGCTCTGAGACCGCAACGGCGCCGAGGCCAACGCTGAGGGGCGCCAACGCCGAGGGGCGCGGATTCCGGGACGTCGCTCCGACGCCATAGGCTGGAGGCGATGAATAACCACGCCGCCTCCTACGCCGCCTTCCGCCGGCGCCAGTCCCAGACGAGCACCGTGATCGAGGAGTTCAAGGGGCTCTACGGCTTCGACTTCGACCCGTTCCAGGTGCGGGCGTGCAAGGCGCTCGAAGACGGCGAGGGGGTCCTCGTCGCCGCGCCCACCGGGTCGGGCAAGACCATCGTCGGCGAGTTCGCCGTCCACCTGGCCCTGCGCGACGGCGCGAAGTGCTTCTACACCACGCCGATCAAGGCGCTGTCCAACCAGAAGTACAACGACCTCGTCGCCCGCTACGGGGCGGAGAAGGTCGGCCTGCTCACCGGGGACAACAGCGTCAACGGCGAGGCGCCGGTGGTGGTGATGACCACCGAGGTGCTGCGCAACATGCTCTACGCGGGCTCGCAGACCCTCTCCGGCCTGGCGTTCGTGGTGATGGACGAGGTCCACTACCTCGCCGACCGGTTCCGCGGCGCGGTGTGGGAGGAGGTCATCATCCACCTCCCCGAGTCGGTGCGGATCGCCGCGCTGTCGGCCACGGTCAGCAACGCCGAGGAGTTCGGCGAGTGGCTGCAGGAGGTCCGCGGCGACACCACCGTCATCGTGGACGAGAAGCGGCCGGTGCCGCTCTGGCAGCACGTCATGGTCGGCCGCAGGCTGCACGACCTGTTCGTGCCGGTCGAGGGCGCCGACGCCGGCGAGGACGGGGAGCCCTCGGGCAACGGGCGCAAGCGCAGCCGCAAGCGCGACCGGGACCGCAGCGGCCTGGCCAAACCGGTCGAGATGTCGGTCGGCGGCGAGAAGATGCTGATCAACCCCAGGCTGATGCGGATGGCGGTGGAGGACGACCGGGTCACCCAGCTGGCGCACCGCCGCCGCCACCCGCAGTCCCGCGCGCGCAGCGCCCCGCGCCCGCGCACCAAGCACTTCCCGCCCAGCAGGGTGCAGATCGTCGACGAGCTGGACCGGGACGGCCTGCTGCCCGCGATCACCTTCATCTTCAGCCGCGCCGGCTGCGAGGCCGCGGTGCGCGAGTGCCTGGCCGCGGGCCTGGTCCTCACCACCGACGAGGAGGCCGCGGAGATCCGCGAGTACGCGGAGCGGCAGTGCGCCGACATCCCGCAGGCCGACCTCGCCGTGCTCGGCTACCACGACTGGCTGCGCGCGCTGACCTGCGGCGTCGCCGCGCACCACGCGGGCCTGCTCCCGGCGTTCAAGGAGATCGTGGAGAAGCTGTTCTCCCGGGGCCTGATCCGCGCCGTGTTCGCCACCGAGACGCTGGCGCTGGGCATCAACATGCCCGCCCGCACCGTGGTCATCGAGAAGCTGGACAAGTGGAACGGGGAGACCCACGCCCCGCTCACCGCCGGCGAGTACACCCAGCTCACCGGGCGCGCCGGGCGGCGCGGCATCGACGTCGAGGGCCACGCGGTGGTGATCTGGCAGGCCGGCATCGACCCGGAGGCGGTCGCCGGGCTGGCCAGCACCCGGACCTACCCGCTGGACTCCAGCTTCCAGCCGTCCTACAACATGGCGGTCAACCTGGTCGGCCAGGTCGGCCGGGAGCGCAGCCGCAACATGCTGGAGGCGTCCTTCGCCCAGTTCCAGGCCGACCGCGCGGTGGTCGGCCTGGTCAAGCAGCTGCGCAAGCACGAGGAGGCGCTGGCCGGCTACGCCGAGGCGGCCGACTGCCACCTGGGCGACTTCATGGAGTACGCCGCGCTGCGCAGGCGGCTCAGCGACCGGGAGAACGAGCAGTCCAAGCGGCGCGGGGCGCGTCGCCGGGACGAGGCGGTGGAGTCGCTGGGCCGGCTGCGCCCCGGCGACGTGATCCGGATCCCGGCCGGCCGGCACACCGGTTTCGCCGTGGTGCTCGACCCGGGGCTGCGCGACGCGCTGCCCGCGCCGCTGGTGCTCACGGTGGACAAGCAGGTCAAGCGGGTCAACGCGGCCGACTTCCCGGTCCCGGTGGAGCCGGCCGGGCGGCTGCGCATCCCCAAGGGGTTCTCGGCGCGCTCGGCCAAGTCGAGGCAGGACCTCGCGTCCACGCTGCGCAACAAGATCAACGACGGGACGGTCGACACCCGGGTGGTCAAGGCGCGGCACGGCGCCAAGGAGGAGGACCCGGAGATCGCCCGGCTGCGCGCGGAGATGAAGGCGCACCCCTGCCACGGCTGCGCCGACCGGGAGGAGCACGCCCGCTGGGCCGAGCGGTACTTCCGGCTGAAGAAGGAGACCGAGGGGCTGCGCCGCCGGGTGGAGGGGCGCTCGCACGTCATCGCGCGCACCTTCGACCGGGTGTGCGGGGTGCTGCAGTCGCTGGGCTACCTCGCCCCGGAGGACGGCGACACGGTCACCCCGGAGGGCGCGGTGCTCGCCCGGATCTACTCCGAGCTGGACCTGCTGGTCGCCGAGTCGCTCCGGCGCGGCCTGTGGGACGACCTCACCCCGCAGGAGCTGGCCTCCTGCGTGGCGTCGATGGTGTACGAGTCGCGCCGGAACGACGACCCCTACCCGCGGGTGCCCGAGGGCCGGGTGGCGGACGTGCTGACCGAGATGGAGCGGCTCTGGGGCGAGCTGCAGGAGGTGGAGCGGGACAACAGGGTCTCCTTCCTGCGCCGCCCGGACATGGGCTTCGTGTGGCTGGCGCACCGCTGGGCGCGCGGCGACCGGCTCGACCGGATCCTCGCCGACGCCGACATGCCGGCCGGCGACTTCGTCCGCACCGCCAAGCAGCTGATCGACCTGCTGGAGCAGATCGCCGCCGCGGCGCCGGACGACGGCGGGGTCCGCTCCACCGCCCGCAAGGCGGTGGACCTGGTCCGGCGGGGCGTGGTCGCCTACACCTCGGTGGGCTGACCGGCGGGCCGCCGGAGCGGCGCCCGGTGGCCAGCCCGGGGGAGGCGGGGGCCGGGCGCCGGGCCTCCGCCGGGCGGTCTCAGCGGGCGGCCCCGGCGCGCGCGGGCAGCGGGGAGCGGTCCGGGGTCAGCAGGGTCATGCAGAGCCGGCCGCGGTCGGGCGCGGGGACGTAGAGCCAGTGCGCGGCGATGGCGTCGATGAGCAGCATCCCCCGGCCGGACTCGGCGCCCAGGTCGAGGGCGCGGCGGGCGACGCGGGGGCGGTCGCCCGGGCGGAGCGGCCCCGCGTCGCCGACGTCGATGTAGAGCGGGCCGTCGGCCAGGGCGTAGAGGCGCAGGGAGACGGTGCCGCCGCCCAGGCCGCTGCGGGTGTGCCGCCAGGCGTTGCAGAACGCCTCGTCCACGCAGATCTCGGCGTCGTCCATCAGTGAGTCGGACCAGAGCGGCCGCAGCCTGGCCCGGGTGAGCGACCGCGCCCGCCGCAGCCCGTTTTCGGTGCAGGGGAGTTCTTCGCCCGCATCGAGGGCGAATCGGTGGATCGGCGGGGGAGGAGGAGGGATAAACTGCTCCATGTCTTCACCTCTGGTCAGGTGGGGGCCGCGCCCCGGGGTCTCGTAGCGGCCGCCGGGGTCTTCTATGTCTTCAGTGATCTTGAGCATGCCGACCTGCGGCTTCCACTTCCAGCGGGGATACGTTTCTGGCTCTTTCTGGCTTTCTCGTCCTCATGTGTCTCCAGGAATGACAGCCTGTCTCCATGGCGGAGCAGGTGCATGAGAAGTGGGTCCGGTTCGGGCGGGAGCTGCGGCGTGTGCGCTCGTCATCGGGGATGACGCAGCGCCGGCTGGCGGGTCGGCTGGCGCTGCACTACACCATGCTGGGGAAGATCGAGCGGGCCGAGCGGACCCCGCAGCGGGAGCACGCGGAGGAACTGGACGCCATTCTGGAGACAGGGGGGACCTTCTCCCGTCTCTGGCAGGAGGCGTCCCGGCAGGGAAACGTTCCGGACTGGTTCAAGAGCGTCCTCGCGATAGAACGCCGCGCCCAGGAGATCCGCGCCTATGAATCGACCGTCGTTCCCGGGATTCTGCAGATCGCCGAGTACACGCGTGCTCTGGCCGAGGACCGGATGATAACCGCCACTCCGGAAGAGATAGGCGAAATCGTCGAAACGCGCTCCAAACGGCTCGGCGCCGTTCTCGAACAGGGGCGTCCGCTGATGTGGTTCATCGTCAAAGAGGCCGTGTTGTTGGACGTGGTGGGGAGTGAGAGGATCATGCACCGAGAGCTGGGACACATGGCCGAACTCTCGGAGAGCGGCGTCATCAGATTGCAGCTCCTGCCGGTCGACGCCCGCACCAGCATCGGACTCTGTCTTCCGTTCTGGATGTACAGGCTCGACCAGACGAGGACGATCGCCTACGCGGAGCATGCGAAGGGCGGGGAGGTCGTCGACACCCCCGCAGAGGTGGAGGAGTTCCGGACGCTGTTCGGGCAGCTCCAGGCCGAGTCCCTGCCGCCCTCACAGTCCGTCACGTCGATACGCAAGATCATGGAGAACCGCTATGGAGACGTGGAAGAAGAGCAGCTATAGCCACGGCAACGGCGGCGCCTGCGTCGAGGTCGCCGAGGCGCCGCAGGCGGTGAAGATGCGGGACACCCAGAACCGCGAGCGCGGCCATCTGGCCTTCCCCCGCGCCGAGTGGCAGGGCTTCCTGGACTCGGTGAAGCGCGGCCGGCTGTAGCCTCCGCCCCGCCGTCCGGTCCGCGGGCGGGGCGGCGGGATGGGTTAAAGTGCCCCATGTCACCATGTAGTTGGACGACCGAGTAAATACCTCTCGCGAGGCCGTCCACCGGCACGACCTGCCGGTACTACCTGAGGGAATGGCATGGGCGTTGAGCGCACTCTTCCGACTCCGGAGGCCGCCGACCTCCTGGAGCTGGTCCGGGACCTGGTGGACAAGGAGGTCCGGCCCAGGGCGGCCCGGGGGGAGGAGGACGCCGCGTTCCCCCGCGACCTGTTCACCCTGCTCGGCGACTCCGGGCTGCTCTCCCTGCCCTACCCCGGCGAGTACGGCGGCGGGGACCAGCCCTACGAGGTCTACCTCCAGGTCGTCGAGGAGCTCGCGGCCGGCTGGCTGGCCGTCGGGCTCGGGCTGAGCGTGCACACCCTGGCCTGCTACCCGGTCGCCTCCTTCGGCACCGCCGAGCAGAAGGAGCGCCTGCTGCCCGACATGCTCGGCGGCCGGCTGCTCGGCGCCTACTGCCTCTCCGAGGCGCACTCCGGATCCGACGCCGCCGCCCTGTCCACCCGGGCCGCCAAGACCGGCGCCGGCTACCGCATCGACGGCGCCAAATCCTGGATCACCCACGGCGGCGTCGCCGACTTCTACACCCTCTTCGCCCGCACCGGGGCCCCCGGCTCCGGCGCGAACGGCATCGGCTGCCTGCACGTGCCCGCCGCGACCCCCGGGGTCGCCGCCGACGCCCCCGAGCGGAAGATGGGCATGAGCGCCTCGCCCACCGCCGCGGTCCGCTTCGACGGCGCCGAGGTCGGCGCGGACGCGCTCGTCGGCGAGGTGGACAAGGGCTTCGCCATCGCGCTGTCCGCGCTGGACTCCGGCCGGCTGGGCATCGCCGCCTGCGCGGTGGGCGTGGCCCGGGCCGCACTGGACGCCGCCGTCGCCTACGCCGCCGAGCGCAGCCAGTTCGGCCGCCCGATCATCGAGCACCAGGGCCTGTCCTTCCTCCTCGCCGACATGGCCACCCAGGTCGAGGCGGCCCGCGAGCTCTACCTGGCCGCCGCCCGGCGGCGGGACGCCGGGCGGCCGTTCGCCAAGCAGGCCGCGATGGCCAAGCTCTTCGCCACCGACACCGCGATGAAGACCGCCACCGACGCGGTCCAGGTCCTCGGCGGCTCCGGCTACACCCGGGACTTCCCGGTCGAGCGGTTCATGCGCGAGGCCAAGGTGCTGCAGATCGTGGAGGGCACCAACCAGATCCAGCGCATGGTGATCGGCCGCCACCTGGCCCGGGAGGAGCGGGCCGGGTAGCGCCCGGGCGGAGCGCGGGGCGGTGCCGGGGCGTCCGGCGCCGCCCCGCGCCCTTCCCGGGGCCGCCACCGCCTTCCGAACGGGCCGAAACCCCGCCACCGGGGGCTTTCCGCTCACCGCCCCGCGAACGCCGCCAAAGGCGGGAAACAGATCAGTAACAGGGGGCGTCGCCCACTGTTACGCCGGAACAAACGCTGGTACGACAAGGGTCGAGAGTTCGGTGTGGCCCACGGCACAGCCGCGGGCCCGGACCGCGGCCGCACCGCGGCGCGGCGCCCGCCACGGGGTCCGCGGGACCGGCTCCCCGATGCCGAGCGGCGAAGACGGGTGGTGGCTGATCGTGGCGGATGTCCGGCTGGACGGGGTCTACAAGATCTACCCGGACGGCACCAGCGCGGTGAACGACCTGAACCTGGAGATCGCCGACGGCGAGTTCCTGGTGCTGGTCGGCCCCTCCGGGTGCGGCAAGACCACCGCGCTGCGGATGATCGCCGGGCTGGAGGAGATCAGCAAGGGCACCGTCGCCATCGGCGACCGCACCGTCAACCGGGTCCCGGCCCGCGACCGCGACGTGGCCATGGTCTTCCAGAGCTACGCCCTCTACCCGCACCTGACGGTGGAGGACAACATCGGCTTCGGCCTGCAGCTGCGCAAGATGCCCAAGGCGCAGATCGCCGAGCGGGTCGCGAAGGCCGCCGCCACCCTGGGCCTGACCGACCACCTCAAGCGCAAGCCGCGCAACCTCTCCGGCGGCCAGCGGCAGCGGGTCGCCATGGGCCGGGCCATCGTCCGCGAGCCGCAGGCGTTCCTGATGGACGAGCCGCTGTCCAACCTGGACGCCAAGCTCCGGGTGCAGATGCGCGCGGAGATCTCCCGGCTCCAGCGCGACCTCGGAGTCACCACCGTCTACGTCACCCACGACCAGGTCGAGGCGATGACCCTGGGCGACCGGGTCGCGGTGATGAAGAAGGGCGTGCTGCAGCAGGTCGCCCCGCCGCAGGAGCTCTACGAGCGGCCCGGCAACCTCTTCGTCGCCGGGTTCATCGGCTCCCCGGCGATGAACCTGGTCCAGGGCCGGCTGGAGGCCGACGGCGACGGCGCCCTGCTCTCCCTGGGCGACCAGCGGCTCGCGGTGCCCGCCGCGCTGCTCGCCGAGCGCCCCGGGCTGCGCGGGATGCTCGGCCGCGACGTCGCGGTGGGCGTCCGCCCCGAGGACATGGACGACGCCGACCTGCCCGGGGAGGCCCCCGAGGGCACCGTGCTGGAGTCGGAGACCGAACTGGTCGAGGCGCTCGGCTCGGAGCTGCTCGTGCACTTCGCCATCGGCGCGCCGCCGGTGGTCACCGAGGACACCAGGGAGCTCGCCCGGGACGCCGGCGCCGACGAGATCGGCGCGGCCGGCGGGCGCAGCCCGATGATCGCGAAGTTCAGCCCCCGCTCGCAGACCGGCGAGGGGCGGCCGGTGCGGGTCCGGGTGGACACCGCGCGGCTCTACTTCTTCGACCCCGAGACCGGCGCGGGCATCTGGGGGGAGCCCGGAGCGGAACAGCGACGAGAGGGAAGCCATGGCTGAGCACAGGAAGAGGGCCCGCGGCGCCGCCGCCGCGGCGGCGGCGGGGCTGCTGGCCGTGGCGGGCTGCGCCCCGGGCGGCGGCGAGGGCCCGGCGGGCGGCGGCGACCTGGCGGGCGTCCAGCTCAAGGTCGCCGCCAAGTGGACCGGCGTGGAGCAGGACAACTTCGAGGAGGTGCTGGCCGGCTTCGAGGAGCAGACCGGGGCCACCGTCTCCTACGAGCCCACCGGCGAGGACACCGGCGCCTACCTCGGCCCCAAGATCGAGGCGGGCGAGCCGCCGGACGTCGCACTGCTCCCGCAGCCCGGCCTGCTCGCCGAGTACGCGGAGCAGGACGCCTTGGTCCCGCTGGAGGGCGACGCCGCGGCCGCACTGGAGGAGAACTACACCGACTACTGGCGCGAGCTGGGCTCGGTGGACGGCGAGGCCTACGGCATCCTGCTCAAGGCCGCGCACAAGTCCATCGTCTGGTACCGGCCGGACGCCTTCGAGGCCGCCGGGGTCCAGCCCCCGAGCACCTGGGACGACATGGTCGGCACCACGGCGAGCACGCTGTCGGACTCCGGCACCGTCCCGTTCGCGATGTGCGGCGCCTCCGGGTGGACGCTCACCGACTGGTTCGAGAACGTCTACCTCTCGCACGCCGGGCCGGAGAAGTACGACCGGCTGACCGCGCACGAGATCCCGTGGACCGACGACAGCGTGGTGCAGACCCTGGAGACGCTGGCCGACGTCTGGGGCGAGAAGGACTTCATGGCCGGCGGCACCGACGGGGCGGTCCAGACCGACTTCCCCACCTGCGTCAGCCAGGTCTACGGCCAGCAGGACGCGGCCATGGTCTTCGAGGCCGACTTCGTCGCCGCCAACGCGGCCGAGGCCGGCGCCGCCGTCGGCGAGGACGCCCTGGCGTTCCCCTTCCCCGCGGTCGGCGAGGAGCCGCCGGTCGTGGTCGGCGGCGACATCGCGGTGGCGATGAGCGAGAACGAGGGCACCCAGGAGCTGCTCGCCTACCTCGCCTCGCCGGAGGCCCAGTCCACCTGGGCCGGGCTCGGCGGCTACCTGTCGGCCAACTCCCAGGTGGAGTCCTCGGCCTACGCCGACGAGTTCACCCAGGAGCTCGCGCAGACCATCCTGGACGCCGGCGAGAACGTCCGCTACGACATGTCGGACCAGGTGCCCAGCCGGTTCGGCGCCACCGAGGGGCGCGGCATGTGGTCGATCCTGCAAGACTTCCTGCGCGACCCGGGCGACCCCGAGGCGACCGCGGAGGACCTGGAGGCGGCCGCCAAGGAGGCCTCCTGACCCTGCCCTGAGCGCGCCCGGCGGCCCGGCACCCCGGGGCCGCCGGGCCCAGGCGGAGAGCGAGACGGAGAGGAGGGGCGCGGCCGGCGGTCCGCGGGGACCGGGAGGCGCCGCGCCGAACCGGGATGGCCGACACCCCACAGCCGCCGCCCGGCGCCGCCCAGGGCGCGCCGCCGGGCGCCGAGGACGAGGAGCGCGCCGGGACGCTGGGACCGCCCCGGTGGCTCTCCCTGGTCTTCCTGCTGCCCGCCCTGCTCTTCCTGGGCGCCTACATGGTCTATCCGATCCTGTTCTCGGTGTACCGGAGCCTGTGGGACGCGGCGGGGACCCAGTTCGTCTGGTTCGACAACTACGCCGAGATGTTCACCAGCCCGGGCACCTTCATCGCGCTGCGCAACAACGCGGTGTGGGTGGTGGTGGCCCCCATCGTGGTCACCGTCGCCGGGCTGATATTCGCGGTGCTCACCGAGCGGATCAGGTGGGCCACCGCGTTCAAGCTGGTCGTGTTCATGCCGATGGCCGTCTCCTTCCTGGCCTCCGGCGTGATCTTCCGGCTCGTCTACGAGCAGGACCCCGAGCGCGGCCTGGCCAACGCGGTGATCACCACCGTGCAGGACACCGTCTCGCCGGCCGGCGCCTACCCGGACGCCCGGCCGCGCGAGGAGGGCGACCTGCCGGCCCTGCCCGGCGGCGGCTACCGGGCGCCCGGCGAGGTCTCCGCCGGGCAGGGCGTCGCGATCGGCCTGGTCGGCGTCGCCCCGGACGACCTGCCCGGGGACGCCGCCCCGGCTGCGGAACCCCGGCCGGGCGGGCCGGACGCGATCACCGGGACGGTCTGGCTGGACTTCACCCCCGGCGGCGGGGGAGAGGAGGGCGCCGTCGACCCGGAGGAGAAGGGCCTGCCCGGCATGGAGGTGCGGCTGGTCTCCGGCGGGGAGGTCCGGGCGACCGCCCGCACGGCGCCGGACGGCTCCTTCGCCTTCGAGGACGTCGGCTCCGGCGCCCACACCGTCCAACTCTCCGAGCGGAACTTCACCCCGCCCTACGCCGGGGTGACCTGGCTGGGGCCGACCCTGGTCACCCCGGCCATCATCGGCGCCTACCTGTGGGTGTGGGCCGGGTTCGCCATGGTGCTCATCGCCGCGGGGCTGGCCGCCATCCCGCGCGACGCGCTGGAGGCCGCCCGGGTGGACGGCGCCACCGAGTGGCAGGTGTTCCGCCGGGTCACCGTGCCGCTGCTCTCCCCGGTGCTGATGGTCGTCTTCGTCACCCTGATGATCTACGTGCTGAAGATCTTCGACCTGGTGTTCGTGATCGCCCCCGGGTCGGTGCAGGCCGACGCGAACGTGCTCGCCCTGGAGATGTGGCGGGTCGCGTTCGGCATCAACGACCAGGGGCTGGGCAGCGCGCTGGCTGTCTTCCTGCTGGTCCTGGTCATCCCCGCGATGGTCTTCCAGATCCGACGGTTCCGCCGGGAGGGGTCATGAGCGACGACGCCGCGACGACGGAGGCGCCGCCCGCCGCGGGCGGCGGGCCGGAGCCGGGGGCGGAGGGGGCGCCGCGCAGGACCGTGGCGGCCCGGCTGACCGGTGCGCTGGGCTCGGGCCTGGCGCAGCTGCTGCTGGTGCTGATCGCGCTGTTCTGGCTGGTGCCCACGCTGGGCCTGTTCGTGTCCAGCCTGCGCACCCCGGCCGACAACGCCTCCTCCGGCTGGTGGACGGCGCTGCTGGAGCCGGCCCAGCTGACCCTGGAGAACTACGCCCGGCTGCTGGACAACGCGGTCTTCACCGGATCGTTCCTGAACACGATCCTGATCACGGTGCCCTCCACGCTGCTCATCGTGGTCATCGCCGCGCTGGCCGCCTACGCCTTCGCCTGGCTGGAGTTCCCCGGCCGGGACTGGCTGTTCCTCGGCGTGGTCGCGCTGCTGGTGGTCCCGCTGCAGGTGGCGCTGGTGCCGATCGCGCAGCTCTACGGCGGGCTGGGCATCTACGGCTCGATCGCCGGGGTGGTGCTGTTCCACGTCGGCTTCGGCCTGCCGTTCGCGATCTTCCTGCTGCGCAACTTCTTCGCCGCCATCCCGCGCGACCTGCTGGAGGCGGCCCGGATGGACGGCGGCAAGGAGTTCACCATCTTCCGCCGGGTCATCCTGCCGCTGGGCGGCCCGGCGATCGCCTCGCTCACCATCTTCCAGTTCCTGTGGGTCTGGAACGACCTGCTGGTCGCGCTGGTCTTCGCCGACGCCGCCAACCAGCCGATGACCAAGGCGCTGCAGGCGGAGATGCGCCAGTTCGGGGCGAACATCGACATCATCTCCTCCGGGGCGTTCATCTCGATGCTGGTGCCGCTGGTGGTCTTCTTCGCCTTCCAGCGCTACTTCGTCCAGGGCGTCATGGCGGGCGCGGTGAAGTAGCCGCGCCGGGGTACGGCGCCGCGGGCCCTCCTGCGCGGAGGGAGGGCGCGCGGCGCCGCCTTCGCGCCCCGCCCCGGGAACGGCCGGGCCCCGGGGAGCCGGGGAGCGGCGGGTCAGGCGTCGGCCGGGCGGCCGATGGCCAGGCCGCTCTCCTTGTCGAAGAAGTGCAGCTGGGTGACGTCCACGGCGAGCGTGATCGACTTGCCGGGGGAGACCTCGCTGCGCGGGTTGACCCGGGCGGTGAACACCGAGCGGTCGCCGGAGAGCGGCAGCGAGGCGGCCCCCTCGTCGTCCTCCCCGTCGCCGGCCGCGTCGGCGGCCAGCGCCGCGGCGTCCTCGTGCTGCACCGGCGGGGCGTCCACCCCGAAGATGACGTTGATCTCGGTGCCCAGCTCCTCGGTGACGTCCGCGGTGACCTGGATCGTCGCGGAGTCGTGCGCGGCCAGCGCGGCGTCGTCGAAGTCGGAGGGGCGGATGCCGAGGATGAGCGAGCGGCCGAAGTAGTCGCGCAGCCCCTCGCGGGAGTCGAGCACCTCGGCGGGGACCGGCAGCTTGTGCGAGGCGAAGGAGAGCACCCCGGCGTCGCCGTCGCGCTGCAGCTCGGCGCCGACGAAGTTCATCGCGGGGGAACCGATGAAGCCGGCCACGAACAGGTTCACCGGGTTGCGGAACAGGTTCTTGGGCGTGTCCACCTGCTGCAGCCGGCCGTCGCGCAGCACCGCGACCCGGTCGCCCAGGGTCATCGCCTCGACCTGGTCGTGGGTGACGTAGACGGTGGTGACACCGAGACGCTCGTGCAGCTGGTTGAGCGAGGCGCGCATCTGCACCCGGAGCTTGGCGTCCAGGTTGGACAGCGGCTCGTCCATCAGGAACGCCTGCGGCTCGCGGACGATGGCCCGGCCCATGGCGACCCGCTGCCGCTGGCCGCCGGAGAGCGCGGCCGGCTTGCGCTTGAGGTAGGTCTCCAGGCCGAGCATGGCGGCGGCCTCGGCGACCCGGCGCTGGATCTCCGGCTTGGCGATCTTGCGCAGCTTCAGGCCGAAGGCCAGGTTCTGCTCGACCGTCATGTGCGGGTAGAGCGCGTAGTTCTGGAACACCATGGCGATGTCGCGGTCCTTCGGCGGCCGGTCGTTGACCACCTCGTCGCCGATCCGCAGCTCGCCGGCGCTGATCTCCTCCAGGCCCGCGATCATCCGCAGCGCGGTGGACTTGCCGCAGCCGGAGGGGCCGACCAGCACCATGAACTCGCCGTCGGCGATCTCCAGGTCGAGGCCGTCGACGGCCTTCACGCCGGTGGACCCCTTGCCGCCGCCGGGGTAGACCTTGTCGACGCCGCTGAGGGCGATCTTCGCCATGGGACCAGCTCCCGTGTCCGTACCTGATCGATCGCCGATCGATCTTGAGCGTTGTGTCGATCACATCGAACAGCATCGGACGCGATCTGTCGATGCTCCGCCCGGTTTCGATCCGGTTTCGGTCACGCGGGCGGTTCCGGGCGGAGCCGGCGACCGCCTCGTTCACCTCTGGTTTCCATCCCGTTCCACGAGTGGCGTGGAATCGGTGGGTGCTGTTAGCCTGTCGGCGGTTATCCGATTCCAGGGCGCCGTGTGCGCCCGCCGGCGCATGCCGGGCCCGATCGGCCCGGTTCCGTGCCGGGCCGGTGCGGCCGGGTCCGACACGGGCGCCGGGGGTTGCAGCGGACACTCGGGAGTCTGGGTAATCTAGCGAACCAGTCCAGCACTGGACGGACCGGTTGAGCGGTCCGGGACTTGCCCCGCCGGCCGCCGCGCCACGCACCAGGTGCGGCCGGGGGCCGGGTAAGGACCGGGGTGCCGCGACCGGGCGGGGGGTTGGACCCGGAAAAGGCCCGAACATCCAGTAGACAACGGTCTCCGCGCTCGCCGCCGACGAGACGGATCCGGTCCGAAGGGTGCTTCGGGCCTTTTCCGCGTCCCCCCATACCGCCCCGCTCGGCGCGGGGCGGTGACAAACGGTGGAAAGCGAGTCGAACGTGGTAGCCCAGGGCGCCCTTCCCGACACCGGCGACGCCGGAGAGGAACCGACCGCCTCCACCCCCCGGAGCCGCTTCCGCCTGCCCGGCCGGTCCGCTCTGCCGAGCGCCGCCGCGGCGGTCGGCTCCGGGCTGGCCCAGCTCCTCGCGCTCCCGCCGTACGGCCTGTGGTGGCTCGGCCCGATCGGCGTGGCCCTGCTCGGCTGGGCGCTGTACGGGGTGCGCCCCCGCCGCGCCGCCTGGCTCGGCCTGCTCTCCGGCGCGGTGCTGATGGTCCCGCTGCTCCGCTGGCAGGACGTGTTCGGCGCCGACGTGTGGCTGGCCATCGCCGCCGCGGAGACCGTCTACTTCGTCCCGATGGCGATGGGCCTCTCCCTGCTCTACCGGTTCCGCTGGTGGCCGCTGTGGACCGCGGCCGTCTGGATCCTGCAGGAGGCCGTGCGGGCCCGCTTCCCGCTCGGCGGCTTCCCCTGGGGCAAGCTCGCCTTCGCCCAGCCGGACACGCCGCTCGGCGGCTACGCCGCCTGGGGCTCCTCCGCGCTGGCCTCCTTCGCCGTGGCGCTGACCGGCACCCTGCTGCTGGCCGCGGTCCTCAAGGCCGCCCCCGCGCCGCGCAGCGGCCGCGCCCTGGGCGCCGCCGCGGGCCTGCTGGCCGGCGCGGTCGCGGTGACCGCCGTCGGCGCCGCGGCCCCCCGGATCGGCGCGCCGGCCACCGACCACACCGCCACCGTCGCGATGATCCAGGGCGACGTGCCCAACGCCGGCGAGATGGACATCCTCGGCGAGCGGATGCAGGTGCTGCGCAACCACACCGAGGCGGTGCACGAACTGGCCGCGGAGGTGCGGGCCGGCGAGGCCGAGCGGCCCGACCTGGTGGTGCTGCCGGAGAACGCCAGCGACATCGACGCCTACACCGACCCCGAGGCCGCCGAGCTGATCACCGCCGCCGCCCGGGACATCGGCGCCCCGCTGCTCTTCGGCATCACCCGCTACAGCGAGGACGGCTCCCGGCGGGAGATCCGCAGCGTGGTCTGGGACCCCGAGACCGGCCCCGGCGAGCACTACACCAAGCGCTTCCTGGTGCCCTTCGGCGAATACGTCCCCTACCGGGACTTCTTCACCCGGTTCGTCTCCCGGCTGGAGCAGGTCGGCAGCGACGCGGTGCCCGGCACCGAGCCCGGCGCCCTGGAGCTCAACGGCACCACGGTGGGCGCCGCGATCTGCTTCGACGTCGCCTTCGACGCCCCGGTCCGCGAATCGGTGCAGGCCGGCGGCGAGATCATCGTGGTCCCCACCAACAACGCCAACTACAACTTCACCGGCCAGTCCGACCAGCAGCTGGCCATCACCCGGCTGCGCGCGATCGAGCACGGCCGCCCCGCGGTGGTCGCCTCCACCAGCGGGGTCAGCGCCTTCGTCGACGAGCGCGGCGAGGTGGTCTACCGCTCCCCGGAGGCCGAGCGGGACTGGCACGTCGCCGAGCTGCCGGCGAAGACGGGCTTCACCCCGGCCACCCGGCTCGGCCCGGTGCCCGAGGCGCTGCTGTGCGCCGCCGCCCTGGGCGCCCTGGGCGCGGCCCTGGTCTCCGCCCGCCGGGCCCGCCGCGCCGGGTGAGGGGCCGAGCGCGAAGGTGAGAACCGGGTGAGGACCGGCCCGCCCGGGAACGCCGCGCGCCCGCGGCGCGTTCAACACGGTGGGAAGCGGAATCGTTCGAGGATGGTGCCCATGCCGCTGCTGATCGTCCTGGCGCTGCTGGCGCTGCCGTTCGCCGAGATCGCGCTGATGATCGCGGTCGGCTCCTGGATCGGGGCGCCGTGGACCATCGCCCTGCTCTTCCTGCTCTCGGCCGCCGGTGTGCTGGTGCTGCGCCGCGCCGGGACCAAGGCGTTCCGCGAGGCCGACGCCGCGATGCGCACCGGCACCCCGCCCGAGGGCGGCCTGCTGGGCACCCTGATGCTGATGGTCGGCGGCATCCTGCTGGCGATCCCGGGCTTCCTCACCGCCGCGGTCGGCGCCGTCCTCGCGCTGCCCTTCACCCGGCCGCTGCTGCGCTGGGCGTTCGCCTCCTGGGCCGAGCGGCGGATCAAGAAGATGGGCGTCACCGTGCACGGCGCCTTCCCGGACGGCTCCGGCGTCCCCGGCCAGTGGAGCGGGCCCGAGCGCGAGGCCCCCGGCCGCGGCAAGGTCATCCAGGGCCGCTTCACCGACTCCCCCGAGGAGCCCGGCGCCCCCGCCTGACCCCGCCCCGCTCTCCCGACGAGCGCGGCGCCGCGGGCCCTGCCGGAGCACTCCGGCGGGGCCTCGGCGCCGCGCTCGTCGCCTCGGGGCCTGTGCTTCCCCGGCCCGGAGCGGCTGTGTGCTCGGTCCCTTCCGGTGCGCCGGGGTCGTTTCCACCCGTGACTCAGGGGACAATCGAGACGTGAGCAATGAATCGGGCTGGAACTTCCTGATGGACATGGACGGGGTCCTGGTGCGCGAGGAGCACCTGGTCCCGGGGGCCGACGCGTTCGTCGCCGAGCTGCGCGACAACGGGATCGGCTTCATGGTGCTGACCAACAACTCGATCTACACCCCGCGCGACCTCCAGGCGCGCCTCAAGCGGACCGGGCTGGAGATCCCCGAGGGCTCCATCTGGACCTCGGCGCTGGCCACCGCCCGGTTCCTGGACGAGCAGCGCCCCGGCGGGTCGGCCTACGTCGTCGGCGAGTCCGGGCTGACCACGGCGCTGCACAACATCGGCTACGTGCTGACCGACCGCGACCCCGACTACGTGGTGCTCGGCGAGACCCGCACCTACAGCTTCGAGGCGATCACCCGGGCCATCCGCCTGGTGGAGAACGGGGCCCGGTTCATCGCCACCAACCCCGACGAGAAGGGGCCGAGCCGCGAGGGCTCGCTCCCGGCCACCGGCGCCGTCGCCGCGCTGATCGAGCGGGTCACCGGCCGCGCCCCCTACTACGTCGGCAAGCCCAACCCGCTGATGATGCGCTCGGCCCTGCGCACCCTGGGCGCCCACTCCGAGAGCACCCTGATGATCGGCGACCGGATGGACACCGACGTCCGCTCGGGCCTGGAGGCCGGGCTGCAGACCATCCTGGTGCTCTCCGGCATCTCCGACCGGAACACCGCCGACCTCTTCCCCTACCGCCCCACCAAGGTCCTGGACTCCGTCGCCGACCTGGTCGGCACCACCCACGACCCGTTCGGCTCCATCGCCGCGGCGGAGAACGCCTAGCGCGCCGCAGGGGACCGGGACCCGCCCGGGGGCCCTCCCCGGAAACGGGCGCGCCGCCCCGGGGCGGCCCTGACGGGCCCCGGGACGGCTTCGGGCGGCGGCCCCGGCAGGGCCGCCGCCCGATATCGACCACCGCTCCCCGCGAGCGCGGGGCGCCTGGAACCGCCTCCCCCGGGTCAGGCGCTCTTGCGCTGGGCCGCGATGGCCTCCATGTGCTCCTGCTCCTCCCTGCGCCGGTCGCGCAGGAGCTGGAGGCGCTCGGCGAGGACCTCCTCCAGCTCTTCCATGCTCCGCCGCTCCAGCAGCATGTCCCAGTGGGTGCGGGCGGGCTTGGCCTTCTTCTCCTGGGGCTCCTGGCCGTTGACCATCAGGGCGTTGTCGCCGCAGAAGCGGCATTCCCAGTTGGGCGGAGTCTCGGCCTCGGTCGCGAAGGTGACGGAGAAGCGATGACCCCGAGGGCAGTCGTAGGTGACCTCCTGGCGCGGGGCCAGGTCGGTGTTGCGGTCGTTCTCGTAGCTCGTCGCCCCGAGCCGGGTACCGCGAAGTGCTCGCTCGGCCATCGTCTGCATGCCTCCAGGCGCTCTAGCGGTCTTCGTGGATGTAACGTGCCGGTCCGTGTCAAGATTCCCCGGGCGACGGTGATCCAACCGTGCGATAATGGCCTGTCGCTCGGGCCCCGGGCCGCACCGTGCGCGTCCTCCTCGGGGGCCGCCCCTGGTCGCGTCGGCTCACGCCAAGGCCGTACGCGCGGTGGTCATGACCCCCGGATCGGGTGCAACGCCCCCCGCCGCCGCCGGATTCCCGGACCGGCGGCCTTTCCCGCCTTTCTCCGCCGCCGGTTCACTCCGGCACCACCCGCCCCAGGGCGGCGATCCTGGTGTCGCGGGGGCGTCAGGGCGCCCTGATGCCCCCGCAACGCCAGGATCGCCGGGGGAGGGGCGGGCGCGGGGCGCGTGTCGCAGCCGCCGGGCGGCGGCCGCCCTGCATAGGGTGCCGCCGACGGGGAGGCGGCACGGGGGCTTGAGGGGGCGCCGTGGAGGGGGAGTCGGCGGAGACGCTGAGGATGCTGCTGGTCATCCTCACCGCGGCGTTCCTGGCGCCGCTGGTGAGCGATCGGATCGCCCGCTGGGTGGTGGTCCCGGCCACGGTGCTGGAGATCCTGTTCGGCATCGCGCTGGGCCCCGCGGGCGCCGGCCTGGTCCACGAGACCGAGGCGGTGGCGATGCTCTCCGAACTCGGGCTGGCGCTGCTGATGTTCATGGCCGGCTACGAGATCGACTTCGACCGGATCAAGGGGCGGCCGCTCCGCCGGGCGCTGCTGGCCTGGCTCTGCTCGGTCGCGCTGGGCATGGCGGCCGCCGCGCTCTTCTTCGGCGCCTCGCAGACGGCCCTGATCATCGGCCTGGCGCTGACCACCACCGCACTCGGCACGGTGCTGCCGATCCTGCGCGACTCCGGGGCGCTCGGCGGCGCCTTCGGGACGCGGTTCCTCGCCTCGGGGACGGTGGGCGAGTTCGGTCCGATCGTGCTCATCGCCCTGCTGCTCAGCGGCTACCGCCCGATCGAGGGGACGCTGCTGCTGGCGGTCTTCTTCGCGCTCGCCGGGCTGGCCGCCTGGCGCGCCACCCGGCCGCCCTCGGAGCGGCTGGGCCGGCTGCTCCGCGCCACCCTGGGCTCCAGCGCCCAGCTCGCGGTGCGGCTGTGCATGCTGCTGGTCGTGCTCCTGGTCTGGGTCGCCTCCAGCATGCGGCTGGACGCGCTGCTCGGAGCGTTCGCGGCCGGGGTGATCGTGCGGCTGATGCTGACCACCAACCACCCGGAGGAGGCGGAGGCGGTGGAGTCGAAGATGGACGCCATCGGCTTCGGCTTCCTCATCCCGCTCTTCTTCGTGGTCACCGGGGTCCGCTTCGACCTCCCGGCGCTGCTCGCCGACCCGGTCGCCCTGCTGCTGGTCCCGCTCTTCCTGGCCGCGCTGCTGCTGGTCCGGGGCGGGCCGGAGTACCTGCTGTCCCGGGGCGAGGTGTCCGGGGCCGAGCGGCCCGCGCTGGCGCTGTTCTCCGCCACCGCGCTGCCGCTGCTGGTGGTGCTGACCACGATCGGCACCGAGTCCGGCGCGCTGGACGGCGCGGTCGCGGCGGCCCTGGTGGGCGCCGGCATGCTCAGCGTGCTGGTGCTGCCGCAGGTGGGCGGCGCCCTGCTGCGCCGCGAGGCGGCGCACCCCGGCGGCCCGGAACGGGATTAGCAGGCCGCCGGAGGGCCACCGGGTCAGCCGGCCCGGTCCAGCACCACCACCGGGATGTCCCGGTCGGTCCTGGCCTGGTACTCGTCGTACTGCGGCCAGGTCGCGGCCATCACCGGCCACAGCCGCCGCTTCTCCTCCGGTGAGGCGGTGCGCGCCCGCGCGGTGAACCGGTCGCCCCCGACCTGCACCCCGACCTCGGGGTCGGCGAGGATGTTCCGGTACCACTGCGGGTGCTCGTCGGCCCCGCCCTTGGAGGCCACCACCACATAGGAGTCCCCGTCCCGCCGGTAGATCAGCGGTGTACTGCGGGGCAGCCCCGAGGAGCGGCCGGTGGTGGTGAGGATCAGCACCGTGGTGCCGTTCCAGTCATGGCCCTCGGCCCCGTCGGTCTCCTGGTACCTGCGCACGTGCTCCTTGCCGAAAAGCATCGTCCCCCCTGCGGAACTCTCCGGTGGCCGGGCGCGGCGGACGCCGCCGGGGAGTCCTACCCGGGCGGGGCGGGCGCCATGCGGGCGCCGGCCCCGCCGGTCACACCCTCTCCGGGGCCTCGTTGCCGACGTCGCGGATGCCCTTGCGGATGTCGGTGCGCCACAGCAGGAAGCCGCCGACCACGAAGAACACGATCAGCGAGAGGATCGCCACCCGGTACCCGCCGGTCCAGGTGACCGCCAGGGTCACCGCGAGCGAGCCGAGCAGCGACGAGCCCTTGTCGCTGATCTGGTAGACGGCGAAGTACTCCGCCTCCCGGCCGCGCGGGATGAGCTGCGAGAACAGCGCGCGGGAGAGCGCCTGGGAGCCGCCGAGGACCAGGGCGATGCCCACCGCGAGCGCGACGAACAGCAGCGGCTCGCCGGCCGGCAGCAGGTAGCCCAGGCCGACCAGGACGCACCACACGCCCAGGGTGCACAGCACCGCGTTCTTCGGCCCGATCCGGCGGGCCAGCGCGCCCACCGCCAGCGCCCCGCCGAAGGCGACGAACTGGATCATCAGGATGGTGCCCATCAGCACCTCCTGGGAGATCCGCAGGTCCTGGGTGGCGAACGGCGCCGCGTACCGCAGCGCCGCCTGGATGCCGTCGTTGAACAGGATGAACGCCAGCAGGAAGAGCAGCGTCTGCGGGTAGCGCCGCATGCCCCTGACGGTGTGCACGAACTGGCCGACCGTCGCTCCCGGGCGCAGCCGCGGTCCCTGCGCGGCCGCCGCGCTGTACCGGTTGCGCAGCGGTTTGAGCGCCAGCAGCATGAAGCCGATCCACCAGACGCCGACCGAGGCGAACGCGATGCGCACCGCCTCGCCCTGCTCCAGCCCCAGCGAGGGGGCGGCCATGACCAGCCCGAGGTGCGCGGCGAGCAGGACCGCCCCGCCCAGGTAGCCGACGGCCCACCCGGTGCTGGAGACCCGGTCCCGCTCGTCCGGGGTGGCGATCTCCAGCAGGAAGGCGTTGTAGACCACCTCGGCGGCGCCGTAGGCCACGTTGGCGGTCAGGAACAGCAGCGTGGAGAGCAGGTAGCCGTCGGTGGTCAGGTACAGGGCGCTCACCGAGAGCGCGCCGGTCAGGGCCAGCGAGAACAGCCAGCCCTTCTTGTTCCTGGACCGGTCGGCCAGCGACCCCACGATCGGCAGCAGCAGGATCTGCAGCAGGATCGCGACCACGGTGGCCGCCGGGTACAGCGCGTTCGCGTGCACCTGGATGCCGAGCGGGTACACGTAGTAGGCGCCGCCGGTGCAGGCCGCGGCGTCGGGCGCGCCGGCCTCCGCGCAGGCCAGCCCGCTCAGGTAGGGGCCGATCAGCACGGTGATCACCGAGGTGAAGAAGACCTGGTTGGACCACTCGTAGAGGTACCAGCCGCGCTGCTCCCGGCGGCGCTGCGCGGGGTCGGGCGAGGGGGCGTTGCCGGGGTCCGGCTTCGGGGCCGCGGAGGTCATGGGGAGCGCCGTCCGTCCTGGGGGTCGGGGGAGCAGGCCGGGGAGGGGCCGGCCGGGGGCGTGCGGGGCGGGCCGCCGGCGGCGGCCGGGCCGGTCACCGCCCCGCCCCGGGCCAGGCGCCGCGGGCGGCGAGCACGTCGCGCAGCCCGGCGGTGTCGTCGGTGACGATGCCGTCCACGCCCGCGTCGAGCAGCCGCTCCATCAGCGCGGTGTCGTTGACCGTCCACACGTGCACCTGCATGCCGAACCGGTGCGCGGTGGCGATGAGGTCCCGGCTGAGCACCGGGAAGCCGTTCATCTCGAGCGGGATCTGCACGCAGTCCACCCCGCGCCGCACCAGCGGCAGCAGCGGCGGCACCAGCGAGGCGAACCGCAGCCGGGCCACGTCCCAGGGGCCGCAGGAGAGCGCGGTGCGCCGGTCGGACAGGCGGCGGACCCGGTCCAGCCGGCGCTGGTCGAACGAGCCCAGGCAGACCCGGTCCCAGGCGCCGGTGCGGCGCAGCACCTCGATCAGCGGCCCGACCGCGCCGTCGGACTTGACGTCGATGTTGAACCGGGCCTCCGGCCAGGAGCCCAGCAGCTCCTCCAGCACCGGCACCGGCTCCTCGCCGCCGACCCTGGCCCGCTCGACCTCGCTGTAGGGCAGGTCGGCGATGGCGCCGGGCATGTCGGTCGCCCGGTCCAGGGTCTCGTCGTGGAAGGCCAGCAGCACGCCGTCCCGGGTGGCGTGCACGTCCGTCTCCAGGTAGCGGTAGCCCAGGTCGATCGCGTGCTGGAACGCCGCCGCGGTGTTCTCCAGCCCGGTGCGGGGGCGCCCGGAGGCGTCGAGGGGCCAGCCGCCCCGGTGGGCCAGGCCGATGGGGACGGGGGAGTCGAGATACCGGTGAGTCACATCAGCAGTATGCCGGGCGTCACAGGCCTCCGGATCCACCGGGGACGGCCGATCAGGGGAGAAAGCTGGAATTCCGGGTGACCGGGAGGAGGCCGGCGCGGATCTGTCCCGGTGCCGGTCGCAGCGGCGCCCGGCGCAGCCCGGAAGGAGACCGCAGTGCACCCCCGACCCTGCCGTTCCCGCCGCCCCCGACTGCACGCCCCCCGCTGCCCGGGCCAGGCCGCCCGCCTGGCCCAGATCACCGCCGAGGTGCTCGCCGGCGAGCGCGCCCCCGACCAGGTCGCCGGGCTGGTCGCGCCGCGCGCCTACGCCCTGCTCCGCCGCCGCGTCGGCGCCTACCGGTGCCGCCACCGCCCCCGGGTCCGCAGCGCCTGGCTGCGCCCGGCCGGCCCCGGCGCGGCCGAACTGGGCGCGGTCGTCGAGGTCGGCGCCCGCCGCCGCGCCCTGGCCATCCGGGTCGCCGACCACCCCGGCGGCTGGCTGTGCACCCACATCGAGGGCGACTTCGGCCGCTGCTGACCCGAGGGCCCGCGACCGACCGGAGGGCCCGTCGGCGAGGGGCCCTCCCGGTGCGGTCCGCCGGGCGCGGCGGGCCGCACCGCGGGCCCCGGCGGAGGGCGGCGCTCCCGCCACCTGGGTGCGGCGGCGCCGCCGGGCGGGCACGCCGCCCGCCTCCGGTGATCTCGGCGCCGGGATCACCGCCCGGAGGCGGGCTCCTCCGGGCGCAGCCGGAGCGGGACGGTGCGCACGTAGCGCTGCTCGCGGTCCATGACGTTGCCCATGAACTTGAAGGTGTGCAGCACCATCCGCCGGTCGGCGATGCGCAGCCCGGGCAGCGCCTCCAGCAGGCGGTGCTCCACCCGGGTCAGGTCGGGGACGGTGCGCAGCCAGACGATGAAGTGGGTGTTCTCCGGGCCGGCGATGGTGCTGCACAGCCGGAGCTCCGGGACCCGCTCGCCCAGGTCCTCGGCGCGCTCCAGCACCTGCGGGTCCACCGTCCCCCAGAGCACGGCCGCCGTCGGCCAGCCCATCTCGGCGCGGGCGATGTCGCAGCGCAGCCCGATGATCCCGGAGCGGATCAGCCGGTTGAGCCGGCGCGCGGCGGTGGTCGGCGCGATGTCCAGCCGCTCGGCGATCCGCTGGTAGCCCATCCGGCCGTCGGTGCAGAGCAGGTCCGCGATCCGCTGGTCCAGCCCGGTCACCCGGTCGTCGCCGTCGGCCTCCTCGGTCCGCGGCGCCAGCGCGCGCAGCCGGCGGCGCTGCTCCGGGGAGAGCGCGCGGACCTGCCAGCGGTGCGCCTCGGACACCACCCGGGTGACCATGTGCACCCGGTAGGAGACCACGTCGGGGAAGGCGCCGATCCAGTCCATCAGGTACTCGGCCATCCCCTGGCCGGGCGCGATGGTGAGCAGCAGCTGGTGGGAGCCGGCGGTGAACTGGATGCTGAGCGTCCCGGGGTCCTCGGCCAGCGCCGAGGCGACCTGCTCGACGGTGCCGTTGCGGCAGGTCAGCTCCAGGTAGGCCATGTTCCGCCGGGTGGTCAGCCGCTCCCGGGGGAACACGGTGATCCGGGCCAGCCCGGACTCCTCCAGCCGCCGCCACCGCCGGGCCAGGGTGGTCGCGTCCGCGTCCAGGATCGGGGCCAGGTCCGACCACGCGGCGCGCGGGGCCAGCTGCAGCGCGTTGATCAGGGACAGGTCGAACTCGTGCAAGGCGCTCGATTCCTGCATCAGACCCCCGAGGCAAAATCTTTTCCGGCGATTCTCGATGTTCACCTTTATCACACCGTAGGTTTCCGCAGAGCCGGAGCAAGGCCCTGAGCTGGGGGTTTCCGGCAGGTTACGGACCCGCCCGGCCGCGCTTCCGCCCAGCGGAACACGGCCGGGCCCAGACCGGCCCGGCGCGGCCGGCGACACGGAAAGGTGGCACCCGATGTCCTCGCAGGACACGATCGTCGTCCGCAACGGAGCCGTCATCGACGGGACCGGGGCCGACCCGCGCCCGGACTGGGCGCTCGTGGTCCGCGGCGGGCGCATCGACTGGACGGGACCGGCCGCCGAACTGCCCCGGATCGGCGCGGACCACCGGGTGCTCGACGCCCGGGGCGGCACCGTCCTGCCCGGGTTCATCGACGCCCACGTGCACCTGACCATGCCGGCCGGCGGGCTCAACCCCGCCCACCTGCTCGACGACCCCCCGCACTACGGCTACTACCGGGCGATCCCGATCCTGCGCGCCACCCTGGAGGCCGGCGTCACCGGCGCCCGCGACCTCGCCGGGATGGACATGGCGGTGCAGAAGGCGGTGGACGAGGGCGTCGTCGACGGCCCCCGGCTCACCATCGCCTACCGGGCGCTGGGCCCCACCGGCGGGCACGGCGACTTCCGCACCTGCTGCGGCTTCGACTCCGGCACCGTGCTCGGCCCCGACGGCGGCATCTCGATGCTCACCGACGGCGTCGACGAGGCGCTGCGCAACACCCGCGAGGCGATGCGCCGCGGCGCCGGCGTGATCAAGGTGATGGCCAGCGGCGGCGTGTGGAGCCCGCGGGACACCCCCTGGCACGACGGGCTCAACGTGGAGGAGATGACCGCGATCGTCCGGGAGGCCGCCGGGCACGGCGTCCCGGTGGCCGCGCACGCGCAGAGCGCGCGGAGCATCCGCAACGCCCTGGCCGCCGGGGTGACCAGCGTCGAGCACGGCTACGAGATCGACGCCCGGGGCATCGACATGCTCGGCGAGAGCGGGGCCTTCCTGGTGCCGACGCTGTCCACCGCGACCACCCCGCCCGACCCGGAGAAGTCCGCCCCCTACGCGGTGGCCAAGAAGCTCAAGCTCCAGGAGCACCTGAGCGAGAACATCTCCGCGGCCATCGCCGCCGGGGCCAAGGTCGCCCTGGGCACCGACGCCGGCATCTGCCCGCACGGCCGCAACCTGCGCGAACTGGAGCTGCTGGTGCAGCACGGGATGACCCCGATGGGCGCCCTGCTGGCCGGCACCCGCAACGCCGCCGAGCTGCTCGGCACCGCCGCCGAGGTCGGCACCCTGGAGCCCGGAAAGCGGGCCGACATCGTGGTCTGCGCCGGCGACCCGCTGGCCGACATCGCGCTCCTCGGCGACCCGGACAACATCACCGCGGTCCTGATGGACGGCGCCGTCCGCAAGGACACCACCGGAGCGACCCGGACGGTTCCGGGCGCCGAGGACTGATCCCCTTCCCCCGTTTCTTCCTGGTGAGGTGACCCATGACCACGCCGAGCCGCAAGCTCAAGCGCGCCTCCGCCGAGCCGGCCCCCGGGCGCATCGCCCGGGTGCTCGACGGCATCGAACGCGTCGGCAACCGGATCCCCGACCCGTTCGTGCTCTTCCTCATCCTGTTCGCCCTGGTCGCCGTGGTCTCCGCGGCCATGGCGGCGCAGGGCGCGCAGGTCGAGGTCCCCGGCGGCGAGGACGGCCCGCAGCCGATCCGCAGCTTCTTCACCGCGGAGGGGCTGACCTGGCTGACCACCTCGATGGTGAGCAACTTCATCGGCTTCCCGCCGCTGGGCGTGGTGCTCACCGTGCTGCTGGGCGTCGGCGTGGCGCAGCGGACCGGCCTGCTGATGGCCCTGGTCCGCCGGGCCTTCGGCGGCGCCCCGCGCTGGCTGCTGCCCTACGTGGTGGCGCTGGTCGCGGTCTCGGCGAGCATCATGAGCGACGCCTCCATGGTGGTCGTCCCGCCGCTGGCGGCCATGGTGTTCAAGGCCGCCGGCCGGCACCCGGTCGCCGGGCTGATGGGCGGGTTCGCCGTCGCCACCGCCGCCTTCAGCTGCAGCCCCTTCATCACCAGCACCGACGCGCTGCTGTCCGGCATCACCAACACCGCGGCCGCCGGGGTCGACCTGGGCACCCACGTCAGCCCGGTCTCCAACCACTTCCTCACCTTCACCATCGCGATCCTGCTCAGCCTGGTCGGCGGCCTGCTCATCGACCGGGTGCTGGAGCCCTCCCTGGAGCGGGCGAAGGTCACCCGGGAGCGGGTCGCCGCCGAGGACGCGGGCCGCGCCGAGGAGGGGCCCGACACCCGGATGGACCCGGAGCTGTCCCGGGAGGAGCGGCGCGGGCTGCGCTGGGCCGGGGTGACGCTGCTCGTCCTGGTCGCCGCGGTGCTGGCGGTCTGCCTGCCGGAGGGCGCGCCGATGCGCAACGAGGACGGGGCGTTCCTGCCCGAGTCCCCGCTGCTGAGCTCGGTGGTGTTCCTGGTCTTCCTGGTGCTCGCGCTCCCCGGCGTGGTCTACGGCCTGGTCACCCGCTCCATCACCGAAGGGGCCGACATCGCGCGGATGATGGGCCACACGATCAAGGAGATGTCCGGCTTCATCGTGCTGGCCTTCGTGATGGCCCAGTTCCTGGAGCTGTTCAACTGGACCAATCTGTCCACCTGGATCGCGGTGCAGGGCGCCGAAGGGCTGGAGGCCACCGGCTTCACCGGGTTCCCCGCCATCGTCTGCTTCATCCTGCTGGCGTTCCTGATCAACCTGTTCATCATCTCCGGGTCGGCGCAGTGGGCGCTGTTCGCCGCGGTGTTCGTGCCGATGTTCGCGCTGCTCGGATACGAGCCCGGCTTCATCCAGGCGGCGTTCCGGGTCGGCGACTCCACCTCCAACGTGCTCTCCCCGCTCAGCCCCTACGTGGTGATCATCCTCGGCTTCCTGCGGGCCTACGAGCCCAAGGCGGGGATCGGCACCGTCATCGCGCGGGCGCTCCCCTTCTCCCTGGTCTTCCTTGTGCTGTGGACACTGGTGCTGGCGATCTTCTTCTTCGCCGGCATCCCGGTCGGCCCCGGCATGGAGGCCCGCATCTGACCCGGTCCGCGCCGCGCCTCCCCGGCGCGGCGCGGACCCCGTGACAGCCCGTCCGCACGCACCAGTGAGGAGCACACATGACCGCCCGCAGGACCCTCTACCGGAACGCGACCCTGATCGACGGCACCGGGGCCGCCCCGGTGGCCGACGCCGTCGTCGCGGTGGCCGACGGGGTGATCGGCTACGCCGGGCCCGCCGCGGGGGCGCCCGAGCCCGCCCCCGGCGACACCGTGGAGGACCTCGGCGGCCGCACCCTCCTGCCCGGGTTCATCGACGCCCACGTGCACTTCGGCATCGGCGACAGCCGGCAGATCCTGTTCAACAACGCCGAGATCCCGCGCAGCCTGCACGCCTTCGAGACCGCCGACCGGATGCGCCGCACCCTGGAGGCCGGCGTCACCACCGCCCGCGACCTCGGCGGCACCGACGCGGGCTTCCGCACCGCCCAGCAGCGCGGGCTGCTCTCCGGCCCCCGGCTGAGCCTGGCGCTGCGCCTGGTCAGCCACACCGGCGGGCACGCCGACTTCACCCTGCCCAGCGGCGTCGACCTGCACGCCTGCGGCGCCCACTCGATGGCGGAGATCGCCGACTCGGTGCAGGAGGCCCGGGTCGCGGCGCGGCGGCTGATGCGGGACGGCGCCGACGTGATCAAGGTCTGCGCCACCGGCGGCGTCTCCAGCCCCTCGGACACCCCCGACGACGAGGGGCTCACCCCCGAGGAGATCGCGGCCATGGCCGCCGAGGCCGCCCGGCACGGCGGACGGCCCGTCGCCGCGCACGCCCAGGGCGCGGCCGGCATCCGCAACGCGGTTCGCGGCGGGGCGTCCAGCATCGAGCACGGCTACCTGGTCGACGACGAGGGCATCGACCTGATGCTGGAGCACGGCACCTACCTGGTGCCCACCCTGGCCACCTTCGACTTCGAGGACCGGGTCCACCTCATGACGGAGAAGGCGGTGCGGACCAAGCGGGCGCTGGCCGGGCGGACCTTCGAGCGGATCTCCGAGGCGGTGCGGCGCGGGGTGAAGGTGGCGATGGGCACCGACGCCGGCATCTCCCCGCACGGCGCCAACCTGGCCGAGCTGGGCCACCTGACCCGGGTCGGGCTCTCCCCGATGGAGGCGATCACCGCCGCCACCCGCAACGCCGCCGAACTGCTCGGCCTCGCCGACCGGGTGGGCACCGTGCGCGCGGGCATGCTGGCCGACCTGGTGGTGTGCGACGGCGACCCGCTGGCCGACATCGCGCTGCCCGCCGACCCGGACAACATCGTCCTGGTGGTCCAGGAGGGCCGCACCGTCAAGGACATCCGCCCCTGACACCGGCCCCGGGCGCGGCGCCGGGCCGCCGCGCTGCCGGGCAGGGGCGCCCCGCCGGGCACCGCCGCCCCGCCCGGAGGCCTCCGGGCCCGGCCCGCCGCGCAGGCGGGCCGGGCCGGTCGGGGAGACCCCCGCGCCCGCCCCCGTATCCGGAGCGGGACCGCTGCACCCGCTCTCCCTCCCTGAAGTGAAATCGCAGGTCAGAGCGGAAACCGGCCCCGGCGCGCTGGCGGCCCCGGAAACCGGGCGATCGCTTTCCGTAACGTTATAGTGTCGATGTGTTGTCGCAATGCCACTCGGGGTCGCCCGAGGGCGGCTCCCCAGCCGACCGCCGCGTGCAGCCGTCCCGCACGCGGGTCTTCCGCAACGACTGGACGGCGCTGGCACCGCCGGAACCCGCCTCCTGGCGGCCCGAACTCGCGGTCAGCGTGGTCGTCCCGGTGTTCCCCGGGGACAGGCTGGAGCTGACGCTCGCCGCGCTGTCCGTGCAGACCTACCCGGCGCACCTGCTGGACGTGGTGGTGGTCGCCCCGCAGGGGCTGCGGCTGCCGCTCTCCGGGGAGATGCTGCCCGACCGGCTGCACGTGGAGCGCGCCCCGGCGCACGCCGGCCCGGCCCGGGCCCGCGCCGCCGGGGCCCGCGCCGCCTCCGGCGACGTCCTCTGCTGGCTGGACGCCGGAACGCTGGTGGACCCGTTCTTCGTCGAGGTGCACGCGCGCTGGCACCACCTCCGCCCGGAGTGCGTCACCTTCGCCGACCTGCTGCAGGCGCACCGGGTCCCGGACGGCCCGGCCGACGCCGGGTCGCTGGCGATGTCCGGCGGCATGGTCGACGCGCTGGGCGCCGACGGGGCGAGCCCGCCGCGCGACGCCCTGCTGGAGGCCACCGCCGACCTCGCCGAGGCCGGCGAGGACGGGCACCGGGCCTTCACCTCGGCCGCCACCGCGGTCCGCCGCACCCTCTACGAGGGCATCGGCGGCCCGGAGACCAAGGACGACCACGAACTCGGCCGCCGGCTCTGGCACGCCGGGGCGCTGTTCGTCCCGGACCGGGACGCCCCCGCCTGGCGCACCGGCGCCCAGGGCGGCGGCGGGGCCGCCCCGTGGTCCGACCCCGGGAGCCAGGGCGGCGGAGCCGCCCAGCCGCTGGTCCGCGCGGTGATCGACGTCGAGGGCGCCCCCTACGACATGGTCCGCGCCTGCGTCGACCGGCTCCTCGACGGCACCGAGTCCGACCTCGACGTGGCGCTCGCCGCCGACTGGGACGCCCGGGAGGAGCCCGGCGGCGACCCGATGGACCTGCGCCTCCTCCAGGCCGCCTACCTCACCGACCCCCGGGTCGGCTTCACCGCCCGGCCGCCGGGCACCGGGTTCCCGGCGCCGTTCGTGCTCCGCCTCCCGGTCGTCTGGGGGGTCGCCCCGGACACCCTGGCGGTGATGGTCGCCCGCGCCGAGCGGGCCCGGGCCGGCCTGGTCGAGCTGATCCCCGACCCCGGCGGCGGCAACGACGCCGGCGTCCGGCTGTGGCGCACCCGGGCCCTGCTGCGCGGCATGCGCGACCGGAAAGAGGAGGAGGGGCTGGCCGAAGCGGTGGAGTCGGTGTACGGCCGCTACCGGATCCAGTGCGGCCCCGGGGCGCTGACCGACCTCACCGACCCGGAGGCGCGCCGGTACCGCTCGGCGGTCCCGCGCGCCAAGCCGGCGGCGGTCCCGCAGCCCGCCCCGCCCGGCGACACCGGTCCGCCCGCGGGCCGCTCCCGCCCGGCCCGGAGGGAAGAGCCCCCGGCCTGCGCGGCGCCGCCGCACCGCGGGGGCGCCGAATAGGCACCGGGCGAAGGGGGAGCGGGGCCTCGATCGCCGATGGGAGAAGCCCCGGCCCGGGCGGGGATCTTGACGTCGCGGCCCCATCGGAGCGCTCCGATGGGGCCGCGACGTCAAGATCACCGGAGGAGGGGCCGGACAGGGGCCGGGAACCGGCGTCGCCCGATCGTTGGGGGAAGACAACGACCGGGTGGGGAGGCCGGTCCCGGCCCGCTGCACGGTCATGACACTCCGCCATCCAGACCCTACCCCGGGTGAGTCGGTGCCGGAAACGGCGGACCGCCCGCGGAGTGCTCCGCGGGCGGTCCGGTACGAAGGGCGCGCCGGGGTCAGTCCCGGGCCGCTCCGGTGCCGATGGCGTCCAGGGTCCTCTGCAGCTCGCCCCGGATCTCCTCGGGCAGCGGGGCCGACCCGGTCTCCTCGGAGGCGGCCTCCTGGCCCTCCGGGCTGATCACGTAGGACAGGAAGTCGCGGACCCGGTCGTTCTCCGGCCCGTCCCCGTAGTCCATGCAGGCGATCTGGTAGCTGACCAGGACGATCGGGTAGACGCCGGACTCGGTGGTGCCGTAGTCGAGGTCGATGGCGTGGTCGTACTCGCCGTCGCCCTCCCGCTTCGGGGAGGCCGCGACCACGGAGGCCGCCGACTCCGGGGACACCTCGACGAACTCCTCGCCGACGCCCACCGCCGCGGCCGACATGTCCCCCACGTGGGACGCCTCGACGTAGCCGATGGTGCCGTCGCCGCCGTGGACCGCCTCGGCGATGCCGCTGTTGCCCTGCGCGGCCTCCACCGGCGGCACCGGCCACTGCCCGGACGCCTCGTCCGGCCACGCCTCGGGGGCGGCGGCGTGCAGGTAGGCGGTGAAGTTCTCGGTGGTGCCCGACTCGTCCGAGCGCGAGACCGGGGTGATCCGCCGGTCCGGGAGGTCGGTGCCGGGGTTGGTCTCCGCGATCGCCGGGTCGTTCCAGCGCTCGATCTCGCCGCGGAAGATGCCCGCGATCGCCTCCGGGGCGAGGTTGAGCTCGTCCACGCCCTCCAGGTTGAACACCACCGCGATCGGCACCACGTAGGCCGGGATGTTCACGGCCGGGGAGCCCTCGCAGCGCTCGACGGCCTCGGCCGCCTCGGCCTCGTCCAGCGCCGCGTCCGACCCGGCGAAGTCCACCGCGCCGTCCAGGAACTGGCTGCGGCCGCCGCCCGAGCCGATCGCGTCGTAGAACACCAGGGAGTCCTCGCACGCCGTCTGGTAGCCCGCGATCCAGGTGGTCATCGCGTTCTCCTGGGCGCTGGAGCCCGAACCGGCGAGGTTCCCGCCGAAGCAGGACAGGTCGGCGGGGACGGGGATCCGGTCGCTGCCGCGGACGGCGTCGTCGCTGCCGCACGCGGTCGTCAGGGCGACGGCGGTCGCGAGGGCGGCCGCGGACAGCGTGCGATACGTGGACGGGCGCATGTCTGTGTGGTTCTCCCCCTGTTGGGCGCCTGGCGAGGCGGTGCGTGCGCGGGCGCTCCGAGCGCCGCTGCTCCCGCGACCGGCCCGGACCTCGGCGCCGCTGAACGGGCGCCGACGAAGAATTTAACAACTGGCGACAAGTGCACCGTACCCGGCACGCCCCCGCGGGCCCGGACTCACTCCGCGGCGGCCCTGCGCTCGGCGATCCGCGCCAGCACCGCGCGGAGCCCCAGCTCGTAGCCTGTCACACCGCACCCGGCGATATAGCCCTGCATCACCGGGGCGGTGACCGAGGTGTGCCGGAACTCCTCGCGCGCGTAGACGTTGGAGATGTGGACCTCGACACACGGGGTGTCGACCGCGTCCACGGCGTCCCGCAGCGCGATGCTGTAGTGGGCGAACGCGCCGGGGTTGATGACCACGCCGTCGAGGTCCCGCGCGCGGTGGACGTGCTCGACCAGGACGCCCTCGTGGTTGCTCTGCGCGCACTCCACATCGGCCCCGAGCTCCGCGCCCAGCTCGGCGACCCGGCGCTCGATGTCGGCCAGCGACGTCGTCCCGTACTGCGCGGGGTCGCGGTGGCCGAGCAGGTTCAGGTTGGGGCCGTTGAGCAGCAGGACGGTCGGGCGAGCGGAGGAGTCGTGGGACAACGGGCGGGCCTTCCGTGCGGATCGGATCCGGCCGCGGGCGCTCGGGCGGCCGGCGCCGCCAAGCTTAGGGCGTCGGCGGCGGTCCCCGCTCGGCGGCCGCGCGGAGACCGCCCCGCCGCGCTCTCCGCCGTCCACGGCGGCACCCGCCCGCCGACCGGCCCCGTTCCGGCCCGCCCTGGTCCCCGCGCGGCCCCCGCCGCTCGGCGGGGCGCGCCTCCGGCGGGCCGCCGCGCCGCGCGGGCGCCGGCGCCCTTCCGACCGGGCCGGACGGGAGGGCCGGGACCGCGCCGGACGGCAGGGGAGCGGCGGGGAGGGAACGCCCTCCCGCGGCCCGCCGGGGGAGCGGCGGCCTGGGTTAGAGCCGGCCGCGTCGCGGGCAGGACCGTGGTCGGATGAGCGAGAAGCCCCGCCGCGAAGGCGCGCCCCCGGTCCCGACCTCGACCTACCGGCTGCAGCTCCGCCCGGGAGGCGGGCTGGGCGACGCCCGCGCCCTCGCCGGCTACCTGGACCGGCTCGGCGCCGGTGCGCTGTACACCGCGCCGCTGCTCACCGCGGCCCCCGGGTCGACGCACGGCTACGACGGGGTCGACCCGGGCGCCGTCTGCCCGGAGCTCGGCGGCGAGCAGGCCCGCCTGGAACTCGCCGAGCACCTGCGCGGGCTCGGCATGGGCCTGGTCGCCGACATCGTGCCCAACCACATGTCGGTCGCGCTCCCGGAGGCCAACCCGTGGTGGTGGGAGGTGCTGCGGGACGGGCCGGCCGCCGAGCACGCCGGCCACTTCGACATCGACTGGACCCGCGGCCCGATCGAGCTGCCGGTGCTGCCCGACGACGGCGACGGCGGCGGCGCGGCGCTGGACCGGCTGGAACTGGAGGACGGCGCGCTGGTCCTGGACGGCCGCCGCTACCCGGTCGCCCCCGGCACCGCCCCGCCCGGGGCGGGCCCCGCCGAGGTGCACGCCGCCCAGCACTACCGGCTGGTGTCCTGGCGGCGCGCGGCCGAGGCGATGTCCTACCGCCGCTTCTTCGACGTGACCGAGCTGGCCGCGGTCCGCACCGAGGACCCCGGGGTGTTCGACGCGCTCCACGCCGAGGTGCTGCGCTGGGCGGAGCGCGGGGAACTGGCCGGCCTGCGCGTCGACCACCCGGACGGCCTCGCCGACCCCGGCGGCTACCTCCGCCGGCTGCGCGACCGGTTCCCCGGCTGGATCGTCGCGGAGAAGATCCTGCACCCAGGGGAGGAGCCGCCCGCCTCCTGGCCGGTCGACGGCACCACCGGCTACGACGCGCTGCGCGAGGTGTGCGGGCTGTTCGTCGACCCCGGCGGCGAGGCCCCGCTGACCCGGCTGGCCGACTCCCTGGGCGTGCCCACCGACCTGCCGCACCTGGAGCGCACCGCCAAGGAGCAGGCCGCGGGCGCCCTGCTGGCCGCCGAGACCGACAGGATCGCCCGGGTCCTCACCGGCGGCCGCCCGGACCCCGCGGCCCGCCGCGCGGTCGCCGCCCTGCTCGCCTCGTTCTCCGTCTACCGCACTTACCTGCCCGAGGGGGAGCGGGAGTGGGCCCGCGCCCTGGCCCGCGCCCGGCACCGCCTCTCCGGCCTCCCAGACGACACCCGGAGCCCGCTCGACCCGCCCCCCGGGGAGGCGGGACCCGCCGCCGGCCCGCCCCCGAACGGCCCCGGAGAACCGCCTGCCCCGCCGGACGGCGGGGCAGTCCGCCCCGGCACCGGGCGGGGCCTCCCGGAGCCGCCGGCGGGCGGGACGGGGCCCGGGCGCCGCGGCGATGCGGACTCCGGAACCGCCGGCCGTGTTCCGCCGCAGGACGTGGCCGAGGGGCTCCGGGAAGGCGGAGGGGCCGCCGGCGGCCCCCCGGCGCAGCGCGTCGGCGGGGAAGGGGCGGACCCGTCCGGCGGCGCGGCGCGGCCCTCGCCCGAGGACGGCGGGGCCGCTTGGCAGCCGGGCGGCGCCTCCGCCGACCCGGGCGAGGCGGCCGCCGCCGTGCGGGAACCGCATCCCGGGGCGCCGCTCGGAAAAGCCGCCGCGGTACCCGAGGCGGCCGGTGCCGGGGCCGCCGAGGCGCTCGCCGCGCTGGAGGAGATCGGCCGGCGGGTGCGCGAGGACCCCTCCGGCGAGCTCGCCGTCCGGATCCAGCAGACCAGCGGGATGGTGATGGCCAAGGGCGTCGAGGACACCGCGTTCTACCGGGCCACCCGGTTCGCCGCGCTGAACGAGGTCGGCGGCGACCCCGGCGCCTTCGGGGTGGACCCCGAGGAGTTCCACGCGGCGGCCGCCCGCCGGGAGGCGGTCCGCCCGGCGGCGATGACCACCCTGTCCACCCACGACACCAAGCGCTCGGAGGACGTCCGGGCGCGGCTCGCGGTGCTGTCGGAGATGGCGGAGGAGTTCGCCGAGGCGGTGCGCGGCTGGAGCCGGCGCAGCGGCCTCTCCGAGCCCTCGCTCGACCTGCTGGCCTGGCAGACGCTGGTCGGCACCTGGCCGATCAGCGCCGAACGGCTCCGCTGCTACCTGCTCAAGGCCGCCCGGGAGGCCAAGCTGCGCACCTCCTGGACCGACCCGGACCCCGCCTTCGAGGAGGAGGTGCTGGCCTGGCCGGAGCGGGTCCTGGGCGACGAGCGGCTCGCCGCCGACGTGGCCGGGTTCGTCGACCGGGTGCGCCGGCCGGGCTGGAGCAACGCCCTCGGCCAGAAGCTGCTCCAGCTCACCATGCCCGGGGTGCCCGACGTCTACCAGGGGACCGAGCTGTGGGACCTGTCCCTGGTCGACCCGGACAACCGGCGCCCCGTGGACTTCACCTCCCGGGACGTCCTGCTGGAGCGGCTGGAGTCCGGCCGCCGCCCGCCGGTGGACGCCACCGGGGAGGCCAAGATGCACGTCGTCCGCCAGGCCCTGCACCTGCGCCGCCGCGCCGACCTGCGCGGCTACCTGCCGCTGCCGGCCGCGGGGCCGGCCGCCCGGCACGCCGTCGCCTTCGCCCGCGGCCCCCGGGCCGCGGTGGCGGCGGTGGCCACCCGGCTCCCGGTCGGGCTGGCGGCGTCGGGCGGCTGGCGGAGCACCGTCCTCCCGCTGCCCTGGGGGCGGGGCACCTGGCGCGACCTGCTGTCCGGCCGCTCCTTCCCGGCGGGCCCGCCCGACGCCCCGGCCGCGCCCCGCCTGGGCGACCTGCTCTCCCGCTACCCGGTCGCCCTCCTGGTCCGCGACCCCGACCCGCCCGCCCCGGAACAGGGCTGACCCCGCCGGGCCGGAGCGCCGGGCCCGCCGAGGCGCGCCCACCGGCCCCCGGGGAACGGCGCGGGAGGCGCCCGCCTCCGCTGCCCGGCCCCCTCCCGCCTCCGCTGCCCGGCCCCCTCCCGCCCCCTTCCCCGAGGAGGACACCTCCCGGAGGAGGACACCGGCCGACCTCCCGGGGGCCCGTCGGGCATGCGCGCGGCCGCACGCGCAGAGAACGCCGGATCCGCGGCCGGCCGCCCGGGGGTCCGATCGAGGGACGCCCCCGCCGCGCGCTTCTTCCGTGGCGGGGCGGGTGGGCAGGAGAACACGGGCTCCGCCCCAAGCGGGGAAGAGGCGCCCCGCAGGGCGAATCGGGTGACCATCTGCATACCCGGCGGCCTCTGAACGGGGGCGCGGCGGGGCGGAACGCGGCCCCGGCGGCGGGGAGGCCCCCGGCGGCGGTCCGCCGTTCCCCGTCCCGGTCGGCCGCCGCCTGCTCAGGGGCGGTCCGGGCGGCCGGCGCGGCCGCGGCGGCGCGCTACGCTGGGCCGCGATCATGGCTACCACGCACGAGGGCGGACGCCCGCCCGTTCTCCGGCGGCTCCGCATGCCCGAATCGGTCCTGGCCGCGCTGGCCTGCCCGCACTGCGGGGCGGGGGTCGGGCCCGCCGGCAACGCGCTTGCCTGCGCCGCCGGGCACTCCTTCGACGTGGCCAAGGAGGGCTATGCGGGCCTGCTCACCGGGGCCCGGCCGGTCGGTACGGCCGATACCGCGGAGATGGTCCGGGCCCGCCAGGAGTTCCAGGAGGCCGGGCACTACGCCCCGCTCGCCGACCGGCTGGCCGGACTCGCCGCCGAGGCCCTCGGCGGCACGGAGGGCCTGGTCGCCGACGTCGGCGCGGGCACCGGGTACTACCTGACCCGGGCGCTGGACGCCGCGCCCGGCGCGACCGGGCTGGCCCTGGACCTGTCGAAGTACGCGCTGCGCCGCGCCGCCAAGGCGCACCCGCGCTCCGGCGCGGCGGCCTGCGACGCCTGGCGGGGGCTGCCGCTGCGCGACGGCTCGGCGGCGCTGCTGCTCAACGTGTTCGCGCCGCGCGACGCGGACGAGTTCCACCGGGTCCTCCGCCCCGGCGGCGCCCTCCTCGTGGTGACCCCCGGCCCGGGGCACCTGGGCGAGCTGGTGTCCGCCCTGGGCATGGTCTCGGTCGACGCCCGCAAGGAGGAGCGCCTGGAGTCGGCCCTGTCCGCCCGCTTCACCCGGGACCGGACCGAGGAGCTGGAGTACCGCATGCTGCTGCCGCACCCCGCCGCCGACACCGCCGCCGCCATGGGCCCCAGCGCCCACCACCTCTCCGCCGAGGAGCGCGCCGCCCGCCTGTCCGCCCTCCCCGACCCGGTCGAGGTCACCGCCTCCTTCCGGCTCTCCCTGTTCCGCCCCCGGCCCCCGGCCTGACGGAGCGACCGGGCCCGCCCGGGTTCCTCCGGTCCGGCCGGCTCCACACGCGGCCCGCCGCCGATGGGACGGGTCCGGCGGGCGGGCCGCGCCGGCCGGCACCGGGAAGCGCGTCCGCCGCCTCCTACCGGGCGCGGTGCGGCCGCTGCTCCGCCTCCCCGCCCGCCTTTCCCGCTCCGGCGGGGCCGTGCGGGGCGCCGGGCGCCCCGGCCACTTCCAGAACCACGCTCACCCGCTCCACCGGTACGTCCAGCACCAGGGCGACGGCGTCGCGGGCCATCTCCTCCGCGTCGGCCAGGGTGGCGCCGAAGGTGTGGATGCGCAGCTCGGGCACGTCCACGGTCCAGGCGCGCCCGTCCCGTTCGCAGCGGGCCCCGTAGCGGAACCGGTCCATGGTCTTCCGCCTCCCAGGTCGTCTCTCCCCGCCGAGGCCGGCGGACGGTCGACAAGGTAGCCGGAGGCGGGGCTCCGGGGCGGGCGAACGGGCGGACCGGTCGCGGAGGTTCCGCAAGGGCGCTCCACGGGCCCGCCCGGGTTCCTCCGGTGCCGGAAGGGCCGGGGTGCGGGGCGTGGCCGGGGACGGGGGAGGGTAGGTGACTCTCCGTGAACGGTGGCGGGTGCTTCTCGGTGTGGGCTCCTGGGCGGGAGCGGGTGCGGGTCCGGGTCGGCGGGCGGGACCGGGACATGGAGGAACGGGGCGGCGGGTGGTGGCGGCTGGCCGCCGAGGAGGCGGGCGTGCCCGGCACCGACTACGCGTTCCTGCTCGACGGCGACCCGGTGCCCTACCCCGATCCGCGGGCGGTATGGCAGCCCGGCGGGGTCCTCGGCCCGTCGCGGGTCTACGACCATGCGGCCCACCGCTGGGCGGACGGCGGCTGGACCGGGCGGGCGCTGCCCGGGTCGGTCCTCTACGAGCTGCACGTGGGCACCTTCACCGCCGAGGGCACCTTCGACGCCGCGATCGGGCGGCTGGACCACCTGGTCCGGCTCGGCGTCGACATGGTCCAGCTGATGCCGGTCAACGCGTTCGAGGGCGTGCACGGCTGGGGCTACGACGGCGTGCTGTGGTACGCGGTGCACGAGCCCTACGGCGGGCCCGACGGGCTCAAGCGGTTCGTGGACGCCTGCCACGCGCGGGGCCTGGGGGTCCTGCTCGACGTGGTCTACAACCACCTCGGCCCGGCCGGGGCCTGCCTGCCGCGGTTCGGCCCCTACTTCGCCGGCGGCGAGACCGCCTGGGGGCCCTCTCTCAACCTGGACGGGCCCGGCTCCGACGAGGTGCGGCGCTACGTCGTCGGCAGCGCGCTGGGCTGGCTGCGCGACTTCCACCTGGACGGGCTGCGGCTGGACGCGGTGCACGCGCTGCGCGACACCCGGGCCTCCGACCTGCTCACCGAACTCTCCGCGGAGGTGGAGGCGCTGGCCGCCGGGGTGCGCCGGCCGCTCTCGCTGATCGCCGAGTCCGACCGGAACGACCCGCGCACCACGGCGCCGCGCGAGGCCGGCGGGCAGGGCATGACCGCGCAGTGGTCCGACGACCTGCACCACGCGCTGCACGTCGCGCTGACCGGGGAGGCGCACGGCTACTACGCCGACTTCGCCGCCCCCGACGCGCTCCCGCGCACGCTGCGCCGGGTCTTCCTGCACGACGGCCGGTACTCCTCGTTCCGCGGCCGGTCGCACGGGGCGCCGGTGGACCCGCGCACCTCCTCCGGCGCCCGCTACCTGGGCTACCTGCAGACCCACGACCAGGTCGGCAACCGGGCGCAGGGGGACCGCATCTCCGCCTCGGTCCCGCCGGACCTGCTGTGCTGCGGGGCGGCGCTGGTGCTCTGCTCGCCCTACACCCCGATGCTGTTCATGGGGGAGGAGTGGGCGGCCTCCACCCCGTGGCGGTTCTTCGCCTCCTTCACCGACCCGGAGCTGGCCGAGGCGGTGCGCCGCGGCCGGGCCCGAGAGTTCGGGGCGCCGGTCTGGGGCGGGGAGGGCGGCGGGCCGGAGGTTCCCGACCCGATGGACCCGGCCACCCGGGACGCGTCGGTGCTGGACTGGGCCGAGCCGGGCGACGAGCCGCACCGCTCGGTGCTGGCCGCCTACCGCGACCTGATCGCGCTCCGGCGGGCCCGGCCCGAACTGGCCGACCCGCGGCTGGACCGGTTCGAGGTGCGGGCCTCGGCCGACGGGCGGGTGCTGGTGCTGCACCGGGGGCGGCTCCGGCTGGCCTGCAACCTGCGCTCCCGGCCGGCCGAGGCGGAGCTGGACGCCCCGGTCGGGGCGGTGCTGCTGGCCCGCGGCGGGGTCGAGGCGGACGGCCGCGCGCTGCACCTGCCCGGGCACTCCTTCGCGGTGCTGGAGACGGTCGGTGAGACCACCGAACACGACTGCGAAAACCGTGGAGAATCAAGATGATCACTGCGCTATCGGTTGTACTCAACAAGCTTTGCGCGTGAAACAGTTGACTTTTCGAGGTGGGGGTGCTGATCATGGGGCACCGCACAACGTTGACTGCAACGGGCAAGGGGCCATGAGCACGAACGCAGAGAAGGCAGCCGCTCGCGACGACGTCCAGCGACTCTCCGACGCCGCCCGCGACCACCTCTGGATGCACTTCACCCGGCACTCCCCCTACGAGAGCGGGGCGAAGGTGCCGGTGATCACCAAGGGCGAGGGCGTCCACATCTGGGACGCCGAGGGCCGCCGCTACATCGACGGGCTCGGCGGGCTCTTCGTCGTCCAGGCCGGCCACGGCCGCCGCGACATCGCCGAGGCCGCCACCCGGCAGGCGTCCGAGCTCGCCTACTTCCCGCTGTGGAGCTACGCCCACCCGGCCGCGATCGAACTGGCCGAGCGGCTCAGCACCCACACCCCGGGCGACCTGAACCGGGTCTTCTTCACCAACAGCGGCAGCGAGGCGGTGGAGACCGCCTGGAAGCTGGCCAAGCAGTACTTCGCGCTCACCGGCCGCCCGGAGAAGCGCAAGGTGATCAGCCGCTCGGTGGCCTACCACGGCACCACCCAGGGCGCCCTGTCCATCACCGGCGTGCCGGACCTGAAGAAGGTCTTCGAACCGCTGGTGCCGGGCGCCTTCAAGGTGGCCAACACCAACCTGTACCGGGCCGACGAGATCACCGGCGTCCCCGGCATGGCCGACGACCCCGAGGCGTTCGGCCGCTGGGCCGCGCACCAGGTCGAGCTGGCCATCCTCGCCGAGGGGCCGGAGACCGTCGCCGCGGTCTTCCTGGAGCCGGTGCAGAACTCCGGCGGCTGCTTCCCGCCGCCCCCCGGGTACTTCGCCGCCGTCCGCGAGATCTGCGACCGGCACGACGTGCTGCTCGTCTCCGACGAGGTGATCTGCGCCTTCGGCCGGATCGGCGAGATGTTCGCCTGCACCCGCTACGGCTACACCCCCGACATCATCACCTGCGCCAAGGGCATGACCTCCGGCTACGCCCCCATCGGCGCGGCGATCGCCTCCGACCGGATCTTCGAGCCGTTCCGCCACGGGGACAGCACCTTCTACCACGGCTACACCTTCGGCGGGCACCCGGTCTCCTCCGCGGTCGCCCTGGCCAACCTCGACGTCTTCGAGCGCGAGGGCCTGAACGAGAACGTCCGCAAGAACGAGGCGGCGTTCCGCTCCACCCTGGAGCGGCTCAAGGACCTGCCGATCGTCGGCGACGTCCGGGGCGACGGCTACTTCTACGGCATCGAGCTGGTCAAGGACCGCGAGACCAAGCAGACCTTCAACGCCGAGGAGGCCGAGCGGATCCTGCGCGGCTTCGTCTCCGGCGCGCTGTTCGACGCGGGCCTGTACTGCCGCGCCGACGACCGCGGCGACCCGGTCAT
>NZ_ANBB01000005.1 GCF_000341105.1 Nocardiopsis potens DSM 45234
CCTGGCCGGCCTGCGCCAGCACAAGACACGCCTGGCCACCACCGCCCTCGCCATCGCCCTCGGAACCATGTTCGTCACCGCGACGCTGGTGTTCACCGCCGGCCTGGGGGCGCATTTCGACGCCCGGGTGATGGGCGGCTCCGAACGGGTGGACGCCGTCGCCGCCGCCGAGGAGGCGGGCGGGATCCCGGCGGGCGCGCTGGAGGCGGTGCGGGGCCTGGAGGAGGTCGCGGCCGCCGACGGCACGCCCCGGGGGAGCGCGGTGCTGCTGGATTCGGGCGGGCGGCGGCTGGGCGAGGCGCCGGCGGTGGTGCTGGCCGCCCCCGGGCGGGTGTCGCGGTTCCCGGTGGCGGCGGGGGCGCCGCCGTCGGCGGCGGACGAGGCGGCGCTGGCCACCACCACCGCCGAGGCCGGCGGGTTCGGGGTGGGCGATGAGGTGCGGCTGGTGGACGCCGGGGGGCGCACCCGGTCGTTCCGGGTGAGCGGGCTGGTGGACTTCGGGGTGGAGGCCGAGGTGCTGCGGCGGGGCGCGGTGGTGCTGGAGGCCGGGGCGGCCCGGGAGGTGTCCGGGGTGCGGGGGCTGGACGAGGTCGCGGTGCGCGGTGCGGAGGGGGTGTCCCAGGAGCGGGTGGCCGAGGCGGTGGCCGGCGTGCTGGGCGGTGAGGCGCGGGTGTGGACGGGCCGGCGGTTCGGTGAGCTGCAGGCCGAGGAGGCCGGGGTGCAGGCGCGTTCGGTGTCGGCGGGGCTGGGGCTGTTCGCGGGGGTGGCCTTGTTCGTGTCGGTGCTGGTGGTGTCGAACACGTTCGCGGTGCTGGCGGCGCGGCGGGTGCGCGAGACGGCGCTGCTGCGGTGCCTGGGTGCGGGCCGGGGGCAGGTGTTCGCGGCGGCGGTGGGCGAGGCGGTGCTGCTGGGGGCGGCGGCGTCGGTTCCGGGGGCCGTGGCGGGTGCGGGTGCGGCCGCGGGGGCGCTGGTGGTGGGCGGCGGCGCGGTGGCGGGCGTGTCGGGCGGTGTGGAGCCGGTGGTGGGTGCGGGGCCGGTGGCGGCGGGTGCTGCGGCGGGGGTGGTCGCGACGGTGGGTGCGGTGCTGCGGCCGGCGTGGGAGGCGACGCGCACGGCGCCGGTGGAGGCGCTGCGCAGCGGTGCGGCGGGCGGTTCGGGTCCGGTGTGGGGGCGGGCGCGGGCGGTGGTGGCGGCCGCGGGGTTCGCGGGTGCGGGTGCGGCGGCGGGTGCGGGGTCGGTGGCGGAGCCGGGCGCGGGGGCGATGTGCGCGGTGGCGGCGGGGGGTGTGCTGTGCTTTTTCGGGGTGATGGCGGTGGCGCCGGCGGTGGTGGGCCGGGTGGGGTCG
>NZ_ANBB01000006.1 GCF_000341105.1 Nocardiopsis potens DSM 45234
GCCTGATCGGGGGGTATGCGGTGGCGGCGGCGTCGATCCAGGCGACGCTGGTGCAGGTGATGGCGCGTGAGCTGCCGGCCGATTATGCGGTGTTCCCGGTGGCCGATGGGGTGGGGCGGCCGGGTTCGGGGGACGGGCGGCGGGTGCCGGGGGCGCTGGCGGAGCGGTTGGCGGAGGATCCGCGGGTCGGCGGGGTGGTGCGGGTGCGCACCGGGCGCGGGAGCGCGGGGGGTGCGGGGGTGGAGGTCTCGGCGTATGTGGGCGCCGATGTGGGGGTGGACGTCTCCTCTGAGGTGGTGGAGGGGGATCTGGCCGGGGTGGGGCCGGGTGCGGTGGCGGTGGGGGCCGGTGACGCGGAGCGGTTGGGGGTGGGTGCCGGTGATGCGGTGGCGGTGTCGGGTCCCGGTGGTGAGCGGCGGGTGCGGGTGGCGGCGGTGGTGGCCGAGGGCGGTATGGGAGGGGTGACGGCGGATCCGGGTGATTTCGCGGCGCTGTTCCCGGGTGCGGGGGACGCGGTGCTGCTGGTGCGGGGCGCCGGCGGGGTGGACGGTGCGGAGTTGCGGGGGGCGGTGCTGGGTGCGGTGGCGGATTTCCCGGGGGTGGAGGTGTCCAGTGCGGCGGATCAGCGGGCGCAGTTCTCCCGGTTGTTCGATTCGGTCTTCGTGGTGGTGGTGTGCTTGGCGGGTGCGGCGGTGGTGATCGCGGTGCTGGGGGCGGCGAACACGCTGGCGCTGTCGGCGGGTGAGCGGGCGGGGGAGTTCGCGCTGCTGCGGGCGCTGGGGTTGTCGCGGGGCGCGTTGGGCGGGGTGCTGGCGGCGGAGGGGGTCGTGGTGTCGGTGACGGGTGCGGTGCTGGGGGTCGGGGTGGGGGTGGTGTTCGGGGCCTTGGGTGCGGTGGCGTCGGTTCCGGATGCGGTGGTGGCGCTGCCGTGGGTGCGGATCTCGGCGGTGGTGGGTGCGGCGGTGCCGGTGGGGTTGGCGGCGTCGGTGCTGGGTGCGCGTTCGGCGGCGTCGGTGGGGGTGGCCGGTGCGGGGTCGGGTGCGCCGGGGCAGGTGTGAGGGCGGGCGGGGGCGGGGCGTGCCATCCTCGGAGGGTGGAACGTCGCGAGGTGGTGGTGCGCTTCTCCCCGGAGCTGCGGTTCTTCCTGCGGCCGCGGCACCGGGGGGAGCGGGTGCGGGCGGTCTGCGACGCCGGTGCGCCGCTGGGGCATCTGGTGCAGTCGCTGGGGGTGCCGCTGACCGAGGTGGGGGTGCTGCGGGCCGGCGGGCGCGTGGTGGGGGCGGGGTACAGGCCGGTGCCGGGGCGGGCGGTGGAGGTGGAGGGGGTGTCGTGGCCCCAGCCGGTGCCGTTCGCGCGGGTGCGGTTCCTGCTGGACGTGCATCTGGGGACGCTGGCGCGGCGGTTGCGGCTGCTGGGCGTGGACACCGCCTATGACAACGACCGGGATGACGCTTCGCTGGTGCGGCAGGCCGCGGCCGAGCGGCGGGTGCTGCTGACCCGGGACCGGGGGCTGCTGTGCCGGCGTGCGCTGCCGGCGGGCGGGCATGTTCGGGCGGAGCGGCCGGAGGAGCAGCTGCGGGAGGTGCTGGGGCGGTTCGCGCCGCCGTTGGCGCCGTGGACGCGGTGTCCGGCCTGCAACGGGCTGCTGGTGCGGGCGGCGGCCGAGGAGGTGGCCGCGGAGCTGGAGGCGGGCACTCGGGCCTGCTATGAGGTGTTCGGGCGGTGCGGGGGGTGCGGGCGGGTGTACTGGCCGGGTGCGCACCACGGGCGGTTGGCGCGGATCGTGCGGGAGGCCGAGGAGCTGGTGGCGTCGGTGCGCTGAGCCGGGGCGGGTCAGTCGGCCGGGGGTGCGGTGGTGGTCTCCAGGGCGGCGGGCAGGGCGTCCTGGTCACCGGCGCCGGCGGGGGCGTACTGCGCCTCGCCCTCGCCCAGCGACCAGTCGATGGAGGCGTTCTCGGTGACGGTGACGAACACGTTGCGCGGTTCGGTGCCGGCGTGGTCGCGGGCCAGTTCGGCGATCCTGCGGTACAGCGCCCGCTTCTGGTCGGGGGTGCGCCCGGCGCGCATGGTGATCGCGATGTAGGCGATGCCCTCGTCGCGGTGCACCCCCAGGTAGTCGTCGCAGTGCAGGGTGCCGGAGCGGCCGTCGTGGTCGGTGAGGACCTGGAAGCGGTCTTCGGGCGGGACGCCGAGGGTCTCGACGAGGGCCTCGTGCACGGCGCGGCCCAGCGCCTCCAGGCGCCGGGGGCCGGCCTGCAGGGTGTCGATGCGGACGAAGGGCATGGGCGGTTCCTCCGGGATCCGGGGCGGGGTCAGGGGCGGCGGGGGGCGAGCAGGGCCAGGGCGCCTTCGACGGCGCGGGCCTGGGCCTGGGCCGAGCCGGAGGCGCGGGCCAGGACGTAGCCGCCCTGCAGTACCGCGGCCAGGGCGGCGGCGGTGGCGGCGGGGTCCAGGCCGGCGTCGACCTCGCCGGCGGCGCGGGCCTGGGCCAGCAGGGCGGCCAGGCGCCCGGTCAGCCAGGAGAGCGCTTCTTGCACCGGTGCGCGCAGGGCGGGGTCGGCCATCACGTCGGGGTCCTGGGTCAGCCGGCCGACGGGGCAGCCCTTGAGGGCGTCGCGCTCCCGGAGCAGGTAGGCGGTGATCCGCTGCAGGGGGGTGCCGGGGGCGGAGAACTCGGCCTCGGCCCGGTCCCTCAGTTCTTCGGCGCTGCGTTGGATGGCGGCCAGCGCCAGGTCGGGCTTGCCGCGGAAGTGGTGGTACATGCTGCCCTGGCCGGCGCCGGCGCGCTGCTGGACGGCTCTGGGGCTGGTGCCGGTGTAGCCGCGCTCCCACAGCAGTTCGCGGGTGCTTTCGATGAGTCGTTCCCTGGTGTCCACGGCCCCGATTGTACATACCTGTAGGTACAGACGGGGGTGCGCTCCGGGGGTCCCGAAGGATTCCTTGACACGAATATTCTCCGCGGTGAATACTTCTGGGCATGGACGGACTCCTCGCCGCCCTGGCCGACCCGGCCCGGTGGCGGCTCGTGAACCTGCTCGCCGAACGGCCCCGCCCGGTCGGCGTCCTCGCCGAACTCGCCGGGGCCCGCCAGCCCCAGACCACCAAGCACCTGCAGGCCCTGGAGCGCGCCGGCGCCGTCACCTCCCAGCGCACCGGCCGGCGCCGCGTCTACGCGCTGCGCGCCGGCCCGCTGCGCGACCTGGCCGCCGAACTCGACCGCCTCGCCGAAGCCGCCGAGCGGACCGGCGGCCCCGGCAGCGCCTTCGACCGCCACCGGCGCAGCCTGCGCACCGAGCGGCTCGCCGCCGAGCAGGGCCCGGGGTGGGCCGACGGCCGCTCCTTCGCCTTCCACCGGTCCCTGGCCGCCGGCCCCGGCGAGGTCTGGCGCCACCTCACCGAGCCCGACCTGCTCGCCCGCTGGTGGGCGCCGCAGGACCTGCGCGTCTCCGAGCTGGCCTTCGACGCCGCGCCGGGCGGGCGGATCGTCCTGGAGTACCGCGACACCGAGGACACCGGCGGCACCGACCCCGTCGCCGGGCGCGCCGAGGGCGCCGTGGAGCAGGCCTCCCCCGGCGAGCACCTGGCCTACCGGCTCTCCCCGCTGCTGCCCGACGGCTCCCCTGCCTTCACCGCCCGCGTCGACCACCGGCTGCGGCCCGCCGGGGCCGGCACCGACCTACGGGTGGAGTACCGGATCACCGACAGCACCTCCCCTTCCGCCGACTTCATCGCCGGCATCGAGACCGGCTTCGGCCAGAGCCTCGACGCGCTCGCCGCGAGCATCGGCACCGACACCCCCTGACAGGAGCACACCGTGGGACGCCTGATCATCAACACCGGCATGACCGCCAACGGCGCCTTCGAGGCGCCGGCGCCCGAAGCGCACGGCGGATGGCTGGTCACCGACCCCCACAGCATGCAGGCCGGGCTGGAGATGTGGCGGGCCGCCGACGCCATGGTGCTGGGCCGCAGGACCTATGAGGGGCTGTCCAAGGCCTGGCCCGCCCTGGCCGGCGCCCCCGGGTTCGAGGCCTACGCCGCCCGGATGAACTCCATGCCCAAGTACGTGGCCTCCCGGACCCTGAGCGGACCGCTGGAGTGGAACGCCGCCCTGCTGGAAGGCGACCCCGCCGGCGCGGTGACGGCCCTCAAGGAGGAGCACTCCGGCGACCTGATCGTCCCCTGCGCCGGGGAACTGGCCCGCGGCCTCATCACCGCCGGCCTGGTCGACGAGTTCTGGTTCACCGTCAGCCCCTACCTGTGGGACTCCGGGCCGCGGATCTTCGACGGCATCGGCCCCGTCCGGCTGGAGCCCGTCTCCACCACGACCTTCCCCTCCGGCGTGGTCCGCCTGTGCTACCGGCCCGCCCCGCAGGGGGCGCCCGCCGCCGGGTGAGCGCCCGGCCCCCGAAGCCCCGCGGCCCCGAGGAGGACCCCCCATGACCCAGCGGAAGCGGCGCGACGGAGGTCAAGGCGCTGCGCGAGGCCCCCGGGCGGGACATCCTCGCGGTCAACAGCGCGAGCGTCATCCGGGCGCTGCTCCGCGCGGACCTGGTCGACGACCTGCGGTTCGCGGTGGTCCCGGTGCTGCCGGGCGGCGGCCTGCGCCTGTTCGAGGAGGGGCTTCCGGCCTCGGAGTGGAGGCTGGTGCAGTCCACCGCGCTGCCCGACGGCGCGATCGGCCTGCACTACGCCAGGGACTGACCGGGCGGCCCGCCCGGGCACGGAAAGGCCCCCGCCGCCGGGCGCCGAAGCGTCCGGGGGCGGGGGCCGGGTCCGTCCGGGGCCGGGTCAGCCCAGGCGGGCCTCGATCGCCTCGATGATGCGGGGCCGCAGCTCGGCGGCGCCGATCACCGCGTCCACCGAGCCGACCTGCACCGCGCGGCGGATGTCGTGCACCCGGTCGAACTCGGCGGCCACCTCGCCGAGCTTCTCCGCGCGCACCGACGAGCGCAGCTCCTCCAGCTCCGCGGCGAGCGCCGCCTTGTCCGCGCCGGAGGCCGCGGCGGCGCGCGCCTCCAGGGCGGTGACCCGCTCGTCGGCGGCGGTGCGGGCGTCGACGTCGCGGGCGAAGACCACCGCGGCGGCCGGCGCGCCGCCCAGCACCGAGGCATAGGAGCCCTCCAGCGCCAGCACGGTCATGTTCGGGTTGAGCGCCTTGGAGAAGACCACGAACGCGCCGCCGTGGTAGCGGGAGATCACGCAGAACACGATCGGGCCGCGGAAGTTGACGATCGCGCGGCCGATCTCGGCGCCGTACTCCAGCTGCAGCTTGCGCATCGACTCGGGGGAGCCGTCGAACCCGGACAGGTTGGCCAGCACCACCAGCGGCCGGTTGCCGCTGGCGGCGTTGATCGCCCGGGCGGCCTTCTTCGACGACCGCGGGAACAGGGTCCCGGCGGTGTAGGCGTCGGGGCCGTCGGTGGGCGGGAAGCCGCGCCGGGCCACCGAGCGGGACTCGATGCCCAGCAGGCACACCGGGATGCCGCCCATGTGCACGTCCTGCACCGCGGCGGTCTCGGCGTCGGCCATGCCCGCCCAGCGCTCCAGCACCGGGTGGTCCTGGTCGGAGACGGCGCGCATCACGGTGCGGATGTCGAAGGGCTTCTTGCGGTCGGGGTTGTGCTCGGCGGAGAAGATCTCGCCGACGGTGGTGAAGTCGCTGCCCTCCGCGGAGTGCGGGAAGGGGCGGACGTCGCGGTCGCGGGGGTCGGTGGTGGCGGCGCGGCGCGGGGCGTGCTCGCCGGGGGCGACGTAGGAGTGGTCGTAGTGGGCCATCAGCACGTCGCGGGCGGCGGGCAGGTCGGGCGCCCAGTACTGGGCCTGGCCGTTGGGGCCCATCACCCGGTCGTAGCCGCCGATGCCGAAGTTGTCCTCGGCCGAGACCCCGCCGGAGAAGTCCAGGGACTGCTTGCCGGTGAGCACCATCGCCGAGTCGGGGGTCATCACCAGCACGCCCTTGGTGTGCATGAGCATGGTGGCCTCGGCGTTCCAGTAGGGCTGGGCGCCGACGTTGATGCCGGCGACGACGATGTTGATCTCGCCGCCGTCCTGGGTGAACTCCACGATCCGCTTGAGGGCGGCGGCCACCCAGTCCATGTTCTCGGTGCCCGAGGACATGGAGATGCGGGCGCCGGAGGACAGCGCGTACCACTCCAGCGGGATGCGCATCCGCTCGGCCAGGTCCAGGGCGGCGATCACCCGGCGGCACTCCGGCTCCGACAGCGCGCCCAGCGACTTGGTGGGGTCGCCCAGCAGCACCACCCGGGTGACGCCCTGGGGGTGGCGCGGGGTGGGGGTGGTGACGACGCCCGCCACCAGGGCGGCGGTGTTGTTCCCCTTGGGGCGGTCCACCGGCACCAGGGTGTGGGTGTCGTCCAGGTCGTACTCGGTGAAGTCGCCGAGCATGCCGGTGAGCTCGTAGGGGTAGGCGGTGTTGCGGGCGGCGGCGCGCAGCACCTTCTGCCGGTAGGCGTCGAGGGGTTCGACCGGGTCGGCGGCGGGTTCGCCGATGGTCAGCTCGGTGGCGCCGGCGTTGTCGAAGGCGATGCGCACGGCGACCTCGGTCTGCTCGCCGGTGCCGGTGTCGCGGCGGCGCGCGATGAACAGGACCTCTTCCAGGTCGGCGCCGGCGGAGGTGGGCAGGACGCGCTTGGTGAGCATCTCCAGTTCGGCGCGGGTGAGGTCGCTGGAGGGCCAGACGTAGACGACGATCCGGTTGGTGGGCAGGCGCCGGCGGGCGGGGCGGCGGGCGCGGGCGCGGCGGATGGAGTCCAGGCAGGCGGCGACGGTCTCCTCGGCGGTGGGCAGGGCGACCAGGCGGCCGTCGGCCTCGCGCAGTTCGGTGAGGTCGCGGACCTGGGCGAAGGCGACCAGGCGGTCGTCGGAGGGGTCGTCCTTGGCGACGGCCTGGTAGAGGTAGACCTCTTCGTCGGCGGAGGGCAGCCGGGTGAGGTCGAAGGCGCCGAACCGCTCCATCTGCATGCGCCGGGCGATGTGGGGGTGCAGGCCGCGGATGAGGCGGTGCTCGGTGGTGCCCTGGGCGGTGGGGTGGAAGGTGAAGTGGTGGTGCATGACGGCGCCGCGGCTGCCGGCGACGGTGGTGGTGATCCTGCGGACCTGCTCGGGCAGCGGGTGGGCGCCGATGACCTGGAGCAGGGCGGCGGCCATCGCGTCGGGGTCGGCGGGCTGGTTCTCCCAGGACAGGTAGATGTCGGCGTCGACGGGGCGGTCGCCGCCGGCCTGGGCGGCCAGGCCGTCCAGGGCGGAGCCCAGGGCGTCGAAGCCGGCGGCGGCGGAGAGCACGCGGGTGCCGTCGGTGCGTTCGGCCAGGACGAAGGTGCAGTCGGCGGCGCGGGTGGTGTGCACCGAGGCGATGGCCTTGGAGCCGTAGTAGCGGCGGGTGAGGACCTCCAGCATGGCGGAGTTGTCCAGGCCGTCGCGGGTGAGGCGGCGGCCGAGCAGGCGCACCAGGGGTTCGGTGGTGCGCACCATCTCCTCGATGCGGCGGGCGCGGTCGGCGGCGTCGGGGTGGGCGTCCAGGTGGCGCAGGTGGCGGCGGACGTCGGCGTAGACGCGGGCGCGGTTGCGGCGCAGCAGCGGCTGGCCGAACCAGGCGAAGACCACGCCGCGGGCCAGGTCGGCGACGGCGGGGAAGCGGACCTGGGTGGCGGCGATGAGGCGTTCCAGGGCCAGGCCGGCGGGTTCGCGCAGGGTCTCGTCGGGCTGGGGGTCGCTCAGCCAGGTGCGCAGCAGTGCGGCGACGGCGCCGGCGTCGGCGGCGGCGCGCTGCTGGGCGAGGAAGACGCGGAAGACCGCGGCCTCCAGTTCGGGGGTGCGCTCCAGGTCGGCGACGCCGTAGTGGGCCAGGGCGGTGGCCAGTTTGGCCTGGAAGGACTCCGGGAGGCCGGCGCGTTCCACGTCGAGGCTCTGCAGGTAGGCGTGGAGGTGTTCGCGGGCGCTGTGCACGCGGTCGTCGGCGCCGGCGTCGTCCTCGCCGGAGGGGCGGTTGCGGGTCAGTTCGGCGAGGTCGGCGAAGGCGTTGAGGAGGTCGAGTTCGCCGGGGAGGACGCGGTGGCCCTGGTCGGCGGCGTCGCGGCGGGCGGCGAGGTAGTCCTGCAGCGGGCGGTCGGGGTCGCGGGGGTCGGCGTCGTAGCCCAGCAGCAGGCCGTGCAGGTCCTGGCGGGCGCGGTCGAGGCGCTGGTCGGCGGGGGCGCCGGCGGGGGCGTCCGGCAGGTCCAGTTCGACGGGTTCGGTGTCGGCCTCGGCGGTGTCGTCTCCGTCGGCGAGGGGTTCCAGGCGCAGCAGCGGGGCGCCGGTCTCGACCTGGCTGCCCACCGACACCGCGCATTCCTTGAGGCGGGCCTTGAACGGTGCGCGCAGCACCGTCTCCATCTTCATGGACTCCAGCACCAGGACGGGGGCGCCGGCCTCGACCTCGGCGCCGGTCTCCAGGGGGGTGGCGATGACCAGGGCGGGGGTGGGGGAGCGCAGCACGCCGCCCTCGTCGCGGCTGACGCGGTGGGCGGTGCCGTCGACCTCGACCAGGTGGACGGGGCCGTGGGTGTCGGTGAGCAGGCGGTAGCGGGCGCCGTTGACGGTGATCTGGCCGGTGTGGCGGTCGTAGCGGTCGAGTTCGACGTCGGCGGTGCGGGCCTGGTCGCCGGCTTCGATGGCGATGCGGAAGCGGTGGGCGCCGGTGCGGGCGACGCGGACCCGGTAGGCGGTGCCGCGGAGTTTGAGGTCGAGGGGGCGGCCGCTCTCGTGCTGGACCTGGGGGCGGCCGCCGAAGGCGGTGGACAGCAGGCGGCGGCGCTCGGTGTGCTCCTGCTCCTCGTAGGCCTCGATGGCGGCGGCGGCCAGGGCGACGGCGGAGTGGCGGTGGGAGACCAGGCCGCCTTCGGCGCGGACGCGGTCGATCCAGCCGGTGTCGGCGGTGGCGCCGATGACCTCGGGGCGGTCGAGCAGGTCCAGGACGAAGCTCTTGTTGGTGGCGCCGCCTTCGATGATGACGGTGGTCTGGGCCATGGCGCGGCGCAGCCGGCCCAGGGCCTCGTCGCGGTCGCGGCCGTAGGCGATGATCTTGGCGATCATGGAGTCGAAGTCGGCGGGGATGGTGTCGCCTTCGGTGACTCCGGTGTCGACCCGGATGCCGGGGCCGGCGGGCAGGTCGAGGCGGGCGATGCGGCCGGGGGAGGGGGCGAAGTCGCGGTCGGGGTCCTCGGCGTTGAGGCGGGCCTCCACGGCGTGGCCGCGCTCGGCGGGCGGGCGGCCTTCGAGGCGGCCGCCGCCGGCCACGTGCAGCTGGGCCTTGACCAGGTCGAAGCCGGTGGTGGCCTCGGTGATGGGGTGTTCGACCTGGAGGCGGGTGTTGACCTCCAGGAACGCGAAGAGCTTGTCGGCGGGGTGGTAGAGGAACTCGACGGTGGCGGCGCCGCGGTAGCCGACGGCGACGGCCAGGCGTTCGGCGGAGGCCTTGAGTTCGGCGGCCTGGTCGGGGGTGAGGACGGGGGAGGCCGATTCCTCGATGATCTTCTGGTTGCGGCGCTGCACGGAGCAGTCGCGCACGCCCAGTGCCCAGGCGGTGCCCTGGCCGTCGGCGATGACCTGCACTTCGACGTGGCGGGCGCCGGTGACCAGGCGCTCCAGGAAGACGGTGCCGCTGCCGAAGGCGCGGGCGGCCTCCTGGCTGGTGCGCTCGTAGGCGTCGGCGAGTTCGGCGGGGTCGGTGATGACGCGGATGCCGCGGCCGCCGCCGCCGGCGGTGGCCTTGAGCATCAGCGGGTAGCCGATGCGCTCGGCGGCGGCGAGGGCGTCGTCGAGGGTGTCCACGGCGCCGCGGCTCCAGGGGGCGACGGGGACGCCGACCTCTTCGGCGATGAGTTTGGCGCCGATCTTGTCGCCGAGCCTGCGCATGGCGTCGGGGGAGGGGCCGATGAAGGCGACGCCGATCTGCTCGCACAGTTCGGCGAAGGCGGGGTCTTCGGCGACGAAGCCCCAGCCGACCCAGGCGGCGTCGGCGCCGGTGGCGGTCAGGGCGCGCTCCAGGGCCTTGAGGTCGAGGTAGGGGCGGGCGGAGGCGGGGCCGAGGTCGTAGGCGAGGTCGGCTTCGCGGACGAAGGCGGCCGCGCGGTCGACGTCGGTGTACAGGGCGACGGTCTCGATCCGGGTCCCGGTCTCCGCGGCGATGTCCCGTACGGCGTGGATGAGGCGCATGGCCGCTTCTCCACGGTTGACGATGGCGACACGACTGAACACCAGACCGAGCCCTCCTCATAGACCGATGATGTGCGAGCCGGGGGCGTGGTGGTCCCCGGCAGTGTTCCAGCCTTCCGTCTGGAGGGGGGCGGTGCCATGTCGTAATCCGCTCACGCTGAGCGGCGCGAGTTGTGGAAATCGACCAAAAAGCGGGTGGTCGTCCGGGGCGGCGGCGCGGGGGCGGTGGCGCCGGTCACCCCCCGGCGGGCGGTCGACGCGGGGCACGGGGCGGAGGGCTTCGCCCCGCTCCTCGCCGCCCTGTAGCCGCCCCCCTTCTTTTTCAGGGGGTGCGCGGGGCGGGCGGGAGGCCCGCCCCGCGCGGGGCGCCGGTCACCGTTCGCGCCGCGCCCGCAGGACGGTGTCGCGGGTGTGGCGGGTGCCGGCGGGTGCGGGGCCGGTGCGCGGGCGGGTCTCGGCGACCAGGACGGTCCAGTCGTCGCCGAGCAGGGCGGCGATGTCGCCGGGCTGGTAGTGGTCGGCGGGGTCGAAGCCCCGGCGGGGTTCGAGGTCGCCGGGGTGGTGGGTGGCGAAGAGCAGGGTGCCGCCGGGGGCGACGGCGTCCAGCAGGCCGCGCAGCGCGGTGTGGCCGGGTCGGCGGGGCAGCGGGAAGTAGTGGACCGAGACCAGGTCGAAGGCGCCGGGCGGCGGGGGCGCCTCGGCCAGGTCGCCGCAGGCCCAGGAGATGCGGCCGGCGACGCCGGCGGCGGAGGCGGCGGCGCGGCGCAGGGCGGTGAGGGAGAGGTCGACGGCGGTGACCTTCCAGCCGCGCCGGGCCAGCCAGAGCGCGTCGGCGCCTTCGCCGCAGCCGGCGTCGAGGGCCTGGCCGGGTTCCAGGTCGGCGGCCTCGGCGACGAGTACGGGGTTGGGGGCGCCGCTGAAGACGCGGTCGCGGCCGCGGTACATCTGCTCCCAGTGGAGGGTGTCCATGCCGGTGCTCCTCTTCTGTTCTGCCGGGGGCGGCGGTGTCGGGCGGGCGGTCACAGGCCGTGCCTGCGGTCGCCGAGGACGCGGGCGCAGACGCCGGCCTCTGCCTCGGGGGAGAAGGGGGCGCCGTCCCCGGGGGCCGGGCGGCGGCCGCCGGGGGCCTGTGCGGGGCCGTCCGGGGCCGGGGTGCGGGGTGCGCGGTCGCCGTCGTGGTCCATGGTGGCCTCCTCGGGCGCCAATCTGCCCCCGGCGCGGGCCCGGCGGCCAGTTTCTTTGCCGGAACCGCAAAACCGGCCCGGGCCCCGACCCGGGGGGCGCGGCCGGGCGCCGTTCACCCGGAACGCCCCGCCCGTTCGCCGGGCGTTTCCGCGGAAAAGGGGGCCGGGGAAGGCCCGGGAGGTGCTCCGGGCGCTTCGTGACATTCGCCATCGCGGCCGGCCCGTGGCGGCGGATCCGCCCGCCGGGCGGATCCCCACTAACAGATGGGGAATGCAGGGAAAGCGCCGGGCCCGTGGTCATCCGGGGTGGGCGGAGAAAACCCATGTCTCAGGTGGAGAATGGGTGGAAGTTCCCGGTCGGCGGCACCGGGCGGGGAATTTATGCGCACCTGACACCCGTGGTCCGGGTCACCCGCAGGATCGCCCGCCCGGGGTTTTCCGGTTCTGTAGCGTGAATGCCACCTGCCCCCGCGTTTCCGTCGCGATGAGAGGTATGCATGGCTTCCCTGGACCGACGCACATTGTTCACCGCCGCCGGCGGCGCCGCCGCGGGAATGGCGGCCGGCGCCGCCGCCACGGCCCTCGCGGTCGAATCCGGAAACGGCTCCGGTGATTTCTCCGGATTCGGCGGCGCGCGGAGCGCCGTCGACGAGGAACGGCTCGATTTCGGCGACGAGCGCGATTTCGAAGACGCGGACAGGGGCTTCGTCGCCGCCCTTTCCCCCGGGGTCGTCGAGGACGGGGACGGGAAGGTCGTCTGGGACGGCGACTCCTACGGCTTCCTGGAGGAGGACGTCCCCGAGACCGCCAGCAGGAGCCTGTGGCGGCAGTCGCGGCTCGCGGCCAAGCAGGGCCTGTACAAGGTCACCGACCGCGTCTACCAGGTGCGCGGGCTCGACCTGTCCAACATGACCCTGATCGAAGGCGACCGCGGGGTCGTGGTCGTCGACCCGCTCATCTCCGCCGAGACCGCCGCCGCGGCGCTGGAGCTGTACCGCGAGCACCGGGGGAAGGAGGCCGACCGGACCGAGGTGACCGGGCTGGTCTTCACCCATTCCCACGCCGACCACTTCGGCGGGTGCCGCGGCGTCCTGCCGGACGGCGGCTCCGAGGAGGTCCCCGTGCTGGCCCCGCAGGGGTTCATGCAGCACGCGGTCTCGGAGAACGTGTACGCGGGGACGGCCATGCAGCGCCGCGCCGTCTACATGTACGGATCGCGGATCCCCCGCTCGCCCTCGGGGCAGATCGGGTGCGGGCTGGGCCAGGCCATGTCCACGGGGGCGATCGGGCTGATCCCGCCCACCACGGAGATCACCGAGACCGGGCAGGTGGAGACGGTCGACGGGGTGGAGTTCGAGTTCCAGATGACGCCGGGCACCGAGGCCCCCGCCGAGCTGAACTTCCTCCTGCCCGGGCTGCGCGCCCTGTGCATGGCGGAGAACGCCACGCACACGATGCACAACATCATCACGCTGCGCGGCGCGCAGGTGCGCGACCCGCGGGTGTGGGCGCACTACCTGGACGAGTCCATCGTGCTCTTCGGGGACAGGGCGGACGTGGCGTTCGCCTCGCACCACTGGCCGACGTGGGGCGGCGAGCGCATCACCGCGCTGCTGGAGAAGCAGCGCGACCTGTACGCCTACATGCACGACCAGACGCTGCGGATGATCAACCTGGGCATGACGGGGCCCGAGATCGCCGAGGAGATCACCCTGCCGCCGGCGCTGGCGGAGACCTGGGCCAACCGCGGGTACTACGGGTCGCTCAGCCACAACGTCAAGGGGATCTACCAGCGCTACATGGGCTGGTTCGACGGGAACCCGGCGCACCTGTGGGAGCACCCGCCGGCCCAGGCGGCCCGGCGGTACGTGCAGGCGCTGGGCGGGCGGGCCGGCGCGCTGGACGCGGCGAAGGCGTTCGCGGAGGAGGAGGACCTGCGGTTCGCGGCGACGCTCCTCGACCACCTGGTGTTCGCCGACCCCGACGACGAGGAGGCCAAGGAGGAGCTGGCGCAGGTGTACACGCGCCTGGGGCACGCGGCGGAGAACGCCGTGTGGCGCAACTTCTACCTCACCGCCGCCCAGGAGCTGCGCGAGGGGGTGGCGAAGACGCCCACCGACACGACCGGCCGGGACATGCTGATGGCCCTGGGCGTGGACCAGCTGATCGATTCGGTGGCGGTGCGGATCGACGGGCCCCGGGCGTGGGACCTGAAGGTCCGGATGGACTGGAGCCTGCCGGAGCAGGACGAGGTGTGGCACCTGACGCTGCAGAACGGGGTGCTGACCTACCGCCGCGGCACCGAGCCCGACCCGGACGCCGGAGTCGTGCTCACCATGACCAAGGCCCGGCTGCTCGGCCTGCTGGGCGGCGAGGGCCTGGACGGCATCGAGGTGAAGGGGGACGAGTCCCTGGTGCAGCAGGTGCTGGACGTCGTGAGCGACCCGGACACCGATTTCGCGATCGTGACGCCCTAGCTGTAATGATCATGGACGTTGTTGACAGCAGGCCTTGATCAATGACGGAGACCTCCGATGTGGTGGAACTACCAGGTCACACACCACACGGAGGCCTCCATGTCCCACCGTAACGCCCGCCTGACCGTCCACGGGCGCCTCCTGCTCGTCCAGCGCATCACCGCCGGCCGCCCCGCGGCCCACGTGGCCGCCCAGATGGGCATCTCCCGCACCACCGCCCACAAATGGCTCCGCCGCTACGAAACCGAAGGCCGAACCGGCCTGTCCGACCGGCCCAGCCGCCCGCACACCACCCCCCGGCGCACCCCCGCCGAGGCCGAGCAGGCCGTGTGCCGGCTGCGCAGGGCCCGCAGACTCGGCCCGGCCCGCATCGCCGCCATCACCGGCATGCCCGCCTCCACCGCGCACCGGATCCTGGTCCGCCACCGCCTCAACCGCCTGGCCCGCCTGGACCGGCCCACCGGCCAAGCGATCCGCCGCTATGAGCGCGAGCGCCCGGGCGAGCTGGTCCACATCGACGTCAAAAAGCTCGGCCGCATCCCCGACGGGGGCGGACGGCGAGCCCGGGGCCGGGCCGCCTGCCCCGACCGCAGGAGCAGGATCGGCTTCGACTACGTCCACTCGGCCATCGACGACCACTCGCGCCTGGCCTACTCCGAGGTCCACCCTGATGAGAAGGCCGCCACCTGCGCGGGCTTCCTCCGGCGGGCCGCGGCCTTCTTCGCCTCGGCCGGCATCGCCGTCGAGCGGGTGCTCACCGACAACGCCTGGGCCTACCGCAGGAGCCGGGCCTTCAAGCAGGCCCTGGCCGACATCGGCGCCCGGCCCCGCTTCATCCGGGCCTACCGGCCCCAGACCAACGGCAAGGTGGAGCGGTTCAACCGGACCCTGGTCGAGGAGTGGGCCTATGCGCGGGCCTACTCCTCCAGCGCCGAGCGGACCCGGGCCCTGGAGGAGTTCCTGCACGCCTACAACCACCACCGCTGCCATACCGCATTGGGAGGGCGACCACCGATCAGCCGCGTGAACAACGCACCGGGGTATCACACCTAGCCGTACCGCCCCGATCCGCCTGCCCCGCACGGCGCCGCCGTGCGGGGCAGGCCGGCCCCGGCCGTCCCGTGCCCCCGGACGGCCGGGGCCTCCTGCCGCAGAGGAGCCGCCGGCCCCGGGGCCCGGGGCCGGCACCCCGGGGCGGGGAAGACAGGGGCCGCCTCCGACCGGGGCGGATGCGGACCCCGGTCCGCGGTGCCCGCCCCGGAAGGGCCCCGCGTCCGCCCGCCCCGTCCGGCCGCGGGCGGGGCGCGGCCGCTCGGCGGGCGGTTCCGCGGCGCTAGCGGCCCTCCCGGCCGGAGGAGGGCTCCGCGTGGCGGGCGGCGATCGCGGCGGCGCGGTCGCGCAGGCGGGCGCGCAGCCACTGCGGGGCGAGGACCTCGGCGCCGTCGGCGATCCGCCACAGCGCCCATTCGGCGTGCTCGGCGTCCTGGAAGGCCGCCTCCACGCGGAGCAGCCCGTCGGCGCCGGGCTCCCCTCCGGCGCGCACGGCCAGCGCGGTGCCCGCCAGCTCCTCCCGGTGCCGCGGGGCCACCCGCACCAGCACGCCGACCCGGTCGCCGCCGGTGCGGAACCGGGCGGCGCGCTCCCGCCAGGCCCGGTCCAGGTCGACCCGGTCCGGCCGCCGCGCGGGTTCGGCCAGCTCCTCGGCGGCCAGGACCCGGGACAGCCGGTAGGTGCGGTCCTCACCGGACCTGATGGCCAGCAGGTAGCCGATGCCGTCCGCGGTGACCAGGCCGACCGGGTCGACGGTGCGCCACTCGGGGGGCCGGTTCGCGGCCGCGTAGCGGATGCGCAGCCGGTGCCCGCAGAGCACGGCGCTGCGGATCTCGGCCATGGCGGGCCCGGGCTCCTCCTCGGCGGCGGTGGGGCGGGCGAGCAGGTCGGTGCCGGGGTCGACGAGCAGCCGGCGGGCCGCGTCGTCGGCGGCGGCCCGGTCGCTCTCGGGCAGCGCGTCGGCCACCTTGCGCATGGCCGAGGCGAGCGCGGCGCCCAGGCCGAACGCCTGCGCGCCGCGCCGGGACCCCGCGACCAGCAGGGCGAGGGCCTCGTCGCGGTTGAGGCCGGTGAGCTCGGTGCGGAAGCCGGGCAGCAGCGCGAAGCCGCCGTGGCGGCCGCGCTCGGCGTAGACCGGGACGCCGGCCGCGGACAGCGCCTCGATGTCGCGCAGCACGGTGCGGGTGGAGACCTCCAGCTCGCGGGCGAGCGCGGCCGCGCTCATCCGGCCGTGCCGGCGCAGCAGCAGTACCAGCGAGACCAGCCGGTCGGCGCGCATGCGGGAACTCTACCGAAATACACGACAGGCGCTGTCGTGATTGGTCGGCAGGCTCGTCGGCACGACGTCGGAGGCGGCGCCCGCATGCCGGTGGGCGCACGTGCCGTCGATGGAGCGAACGGAGCTGATGGGGCGATGGAGCGCACGGCGGTCAACCCGTGGAAGTGGTCGGTGGAGATGGGCTACAACCAGGGCGAAGTCGTCTCGGGGGGCACCCGGGTCCTGTACTGCTCGGGGCAGGCCGCGATGGGCGGCGACGGCGGGCCCCGGCACGCCGGGGACATGGCGGCGCAGCTGGCGCTGAGCCTGGACAACCTGGAGGCCGTCCTGGGGGAGGCCGGCATGTCCCTGGCGGACCTGGTGCGGCTCAACGTCTACACCACCGACGTCGACCTGCTCTTCCGGCACTACGGGGTGCTGGCGTCGCGGCTGGGCGCGGCCGGGGCGGCGCCGGCCACCACGATGCTGGGGGTGGTGCGGCTGGCGGTCCCCTCCCTGATGGTCGAGCTGGAGGGGACCGCCGCCGCGTGACGCGGACCCGCCGCCTCCGCGGCCCGTGCCGGCCGACACGGGCCGCGGGCGCCGGACTCCTCTCCCCGGCCGCGGGCCGGGCGGGTACGCCGCCGGACGCCGGGACCGCGCGCGGACCGGCCGGCCGCGCGGATCCGCCCCGGGCATAGGCTCTGCGGCATGGCACTGCGACTTGTTCAGGTGAATTTCAAGGCCCGGGACGATGAGGCCCTCGGCCGGTTCTGGGGTGAGGTGCTCGGCTGGGACCTCTCCAGTGAGGGCCCCGGCGTGACCAACGTCGAACCCCCGGACTTCACCTGGCCGGACCCCTCCGCCGTCTGCGTCGACGTCGTCACCGTCCCCGACCCCGAGACGGTGCGGTACAGGGTGCACCTGGACCTGGCCACCGCCTCCGAGGCCCACCGGGCGGAGCTGGTCGCGCGGCTGGAGGACCTCGGCGCGACGCACGCGGACGTGGGCCAGGGCGATGTCCCGTGGACGGTCATGGCCGACCCGGAGGGCAACGTGTTCTGCGTGCTGGAGCCCCGGGAGGTCTACCGGGACACCGGGCCGATCGCCGCGGTGGTGGTCGACTGTGCGGACCCGCGGGCGATGGCCCGGTTCTGGGACGGGGCCATCGACTGGACCCTGCACGAGGCGACCGGGGAGCGCGCGGTGCTGCGCTCGGCCAAGGGGGTCGGCCCCTACCTGGAGTTCATCCGCGCGGGCGGCGAGAAGAGGTGGTGGAACCGGGTCCACCTCGACGTGATGCCCTACGCCGGCGACGACCAGGCCGCGGAGGTCGCCCGGCTGGAGTCCCTGGGCGCCGCCTCCATCGACATCGGCCAGGGCGACGTGTCGTGGAGGTGCCTGGCCGACCCCGAGGGCAACGAGTTCTGCGTCCTCAACGCGGGCGGCTGACCCCGGGCCCGGCCCGCCCTCGCCGGCGCCGGCGAGGGCGGGCCGGAAGACCCCTTGCGCCCTACGCCGGCGCTCCCCCGGGCCGCCCGCCACCCGCGGCGCCCGCAGCGATCCGGTCGCGGCCGGAGGGCCGTCCGCCTGCGGCGGCCCCCGGCCCTCCCCGCCCGCGCTCCGCGTTCACTCGCGTTCGGCGGCCATGGACGCAGGTGTCCGCCGCAGGGTGCGGGCGGCGGGCACCAGCGCCGCGAGGAGCCCGATGGCCAGGCAGGCGGCGAACAGCGGGCCGAGCTCCGCCCAGGGCAGGTGCACCGACACCTCCGCGGGCCCCCGCCGGGGGTCGAAGTCGTCGCGCAGCCCCACGGTGAGCGCGAACAGGCCGGGCAGGGAGAGCAGCGTCCCCAGGACCAGGCCGGCCGCGGCCGCCAGGCCGGACTCCGCCGCCGGCAGCGCCGCCGCCTGCCACCGGTGCACCCCGTTCACCCGCAGCAGGGCGATGTCGCGGCGGCGCGCCGAAGTGGCCAGGGAAAGGGTGTCGGCCAGGGAGACCACCGCATATCCCAGCGACAGCGCCAGGATGATCCAGGCGAACATGCGCATCAGGCGCAGCTCCTCCGCGATCCCGTCGTCGATCACCTGCGCGGTGGCCTCCACGCGCGCCCCCTGGTCGGCCAGCGCGGAGGAGAGCGCTTCGGCGTCCACCGGGTCGAAGCCGGCGGCGATCGTGAAGGTGCCCGGATCGTGCTCGCGCGCCAGGTCGTGGGAGAGCGCCAACTCCGCCCACAGCTCCAGCTCCGGCGGGAAAGGACCGATGGTGACCGGCACCCGGCCGGCGGTGCCGTCGCGCCACGTCAGCTCCACGGTGTCGCCCTCGCGCCAGCCGAACCGCGCGGCCGTCGCGGGCGAGGCCCACACCGTCCCCTCCGGCGGGGCGTCCCGGCGCAGCCCGACGGATTCCACCCAGCGGCCGTCCACGTAGACGCCGGTCGAGAGCCGGCTGAAGACCTCCCCTTCGGCGTGCTCGCGGGTCCGGTCCAGGGCGGCGTCGGTCAGGCCGCCCCCGTCCTCGCCCATGACCATGGCCTCGCCGGGTATCTCGCCCCGGGAGTGCTCGTCGACCGCCGCGCCGAAGGTGTCGGTCAGGCCGAGCACGGTGACGGCGAGGGCGGAGATCAGCAGGGCCGGCAACATGGTCGCGGCCAGCCGGCGCGCGCCCGCGGCCGCCTCGGCCCGCAGCAGTTCCGCCAGCGGGGACCGGCCCGGCACCAGGGCGAAGAGCCGCGGCAGGTACGCGGGGGCGGCGACGGCCGACGCCGCCGCCAGAGCCAGGCTCGACCCCAGGGCGAAGCCGATGGCCTCGCCGGTGTCCCCTCGCGTGGTCGCGGCCGCCAGCGCCGCCCCGGCCAGGGCCGCGGCCCCGGCGGCCCACAGGCGCCACCGCGGCACCGTCTCCGACCGCGGCGCCTCCGGGCGCAGCGCCTCCAGCGGTGCCACCGCCGCCGCGCGGCGCGAGGCGCCCAGGACCCCCGCGACCGCGGTGGCCACCCCGATGAGCACCGCGACCGCGACGGGCACGGCGACCGAGCGCACCTCCCAGGAGGAGGACAGGAGCTCGTGGCCGACCATCCACTCGCCGAGCAGGACCGCCCCCGGGGCCCCGAGTGCGGCCCCCGCCAGAGACGCCGCGATGCCCACCAGCGCCGCCTCGCCGAGCAGCATTCGGCGCACCTGCCCGGGGGACGCGCCGACCGCGCGCAGCAGCGCGAGTTCCCGCCGCCGCACCGCCACCTGGAAGGCGAACGCGGTGCCGACCGCGAACACCGACACGAACACCGCCAGGACGCCGAGGAGGGCCAGCAGCTGCTGGCCCGCCCAGTTGCCGGACCCGCCGGACTCCGCCTCCATGGCGCTCCGGTCGGCGCCGGTGAACACCTCCGCGCCCGGCCCCAGGACGCCCTGGACGAGCTCGCCGGCGGCCGCGGTGTCGGCGCCGGGTGCCGACACCGCGCCGATGAGCGAGACCCCCGTGGCCGCCGCGTCGGCGACGGCGTCGGAGACGAGGACGTCCTCGCCGCCGGTGACCCCGGAGACGGTCATCGGCCGCTCGGCTCCGGCCGTCAGCACGGTCACCCTGTCTCCCACCGAGCGCCCGTAGGACGCGGGAAGGACGACCTGGTCCGCCCCGGACGGCGCCCCGCCGTCGAGCATCCGCGAACCGCCCAGCCCGAAGGAGGCCCATCCGGCCCCGTCGAAGGCGCCGTCCGCGGCGTCGCCGAGGACCCGTTCCCCGTCCATCACCCTGACGTCGAAGCGCCGCTCGGCCACCGCGGCCGCGACCCCGTCGGAGGCGGCGATCTCCTCGGCCATCGCGTCGGCCTCGTCCCGGGTCCAGACCGCGCGGGCGACGGTGACACCGTCGGATCTGGTTCCGGCGGCCTCCGGGACGGCCAGGACGTCGGCGCGCTCGTAGCGCGGCGGCACCGTCGGCAGGGAGGAGGCGATGACGATCGCGGAGGCCGAGAGCAGAGCGACCGCCAGGGCCAGTGAGACGAGGCCGCCCAGGACCGCGCGCAGGCGGTGGCGGACCATCGCGAACGCGATCACGTCGCCTCCAGCCCGGCCATGCGCACCGCGATGCCCTCGGCGGTGAGCCCGCCGGCGCCGTCCGCGCCGAACGCGTCCGCGATCCGGCCGTCGGCCATGAACACGACCCGGTCGGCGCGCGCGGCCACGGCGGGGTCGTGGGTGACCACGAGAACGGTCCGGCCGTGCACGTCCACCGCCGCGCGCAGGTGGTCCAGCACCTGGCGGCCGCGGGCGAGGTCGAGGGCGCCGGTGGGTTCGTCGGCGCAGATCACGGGGGGCCGGGCCAGCAGGGCCCGGGCGATCGCCACCCGCTGCTGCTCGCCGCCGGAGAGCTGGTGGGGGCGGTGGTCGGCGCGGTCGCGCAGCCCCACCAGGTCCAGCGCGTCGAGGGCGTCGCGGCGTCCGGCGTGCGCGCCCGCCAAGCGCGCGGGGAGCAGCGTGTTCTGGGCCGCGGTGAGCGCGTCGAGGAGGTTGTAGCTCTGGAAGACGAAGCCGACCCGTTCCCGGCGGAACTCGGTGAGCTCCCGCTCATCGAGGGCGCCCAGGTCGACGCCGTCCACGGTGATGCTCCCGCGGTCGGGCCGGTCCAGGCCGGCGGCGCAGTGCAGCAAGGTCGACTTCCCCGACCCGGAGGGGCCCATGATGGCGGTGAAGGTGCCTTCCCGCACGTTCAGTGACGCGCCGTCCAGGGCGGCGACGCGCCGGGCGCCGGCGGCATGGTGCTTGACCGCCGCGTGGATGCGGATCGCATCACGGGCGGTGTCCGGTGTGGTGTTCATGCCTCCGAGCACAGCGCCCCGGAGGGGTCCCGCGCTGGGGCCCCTGGTGGAGATCCGGAGGTAGACCCTGGTCTACCGCGCGGCCTCGGCGGGGGCGTCTAGTGTCGTCGGTGTGCCCGTCCGAACCCTGCGCGCGGCGATCACGCTCGCCCCCCACCTGTTCCTGCTGTCCGCCTGGCCTTGGCGCGCCCTGGCCTACCTGCTGTCGGGGGTGGCGGCGGGCTCCCTGCTGTTCGGGACCGCGCAGGCGCTGGTGGTGTACTGGCCCGAACCCGCTCAGGAACGGCGCCTCTTCGGCCCGCTCCTGGGGATGCTGTTCCTGGGGGCGGTCGTCGGGAGCACCCCGCTCGTCGCCCGGTGGGGCCGGTGGTGCGAAGGGCTGGTGGGGGAGGGGCCGGAGGCGCCCCAGCGGGAGGGCCGCGGGGCGGGAGGCCCGTGGGCCCGGGCCCGGGTCCGGCTGTTCTCACCGCGGCCGTGGCGCGACGTGGGGTACACCGTGCTCAGCTTCAGCGCCCTCTATGTGCTGGACATGGCGGTGCTCCTGTTGGCGCTCGGCGCGCCTTTGAGGGGGGTGCTCAGCTTTTGGAACGCCGAGGGCCTGAGGGTGTTCGAATGGGTTCCCACGGTGATCGCCTGGGGTTCGCTGTGGCTGGTGGGGCTCTACCTGGTGGCGGCGTGGGCGTCGGCGCGCTCCGAGATCGCCCGCGCGGTGCTGTCGCCGCGGGAGGAGCGCCTGGTCGCGGAGCTGCGCGCCGTCACGGATTCGCGCGCGGCGCTGGCGGAGGCCTTCGACGAGGAGCGCTGCCGCATCGAGCGCGACCTCCACGACGGCGCCCAGCAGCGCCTGGCCGCGGTGAACGCCTCCCTCGGCCTGGCCCGGCTCGACCTGGCACCCGATTCCCCGGCGGCGGCCGCCGTCCGCCAGGCCCAGGAGCAGGTGACGGCCGCCCTCAGCGAGCTGCGCGACCTGGTGCGCGGCATCCACCCCCGGGTGCTCACCGAACGGGGGCTGCGGGCCGCCCTGCTGGACGTGGCCGCCCGGACGGGCTCGCCGGTGGAGATCGACCTCGACCTGCCCGGGCGCCTGCCGGGGGCGGTGGAGTCCACCGCCTACTTCGTGGTGTGCGAGGCCCTGGCGAACGCCGCCAAGCACGCTCCCGGCGCCCCGGTGCGGGTGCGGGGCGGTGTGCGGGACGGGGCGCTGCGGGTGGCCGTCACCGACGAGGGGCCCGGAGGCGTGAATCCGGACGGCGGCGGGCTGAACGGACTGCGCCACCGGTTGGCGGTCCTGCGCGGGGAGCTGTCCGTGGACAGCCCTGAGGGCGGGCCGACCACCGTGCGATTGGAGATCCCGGAGGAATGACGCGAACGGCGATGGGGCAATGCGGATGACGGGGACGACGAAGGCCCTAAGGGTCGTGGCGGCGGACGACTCGGTGCTGCTCCGCGAGGGGGTGGCGGGTGTCCTGGCGAGGTTCGGGCACGAGGTGGTCGCGGCGGTCGGCGACGCCGACGCTCTGCAGGAGGCGGTCCGCGAACACGATCCGGACCTGGTCGTCACGGACGTGCGCATGCCGCCGGGGTACGCGGACGAGGGGCTGCTGGCGGCGGTCGGGATCCGGCGTGCGCGCTCCGGCCTGGGGATCATCGTGCTCAGCCAGTACGTGCAGCCGGCCTACGCCGCGGAGCTGCTGGAGATCGACGCCCCAGGGGGTGTGGGGTACCTGCTCAAGGAGCGCATCGGCGACGTGGAGGAGTTGGGGTGTCGGTAAGGAGCGTGTCACCAGGTGCCAAGTAACCCGCGAGTAACTTACGGGTTCGCCGGACAACCAGCCCCAGGGCCCCGGAAGATCGTGGATAGCCGGGCGCACCGCCCGGCCAAGGACACGAGCGGGCAGGGGACGGTCGGGTGGCACGGGATCTGGACCTGGACGAACTCCTCGACGCCTTCACCCTCACCGCCGACGAGTTGAAGCTGCTGCGGAACAAGTCCGGGGCGACCCGGCTCGGGTTCGCGGTGACCCTGCGCTTCCTGCTCTGGCGCGGCCGGTTCCCGCGCGGCCGCGGCGAGGTGCCCGACAACGCCGTCGTCCACGTGGCCAGGCAAGCCAAGGTCGAGCCTTCCGAGATCGCCTTCTACGACTGGCAGGGGCGCTCGGCCAAGCGGAACCGGACCGAGATCCGCGACTTCACCGGCTTCGGCGAGTGCTCGGTCGCCGACGCCGAGAAGGTCACCCTGTGGCTGGCCGAGAACGTGTGCGACCAGGAGCGCAACCCCGACCGGGTACGCCAGCGCCTGCTGGAGCACTGCAAAGAGGAGCTGATCGAGCCGCCGGAGAAGACCCGCGTCGAGCGGATCGTCCGCTCGGCGCTGAGCCAGGCCGAGGATCAGATGATGGCCCGCGCGGCGGGCGAGGTGCCCGCCGAGGTCGTCGAGCGGATGCTCACGCTGATCGGTCAGGCCAGCGACGACCCCGACGAGGCACCGGCGGACGGGGAAGGGCGTGAGGTGTATGCGCAGATCAAGGACGCCCCGGGCAACGTCAGCCTCAAGACGCTGATCGCGGAGAAGACGAAGCTGGAAGCGGTGCGTGCCGTGGGTGTGCCGCACCGGGCCTTCGCGCGCATCCCGGCCAAGATGGTGGCCGCGTGGCGGGATCGGGCGGCGGCCGAGGCGCCCTCGCACCTGCGCGGCCACCCGCACCAGATCAAGGTGTGCCTGCTGGGGGCGCTGCTGTTCTCGCGCGAGCGGGAGATCACCGACACCCTGGTGGACCTGGTGATCTCGACCGTGCACAAGATCAATGCCCGCGCGGAGAAGGTCGTGACCGAAGAGTTCGTCCGCGACCTCAAGCGGGTCTCGGGCAAGGAGGACATCCTCTTCCGGATCGCCGAGGCCTCCGTGGGCTCGCCCGAGTCGCCGGTGCGCGAGGTGGTCTACCCGGCCGCCGGCGGCGAGCAGACGCTGAAGGACCTGTTGGCCGAGTTCCGGTCCAAGGGCACCAGCTACCGCCAGCACAAGCAGCGCGTGTTCAAGTCCTCCTACTCCAACCACTACCGCGTGGGGCTACTCCAGCTCCTGGACGTGCTGGAGTTCCACTCCTCCAACGACGTGCACCGCCCGCTGGTCAAGGCGTTGGAGCTGATCTGCCGCTACCGGGAGGTGGCCAACAACCGCCCCTACTACGACGCCGGTGAGCACGTCCCCGTCGACGGGGTCATCCCCTTCGAGCTGCGCGAGCTGCTGCACCGCACCGACCAGCGCGGCCGGTCGCGGGTGCTGCGCACCGTGTACGAGTGCGGGGTGTTCCAGAGGCTGCGCGAGCAGTTGCGCTGCAAGGAGATCTGGGTGGTGGGCGCCGACCGGTGGCGCAACCCCGATGAGGACCTCCCGGCCGACTTCGCGGACAAGCGCGTGGAGAACTACCGAAAGCTCAACCAGCCCCTGGACCCGGAAGAGTTCATCGCCCGCCTGCACGGCGACATGGTGACCGAGCTGGCCGGGCTCAATGACGCGCTGCCCCGCCTGGACTGGGTAGAGGTCGCCGAGCGCAAGGCGGGGGCGATCAGCCTCTCCCCGTTGGAGGCGCGCGCCGAGCCGCGCAACCTGCGCAGGTTGAAGAAGGCGGTGCGCGCCAAGTGGGGTGTGGTCCCGTTGCTGGACATGCTCAAGGAGACCGCGCTGCGCACCGGGATGCTGGAGGCGTTCACCGGGGTCGGCACCCGCGAGGCCATCACGACCGAGGAGCTGTGGGAGCGCCTGATTCTGGTGATCTACGCCTATGGCACCAATACCGGGCTGCGCCGGGCGGCCGCGGGCGAGCACGCCTACTCCGAGGACGATCTGCGCTACATCCGGCGCCGCTACTTCACCATCGAGGGGGCCCGGGGCGCCGCCCGCGCGATCGCCAACGCGACCTTCGCCATCCGCTCGGAGGCGATCTGGGGGCAGGGGTCGACCGCGGTGGGGTCGGACTCCACGCATGTCAAGGCGTTCGACCAGAACCTGTTCACGGAGTGGCACTCGCGGTACGGGGGCCGGGGGGTGCTCATCTACTGGCACATCGAGGAGAGGTCGATGGCCGTGCACTCCCAGTTGCTGTCGTGCTCGGCCTCGGAGGTGCACGCCATGGTGGAGGGGGCGATGCGGCACGGCACCTCGATGAACGTGGAGGCCAACTACGTCGACTCCCATGGCCAGTCCGAGATCGGGTTCGGCATCACCCGGCTGCTGGGGTTCAAGCTGCTGCCGCGCATCAAGCAGATCAACCGCGTCAAGCTCTACCAGCCCGACCGCGGCGACCTGGAAACCTACCCGCTGTTGCGTCCGGCGATGACCCGGCCGATCCGCTGGGGCCTGATCGCCCAGCAGTACGACCAGATGATCAAGTACGCCACCGCGATCCGGCTGGGCACCGCCTCCACCGAGGCGATCCTGCGCCGCTTCACCCGGGCCGCCTCCCACCCCACCTACGCGGCGATGCTGGAGGTGGGACGGGCGGAAAAGACCGCGTTCTGCGCGCGTTACCTGCGCGACCGCGACGTGCAGTACGAGGTGGGGTCGGGGCTGAACGTGGTGGAGAACTCCCACGGCATCCACGGCGAGATCCTCTACGGCAAGACCGGTGAGCTGTCCTCCAACCGGCGCGAGGAGCAGGAGCTGACCATGCTCGCCCTGCACATCCTGCAATCGTGCCTGGTGTACGTGAACACGCTGATGCTCCAACAGGTGCTGGCCGAACCCGAATGGGAGAACGCGCTGACGGCCGAGGACCGGCGCGGGCTCACTCCGCTGTTCTCCTCGAACATGAACCCCTACGGCGACATTCGCCTGAACATGGGCAACCGCCTGGCCCTGGGCGGCTGAGACCGAGACCAGGACCGCGAGACCCTGGGGGCTCGCCCGGTGGAGGAGCGCAACCACCCTGCACGTCAGCGCGGACGGCGTCCGAACCGGGTGCGGGAGTCGGCGGGCGTGCCTACAGTCCGAAGGCGCCGCCCTCGACGAGGATGATCACGCCCAGGACGATGAGGACCAAGGGCAGCAGGATGTGGCCCCAGCGGCTGAGCGCGCGGGCGATGGGGGCGCGGGTGGCCAGGAACTTGCCGGCCGCGCACAGCACACCGACCAGGACCAGGAAGACCGTCACGTAGACGGCCAGGCTGGTGTTGCCGACGGTGACGAAGACGGGGACGTAGACGCCGATGTTGTCGCCACCGTTGGCGAAGGTGACGGTGGCGACGGTGAGCAGGGCCGGGCCGTTGTCGCTGTCGGGGGCCTCATCGCCGTCGCCGCGCCACAGTTTCCAGGCCGCGCGCAGGCCCAGCAGCAGCGGGAGCAGCCCGAAGTAGGCGCGCACCGCCTCGGGCAGGAAACTCGCGCCGAAGGTGGCGGCCAGCGCGGTGACCAGGATCGCGATGAAGCCCAGGTACTGCCCGGCCACGACCCGGGCGGTGGCCCCGCGCTGCCCTGCGCCTTGGGCGAAGAACAGCGCGAGCACCACGATGTCGTCGATGTTGGTGACGGCGAACAGGCCGGCCGCCTGGGCGATGATGATCAGGTCCACGCGTCAGGGTCCTTGCCGGGCGGTGCCGGTGCGCCCTGGCGAGCGGAGGTGAACACGAGCAGCACCGCGCCGCCGACGATGAAGGCATCGGCGAGGTTGAAGGTGGGCCACCAGCCCGTGTGCAGATAGTCGGTGACCACACCGTCCAGGCCGCGGTCGATGAGGTTGGCCAGCGCACCGCCCAGCACCCCGGCCAGACCGACGCGGCCCGGCAGCGGGGTGGTGGGAGCGGTGTACCAGGCGTAGGCGGCCACGGCGGCGGTGATGAGCCCGGTCAGGGCCACGATGACCCCGGCGGGCAGGGTCGCGCCCAGGTTGAAGGCGACACCGGGGTTGTAGGTCAGGCGCAACTCCAGCAGTCCCAGGAGTCGCGCTCCGGGGCCGCCGGCCAGATGGTGCTCGGCCAAGGCCTTCAGGGCCAGGTCGGCGGCGGTGAGCGCGAGAGCGGCGGCCAGCACGCCCCAGCGGGGGAGCGTGCCGGCCGTGGCCGGTGTCGTCGGCCTCACGCCTTGGCCTCCGCGTGCTCGCGCGGTGCGGCGGTGGCGGGGCCGCCGGGGGCCAGCCCCAGGCGGCGGGTGCGTCCGGCGCGGATGCCGTTGCCGATGACCACGACCTCGGCGACCTCGTGCACCAGCACGACCGCGGCCAGGCCCAGGACCCCGAACAGGGCCAGGGGCATCAGGGCGATGATGATGGCCAGCGACAGGCCCACGCTCTGCCACATGATGGCCCGGGTGCGGCGGGCGTGTGCCAGGACGCGGGGCAGGTGGCGCAGGTCCTCGCCCATCAGGGCGACGTCGGCGGTCTCGATGGCCACGTCGGTGCCCATCGCGCCCATCGCGATCCCCAGGTCGGCGGTGGCCAGGGCGGGGGCGTCGTTGACACCGTCGCCGACCATCGCGACGGGGCCGTGTGCCCGGAGTTCGCCGACGAGGCGGGATTTGTCCTCGGGGCGCAGGTCGGCGTGCACGTCGCCCGCTTCGATGCCCGCCTGGGCGGCCAGGGCGGCGGCGGTGGCCGGGTTGTCGCCGGTGAGCATCACCACCCGGTAGCCCGCACCGCGCAGGGAGGCGACGACCTCGCCGGCTTCGGGGCGCAGTTCGTCGCGGACCGCGATGGCGCCCAGCAGCGCGCCGTCGTCCTCGACCAGGACGGCGGTGGCTCCGGCGTGCTGCATCCGCGCCACATCCCCGGCCAAGGGGCCGGCCTCGATCCAGCCCGGGCGACCCAATCGCACATCGCGGCCGTGCAGGGTGCCGGTGAGGCCGGCGCCGGTGACCGCTTCCACCTGCTCGGCGCGCTGGGGTGCGGGGGCGGCGGCCAGGATCGCGGCCGCCAGCGGGTGTTCGCTGCGCTCCTCTAGGGCGGCGGCCACCGCCAGCACCTGCTCGGCGGTGTGGCCGGGCGCGGGGAGGGTCTCGATGACGGCCGGGCGGTTGCGGGTCAGCGTGCCGGTCTTGTCCAGAGCCACGGTGCGGATCCGGCCCATGGCCTCCAGGGCGGCTCCGCCCTTGACCAGGGTGCCGTGCTTGGAGGCGGCGCCGATCGCGGCCACCACGGTGACGGGCACGGAGATCGCCAGTGCGCACGGGGAGGCGGCCACCAGCACGACCAGGGCGCGTTCGACCCAGGTCAGCGGGTCGCCGAACAGCGCGCCCACGACGGCGATGAGCACCGCGGCGATCATCACCCCGGGCACCAGCGGTTTGGCGATGCGGTCGGCCAGGCGCTGTCCGGCGCCCTTGCGGGACTGCTCTGCCTCCACGATGGACACGATGCGGGCCAGGGAGTTGTCGGCCGCGGCGGAGGTGACGGTGACCTCCAGGGCTGCGGTGCCGTTGATGGACCCGGCGAACACCTCGCTGCCGGGGCCCGCCTCCACGGGCACGGACTCGCCGGTGATGGCCGAGGTGTCCAGGCTGGTGTGCCCGGAGGTGATGGTCCCGTCGGTGGCCAGGCGCTCGCCGGGGCGCACCACCAGCGTGTCGCCCACGACCAGCTCGGCCGGGTCGACGGTGTGCTCCACACCTTCGCGGAGCACCCGGGCCTGGTCGGGGACCAGGTCCAGCAGGGCGCGCAGGCCGCGGCGGGTGCGGGCCACGGAGTACTCCTCCAGCCCTTCGGCGATGGTGTAGAGCACCGCGAGCATCGCGGCCTCGCCCACCTCGCCCAACAGCACGGCGCCGATGGCGGCGATGGTCATCAGCGTGCCCACGCCGATCTTGCCCTGGGCCAGGCGGCGCACAGTACCGGGGACGAACGTCCAGGCGGCCACGGCCAGGGCGGCGGCCTTGAGCACCAGGCCCACCAGGTCTGGTGCGCCGACCCATCCGGCGCTGTACCCGGCCAGCAGCAGCGCCGCGGCCACGGCGGCGAAGCGGATCTCGCCCACCTGCCACAGCGTCTGGGGCTCGTGCTCCTCGGCTTCTTCTCCTGTGCGGGGCTCCTCGCCGCCGCATCCGCAGGCGTCACTCACCGCGCACCTCCATCGTCGTGTGGCTCTCGGTTCCGTAGTTGGGGCACAGCGCGACCGCGCTGCCGGTCGCGGCCAGCAGGACCTCGGCCGAGGCCAGCAGGTCCAGCAGTTCGGGGCGGGCCAGGGAGTAGAACACCTGCCGCCCCTCGGGGCGCCCGTCGACAAGGCCGCAGTCGCGCAGGCACGCCACGTGCTTGGAGACCGTGGACTGGGCCAGTCCGAGCTGTTCCACCAGGTCGGCCACGCGCGCCTCGCCCTGGGCCAGGCGGCGCACGATGGCCAGGCGGGTGCCGTCGGAGAGGCTGTGGAAGAGGGCCTCGGCGGCGCCTATGCCCGCGGTTGTGGCTTGGCATCCATCCGTGCTATTCATCGTCATGAGACGATCATATCCCATTTCGACGATGATAGAAGGTGTGGGCATGCTCATGAACCGCGTGGAGTCGGCACTGATCGACTCACCGCCCCGGCGCCTGCTCCAGCACTACGAGGCCAACCTGCTCATCAAGCTGGGCGGGCGCACCCCCGGCGCCCGCGCCGCCGAGCTGGGCTGCGGCCCCGGCTACGGCACCAGGCTCATCCTGGACACCTTCGGCGCCGCGTCCGTGGACGCCGTGGACCTGGACCCGAAAATGCTGGCCAGAGCACGGCGGCGCCTTCAGCGCCACGGCGAGCGCGTCTACCTCGCGCGCGGCTCGGCCACCGACCTGGCCGCCGCCTTCGCCCCCATCGGCGCAGGCAAGGACGCCTCCTACGACGCGGTGTTCGACTTCGCGATCATCCACCACATCCCGAACTGGCGCGACGCCCTGGCCGAGGTCGCCCGCGTCCTGGCCCCCGGCGGCCGGTTCTTCTTCGACGAGGTCACCGCCACCGCCCTGGCCCGCCCCACCTACCGGGCGCTGTTCGACCACCCCACCGCCGACCGGTTCAGTGCGGGCGAGTTCCTCGCCGAGCTGGGCCGCCACGGGTTGCACATCGGTGATGCCTGGCGCACCCGCATCGGCGGCGACTACCTCCTGGGCGTCGCCACCCGCACCTGAGCCCTGCCCGCCCCACTTTGAACGGAGATCCCCGTGGCACTGGCCGCACTCGTCCTCTACCTGCTCGGCCTGGCCCTGGCCTTCGGTGTGCGCACCCTGGCCGCGTGGCGGCGCACCGGTGACACCGGGTTCCGCCGCCCGGACACCACCGCCTTCACCGCCCCCTGGTGGGGGAGCGTGCTCTTCGCCGGCGCACTCGCCCTGGGTCTGGCCGCACCCGTGGCCGCCCTGTTCGACCCGGCCACGGCCGCCCCGCCCAGGAGTGCGGGGGTCGTCGGGCTGGCCCTGATGCTGCTCGGTCTGGCCCTGGTGCTCGTCTCCCAGGCGGCGATGGGCGCCTCCTGGCGCATCGGCGTGGACGAGAACGAGCGCACGGAGCTGGTCACCCGCGGGATCTTCGCGCTCGTGCGCAACCCGGTCTTCACCGGCATGGGGGTGCTGCTGGCCGGGCAGGTGCTCGCCGTGCCCTCAGCGGTGTCCGCGGCGGCCCTGGCGGCCTTCGTCGCCGCCGTGCAGGTGCAGGTCCGCGCCATCGAGGAGCCCTACCTTGTGCGCACGCACGGCGCCGCCTACACCGGGTACGCCGCCCGGACCGGCCGCTTCCTGCCCGGAATCGGCCGCCTCACCGACCGCAACACCACGACAGGATCCCGATGAGCGGCTGCTGCACCCCCGACGACCACGACCCCACCCCCGAAGAAGAGCGCACCGGCAGGCTCGCGCTGGTCCTCATCGTGGCCATCGGTGCCGCCACCCTGGTGGTCGTCGGTATCCTCCTGCTGCCCTAGAGCACGCAAGAGAAGTCGCGCGGCACTGCGGCACTGCGGGCCTCACCGATCGACGGTGAGCACCTCCAGGGCGGCGGCCTTGTCGGCCTCGGTGGGCAGCGCGTAGCGGCGGGTGGTGTTGATGTCGGCGTGCCCCATCAGCTCGGCGACGGTGACCAGGTCCACCGGTTCGCGCGCCAATTCGCTCCCGCCGCGCACCAGGTCGGTGCCGAAGGTGTGCCGCAGCACGTGCGGCCCGAACGCCTCGCCGTCGTCGGAGGGGCCGATCCCCGCCGCCGCGCCCAGCTCGCAGACCGCGGTGTTGGCCGCCCGGGTCGACAGCGCCTGGCCGTCGCGGTTGCGCACCAGCGGACCGGCAGCAGGGCGGCCGAGTTCGTCCAGGAGGCGTTCGAGGGAGGCGCGCGCCTCGGCGTGCAGCGGGACGGCGCGGTCCTTGCCGCCCAGCCGTCCCTTGCCGCGCACCCGCACGCTGCCCCGCCGCGCGGACAGGCGGATGTCGGCGACGTCCAGGGCGACGATCTCGGCGATGCGCAGGCCCGCGTAGTAGGCCAGGTGGCAGAGGGCCCGGTCCCGGGGCGAGGCGTCGCGGGCCACCACGCGTAGGAAGCGGAGCTTGGCCCGGCCATCCAGCGCACGCGGGGCGCTGGGGCGGCCCAGGTGTTCGCGGACCACGTCGGGCCGTCCCGAGCCGCGCAGGGCGAAGAAGGCGTCGATGGCGGCGAGCCGGTTGTTGATGGTGGCCGCCGACAGGTGGGTGCCCCGGGCGGTGCGGGTGTTCTTCAGGGTGCGGCGGTAGTCGCGTACCGACCAGTCCCGCGCTGCGGGATCGGTGAGCGGGTCGCCGTCCAGGGCGCCGGCCTGGCGGGCCTCGGCGAGCCAGGCCAGGAAGTGGGCGGTGTTGCGCTGGTACTTGTCGCGGGTGGCCGCGCCCAGGTCGGTCGCCGAGGCCAGCCTCGCGGCGAAGGCCGCGCGCTCGGCGTCCAGGTCGCCGGGCAGCACCACGGTTCGGCGCGGCCGCCCCGTGCGTGTGTTTCCAGAAGTCGAATCGGAGGTCTGTTCAGCGGAGGAGGATGTGTTTCCAGAAGTCACTCCGGCAGTCTACTTCCGGGAACGCTGATTTCCAGAAGTATAACCCCGACCCGCCCTACAGTGGGTGCGTGGCCAAACACAAGAAGCGCACCGCCCCCGCCCCGTCGATCACCCCCGCCAAGCTCGCCCAGGGCTGGTCCGCCCCCGCCGGCGGCCGCATCCGCCCGGCCCACCCCGACGATCTAGGCCGGGCCGCCGAACTGCTCTCCGATGTGGGCACCGACATCACCGAGGACCTGAACGCCGCCGCAGGGAAGGCGGACACCTCCCTACTGCTGCACGAGTGCCTGAGCAGCCGTGACAACGAGAGTGCGATGCGAGCCGTCATCAGCGGCACCCTGGGCGGCCGCGAGGTCGACCCCCTCGCGGGCCTGTCGGCCCTGCTGGTGGCCACCGACCGCACAGGGCAGGTCCTCGGCTGTGCCCTGATGATCCCGCCGGGCCGTTTCCTGGCCCAGGTGCGCCGGGTCAACGAGGTCCAGGGCTTGGCGCTGATGCTGGTCATCACCAAGCTCAAAGGGCTGGCGGTGGACCCCGCCCACCGCGGCCGGGGGATCGGGGCGGCCCTGGTCAAACGCGGCGTCCAGTTGTACGAGCAGAGCGGCTTCCACGTGATGTACGGGCAGTTCACCGCCGAGAGGAACCTGGAGCCGTTCTACCGGCGCCAGCGCTTCACCGTGCTGGACCTGGGGGAGCCGCTGCAACCGCTGCTGGCCCTGCCCGCGTCGATCGTCTCCGAGGGCGAGGAACGGTTCTTCCACCGCATGCTGGGCTGAGCGCGTGAGTAGCTTCGAAACCGCGGTCGTCGACCGCGAAACTACTCACGGGTTACTTGGCACCTGGTGACACGCTCCTTACCGACACCCCGAGTTCGCGGAGGCGGTGGCGAAGGTGGCGTCGGGCGGAACGGTCCTGGACCGCGAGGTGGTCCGGGTGATGATGGCGGCGCGGTCGAGCCCCCTCAACCGGTTGGCGCCCAGGGAGCGCGAGGTCCTGGCGCTCATGGCCAGGGGGGAGTCCAATGCGGCCATCGCGCGCCTGCTGGTGGTGTCCGACGCGGCGGTGCGCAAGCACATAGGTTCGATCTTCACCAAGCTCGACCTGGCTCCTCAGATGGACGGCCACCGGAGGGTGCTGGCGGCGCTGGCCTACCTCGACCGCTGACGTGCACCGGTCACGGGGCCGGCGGTGGGGAAGGCGCGGCGCCGCCATGGGGGCGAGGAGGGCGGCGTGCTCTTCGGCGAGTGCGGCCGCCCCACCCCTCCTTTAAAACGTAGCGTTGGAAAATAACGTAACGTTGAAAACGTTATATGAAATCACGGGCCGATCCGCCAACGGAAAGACGGGAAATCCTGGCCTCCGATAAGCGGACCTTCACGGAGGTGAGACAACCAGGGTTGACAAAGGGGGCGGGGGCGGCCCGCGGGGAGGGTGCAACGCTATTCCGGGCGCCCGCAGGCGGCCGCGGACCCGCCCGGCCCCGCCGGGCGCCCGCAGGCGGAAAAGCCCCGGTCAGCCGCCCCGCCCGCCCGCCGGGGCCGGCGGAGAACCGCCCCGCGCGGGGTCAGCAGGCGGCGAAGTGCTCGTCCTCCGCCCAGTCGCCCCCGGCCCAGGCCTCGGGCTCCGGTACCGGGAAGCCCGGGTAGAGCCCGGCCAGTTCGCCGAGGAGCCAGTCGGTGAAGCGGGCCGCGCCCTGGGGGCAGGTGTGGATGCCGTCGGGGCTGCGGTCGGGCGCCCCCTCCCGCTCCCGGACGTACTCCCGGCCCCACACCTCGGCGGCGTCGAGCAGCGAGGCCCGCCCCGAGGAGCCCTCCACGACCTCGCGCGCGACCTCGGAGGCGCGTTCCAGATCGCCCATGTGCGGCTCGTAGAAGTCGTCGGGGCGGATCGGCGGCGAGGTGATGAACACCAGGTCGGCCCCCTCCCCGGCCACGGTCTCCAGGAGCCTGCCGTACCCGTCCAGCTGCTCCTGCCGCGTCCCCCAGTCGTAGGTGGTGAGCTGGTAGAGCACCACGTCGGGCGAGGCGGCCCCGATCTCGCCGGGCAGCGTCTTCCAGTTGTCCTCGGAGAAGGGCCCCACGACGTTGCCCCCGCCCTCGGACGCCAGCGGCGTGAAGCCGACGCCGGCCTCCTCCAGCGCGGCGGCCAGCGGCAGGGACTGGCCCACGGCGACGGAGTCGCCGAGCAGGACCACCTCGGAGACGGGCGTCCCGGAGGGCTCTGCCCCGGGGCCGGCGGCGGACGGGCCGGCGGGCCCCTCCGGGGAGCCCGAGCAGGCGGCGGCCAGCAGGAGCGGCGGGAGTGCGGCGGTGAGAGTGCGCAGTGCCTTGTTCATGGGATCCACGGTGGCGGGGCGGTGTCCTGGCGGCTCCACCGCCGTGTCGCAGTCGTGTCGCGGACCGCCCCGGTTCCCGCCCGAACGCCCCGGTGTGTCCGATACTGGCAGGGTGGCACGACTCCTCCTGATCGAAGACGACCCCATGGTGCGGCGCGGCCTGGAACTCGCCCTGTCCCGGCACGGGCACGGCGTCCGCACCGCGGACACCGGCGAGGAGGGCCTGCGCGCCTACCGCGACCACGCCCCAGACCTGGTCGTGCTCGACGTCATGCTGCCCGGTGTGGGCGGGTTCGAGGTGTGCCGCCGCATCCGGGCCGAGGGCGGGACGCCGGTGATCGTCCTGACCGCGCTCGGCGACGACTTCGACGTGGTCGGCGGGCTGGAGGCGGGCGCGGACGACTACGTCGTCAAGCCGGTGCAGCCCACCGTGCTCGACGCCCGGATCCGCGCGGTGCTGCGCCGCAGCGCCGGGGACGGCGAGGGGGTGCGCGTCCACGCCGGCCTGCGGATCGACACGGCGGCGCTGGCGGTCACCGTGGACGGGGAGCCGGTGCCGCTGACGCCCACCGAGCTGCGCCTGCTGCTGACCCTGTCCCGGTCGCCGGGCCGCGTGTTCGACCGCCAGCGGCTGCTGGAGGAGGTGTGGGAGCACGACTACCTGGGCGACTCCCGGCTGGTGGACAACTGCGTGCAGCGGCTGCGGGCCAAGATCGAGTCCTCCCCGGCGGCCCCGAGGTACGTGCAGACCGTGCGGGGGTTCGGCTACCGGTTCGGGCCGGTATGAGGCCTCGGCGGTGGCCGGGCCCGCGCGGGCTGCGCTCCCGCCTGCTGGCCGCGTTCGTCCTGGTGACGGTGGTGGCGGCCGGGGCGGCGGCGTGGTCGGGCGCCGGTGCGGCCGGTGCGGCGCTGGTCTCCTCCCACCGGGAGCGGACCACCGGGGACGTCGCGGTGCGGATCGCGGAGGCCGCGCCCCAGCTGTCCTATCCGCCCGACCGGGAGTCGCTCGACCGGCTGCGCCAGGCGGTGGGCGGGGACACCGCGGTCACCTTCGGGGAGCTGTCCTCCTCCGAGGGGCTGGACACCTCCCTGGTCCCCGGTGGGCTGCGCGCCGCCGTGCGCCGCGAGCACCGCCTGGCGGCGCAGCGCGTCACCCTGGAGGGCCGGTCGTGGCTCCTGGTGGGCACCCCCGTGATGATCACCGCCCCCGACGGGTCCCGCACCGCGTCCGGGATCGAGGTCTACACCCTGCGCGACCTCGCCGGCGTCGAGCGGGAGGTCGCCGGCGTCACCCGGGCCGCGGCCGCCACCGCGGCGGCGGCGCTGCCCCTCGCGGCGCTCCTGGCCCTGCTGGCCGCGCGCGGTGTGCTGCGCCCCGTGCGCGACCTGCGCGACACGGCCGGGCGGCTGGCCTCCGGCGACCTCGACGCGCGGTCGGAGCCGCAGGGGGCCGACGAGCTGGCCGAGCTGGCCGGCGCCGTCAACGACATGGCGGGCTCGCTCCAGGAGTCCATGGCGGCGATGGAGCGCATGCAGGCCGACGCCCGCAGGTTCGCCGCCGACGTCTCCCACGAGCTGCGCACCCCCCTCAGCACGCTCGCCGCGGTGGCGGAGGTGCTGGAGGACGCGACCGGCGGCATGGAGGGCGACGCCCGCGAGTCCGCGCGGATGGCGGTCAGCGAGACGCAGCGGCTGGTCCGGCTGGTGGAGGATCTCATGGAGGTGTCGCGCTTCGACGCCGGCACCGCGAGGCTGCACACCGAGGAGGTGGACGTGTCCGCCGCCGTCCGCGACTGCCTGCGCCTGCGCGGCTGGTCGGAGCAGGTGCGGGTGGAGGCGGACGGCCGCGTCCGGGCCCGGGTGGACCGCCGCCGGGTCGACGTGATCGTCGCCAACCTGGTGGGCAACGCGCTGCGGCACGGAGCCGCGCCGGTGCGGGTGCGGGTGCGCGCCCTGCCCGAGGAGGTGCGCGTCACCGTGACCGACTCCGGTCCCGGCCTGGGCGAGGACGTGCTGCCCTCGGTGTTCGACCGCTTCTACAAGGCCGACGCGGCCCGCACGCGCAGCGCCGGCAGCGGGCTGGGCCTGGCGATCGCCCGGGAGAACGCCCGCCTGCACGGGGGCGACCTCACCGCGGCCGACACCGGGGCGGGGGCGCGGTTCGACCTGGTCCTGCCGAGGAGGGAGGAGGAGCGGTGAGGCGGATCTGCGCGGCCATGGCGGCCGTTCTGCTCGCGGGGTGCGGGGCGGGCCCCTCGGAGGTTTTCGACGGCGGCCCGGCGCCCACGGGCGTGGCGCCGGGGGTGACGCTGTACTTCCTGGACGAGCGGGGGGAGCTGACACCGGACCGGCGCGACACCGGCCGCCTGGGCTCGATCTCCGAGGCGATGGCCCTGCTGCTGACCGGTCCGGGCGGCTCCGGCCTGCACACGGGGATCGCCGAGGGCTCCGTGGAGCGCATGATGGTGACCGTGAAGCCGGGGCTGGTCGATCTGGTCACCCCGCTGGAGATCGGGGAGGTCACTCCGGCGGGGATCGACCAGATCGTGTGCACCGCCCTGGGGGTGCACGTGCAGTCCGGCGGGTCGACCGACACCCGGGTGCGGGTCGGCTTCGTCCAGCCCACCCCGGAGTCGGAGGAGCTGCGGACCTGCCCGCTGATCGGCTGATCAGTCCAAGGCGGTGACGTCGACGGGCGGCGGCGCCGGGGCGGGCACCGCGGTCCACAGCAGGGCCAGGGCGGCCATGGCCGCCGCGAACGCGAGTGCGCCGCGGCGGCCTGCGGCCCAGGGGGCGCGGAACCGGACCGGGTTCTCCACCAGGTGGGTCGAGAGCGCGGCCAGAGCGGTGGAGACGGCGCACACCAGGGCCGTCCACCACCAGCCGGACAGGCCGGTGGCCTCGGGGGAGAGCAGTACGATGACCGGCCAGTGCCACAGGTAGAGGCTGTAGGAGACCGTACCCGTCCAGCGCAGCGGCCCCCAGGACAGGATCCGCGGCATCGGCCCCTCGGGCGTTCGCGCGCACAGGCCGATGAGCAGGGCGCAGGCCAGGGCGTGCGCGAACAGGCCGCCCCGGTACAGCCACGGCGAGGCCGTCCCGTCGGCGAGCAGCCACATCGCGCCGATCGCGGCCGCCAGGGCCGCGGTCGCGGCGGGGGGGGGCCCCG
>NZ_ANBB01000007.1 GCF_000341105.1 Nocardiopsis potens DSM 45234
GGCCCGCGGCGCGCGCTCCGCCGCGCGCCCCAGCAGGCCGTGGACGCGGGGGGTGGCCGCCAGCGCGCCCAGCAGCAGGGAGAAGGCCCGGGTGTCGGTCCCGGTGTAGACCCGGGTCGGGTCGGCCGGGTCGACGAGGACGGCCATCCACACCAGGGAGGCCAGGGAGACCAGTGCGGCGAGCAGCGCGACGCGGTCGCCGGCCCGTCTCCCGCCCAGGGCGGCCAGGGCCATCAGCAGCGGCCAGACCAGGTAGAACTGCTCTTCGACCGCGATGCTCCACAGGTGCTCGAACACCCGCTCGGAGCCGAACCGGTCCCAGTAGCCGGCCGATTCGGCGAGCAGGTGCCAGTTGACCAGGTTCAGCTGGACCCATGGGCCGTCCGCGAGGGCGGTGCGCAGCAGCCGGGGCGGGCCCGCGGCCCAGACCGCGAGGGTGGTGCAGGCGAGCACGGTCGCCAGCGCGGGCAGCAGCCGCCGCAGGCGGCGGCCCCAGAAGGAGATCAGGGACACCCGGCCGGTCGCCTCGGCCTCCCGCAGCAGCAGGCCGGTGATGAGGTAGCCGGACAGGGCGAAGAAGAGGTCGACCCCGAGGAACCCCCCGTCCAGGTTGCCGGTGTGGAAGAGCAGGACGCCGATGATGGCTGCGCCGCGCAGCCCGTCCAGGGCGGGCAGGTGGCGCCGGCGGGGCAGGGGCGGGCGGGGGGTTGCGGTCGAGGGGTCCGGTGTCATGGGCCGATCGTCGCGGCCCCGTGTCGGTGGCGGGTCCGCGTCGTGTCCCGTTCCGGTCGCAGTGGTGCGGCGGGGGCGGGAACCGGGCGGCCCCGGGCGTCGGGGATGCGCCGTTCCCGGCCGGCGGAGGCAGGGTGATCGGGCGGGCGGGAACGGCGGTGCGCGCCTGCGTGCTCGCCGAAGGCTCGGCGCGCGAACGGGCCGACCGGGTTGCGCCGTGCCCGCGGCGCGGGCGGGCGCGTCAGCGGCGGGGCGAGTCGGAATCGGGGGCCGCCGGTCAGGGCGCCGCGGGGTCCTTTGGGCGGTCGTGCGGCGGCGGTGCGGTCCGGTCGGCGTGGTCGCGGAACCAGTCGAGCATGAAGCGGTGCGCGGCGATGCCGTAGTCGAGGGCGGCGCGCTGGTGGGCGGCGAGGTCGCGGTGCCCCTCGGGGACGTCCAGGGTGTCCAGGTGCTCGTCGAGGGAGGTGAGCACGGCGAGGTCGGCCTCGATGCGCGCGGTGACGCGGTGCAGCACCGCCGGGCGCTCGGCCGGCTCCAGCAGACCGAGGAAGTAGAGCCGGGACAGCGCCGCGGTCTCCAGGTCGGGGCCGGCCGGCTCCGCCGCCATCCAGGTGCGGAACTCCTCGCGGCCGGCGTCGGTGGGGCGGTACACCTTCCGCCCCCGGCCCCCGGACTCGGCGCTGGCGACCTCGATGAGCCCCCGGGCGAGCAGGGAGTCCAGCGCGCGCTTGATGCTGCCGGAGCTGGCGCTGTAGAAGAGCGCGACGCCGGACTCGAAGCCCTTGATGAGGGCGTAGAAGGTCTGCGGGGCGATCAGGAGCAGGCCGAGGATCACGTGTGCCATCGGGCCGAGTGTAGCCCCGTTGCCTCTCAAGGACATGTCTAGTAGACATATTGAGAGCCGGCCGGTGCCGGGAGAACCGAGACGAGGAGCGCCCGCATGGCACCCCCTCCCGCCGTGACCCGCGCCCCGGACAACCGCGTCCCCGCCGAACTGGACGCCCGGCTGGCGGGGCTGCTGGAAGGCCTCGCCGCCCGGCGGGGCCTCCACCACGCCGACATCGCGCTGGCCGGCGGCGACGGGGAGCGGCGCTGGTCCGCCGCGGCCGGCCCGGCCGACCGGCCGCCGGCCCCCGGCGCCCCGTTCTTCACCGCCAGCATCACCAAGCGCTTCATCGCCGCGCTGGTGCTGCAGGCGCACGAACGCGGCGAACTCGACCTGGCCGCGCCGGTCACCGCCTTCCTGCCGGCCGCGGAGACCACCGGGCTGCACGTCCTGAAAGGGGTCGACCACACGCCCCGGATCACCGTGCGCCACCTCGCGAGCCACACCTCCGGCCTGCCCGACCACTTCGAGGACCGCCGCGGGGGCCCCAGCCTGCACGACCGGCTGGCCGCGGGCCGGGACGCGGCCTGGACCTTCGAGGACGTGCTGCGGACCACCCGCGAGCGGCAGCGCCCCCACTTCGAACCGCAGGACCTCGCCGCCGCCCGGCAGAAGGCCCGCTACTCCGACACCGGGTTCCAGCTGCTCATCCGCATCCTGGAGGCGGCCGCCGGGCGCTCCTTCCACGGCCTTCTGAACGAGCGGGTCCTGGGCCCGCTCGGCCTGGAGCGCACCTGGCTGCCTGGGCACCGCCCGGCGGACCCGGAGGCCGGGGAGCCCTCCCCGCTCCACGCGGGGCGGCGCCGCCTGGAGGTGCCCTCGATGATCGCCTCCTGCAACGACCTGTTCAGCACCACCGGGGACCTCCTCGCCTTCCAGCGGGCGCTGCTCGGCGGTGGGCTGTTCGCCGGCCCCCGGACGGCGGAGGCGCTCACCGAGCGGCGCAACCGGCTGCGCAACGTCCCCGTGCTCCGCTACGGGCTGGGCACCATGTTCTTCACGGTGGGCCGGCTCATGTCGGCGGGGCGCCGCCCGGTCACCCTCGTCGGCCATTCGGGGGCCACCGGGACCTGGCTGTTCTACTGTCCTGAGCTCGATCTGCACCTGGCCGGGACCGTGGACCAGGCCCGGGGGCAGGCGGTGCCGTTCCGGGTGATGGCCGCCTGCGTGGACGCCTGGCGGAGGTGAGGGCGGGCCGCCGCCGGGGCGCGCCGGCCGCAGCGGAGCGGTGCTCGCGGCGGCGCACCTCCTCGCCGACGGGGGCGGGCAGCCAGCCGTCGCCCGGGGCGGGGGCGTCGGCCAGGGCGGTGAGGATCGCGGCGGCGTCCGGGCGTTCGGCGGGGTCCTTGTCCAGGCAGCGGGAGAGCAGGTCGCGCAGGGGGCCTTCGGGGACGGCGGTGTAGTCGGGGTCGCCGGTGAGGATCCGGTGCAGGACGGCGGTGGGGTGCCCGGTTCCGAACGGGGGCGGCCGCCGGCGGCGAACAGCACCGTGCCGGCGAGGGAGAACACGTCGCAGGCGGGTGAGACGCGCTCGCCGGTGACCTGCTCGGGCGAGGCGTAGGAGGGGGTGCCGAGGGTCTGCCCGGTGCGGGTCAGCACGGTCCCCTCCACCGCGCGGGCGATGCCGAAGTCGATGACCTGGGGGCCGCGCGGCGACAGCAGCACGTTGCCGGGTTTGAGGTCGCGGTGGACCAGGCCCGCGCCGTGGACGGCGGCGAGCGCCCGGGCCAGGCCCGCGGCCAGGACGGGCAGGGAGTGCGCGGGCAGCGGGCCGTGGTCGCGCACGGCCTCTTTGAGGGTGGGGCCGGGGACGTATTCGGTGGCCATCCACGGCGCGTCGGCGGCGGTGTCGGCGTCGACCACCGCGGGGGTGAACGGGCCGCGCACCCGGCGGGCCGCGCGGACCTCGCGGTCGAACCGCGCCCGGAACTCGGGGTCGTGTGCGAGGTCGTCCTTGACGAGTTTGACCGCGGCCAGGTCGCCGGCGGGGGTGCGGGCCAGGTACACCCTGCCCATGCCGCCCGCGCCGAGGCGGGCCGGCAGGCGGTGCGGGCCGGCGGCCCGGGGGTCGTCCGGGGTGAGGGGGTGCACGGGGGCGGGGTCCTCACTCGGGGAGGGGCGGGCGCCGTGCCCGGGGGCAGGGTCACGTTAGCGCCTGGCGCGGCGGGTGCGCACGCCGGCCGGGGGGCGGGCCGGGGCGCCGCCTTGAGGGTGCGGCGGGGGCGGGGCCGCCGGTGGGCCGCCGCTTCGAGCAGGGGGTTCGGGTGCGCGGCCCGGGCGGGCGGGGGGCGGGCCGCGCCGGGCGGCGGCGCCCGGTGTTCACCCGGGTTTCACCCGCGGGGGGCGTCCGCCGTCCAGGCGCGGAGCTTGTCGGGGTTGCGCACCGCCCAGATGCGCTTGATCCGGTCGCCTTCGATGTCGAAGGCGGCCACCGTCACGACGGTGCCGCCCTCCAGGACCACCAGGCCGGGCCGGCCGTTGACGGTGCGCTCCAGGACGGCGGGGCGGGGCATCCGGTCGGCGAAGGCCAGGAGGTAGCGGGCGATGCGCTCGCCGCCCCGGACCGGGCGGCGCGCGGCCCCGGCGCGGCCGCCCCCGTCGGCGACGCCCGTGGCGTCGGGGGCGAGCAGACCGATGAGGGCGTCGACGTCGGCGGCCTCCCAGGCCTCCTTGAACTCCCGGACGATGCGGGCCTGGCGGGCCTCGGGCACCGGGGTGCGCGGGGCGGGGACGCGGCGGCGGGCCGAGGAGGCCAGCCGGCGGCAGGCCGCCGGGGAGCGGCCGACGATCCGGGCCACTTCGGCGAAGGGGTAGCGGAAGACGTCGTGCAGGACGAACGCGACGCGTTCGGCCGGGGTCATCGACTCCAGCATGACCAGGAAGGCCATGCCGACCGACTCGTCCAGGGCGACCTGCTCGGCGGGGTCGGCGGGTGGTGCGCCGGCGGTCCGGTCGGTGCCGCCGGGCAGCGGTTCGGGGACCCATTCGCCGACGTAGCGCTCCCGCCGGACCCGTGCGGAGCCGAGCAGGTCGAGGCAGATCCGGCCGGCGACCCGGGTCAGCCAGGCTCCGGGGGAGGCGATGTCACGCCGCTGCTCCCCGGGCATGGCGTACCAGCGGGTGTAGGCCTCCTGTACGGCGTCCTCGGCGTCGGCCAGGGAGCCGAGGAGCCGGTAGGCGAGGCCGATGAGCCGGCGCCGCTCGCCCATGACGGCGCTCGGGGCCGGTTCGGCCCGGTCCTCTTCCGTTTCCGCTTCCTGCCGTACGGCCATGGTGTCGCCGGCCCTTTCCGCTCGGTTCCGCTCTCGTCCTTCAAGACGCTGCGGCGCACCGGTTCGTGACACCGGCGCCGCACATTCGGGGCGGCTGCTTCGTCGGTGTGGGAGGGGCGGTCCGCGGTCTTCGGGGGCCGCCGGGTCAGAGAGAGAAAGGGCGTTCCGTGTCCGAATCGATGGCGGTCGGGCGGGGGAGCCTCGTGTTCCTGCGCGCCGCGGTCGCGCTGCAGACCGCGCTGGTCTTCCTCTCCCCGGTCACCGCCGGGGTGATGCTGTCCGCGCCCGAGTGGCACCTGCTGCACAGCGCGGCGTCCTACGGGCTGTTCGCCGCGGCCCTGGTGCACCTGGCCGCGGCGGTCCTGGTGTGGCGGCCGGGCGGCGGCCCGCCCGGGCCGGCGCTGTCCGCGCTCGTGTTCCTCGGGGGCGTACTGGCGCAGGTGGGGCTGGGGGTGGCGGGTGTGCCGGCCCTGCACGTCCCACTGGGGGTGCTGCTGTTCGCCGCCAGTGTCCTGCAGCTGTGCCGGGTGTGGGGGGTCCTCGGCCGGCCGCGCCTCACAATCGGGGCGGGTGCTTCGTCGGTGTAGGTAGAGGCCGCTCGGGGCGTTCGACCGTTCCGGCGGCCGGCCCGGCCGGGGCGAGGGCCCCGGCCCGTATCAGGAAGGAAGTCCGCACATGTCCGCACCCACCGCGCCCGAGCAGGGCGATGTCCGTTCGCGCATGACGAACCCGGCCCGGTTCTTCCCCGACCTGGCGTCCGTCGCCGGGACGGTGAACAAGGCCGTGCTGAACGGTTCGGTTCCGCACACCACCATCCACCTGATGCAGCTCCGCGCCGGGCAGATCGTCGGCAGCACCTACCACACCGTCCGCCAGGCCGACCTGCTGCGCAAGGCCGGGGAGCCGGAGGAGCGCATCACCGCGGTGGCGTCGTGGCAGGACGCCCCCTACTTCTCCGGCGCCGAGCGGGTGGCGCTGGAGCTGGTGGAGGCCGTGCTCACCGCCAACCCGCACGGGGAGCGCGTCCCCGACGAGCTGCACGCCCGGGCGTCGGCCCACTACGGCGACGAGGCGCTGTGGACGCTGGTGCTGGCGATGAGCCAGATCTTCTTCTTCATCCCGGTGGGCCTCATCGCCAAGCCGATCCCCGGGAGGCCGGTCGGGAAGAACTACAGCGAGTGACGCGGGTCCGGTGACCCCTTGCCGCCGCTCCCGTCCCGGGGGCGGGAGCGGCGGCCCCTAAGGTGCTGCGCATGCGAGCTGAGCGGGTGGGCGAGTGGGCGTGGGCGCCCGGGGGCGGGCCGAGGCGGATCGGCGCGGGGTGGTGGGGGCTCTCCCCCGGCGGGATCCTGACCGGGGTCGGCCTCTGCTGGGAGTCGGTGGTCGGGGAGTTCCGGCTTCCGTGGGAGGGGAGCTGGGACGTGCGCGGCGACCACCGGTGCGCGGTGGTCGCCGGCGCGGAGGGGATCGCGCTCGTGGACGCCCGGGGCGCCGTCGCGTGGCGGGCGGCGCACGCCGGCTGGGCGCCGCGCGGCGGGGCCGCCGCCGCGTCGGGGACGTGCCTGTTCGACGCCTCCGGCGACCTGGTCTGGGCGGTGGTGCCCGGGGAGCGGGCCGGGGGCGGCGATGAGCTGCGGGTGCTCGGCGCGGCGGACGGCAGGGTCCTGGGGCGGGCGGTGCTGGGCGTGGAGACCACGGGGTCCGCCGGGGCGGCCGTCCCCGGAGGCGGGGTGCTGCTGGACCTGGCGACGGTGCACGGCGGCCGGATCTGCCGGGCCCGCTGGGACGGGGAGCGGGTCGCCGCGGACGTGCGGGACTCCCCCGAGGAGGTCCTGGCCGATCTGCATCCCGCCGGCGACCGGTACCTGACCGCGCCGATGGAGGCCGACGCGCTCACCGTCCGGCGCCTTCCCGGCGGCGGGGCCGGGGCGGTCCGCCTCGGAGAGGAGGTGTTCCCCGGCGGGGCCGGGTTCGACCTGGACGCCGGGTTCCTCGACGCCGGCCGGGTCCTGGCCCGGGAGTTCGACGGCCCGGCGGTGCTGCTCACGGCCGGCGGCCTGGACCCGGTCGGCGAGGTCGCCTACCCCGCCGGGGCGGTCACCGGGTCGCTCCGCCCGGACGGGCGCGGCCGGTGGAGCACCTGCGACGCCTTCACCGGGCTCTCCGCGCTGTGGCGCCTGCGGGACGCCGGCCGGGGGTGGGCGCCCGGGGCGGGGCCGCGCCGGTGTTGACCTTGACGCAGGGGAAGACTTTAGCGTCGGGGGACATGGCGATCACCGTTGTCGACACCTACACGACCATGAAGCGGATCCTGCAGGCCCCGGCCGCCGAGCGCGCCGGGCTGCTGCGGTCGATGCTGGAGCACATCAAGGACATGTACCGGTTCGCGCCCGGGGAGGTCGACCTGGTGGAGATGCACCGGATGTCGTTCGGCTTCCCCATCGACCGGGACGAGCGGCGCTGCCTGGACGCGCTGGAGGCGCTGGCCGGGGCCGACGCCTGGGGGCGGATGCAGCGCGCCATGGACGGGGCCCTCGCCGTGCAGCTGGCGGCGGTGCCGGGGCTGGAGGCCCCCGACATCACCGTGCTGCTCGTGCTCGGCGACCCCGGCGACGCGCACTTCACCGACACCGTCCTGGGCGTGTCCGGCAGCGGCGGGATCCCGGGCTGCATCCTGATCACGCTGTGGCCGTTCCCGGAGAACCTGGAGCGGCTGGAGGCCACCGCGGTGCACGAGCTCAACCACAACCTGCGCTACGCCCCGGGCGGGGTGGTGTGGGACCCGGCGACCGTCACCGTCGGCGAGCAGGTGGTCGGCGAAGGGCTGGGTGACGCGTTCGCCCGCCAGCTCTACGGCGACGACCTGGGCCGGACCCGGATCGGCGTCGCGCCCCTGGACGACGACGAGGTCTTCGCCAAGGTCGTCTCCGGGCTGGGGGTGACCGGCATGCACGAGTTCACCGCCTGGGTGCACGGCGACGCCTCCGCCGAGCGGTTCGGCGCCGAACCGGTGGGACTGCCCACCGGGGCCGGGTACGCCGCCGGGAACCGGCTGGTCGACGCCTACCTGGCGGCGACCGGGCAGAGCGCCGCGCAGGCCCTGCACGCCGACAGCGCGGAGGTCATCGCCACGGCGCTGCGCCGCCTGGGCTGACCGCCCGGGGCCCGCCGCGGGTCCATACTCGTCGGGGAGAGGACGCGACCCCCGGGGAGGCGGCGATGACGGAGTGGCTGATCCACGAGCTGGCGACCAGGGCGGGCACCACCAGCCGCGCCCTGCGCCACTACGACCGGATCGGGCTCCTGTCGCCTTCCCGGGTGGGTGAGAACGGGTACCGCTACTACGGGCCCGACGCCGCCTCCCGGCTCGACCGGATCCTGCGGCTGCGCCGGCTGGGCATGGGCCTGCCGGAGATCGCCGAGGCGCTGGCCGGGGAGGACGGCGGGCAGGACGGGCTGCGCGCGCACGTGGCCGCGCTGGAGGCCGAGCGGGACCGGGTCGAGCGGCGGCTCCGGGAGGCGCGGCTCACCCTGGAGGCCACCCGGGCCGGGGCCGACCCCGGCGCGAACGTGCTGCTGGAGGGGTTCAACGACCGCTACCGGGACGACGTGGTCGAGCGGTGGGGCGAGGAGGCGTTCCGGGCGAGCAACGAGTGGTGGCACGCCAAGACCCTGAAGGAGCAGGTCGCCTGGAAGGAGGAGGCCGAGGACCTGGTCGCGGCGTGGGTCGGGGCGTGGCGCTCGGGCGTCTCGCCGTCCTCCGGGGCCGCCCAGGAGCTGGCCGCCCGGCACGTCCGCTGGCTGGCGGGGATTCCCGGCACGCCGCAGGCCGAGGGCGACCGGGAGCGGTCGGTGGAGATGGTGCGGTGCCTGGGCGACAGCTACGTCGAGGACCCCCGCTTCGCGCTGATGTACCAGGGCCCCGAGGGGGCGGCGTTCGTCCGCGACGCGCTGCACGTCCACGCCCGGACCCGGATGTAGGCCTGCGCGGCGGCCCCGCGCGAACGCGCCGCCCCGGGCCCGCCGGGCTGCCGCTCCCGGTGGCGCGGCCCCTGGGGAGGGCGGCACCACCGGGGCGGCCGACCTCCGGGGCCCTGCGCGCGCCGCCACCGGGCGGCGGCCGGGCCGGGACCGCGCCGGCGGGTCAGTACCGGTAGGAGGTGTAGGTCAGGTAGCCCTTCTCGCCGCCGGTGTAGAAGGTGGCCTCGTCGTGGGGGTCCAGCGGCAGGTCGGCGCGGAGCCGCTCGACCAGGTCGGGGTTGGCCAGGAAGGCCCGGCCGAAGCTGATCAGGTCGGCGCCGAGGTCGAGCCAGTGGTCGGCGGCCTTGCGGTCGGCCGGGGCGGGGCCGCCGGGGACCGCCGGGTTGACGATGAGGGTGCCGGGCCAGGCGCGGCGCAGCCCGAGCAGGACCTCCTCCTCGGCGGTGGCCTCCAGGTGCACGTAGGCCAGGCCGAGCGGCGCGAGTTCGGCGAGCAGCGCGCCGTACAGCTCGGGGACGTCCTCGTCGATCGCGTCCCAGATGCCCGCGCCGGGGGAGAGGCGGATGCCGACCCGGGCGCCGCCGATCGCGTCGGCGGCCGCGGAGGCGGCCTCGACGGCGAAGCGGATCCGGCCCGCGACCGGGCCGCCGTAGGCGTCGGTGCGCCGGTTGGCGCTGCTGGAGAGGAACTGGCCGATCAGGTAGCCGTTGGCGCCGTGCAGTTCGACCCCGTCGAAGCCGGCCTCGACCGCGGCGGCCGCCGCGGTCCCGTACACCAGGGCCTCCTGGGCGGCTTCGGCGGTGGTCAGTGCGCGGGGCACGGGGGCCGGCCGGCGCCCGGCCGGGGTGAAGACCATGGCGTCGCGCGCGGCGACCGCGGAGGGGCCGACCGGCTGCAGCCCGGTGGTGTCGGGGTGGCCGATCCGGCCGCCGTGCATGATCTGGCCGAAGATCCGGCCGCCGTTGGCGTGCACGGCGCCGGTGACCTGCTTCCAGGACTCCACCTGGGCGGGGGTGTGCAGGCCGGGGGTGAGCGGGTTGGACTGGCCGAGCAGGCTGGGCTGGATCCCTTCGGAGACGATGAGCCCGGCGGTGGCGCGCTGGGCGTAGTAGGCCGCCATCTGCGCGGTGGCCAGGCCCTCCGGGGTGGATCGGGCGCGGGTCATCGGGGCCATCACCACCCGGTTGGGCAGGGTCCGGCCGGGGAGGGCGGTGTAGGGGTCGAAGAGGGAGGGCGCGGTCGTCGCGGTGTTCGTCATGGGGACGACGATAGGACCTACCATTGACGTCAGAGGCAAGTGTTCGGGGCGTCCGGCGGGCGTGAAAGGGGTCACCATGATGAGGATCGGCGAGCTGGCGGGGCGGACCGGCGCGAGCGTCCGCTCGCTGCGCTACTACGAGGAGCAGGGCCTGCTCGCCAGCGACCGCACCCCCAGCGGCCAGCGCGTCTACGGCGAGTACGCGGTGGAGCGGGTGCTGCTGCTGCGGAGCCTCTACGACGCCGGGCTGACCAGCAGCGCCATCGCCGAGGTGCTCCCCTGCGTCGATTCCCCCGGCTCCATGGAGACCGACGCCGCCTGGCGGCGGATGGCCGCGGAGCGGGAGAGGATCGACGCGCGCATCAAGGACCTCGTCCGCACCCGCGACGCCCTCGACGGGCTGATCGCCGTCAACCGGCGCCACCGGGAGTCGCTGGCGGGATAGCGGGAGGGCCCGCCGAGCACCCGGGCCGGGGCGGCGCCGGGCGGACCGCGCGGCCGGTGCCCCCGCGGGCACGGAAGGCGGCGCGATCCGGCCGCTCCGGTGTCTCCGCCGCGGATACCGGGTACGGCCCCTGTGTCCCCGCGGGCCGGTGCGGCGGAGCCGGCGGCCCCGACGGCGTCGACCCCTGGGAGGGCCAGTGCGGATCCGGACCGCGGCACCGGCGACCGCCGCCGGGCGGAGGTGAGCCGGTTGTTCGTCAGCGCGCGCTCCTTCGAGGAGTACCGGGCGATGTTCGCGCTCTCCGACCGGGACCTGTCGGTGCGCGTGCTGGACTGCCCCGGCGGGGCGGCGGGCTTCGTCGCCGCGGCGGGGGAGCGCGGGGTGGACGCCGTGGCGGTGGACCCCCAGTACGGCCCGGGCCGGGAGCGCCTGGGCGCGATGGCGCTCCGGGAGAACGAGCACAAGCACGCCCACCTGGTCGAGCACGCCCGGGACTACGTCTGGACCTGGTTCGAGGACCCCGGGCAGTACACGCGGCTGCGCTCGGAGTCGGCGCGCGCCTTCGCCCGGGACATCGCGGCGCGCCCGGAGCGCTACGTCGAGGGCTCGCTGCCGCACCTGCCGTTCCCGGACCGCTCCTTCGACCTGGTGCTCAGCTCCCACCTGCTGTTCTCCTACGGGGAGCGGCTGGACGAGGACTTCCACCGGAACGCCCTGCTGGAGCTGGTCCGGGTCTCCCGCGGGCAGGTGCGCCTGTACCCGCTCTTCCTGCACACCGGCTTCCGGCGGTACCCGGCACTGGAGGCGATGCGGGAGATGCTGGCCGGGTACGGGGTCTCCTCCCGGGTGGAGCGGGTGGACTACGCCTTCGCCCCGGGCGACGAGGAGATGCTGGTCCTGGAGTGCGCCGAGCGCCGCCCCCTGCCGGAGCGCGGCCCGGCCCCCGGGCCCGCCGGCCGGAACCACGACCCGGTGCGCTGGCGCCACCTGGACCCGGAGCCCTGATCGGCCGGGGCGGATCCCGGTGCGGAGCGGCCGGCGGCTCCGCGCCCGCCCGGGCGCGGAGCCGTTTCCGCCCTTCTTTTCGCCATTCCGTCAGTCGAGGACGGCGTACGCTTCGACCTCGACCAGGACGTCGGGCTCGAAAAGGTAGTCGACGCCGATGAGCGACAGCGGCGGGAACGGCCGCGGAATCGCGAGTTCGTCGGCGGCCTTTTCGATTCCCGCCATGAATTCGCCGGCCTTGTCCGGGGTCCAGTCCACGGCGAAGAAGCGCAGGCGCACCACGTCGGAGAAGTCCGCTCCGGCGCCGGCCAGTCCGCGCGCGGTGTTGCGCAGGGCCTGCACGACCTGCCCGGCGAGGTCGCCGGAGGCGACCGGCCCGGCGTCGCCGTCGCGCGCGATCTGCCCGGCCACGTGGACCTGCCGGGCGCCGGTGGCGACCGAGACGTGGTGGTAGGGGACGGGCTGGAACATGCCCTCGGGGGTGAGGAGTTCGACGCTCATGGAAACGCCTTCCGGTTGCGGAACATCAGGTATCCCATGTCTACTCGGTAGCCAAAGGGAACTTCAACGAGACCAGGTATCATGACGGAAACCACCCCCGATCCGCCTTTCCGGACCCAGATATCGGCGGCGCAGCGCGAACTTCTCGACCAGCTGCTCGACAAATGGTCGCTCCACGTCCTCGACGCATTGTGCGCGCGGCCTTCGCGCTTCAACGAACTGCGCCGGGCGATTCCGGTGGTGACGCAGAAATCGCTGACCGCGGCGCTGCGCCGGCTGGAGCGCAACGGAATGGTCGAGCGCGCCGTCGTCGGCACGCGCCCGGTGGCGGTGGAGTACCGCATCACGCCGCTGGGCCGGACACTGCAGGAGCTGATCGACGCGCTCCTGGACTGGACCGGAGCGAACATGCCCGACGTGGAGCGCGCACGCGCGCGGTTCGACCGGGACGAGGGGGCCTGACCCGGGCGGGCCCCAGGGGGCGGGAGGCGGGGGAAAACCACTGGCCCCGCCGGCCCTCCGGCCTCGAGGATGGACGGGTATGCCAGACCGCCCAGGCGCCCCGGGGCCCGCCCGGGACTTCCGGCTCTTCCTCGGCTCGCACCTGTTCGGCGAGACCGGTGCGGCCGCGGTCCAGGTCGTGCTGCCGCTCGTCGCGGTGCTCGCCCTGGACGCCTCGGCCTGGGAGGTGGGCCTGCTCCAGGCCGCCGGCCACGCCGCCTACCTGGTGCTGGGGCTGCCCGCCGGGGCGTGGGTGGGGCGGATGCGCCCCCGCCGGGTGATGATCGGCGCCGACCTGGTGCGCTTCGCCGCGCTGGTGTCGCTCCCCCTGGCCTGGGCGGGCGGGCTGCTCTCGCTGCCGCTGCTCTGCCTGGCGGCGCTGCTGCTGGGCGCGGCCCAGCTGTTCGGCGACATCGCAGACCACACCTACCTGCCGCGGCTGAGGAGCGGCGCCGGGCTGATCTCGGGCAACAGCGGCCTGCAGGCGGTCCGCTCCGGCGCGGAGCTGGGCGGCCCGGGGCTGGGCGGGCTGTTCGTGCAGTGGCTGGGCGGCCAGGGGGCGCTGGCGGCCGGCGCCGCCGCGCCCGCGGTCTCGGCCCTCCTGCTGTGCCGGATCGCCGTGCCCGACGTGCGGCCCGAACCGCCGGAGGGCGGGCTGGCCGCCCAGGTCCGGCAGGGGGTCGGGTTCGTGCTGCGGCACCGGGTGCTCCGGGTGCTCGCGCTCTCGGCGAGCCTGAACAACCTGGTCTTCTCCGCGTTCTTCGCGCTCGAAGTGGTCTTCTTGACCAGGGTGGTGGGGGTCTCCGCGGGGGCGGTGGGGGTGCTGACGGCCTCGGGTGCGGCCGGCGCGCTGCTGGGGGCCTGGGCCGCGCCGGGGCTCGGCCGGGCCCTGGGGGCCGCGCGCACCGCGGTGCTGGCGGTCCCCGCGGCGGCGCCGTTCATGTTCCTGTTCCCGCTGGCCGACGCCGGGTGGCGGACGGCGCTGTTCGCGGCGGCCAACGTCGCGGTCGGCGCGGGGGTGACGGTCTTCAACGTCATGCAGGTCGGCTACCGCCAGCAGGTGTGCCCGGGGGGCCTGCTCAGCCGGGTGTCGGCGCTGTTCCGGTTCGCGGTGTGGGGGGTGGCGCCGGTGGGCGCCCTGGCCGGCGGCGCGCTCGCCGAGGCGGTCGGGGTCCGCCCGGCCCTGTGGGCGCTGGCGGCGGCCCTGGCCGCGGTCGCCCCGCTGCCGGCGCTGTCCCCGCTGCGGCGGATGCGCGACTTCGACGGCGGCCCCGGGGACGGGGAGGACGGTCGCGGCGGGTGAGGCCCCTCAGGGGGCGCGCGCCTCCGCTCCTCTCGAACCGCCCGGCCGGCCCGCGGAGACGGCGTTTCGGGCGGGTCAGGTGCGGGGGGCGGGCGGGCCCGCGGTGCGGGTCAGCTCCTCGCCGAGCGGGCTGCGGCGGTAGAGCACGTGCCGGCCGTCGCGGGCCCGGGCGACCAGGCCGGCGGCGTGCAGGACGCGCAGGTGCTGGGAGACCGCGCTGGGGGTCACCCGCAGGCGGCGGGCCAGCTCGACGGTGGGCAGCGGTTCGCCGAGCAGCGTGAGCAGCCTGGCCCGGGGGGCGCCCAGCAGCGGCACCAGGGCCGCGGCGGGGGCCGGCGGCGGGGTCCACAGCGTGGCCGTGCCGCGGGAGGGGTAGACCAGCGCGGGCGGTTCCTCCGGGAGCACCGGGGGCGCGGGCTTGTGCGCGAAGACCGACGGCATCAGCAGCAGCCCGCGGCCGGCCGCCGCGGTGGTGTACCCGCCGAACACGGCATCGATGCGCAGCACCCCGTCGTCCCAGTGCAGGTCGGGGTGGATGTCGGCGAAGAGCGCCCGGGCGCCGCCGACGGCCAGCCGCCGGGCGCGGTAGGTCATGTCGGCCTCCAGCACCAGGCGCATCTGCGGCCACATCGGTTCGATGGCGGCCGCCCAGTAGCGGCGGAGCAGGTCGCAGAGGTCGCCGCGGAGCCGGAGCAGGGCGGCGTCCCCGCCGGCGGCCGCGGTGCGCAGCGGCTCGGGCAGCGGGTCGGGGCGGTGTGCGGCGACCAGGTCGCGCAGGACCGTGTCGGCGGGGGTGCGGGCCACCTCGTCCAGCTCCTCCTCGAAGCCGGGGGCGAAGGAGCCCGGGCGCGGGGTGAGGAAGTCGGGGAGGGCGCGGTGCGCGGAGACCAGCGACAGCAGCAGGCCGGTGTCGATCCCGCCCAGGGCGGGCAGCGCGGTCCTGCGCCAGGGCAGCAGCAGCGCGGACAGGCCCGGTTCGCGCAGCACCCGCAGGCTGAGCAGGGTCTCGTTGATCGGGGAGAGGGCGAACCTGGTGTCGGCCAGGTCCTCCACCCCGAGCCGGAAGCGGATCATTGAGCCGTAGGCTACATCGATTGGGTCCGGGGCGCCGGTGGCGTGGACTCGGCCCATGACGCACATGGACCGCAGGGACGGGGCGCACAGGACGGGCGGACGGGCCCGGGGCCGGGAACCGGAAGGCGGCGGGGCCGGCCGGGCGGTGCCCCGCCCGGCGGGAGGCGCCGGTCCGGGGCGGCCGCCGGGAACGGCCCCGGACCAGGGGAGGCGCCGCGGCCCGGCCACCGCGGACGGGCCCGGCGGGATGAGCCGGCGGCTGGTGCTGCTGCTCGCCGCGACCTGCGCCGTCGTGGTGGGCAACGTCTACTTCCCGCAGGCGGTGGGGCCGCTGGTCGCCGCCGGCCTGGGGGTCTCCGCCGGGTCCGCGGCGCTGGTGGCCACCGCCGCCCAGGCGGGCTACGCGGCGGGCATCCTGCTGCTGGCGCCGCTGGCCGACCGGCTGCCCAACCGGCGGCTGATGGTGGTGCTGCTGGTGTGCACCGGGGTCGGCCTGTTCGCGGCGGGCTGCGCGCCGGCGCTGGGGCCGCTGCTCGTGGCCGGCGTGTTCGTCGGCGGCAGCACGGTGGCCGGGCAGGTCGCCGTGCCGATGGCGGTCGGGCTGGTGCCGGCCGAGCGGCGCGGGGCGATGACGGGCACCCTGCTGAGCGGTTCGATCGGGGGCATGCTGCTGGCCCGCGCGTTCGGCGGGATGCTGGGCGAGTGGCTGGGCTGGCGGGCCCCCTACCTGGTGGCCGCGGTGCTGTCCCTGCTGCTGGCGGTGGTGCTGGCCTGCGCGCTGCCCGAGGTCGTGCCGCGGCGGCGGGGCCGGTGGTCGGCGCCCCCGGTGGAGGCGCTGCGCCTGCTGCGCGCCGAGCCGGAGCTGCGCCGGTCCTGCTTCTACCAGGCGGCGGTGTTCGCCGGGTTCTCCGCGGTGTGGACCTGCCTGGCGCTGCTGCTGGCCGGCCCGGCCTACGGGCTGGGCGCCCGGGCGGTGGGGGTGCTGGCCCTGGTGGGCGGGGTGACGATGTTCTGCACCCCGGTGGCCGGGCGGCTGGTGGACCGGTACGGGGCCGATCCGGTGAACCTGGTCTGCATGGTCGGCGGCCTGGCCTCGGCCGGGGTGCTGGCCGCGGGGGCCGGCGGCGGCGCCTCGGGGATGGCGGCGCTGGTGGCGGGCACGCTGCTGCTGGACATCGCGATGCAGTCCGGCATGGTGGCCAACCAGGCGCGGGTGTTCGCGCTGCGCGCCGACGCCCGGGGCCGGCTGAACACCGCCTACATGGCCTGCGCCTTCCTCGGTGGCGGCGCGGGGTCGTGGACGGGCGCGGAGGTGTACGCCAGGGCGGGGTGGCCGGGGGTGTGCGCGCTGGCGGCGCTGCTGTGCGGGCTGGCCCTGGCCCGCCACCTGGTGGCGGTGCACGGGGCGCGGGCGCGGCGCGGAAGGGCCGCGCCGCCCGGTCAGTAGGCCTGGGCGGTGATCCCGGTGATCGCGGCGGCCAGGTCGCGGCGGAGCCCGCCGTGGGCGGGGCCGGCCCGGTGCCGGTCGGCGGAGCGCTCGGGGCCGTGCAGCCAGACCGGGCCGGTGTGCAGGCCGCCGGGCTCCCAGCGGTAGCGGGCGTGCACGTGGCCGTGCAGGTGCGGCAGGGCGTTGCCGAGCACCTCGTAGTTGATCCGGGAGAAGCCCTCGTCGCGGCGGCGGCAGACGGCCTCGACCGCCTCGCCGAGCAGGGACAGGTCGTAGAGGAACTCCGCCCGCCCGGCGCGGGGCAGGTCGTAGAGGAACTCCGCCCGCCCGGCGCGGGGCAGGTCGGTCAGGTGGTCGGCGCAGCCGTCGTGGAGGAGGACGCAGTACCCCGGCAGGAACTGGGTGTCGCCCAGGACCGCTCAGCCGGTGCGCATCCGCGCCAGCACCATGGGGTTCTCGCCGCGGCGTGCGGCGCCGACCCGGTCGCGCGTCCACTCCGCCCCGCCCCGGGGCCGGCGGCGGAAGCCTACCGGTCCCCGGGGAGCGGGGGTCAGAACTCGCCGCTGTCGGCCAGGCCGGCCAGCACCCCGGTCAGGGTGGCGGTGAGCGCGGCCTTGGTGCGGTGGGCCTGCGGGGTGTCGGCGTAGATCGAGTTGACGTGCATGCCGGTCTCGTTGCGGTGGAACCAGAAGCAGATGCCGTTGCTGTGCGAGGCCCAGATGTGCTTGCGGGCCTGCAGGGCGTGCTGCCGCTCGCCGCCGGGGGTGCGGCGGAAGTCCAGGTAGGAGAAGAAGTTCACCGCGTACGGCCAGGAGCGCAGGTCGGCGTATTCGGGGGCGAGCAGCTTCCAGGCCTTGACGAAGGGCACGTCCAGGTGCTTCCGCATGGTGTCGGCGGCGTCCCGGACCCCGGCCATCACCTGCGCGAAGTCGGCGCCGGCCGGGACCGGGAACTCGATCGGCATGGTGTTGACGAACCAGCCCATCGCCTCGGCGTAGTGGCCGCGGCCCCGGTCGCTGACCGGCATCAGGCCGCGGTAGACCTCGGGGCCGCCCTCGCGGCGCAGCGACTCGCCCACCGCGGCGAGCATCCCCATGAACACCTTGCCGTCGGCCTTGCGGCAGTGCGCCTCGAACGCCTCGGACTGCGCGTCGGTGAGGAGCGTGTCGGTGTCGTTGACGGTGCCGTACATCTGCCCCGGCGCCACGCCCAGGTCCAGCGGGAAGGGCGGGAAGAACCCGCCGTTGCTCCGCATGAACGCCTTCCAGTGGTCCAGCCGGGCGTCGTCGGCGCCGACCGAGGCGTGCCGGAGGCGCTGCCGGTGGCTGAAGTCGAGGTAGCTGCCGACCTCGGGCTGCTCGGGGGCCTCGCCCCGGACGGCGGCGGTGTAGGCGGTGGCGATGTCGTTGACCGCGATCGGGGTGGACAGCCCGTCGGAGACCAGGTGGTCGAAGCCGAGGAAGACGGTGGTGGACTCGGGGCGGACGACGGCGCCCATCACCAGCAGCGGCCAGGACAGGGTGTCGATGCGGTGGAAGCAGCCGTCGACGTGGCCGCGGACCCCTTCGCGGGTGGCGACCGGGCCGATGTCGACGGGGTCCAGAACGGCGTCCTCGGCGGCCATCGGCCGGCAGGTCAGGTCGCCGGCGAGGTGGCGGAACTCGCAGCGCAGCACCTCGTGGCGGCGGACGAAGTACAGCAGCGCGGCCTCCAGGGCCGCGCGGTCCAGCGGGCCGGGCAGCTCGAAGGTGCAGGCCACATAGGAGCCCAGCGGGTCGTCGTCGGCGCGGGCGTCCAGGGCCGCGCTGAAGTGCTTCTCCTGGTTGTAGGAGCTGCTCCTGTCGTCCTTCCCGGACGCGCCGGGGGAGCGCGAGGGGCGCAGCCTCCACTCGATGACGTGTCCGGGGGCGATGTCGAGCTCGGTGATCGGGGCCTGAAGCACCGGTGAAAGACCTTTCGGTTGTCGGCGGCCCTCCCGCGGCGCGTGCGGCCGGACGGGAGATCGGGCGAAGCGGGTGCGGGACCCGTGCGCCGCTGGATCCGGTGGGGCGTTTCGGTCCGTCCGAAGGGCGGGAACTCCGCACCGTTTCCATTCGGTCGCTCAAAGCTACCTGTCCGGCCCGGGGGCGGTCCGGCGGATTGGTGAAATTGGTCGGCCGTTGCCGCTTTGCGCGTTCGCCGACGCAGGATCGGCCCGCGCCGGCCCCTCGGAGCCGGACCGGGGCCGGGCCCGCGCACCGGGAGGACGCCGGCCGCGGCCGCCGCCGGCCCCGGTGGAGGCGGCGCGGGATTGACCGGGCGGGCCGGGCGGGCCAGTCTCGTCCGCATGAGCGCAGCGGAACCCGGGGAGGGCGGGCGCGTGCGGCCGCCCGACGACCCGTCGAAGTGGTCCTACTACGGTGCCGCGCACCGCTACGACGTGCACGGCGACGCCGGGGCGGAGCGGGCGTGCCGGGAGCGCATGGACCGACTGGTGCTGGGCGGCCGCGAGGAGGAGCTGCGGGCGCTGGCCTACGCGGGGGACCGGTGCGCGTTCATCGCGCTGGTGGAGCTGCTGGTCGACGCGGACCGGGCCGGGGACCTGCGGGAGATGGCCGAGGCCGGCGACGGCCGGGCGCGCGCCGCGCTGGTGGAGCTGCTGGCCGACCGGGGCCGGGAGGAGGAGCTGCGGTCCGATGCGGATCGGGGCGACGGGATGGCGCTGCACGCCCTGGCCGACCTGATGGTCGGCGGCGGCCGGACCGGCGAGGCGCTGGCGCTGCTGGACGGAGGCGTCCACCCCGGCCTGGAGCGGCGGGCCCGGGCGCTGCGCCTGCAGGTGCTGCTCGGCGCGGGCATGGAGGAGGAGGTGCGGCGGATGGCCGGCGCCGGCGACCGCGCCGCCGCCCGGGCCCTGGTGGACCGGATGGCCGAGCGCGGCGACACCGACGCTCTGGCCGAACGGGCCCGGGCCGGCGACGACCGGGCGCTGTGGCGGTGGGCGGAGCTGCTGGCCTCCTCCGGGCGGCCGGCCGAGGCCGAGGCGGTGCTGCGCCCCCGCGCCGAGCAGGGCCACCCGTACGCACTCGACCTGATCCGCCGGTTGCACGAGGGCCGCACGGACGACCTGCGGCGGTGACGCCCGCCCCGCCGGCCCGCGGCGCGTCCGCGGAGGGGGCGGGCGGCGGCCCGCCCCGGGCTCCCGGCGGCTTCGCGCCGGGCGGGCCTCGGCCCCGGCCGCCCCGGGGAAAGGAGGGGCGCGCCCGGCACCGGACCGGTTAGGCTCCGGGGCCATGCCGTTCGCATCCCTTCCGCCCGGATCGGCGCTCGCAGCGGCCCTCACCGAGGAGTGGGGCCTGGTCCCGCTGCGCTGGCCGGCGGGCTGGCGGATCCACCACAACCAGATCCTCGCCCGCCGCCTGCCCTCGGGCGCCTGCGAGGTCAACGACTCAGAGGACCTGCTGTGGGCCTCCCTGGTGCCGGTCATGAACCTTCCCGAGGGCCCCGAGTGGGAGCCCGTCACCGTGGACGCCGGCTGGTACCGCGACCGCTTCCGCATCGACGTGCTCCGGCCGGACTGGGACAACGTGGCGGCCTCGCACGAGACCGCGGACCCGGCCGGCTTCGTCGAGGTCCTCGATGATTGGCTCCGGCTGCTCGCCCAGGGCCGCTTCCCCGAACCGCCCGCCCCCTGACCCCCGGCGGAGCGCCGGGAGGGCCGCCCCGACCGGCCCCGGCGAGGCGCCTCCCCCTGCGCGTCCGCCCCGCCCCTCGGAAGGCCGCCCGTGCCCGCACCGCCCCTGACCGCCTCCGTCCTCGCGGACGGGAACATCCCCCTCGACCCGGTCCTCTCCCCTGACGGGCGGTGGGTGTGCTACGCGGTCGCCGGCCCCGGCGCCGCCTCGGACCGGCCGGTGAGCGCGCTCTGGACGGCCGACTCCGGTGCGGCCGCGGCGCCCCGGCCGCTCACCGGCGGGACCGCCCGGGACAGGCGGCCGCGCTGGGACCCGGGGGCGGGGCACCTGTACTTCCTCTCCGACCGGTCCGGGCCGGAGCGGGGCGCGTCCCGGCTGCACCGGATCGCCCTCGACGGGACCGGGCTCTCCGCCCTGACCGGCGAGGAGACCGAGGTGGTGGACCATCTGCCGCTGCCCGGCGGCGCGGCGGTCGCGGTGGTGGTCGGCGGCCCCGGCCCGCGCGGGGACGCCCCGCGGGTGTGGGGCGAGCCTGAGCCGCACGACCGGCTGGCGCTGCTCGACACCGGCACGGGCCGGCTGCGCCCGGTGGGCGGCCCGGGAGAGCCGCACGTGCTGGAGGCGGCCGCCCGCCCCGACGGCGCGGCCCTGGCCGTGATCGGCCGGCCCGGGGCCGAGCGTGACCCGGTCCGCCCCCGCTGGGACCTGCACCTGGTCGACCCGGCCACCGGGCGGGCCGAGTGCCTGGGCGGGCTCGGCTGGGAGGCGCACTCGCCCGCGTGGTGGCACGACGGCCGCCGCTGGCACCTGTCCTACCTGGCGACGACCCCGGGCCCCGACGGCGGCCAGGCCGTGTTCGACCTGGTCCCCGGGGCCGCGCCCCGGCGGCGCGCCGACCTCACCGAGGGGATGGACCGGTGCCCGGTCGAGCTGGTCCAGGCGGATGAAGGGCCGCCGCTGGCGCTGTTCGCCCGCGGCCTCGACACCGAGGTGCACCGCCTCGACCCGGGCACCGGCCGGTTCGCCCCGCTGCACCGCTTCCCCGGCCTGCTGGAGGAGCTGACCTGCGACCGGACCGGAAGCCGGGTGGCGGTGGCGGCCTCCACCGCCTCGACCCCGCGCGAGGTGCACGCCGGGCCGGCCGGGGCGCCGCCGGCCCGGCTCACCCGGCTCCGCCCCGAGCTGGACCGCTTCGCCCGGGCCGGGCGGGAGCGGCTGTCCTACCGGGCCCGCGACGGGCTCGCGCTCGACGGGCTGCTGCTCACCCCGGTGGGCGCCGCCCCGGACGAGGGCCCCTTCCCCCTGGTCACCTGGGTGCACGGGGGCCCTTACGGGCGGTATGCGGACCAGATGGCGCTGGACCACCACGCCCCCGCCGAGTGGCTGGCGCACGCCGGGTACGCGGTGTTCCTGCCCAACCCGCGCGGCGGCGAAGGGCGCGGGCGGGCTTTCGCCGAGGCGGTGGTGGGCGCGCTGGGCGGGGGAGAGTGGGACGACATCGAGGACGGCATCGACCTGCTGGTCCGGCGGGGCACCGCCGACCCCGGTCGGCTCGGGATCGGCGGGTGGAGCCACGGCGGGACCATGGCGGCCTGGGCGGTGGGGCGCACCGGCCGGTTCCGCGCGGCGGTGGTGGGCGCGGGCGTCAGCGACTGGGGAATGCTGGCGGCCACAGGGGAGTACGGGGCCTGCGAGGCGGGACTGAGCGGCAGCGTCGGCTGGGAGGGACCGGGGCCGCACCCGCACGACGCGGTCAGCCCCGTCTCCTACGCCTCGCGCATCCGCACCCCGGTGCTGATCCTGCACGGCGAGGAGGACCGCAACGTGCCCGTGGGACAGGCGGTCTACCTGCACCGGGCGCTGCGCCGGTTCGGGGTGGGGCACGCGTTCGTCCGCTACCCGGGCGAGGGGCACGCGGTGGTGGGGCGGGAGAACCGGATCGACGTCATGCGGCGCGTCCGCGCCTGGTTCGACCGGTGGCTCGCCCGGTGACGTCCCCGCGCAGGGTAGGCCCGGAGGGGATCGTTTCGCGGTGGACGCGGAGAAGGGAGCGGCCGTGGCGGAGGCGGAGCGCAGGGGCGTCGCACTGGTCCGGGCGCCCGGGCCGAGGGTGGCCGAAGGGCTGGTCACCCATATCGGGCGGGTGCCGGTGGACGCGGCGGAGGCGCGCAGGCAGCACGCCGGCTACCGGGAGGCGCTGGCCGGGGCCGGGTGGGAGGTCCGCGAGGCGGAGCCCGCCGACGAGTGCCCCGACGCGGTGTTCATCGAGGACGCGCTGGTGGTGGTCGGCGGCCTGGCGGTGGTGACCCGGCCGGGGGCGGTGCCGCGGCGCGCGGAGACCGCCGGCGCGGAGCGCGCCGCGGCAGGGCTGGGACTGGAGACGGCCCGGATCCCGCCGCCGGGCCGGCTGGACGGCGGGGACGTGCTCCAGGTGGGGCGGACGGTGTACGTCGGTGTGGGCGGGCGGACCGATCCCGAGGGGGTGCGCGCCCTGGCCGGGCTGGTCGAGCCGCTGGGCCGCCGGGTCGTCCCGGTCCGGTTGGGCGGGGTGCTGCATTTGAAGTCGGCGGTGACCGCGCTGCCCGACGGGACGCTGCTCGGTCTGCCGGGGACGTTCGACGCCGCGGCGATGCCGGCGTTCCGCCCGGTGGAGGAGGAGGCCGGCTGCCACGTCGTCCCGCTCGGCGGCGACGAGGTGCTGATCGGCTCGTCGGCCCCGCGCACCGCCGCCGCTCTGGCCGGCGAGGGGTGGCGGGTGCGCGCGGTGGACATCGCCGAGTTCGAAAAGCTCGAAGGGTGCGTCACCTGCCTGAGCGTGCTGGTCCCCGAGCGCACGGGCTGAACGGCGGGCCCGGTCGGTACACCGGCGGGGGCGCGCCGGCGGCGCGGCGCCGTTCCCGCAGGAAGCTCCTCACCGGCGGGGCCGGGGCCCACTGGCCCTCGGCCCCGCCGGGCGGGAGCGGTGGTGCGCCGGGGGGCGCCCTGCCCCGGCAGGGGAGCGGCTGTTCCCGCATCGGAGGGCCGGCTCGCGGCGGCGGCCTCGTTGAGGTTCTGCGGGCGGACCACGGTCGCCCGGGCCGGGTCGGCCTGGCTGAGGCCCTCGCCCTCGGCGAGCGAAGCGATCACGCCGAACCGGACCGAGGACGGCCCGGCAGAGAGGTGCCCGGCGAAGGGGCCGGGGCCCGCCCGTCGGTGGGCGGTGCCCCGGCCGGCGCCGGCTACCGACGGTCCGGCCTCACTTCAGGTGCCGGGCGAAGAACCTGGTCGCCTCCTCCCCCGCGAACGGGGGGACGCCGGTGTGTCCGCCCATGTTGGCGTGGAGCGTCTTCTCCTCGGAGCCGAAGGCGTCGAACAGGTCCAGGGAGGCCTGCCGGTCGTTCGATTCGTCGTCCCACTGGAGCAGGACGTGCAGCGGGACGGTGACCCGGCGGGCATCCTCGAACACCGCGCGGGGGATGAGGCTCCCGGCGTACAGGACGGCGGCCGCGATGCGCGGCTCGACCGCCGCCAGCCGGACGGCGATGGAGATCACTCCCCCCGAGAACCCGACCGGGCCGCCGATCCCGGGCAGTGCGAGGAGGGCGTCCAGGGCGGCCCGCCATTCCGGGACCGCCTTTTCGGCCAGCGGGAGGACGAGCCGGTCGATGGTCTCCTCGGCGACCGGCTCGCCGGCCGCCAGTGCCCGGTGCAGGTCGGCGCGGGGCCGCCC
>NZ_ANBB01000008.1 GCF_000341105.1 Nocardiopsis potens DSM 45234
TTCGGAGCGGGGCCGGTCGCCGCTCCCGGGGAGCTCGATGGCGGCCGAGGCGAAGCCGTGCTCCGCGGACTGCCGGGCCCGGGCCTCCAGCCGGGGGCGCATCCAGTGCAGTCCGCCGGGGTGGCCGAGCAGGATCAGCGGGACCGGTTCGGGGGCGGGTTCGGGCGTCCACAGGACGCCGGGGATCTCGCCGAGGGTGAACTCGCGTTCGAGGACGCCGCCGCCGAGGCGGCGTTCGGAGGTGAAGCGCATGGTCGTGCCTTTCGGGAGTGCTGCTCTTGAGCGGCGCTCCCGGACGACCTATCGCCCGACCGCGACCCCGGAGGGGAGCACCCATGTCGATACTGCGTTCACGGGTATCACCTCCTCGTTCTCCGGCACGGCCTCCGGAAACCTAGCAGCGGCCGGACCGGTCCGGCAACGGGTTTTCGCGCGGGCCCCGCGGCCGGGCGCGGTGGGGCCGTGCGGTCCGGCGTCGAGGGGCGCCGGCCGGGGTGCTGCAGCGGCGCGCTGGAGCCGGACGCGGGCGGGGGCCGCGGGGCCGCCGAGGAGGGGAGGCTCCGGCGCGGCCCTCCCGCCGCGCCGGGGCCGGGGTCACCAGGTGAGGTGGCGGGGCGGGGCCGCGGTCTCGTGGATGAGGCGGGAGTCGCCGACGTCGTCGACCGGGGCGATGTGGACGCCGTGCTCCTCCTGCCCGCCGGGGCCGGGGTAGACGATCCACTCGCCGTCGGCCGACCAGTCGAACGGGGTGAACCCGGGCAGGGAGAACTCCTCCCGCGGTTCGGCGGAGCCGCGGTCCAGGGTCCAGGCCCGGGTGGTCTGCTCGCCGCCTTCCGGGCCCTCGACGGTGGCGATGAGCAGCCGGGAGCCGTCGGGGGTCCACTGGGCGCGGAAGATCCGGCTCTCCATGCCGATGCTGCGCACGGTCTCCCCGGTCTCCCGGTCGAGCAGGTCGATCCGGGGCCGGGAGACGGTGTCCCGGGGGTGGGAGGCGATCCACTCCTCGCGCGGGTCCCACAGCACGGAGGTGTGGTCGGGGATGTCCCGGGCGTCCAGGAGCGGCCGGGAGTGCTCGTCGCCGACGGTGTAGGTGTGCACGCCGTCCTCGACGACGGGGCAGTTCCTCATGCAGGGGTCCTCCACGGCGAAGGCGACCCGGGTGCCGTCGGGCGACCAGTCCGGCTGCCACTGCAGGCCGCCGTGCTCCATCGGGATCCGCTCCAGGCCGCCGGCGCCGACCGGGAGGATGTAGGCGCGCGGGGCGGGCCCGGAGAAGCCCTGGACCGCGATCCGGGCGCCGTCGGGGCTCATCCGCATCCCGCTGACGTCGATGCCCAGGTCACCGGTGTCGGCCCGCACCTCGCCCCGGGGGTCGATGACGGTGACGGTGTCGTCGTACCTCTCCCCGCCGGTGTCGGTGTCGAAGGCGATGCGGCCGCCGGGCGGGGGCCGCTCTCCTGCGGGGTCGGCGGCGGCCGGGGCGGCCGCCGCGGTGAGGGCCAGGGCCGCGGTCGCGGCGATGCCGAGTGCACGGGGGAGGGTGCGGGTGGGGGTGCGGCGCGGTCGGTCGGGCATGCGTCCTCCGTCGGGGGGTCGGTCGCGCTGTCGTTCGCAGGACGGCGGGGCGCGCCGCGGGGATGGCCGGTTGGCCTGATACGGCCGGGCTCCGCGAGGACCCGCCCGCGCGCCCGCCGGGGGAGCGGCCGGTGGCTCCGCCGCGGCCCGCCGCCGCTCTGAGCGGCCGATTCACCGGGGGCGGGGAGGGGAGCCCCGGGGGGCGCTCGACGGCCGTGCGGAGCACGGGCGGCCGGGACCGGCCGGAGCCTTCACGGCGGAGCCGGCGGCGCGGGCGGCGGTGGCGACCAGGGGGCCGTCCAGGGCCGGGTGGGTGTAGCGGCAGGCGATGAGGGCGTCCTCGCCGTCGCCCTGCGGGGGGCCGGGGACGGCGCCGGCCTCCTCGTCCAGCACGGCTTCGCGGGTGCGGGGCGCGATCGGGACCCCGGCGCCGGCCGCGCGGTCGGCGGCGGGGGCGCCTCCGGTGTCGGGGGCCAGGACCAGGCCGGTGAGGGCGGCGCGCCAGACCGGGTCGGGCCACAGCGCCGCCAGGAGCGCGGTGGGCACCGGCGGCGAGCCCAGCATCCACCGCTCGATGCGGGCGTGCGCCCGCCGCTCGTGCTCGGCCAGCAGGCGTCCCAGCTCCACCAGGGCGGTGATGCCGGGGGCCTTCTTCAGCCCGGCCGGCACCCGGGCGAGTTCGCGGCCCCGGGCGTTGCGGCACACCAGCTCGGCCCCGCGGCCGGTCCCGCGCACGGTCGCGCTGCAGCCGTCTCCGACGTCGACCCACCCCATGGTCTTTCCTGCCCTCCTTCGATCCGTGCCGGCCGGCCCGCCGGTGCTAGGGGTTCTCCTTCAAGGTCAGCCCGTAGTAGTCGACGCGGTAGCCGGCCACGCTCTGGCAGTGGTCGATCAGGCTGAGGCCGCGGGGGGAGGGGATGCCCAGTGCCTTGGCGGTCTCCACGAGGGTGCGGGCCAGTCCGCGGCCGTCGGCCTCGCCGGGGGCGAAGGCGCCGGTGTGGTGGGAGACGTCGATCAGGTGGTCCATGGCGGCGGGCGCCTCGGACACCGGGGTCCAGCCCAGGGCGGCCATGTCCAGGGCGGAGGTGTCCACGGTCTCCTCGTAGACGGCCAGCTCCAGGGTCTGCGCGGAGGCGATGTGGAAGACCCACGGCCCGTGGGTGCCGGGGATCCGCCCGTGCATCCCCAGGGAGAGCTCGATGCCCAGGGCGCGCGTCTCGGCGGCCAGGCAGCCGAGGAAGCCGCCCAGCGCGGTGGCGAAGACGTCCCAGTCGCCGGTGGTCCAGCCGCCGGGGTGGCCCAGGCCGGCGTTGGCGGGGTCGGGGCGGGCGCCGAAGAACCCGCCGAGGGCGTAGGCCTCGCCGTGGCCCTGGCGCCAGTGCCAGTTCTCCACCGGGTCGCTGGGGTGCAGCAGCAGCTCGGGGCCGTCGTCCCCGGCGCGCAGTTCGAGGGAGTCGGGGCGGCCGCGCCAGCGCAGGAACGGCGACCCCCACGAGGCCGTGCTCTCGTAGAAGGGGCCGGGGTCGCCGTGGGCGCCCATGATCGGGGCGGGGCCCAGCTTCGCGGTCAGGGCGCGGGCGGCGCGGGCGAAGGCGTCGGCCTTGGCCGCCGCGCCGCCGTCGACCAGGGCGACGGGCACGTACAGGCCGAGGTGGCGCTCGCCGCGGGTGTAGTCCTCGTCCAGCCGGTCGACCGGGCGCAGCCGGGCCTCGCCGGTGGGCAGGCCGGTGCGCAGCCGGGTCGGCGCGCCGTCGGCGGGCTCCCAGCCGAGGGCGCCGGCCAGGCCGCGCACCCCTTTCTCGGTCCACCCTCCGGTCTCGGCTCCGCGCAGCCGCTCGGCGAGCTCCACCAGGGCGTCGTCGTCCAGGGCGGTGTCGGGCACGGTCGTCCTCCGCGTCGTCGGTTCCAACGGTGCGGGAATCCTGGCACAGGGCACCGACGGCGCGGGGTGCGGCGGTCTCAGCCCTCGGGGGTCAGCAGCGCCTCGACCAGCAGGCGGTCGGTGCCCGGGCGGTAGCCCACGGCGCGGTTGACCGAGGCCATCGCCCGGTTGTCGGCGGTGACGGTGCTGGCGGCGGTGCGGATGTGCGGGAAGAGGGTGTGCAGGCGCAGCGTCTGCTCGGCCTTGATCCAGCGGGCGAGGTTGCGGCGGCGGTGCTCGGGCAGCACCGCGGTGTCGTGCTGCTCGGCGGTGGGGCCGAACGGGGGGACGGTGGCCGCGGTGGCGGCGACCACCTCGCCGCTCGCCCGGTGGACGGCGGTGCTGACCAGCAGCGCCGAGCCGTCCTCGGTCAGGTCGGCCTCCCAGGCGCGCAGCGCGGGCACGTCCCAGGAGCGGGGCGCCAGCTGCAGTTCGGCGCCGGGGGCGTCCAGGACGTGGTTCATCACCCGGGCGAAGGAGGCGGCCGTGTCCTCGGGGGCGGAGCCGCGCCAGAACGCCAGCCGGTAGCCCATGGGCGGGCGCTCGGCCAGGTCGCGGCAGAGCCGCAGCACGGAGGGGTCGGTGACCGGCTGCTCCTGCAGGTCGAGCCGGAGCAGGGTGCGGGCGCCTGGCACCGACAGGGCGAAGGGCTCGCCGGGCGGGCCGGCGAGCACGACGGCCTGGAGGCGGTCCAGGCCCGCGGCGGCCGCGTCGCGCATGACCCGCCGCAGCAGCGCGCGGCCCAGGCCCCGGCGGCGCCGGGAGGGGGCCACGAACAACCGGAGCAGGCGCGGGCGGGGGTCGGCCGCCGGGCGCGGCCGCAGTTCGGCGGCGCCGGCGATGGGGGCGCCGGGGGCGGGGCGGGCCGCCCAGCGCAGCACGCCCGGCTCCTCCCGGGAGGCCAGCCGCTCGGCCAGGACCGCCGCCGAGGGGGAGGCGCCGCCCTGCTCCCGCCGCCCGTCGCCGTACACCTCGGACCACGCGGCGAGGTCGGCGGTCGGTGCACTGCCGGGCAGGAACTCTTCCACGGTGGGTGAGGTCATGAACCCACTGTGGCATGTCCCACCCGTGTTCCCCGGACAGGGGCGCGTGCCGTGCCGCGGGGGCGCGGTGCGATGCGGAAACCCCCGGCCGAAAGCGGGTGTTGAGCGCAAGAGGTCCCGTTATCGCCTACCCTTGTGCTGCGGCGGGAGAACGTCTCCCCCGAGCCGGCAGCGAGGATGCGCCCAGAGGCGCCCGCCCCTCCGCCGTGCGAGCCGCGCCGCGGAGCGCCCTCGTTCGCTCCGGCGCACGTCACGGGCATTACGGCTCGGAACCCGTCTCGGACCTCTTCACTTCGCTGTGCGATCGGCTGCGCGATCGGTCGCGATTCCAAGGGGTTGTGCGGGAATCCGCCCGGCCGCTCCCCGTTCGGGAGCGCCGGCCTTTTGTGTGAAGAGAGAAGAGAAGCAGAGTATGGCCTTGGCCACCGACGACACCGAGACCACTGAGACCGCCGAGACTGAGACCGCCGAGAGCGCCGAGGCCCTTCCGGGCTTCGCCGGCCTGCCCCTGCGGCCGGAGCTGCTCGACGCCGTGGCGAAGCTGGGCTACGACGAGCCCACCCCGATCCAGCGGGCGGCCATCCCGCCGCTGGTGGAGGGGCGCGACGTGCTGGGCCAGGCGGCCACCGGGACCGGCAAGACCGCGGCGTTCGCGCTGCCGGTGCTGGAGCGGCTGGAGACCGGCCGCCGCCGCAGGAACCCCGTCGCGCTGATCCTGGTGCCCACCCGCGAGCTGGCCGTCCAGGTCTCCCAGGCGGTCGACGACTACGGCCGCGACATGGGCGTGCGGGTGCTGCCGGTCTACGGCGGCGCGCCGATCGTGCGGCAGCTGCGCGGCCTGGAGCGCGGCGTGGACGTGGTGGTGGGCACCCCGGGCCGGGTCCTGGACCACCTGGGCCGGTCCAGCCTGGAGCCGAGCGGCCTGGAGATGGTCGTCCTGGACGAGGCCGACGAGATGCTCGACATGGGCTTCACCGAGGACATCGAGGCGATCCTGGAGCAGACCCCGCCGGACGCGCAGACGGTGCTGTTCTCCGCGACGATGCCGCCGCGCATCGAGGAGATCGCCCGCCGCCACCTGCGCGACCCGCTGCGCATCCGGATCGAGCGGGAGAAGCGCCCGGAGGGCGAGGAGCCCCGGGTCCGGCAGTGCGCCTATGCGGTTCCGCGCGGCTACAAGCCGGCCTCGCTGGCCCGGCTGCTGGACGTGGAGGACCCGGCCGCGGCGATCGTGTTCTGCCGCACCCGCGAAGAGGTCGACCGGATCACCGAGGAGGCCAACGGGCGGGGGCACCGGGCCGAGCCGCTGCACGGCGGGATGAGCCAGGAGCAGCGCGACCGGGTGATGTCCCGGCTGCGCTCGGGCAGCGCCAAGCTGCTGGTCGCCACCGACGTGGCCGCCCGCGGCCTGGACATCGACCAGCTCACCCACGTGGTGAACTACAGCGTGCCCAGCGCGCCGGAGTCCTACGTGCACCGGGTGGGCCGGGTCGGGCGCGCCGGGCGCGAGGGCGTGGCGATCACCCTGATGGAGCCGCGCGAGCACCGGATGCTGAAGAACATCCGCCGCGCCACCGGCTTCGAGGTGCCGCTGGAGCAGGTGCCCGGGGTCGCCGAGCTGCGCGCCCGCCGCCTGGAGCGGACCCGTGCGGCGCTGCAGGAGCGGCTGGACGGCGGCGAGGCTGCCGAGGAGTTCGCCGCCGCGGTGGAGGAGCTGAGCCGCGAGCACGGCGCCGCCGAGGTCGCGGCCGCGGCGCTGCGGCTGGTGCACGAGACGGTGAACGGCGCCGCCCACGAGGAGGAGATCCCCGAGGCGCAGCTGCGCCCGCCCAGGGACTCCCGGGACGGCCGCGGGCGGCGCGGGTTCGAGCAGCGCGGCGAGCGCGGTGAGCGGTCCGGCGGGCCGCGCGGCGGCCGCGAGCAGCGGGGCCGGCGCGGCCCCGGTGCGCCGGCGGCCGGCCGGACCCGGCTGTTCGTCGGGGCCGGGCGCTCCTCCCGGATCCGCCCGCAGGACCTGGTCGGCGCGATCGCCGGCGAGGCGGGGCTGAGCGGGCGCGACATCGGCGCGATCGAGATCGCCGACCGGTTCTCCCTGGTGGACGTGCCCGAGTCCGCGGCCGAGCAGGTCATCTCGGCGCTGAACCGGACCACCATCAAGGGGCGCAAGACCGTCGTCCGCCGCGACGCCCGCCAGTAGCGGCACCGCGGACCGGGCCCGCACCGCGGCCGGGGGAGCGATCTCCCCGGGCCGGGTGCGGGCCCGTCCTGTTTCTCCGGGGGAGGCGGTGGGGGTCTCGCCGCCTCGGCCCGGCCGGCCCCGGCGGGGAGCGCCCGTCCCCGGCGGCCTGCCCGGGCCGGCGGCGCGGAGGCTGAGGCGGCGGCCGCGGTCCCGGGCGGAGGCGCGCCTCCGCCCGGAACGGGCCTTCTTTCCCGGCGCGCCCGCCTCGGCCCGGTGGCCGCGCATCTCCGGAGCGTCGCCGCCCGTTCACCGGGATGTGCATTGGGGTGGATATGTTCACCCGGTCAGCTCCCCCTCACAGAGAGCGAGATCCCCGATGCCCGCGTCCCCCCGCCGCGTCTCTCCCCGGGTGCTCGCCGTCGCCGGCGCCGCGGCCCTCGCCGCGGCGTCCGCGCCGGTCGCCGCGCCCTCGGCGCTGGCCCAGGAGGCGCCCGAGCGGGTACTGCTGTCGCCGACGGCCGACCCCTCCCGCTCCCAGACCGTGACCTGGCGCGGCCCCGAAGGCGGGTCCGTGCTGGAGATCGCTCCGGCCGACGACCCCGGCCGGGTGGTCCGGGTCGAGGGCGAGCGCACCGGCGAGGCCGGCGGCGCCTACCACCGCGCCACCGCCACCGGCCTGGAGCCCGGCACCGAGTACCGGTACCGGGTCGGCGACGGCGGCGGGTCCGTCACCGACTGGCTGTCCTTCAGCACCCCCGCCGAGAGCGCCGAGCCGTTCGAGTTCCTCTACTTCGGCGACATCCAGAACGACATCACCGAGGGCGCCGCCCCGGTGGTGCGGGCCGCCCTGGAGGCCGAGCCCGGCGCCGAGCTGGCCGTGCACGCCGGCGACCTGATCAACTCGGCGAACAGCGACTCCGAGTGGGGCGAGTGGTACGGCGCCTTCGGCCCGGAGGCCACCGGCGGCATGAACCACATCGCCGCCCCGGGCAACCACGAGTACTCGCTGACCCGGCTCAGCGGCCACTGGGCGCTGCAGTTCCCCGGCGCGGGCAACGGCCCCGAGGGCGACGACCTGCCCGAGACCGTCTCCTACACCGACTACCAGGGCGTCCGGTTCATCACCCTGAACTCCAACTACCGCGCGGCGGCGCCGTTCTCCCCGCGCGCCTGGCTGGAGACCCAGGAGGAGTGGCTGCGCAAGGCGCTGGAGACCGCCCCGGGCGAGTGGACCGTGGTCACCTTCCACCACCCGGTCTTCTCCAACAGCCCCACCAGGGACAACGGGCCGGTGCGCGAGGCCTGGCTGGAGACGTTCGAGGAGTTCGACGTGGACCTGGTGCTGCAGGGCCACGACCACTCCTACGCCCGGGGCAACCTGACCGCCAACCGCACCGGGGACCCGGCGGTGCAGACCGGCCCGGTCTACGCGGTCTCGGTCACCGGCCCCAAGATGTACGACGCCAGTGACTCCAACTGGACCGACAACGGCGCCGAGGTCCGCGCCCAGCGCTCCGACACCCAGACCTACCAGGCGGTCTCGGTCGACGGCGGGACCCTCGACTACGTCTCCCGCACCGCCGACGGCGAGGTGGTGGACGCCTTCACCATCACCAAGGACGAGTCCGGCAAGCGCGTCACCGACGCCTCCTGACCCTTTTCCCCGCAGGGCCCCGCCGCCTCCCCTCCTCCCGAAGGGCGGCGGGGCCCTCCCCGTACCCGGCCCCCGCCCCGGGCGATGTCCTCCAGGCCGCGGCCGATCCCGGTGAGCGAGTACTCGCCCTTCGGCGGTACCTCGCGGTAGACGGTGCGCAGGTTAAAGACCGTACTTGCCGGGAGCGAGGGCTGTCGGGGAGGGCTCGGACATGGACGCCTCTCCTCGGACCGGTGCGCCGCGCGCCGCCGCACCGACCCGCAGATGGGCCGTGCCCGCCGCGCTGCTCCTGCGGGAGCGCGGCGGGGCTCCGGGGCGGGCGCCGGTCAGGCGGTCCAGTGGGCGGGGCGGGTGAGGCGGCCGGGGATGTGGGTCGCGGCGTCGCCGTCGGCGGCGTCCAGCTGGGACTGGATGAGGAAGAGCGCGGTGGACAGGTCGGCGCCGCCGACGTTCGCGCCGCGCAGGTCGGCGCCGATGACGTCGGCCAGGCGCAGGTCGGCTCCGCGCAGGTCGGCGCCGATCAGCAGGGCGCCGCGCAGGCTCGCGCCGCGCAGCCCGGCGCCCTTGAGGCGGGCCCCCATCAGGTCGGCGCCGCGGTGGTCGCGCCTGCGCCGCACCCCGGCGCGGGCCGCCTCGCTCGCCTGCAGCAGCAGGGCGTTGACGGAGGCCCGGTGGGCGCCGGTGTCCAGGGCGATCAGCTCGTCGGCGCCGGCGTCGGCCAGCCGCCCGGTCTCGGTGCGGGCCGCCTCCAGGTCGGTGCGGAGCCGGGCGCCGATCGGCATCTCCAGGGCGTCGGCGATGTACCAGAGGAGTTCGTGCAGGTCCCGCAGGACGGGGAAGGCGGCGAACATCCGCCGGGCGGTTCCGGGGTCGGCGCGCCAGTCGCGTCCGGCGAAGGTGCGCCGGGAGGCCTTCTGGCCGGCACCGAAGCAGTCGTAGACGGTGCAGCCCTTGTACCCCTCCGCGCGCAGCCGGGAGTGGATGCCGCAGCGGAAGTCGGTGCGCAGGTTGGAGCAGGGGGTTCCGGCCGGCTTGTCCGCGGCGAAGTCCGCCGAGGCGGAGAAGGCGGTGGCCACGCAGCACAGCGCGAAGCAGTTCGCGCAGTCGGCGCGCAGGTCGGCTCGGTCCCGGTCGGCGCGCACGGCGCTGCCGTTCTGCTCGGACAAGGGGTGCGGTCTCCTTCGCGCGGACGCCGCCGACGGCGGCTCTCACCCTCGACCCTAGCCCAGCTCACGGGGGCGGGCGCACGGTTTTTCCACCCCCTCCTTGAGCATGTACCCCCAATGGGGTTATGTAGAGGGTATCCGTTGTCCGGCCGAGTGGGGAGGAACCCGTGCCCAAGCTCAACGTCTACGTCCCCGACGAGCTCGCCCAGGCGGTCAAGGAGACCGGCATCCCGGTCTCCGCGGTCTGCCAGCGCGCGCTGGAGCAGGCGGTGCGCAGCGTCGCCGCGGTCCGGGAGGTGTTCGCCGGCGGCGCCGCCCCGGAGGAAGGGGCGATGTCCCGCTTCACGCCCCGGCTGCGCACCGCGCTGTCGCTGGCCGCCGAGGCCGCGCGGGAGCGCGGCGCGGCCGAGGCCGACACCGGCGACCTGCTGGCGGGGCTGCTGGAGGAGGGGGAGAACCTCGCTCTCCCGGTGCTGGCGTCGATGGAGATCGACGCCGGCGGGCTGGGCGATGCGCTGCGCGAGCACCGGCCCGCCGACGGCGCCGCCCTGGAGGAGGGGGCAGGCCCGCGGATCGGCGCGGGGGCGGCGGTCTCCCTGGAGGGGGCGGTGACCGAGGCGGTGGCCCTGGGGCACAACTACGTCGGCTGCGAGCACCTGCTCATCGCCCTGTCCGGGGACGCCGAGGGCCGCGCCGGGCACGTACTGCGCTCGGCCGGCGCCGACCCGCGGCTGACCCGCCGCGCGGTCTCCGCCGCCCTCGCCGGCTACGTGCACCTGCGGGCCGGCGCCGCACCCGCCGCACCCGCGGTCCCGGCCGAGGAGGTGGAGGAGATCCTCAAGCGGCAGATCCGGCCCCTGGTGGAGCGGATCGAGCGGCTGGAGCGCGGCCAGGGCACCGGCTGAGGGCCCGCGCCGCCGGAACCCCGGCGTCCGCGCCGCCGGACGGGCCGGGCGGGCGGAGGGAGCGCCGCCCCGGCGCGTCGGCGGCGTGCGCCCGCGGCGTACCCGCAGCCCTGCGCCTCCTCTTCGGCGCGGAGCGCCGCTCCCTCTGGGCAGGGGCGGCCCCGGCACCGGCCCGGTACGCCGCGATCCGGCCGCCCGGCCGCTCCGCGGCCCCATGCCGACCGGTGCCGATGCTCCTCGCCGAGGCCCCGGCCGGCGGCGGACCGGCCCCTCGGCGAACAGGACCGCGGCGCCCGGAACGCGACGGTCCGCCGGGGCGCCGGCCGGCCGGGTCAGCGCCGGCGCGCGCGGAGCACCACGTCGGTGGTGTGGACGTGGCCTTCGCCGCCGACGGCGGCCGGGCGGGTGCGCTTCTCCGCGGTGACCACCTCCCACTCGCCGGGGTCGAGACCGGCGGCGATCTCCTCGGCGGTGAAGAACAGTTCGAGCGGGGGGCGATCGCCGCCCACCAGCTCGACGTGCGAAGGGTCGTGGCCGACGAACAGCAGCGTCCCGCCGGGGGCCACCGCCGCGGCCAGCCGGTCCAGCACCTTGGCCCGCGGCCCCGGTTCCACATGGAAGAAGAAGGCGCTGACCAGGTCGTATCCGGCCGGGGCCGGTGCGGCCTCCAGCATGTCGACGCGCCACCAGTCGATGGCTTCGGCCACCTCGGCGCCGGCGGCCGCGGCGTGCCCGGCGGCCCGCTCCAGCGCCACCTCGGAGACGTCGGCCGCGGTCACCTTCCAGCCCTGCCGGGCCAGCCACACCGCGTCGGCGCCCTCGCCGGCGCCGACGTCCAGCGCCCGGCCGGGTTCCAGCCCGGCGGCCTCCTGCACCAGCGTCTGGTTGGGGCGGCCGCTCCACACGGCGTCCTTGGCCAGGTACATCTCGTCCCAGAATTCGGCGTCCCAGCGCCACTGCCCGTCGTTCGCTTCGCTCATGGCCCCATGCTGGCCCGGGGCGCCGACCGGGCGCCATTTCCGTTGCCGTTCCGGCAAAGCCGCCGCTCAGCGGGGCGCTTCCGGGGCGGGCGGGCGCCACCCGGTGGCCAGCAGGGCGGTGACCGGGGAGAACAGCGGCTCCGGCAGCCCGTCCCAGCGGAACCAGCCCCAGCGGCCGACCTTGCCCGGTTCCCGCTCGGCGGGCTCTCCGTCGGCGTCGACCAGGTGGTGCAGGGTGGCGAAGCGCAGGCCGTCGGCGGGGAAGCGGTCGTCGGTCCAGGCGACGGGCACGGCGGCGGTGGCGCGCAGCCCGGTCTCCTCCAGCAGCTCGCGGGCGGCGGCGGTGGCCGGGGCCTCGCCGGGGTCGGTCTTCCCGCCGGGGAAACACCAGGTCCCGGCGCCGTGCGCGCCGCGGCGCAGGCCGAGCAGGACCCGGTCACCGCGGAGCACGATCGCGCTGACCGCGGGGCGCGCCCCGGGGGCGGGGGATCCGATCGGGGCCTCGGGGGGTTCGGAGGTCGGTGTCATGGCCGCATGATGGCCCGCCGGCGCCCGGTGCCGCCACCCCGCCCCCGGGGCGCCGTCAGACCAGCGCCAGCCAGGCCAGCGGGGCCGCCGCCAGGCACGCCCAGCGGATCACCAGCTCGGGGCGGGAGCCGGTGGTGAACCGGAGCCGGCGCGGGGTGCCGATCATCGCCCAGCGCCGCCCCCTGACCCGGAACGGCCAGGCCAGCGGCACTGCGCTGCGGGTGAGCGCGTCGCCCAGGGAGTGCACCACCATGCCCAGCGCCAGCACCGCCCCCACGTAGGGCCCGGGGGAGGCCCCCGAGGCGACCAGCAGCACCGCGGCGGCCGCCCCGGCCAGACTGGTGCCCGCCCGGTTCATCAGCCGGGCGCGGGTCCGGCCCCGGGGCAGGGCCTGGGCCAGGCCGCGCAGCGCCAGGGTGACGGTGAACCACAGCACCGCGCCCAGCGCCCACGGCGACGCCGCCCCGGCCGCCCCCACCGCCGCCCCGGTGGCCAGCGCCGCCGCCGGGGTGTGCCACAGGTACCGGTGCTCGCCGTCGGCCACCGTGTCCGCCCTGGTCAGCGTCGCGTGGTAGACCCAGGCGGAGAGCCGCCGGGCGCCCGCCGACAGCACCCGGGTCAGCGGCCCCTGGGAGGTGGTCGCGGTCGAACCGGGGTGGTCGATGTCGGGCAGCAGCGCCGCCCCGGCGCCGATGGCCGCCCCCGCGGCCAGCTCCATCGGTCCGACCGCCATGAACGGTGCCGCGGCGGCGGTGGCCAGCACACCGGCGAGCAGGCCGGTGGCGGCGTGCGAGGGGGCCATCAAGGTCGTCTCCCAGGGGTCTCGGGGAAGCGGAGCGGTGCACGGGAACCCCTGGGGGACAGGGGATCCTGCACCATTCTGGCCTGTGCCGGGGACGTTTCCCCGCCCGCTGCGGCGAACCGCGCCCGCAGGGCGGAAACCCGTTGCCCGCGCCCTGCCGACGCGGAGAGGATCTCCGCCGAGGAGAGCGCGAGAGGAGCCGGTGCATGAAGACCGACCCGTTCGGGCGCAGCGGAGTCGAGGTGACCGAACTGGGGTTCGGCTGAGGCCCGCTGGGCGGCCTGTTCTCCCCGGTGAGCGACGAGGACGCCGAGGCGGCGCGCATCGCCGAGGTCTGCGAGGCGCACGGAGCCTCTCTGCCGCAGGCGGCGATGGCGTTCCCGCTGCTCCATCCGGCTGTCGCGAGCGTCGTGGTCGGCATGCGCTCGCCCGGGGAGGTGCGGCGGAACCTCGAGTCGTTCGGCGCCGACGTCCCGGCCGAAGTCTGGTCCGACCTCCGCACCGAGGGACTCATCGACGAACGGGCCCCACTGGAGGCATGACCGGGCGCGGCGCCTCACGGGCCGGGGTTCAAGCGGGCGGCGACGGCGGGAAGGGGGACCGGCCGGTCGGTCCGGCGCGGCGCCCCACGGAGCGAAGGTCAAGACGAGCGGCGAGGGCGGGAGGGGGCCGGGCGCCGCGTTCACCGGCCAGGCCCGCACCCACCAGGGGGCCTTATCCCCTATGCCCGGTTCGCGGCGAGAATCGGGCGGGAGCAGGGGCGCCCTGCGCACCGCGAGAGCACCCCGATTACATCTACCAGCGAGTAGCAAGCCCTGAGGCCCCCGCTACCCCCTCTCCGGTTACCCAGAGTGGCCAAGGCGGGCCCTCTCTGCAGGGCAAAAGCGACATCCCGCCCCCACCCCTGCCCTCCCTGGGTTCCGGCCCCCTGCCTTGCGGCCTTCCGGGCGGCTCGAACCCCCGAACACCGGCCCGAACGGCCCCAATCGGGCCGCCAAGGGGCCGATCCGGGCCGGGATGCGCGCCCGGGAATCTCCGGGGTGCTCTCGCGATGCGCAGGGCACCCCACGCCACCATCACCCTACGTATTCACCCAGGTCAAAGAGGGGCAGCGGTTTCAGAGGCGGCCGGCCACGCCGCCCGGGCGACGCGGGAACGGCGAACCCGCCACCTGCCCCCCCCCCTGCCGCCCCACCCCGCTCTGCCGCACCCGACCGACCAGCCGGTCCCCACCGCCGCCCTCGCTGCCAGCCTGAACCCCCGCCCCGTGAGGCGCCGCGCTCGGGCGACCACCCTCGCCCCGCCCCTACCGCTGCCGTCGCCGCCGGCATGAACCCTCACCCCGTGGGGTGCCGCACCGGACCGACCGGCCGGTCCCCACCGCCGCCTTCGCTGCCTGCTTGAACCTTCGCTCTGCGGGGCGCCGCGCTCGGGTGACACCTTCGCCCCGCCCCTACCGTTGCCGGCCCACCGCTGCGCCGCTACCAGCGCCCGCCCGCTTGAGCCCTCAGGGGCGGCGAGGATCGATCAGCGGTCACTGCACGTCGAACTCGTTGCCCTCCGGGTCGGTCATGGTGATGTGGTGGGTTCCGGGTTCCACGACCTCGCGGACCTTGGAGGCGCCCAGTGCCCGCAGCCGCTCCACTTCGGCGTCGCGCCGCTCCGGGCCGACGCGCAGGTCGATGTGGAGGCGGTTCTTCACCGACTTGGCCTCCGGCACGGTCTGGAAGAGCAGGCGGCGACCCAGGCCGAAGCCGGTGAAGTCCTGCACCGGGTCGTCCGGGTGGCGGATCGCGGCGGCGGTGATCCACGCCTTGCGGCCGTCGACGACGGTGTAGTGCTCCTCGGTGACCACCCCGTCGGCGGCGAGCTTCTCGATCAGCGCACTGTTGTCCTCCGGCTCGTAGCCCAGTGCCTCGGCCCAGAAGCGGGAGAGCGCGATCGGTTCGGCGCTGTCCACCACGAGCTGCCATTCCACGGCCATCGTCTTCTCCAGTCCTTCACCGGGGCCCGTACGGCCCCGCCCAGTGATTCCAGTTATAGTGGTTACATGAGTTCGACGGCAACCGGCTTCGTGATGAACCCCCCGGACGGCGCGAGCTACCTGTTCGACCCCGGGTCGCTCTGCTTCGAGCTGCTCACCACCGGCGGCCCCGGCGAGTTCGCCCGCTGGGAGTCCCTGCACGAACCCGGCGACCTCGCCGCGTGGCTGGCGAAGTCGCGGCTGCGCCTGGATCCGGATCAGGTCCGCGTCTCGTCCGAGGAGCTCACCGCGGCCCGCCGGGTGCGCGACGCGATCATGCGCATGGCCCAGGCCGTCCTCCGCGGCGACCCGCTCGGCGCCGAGGACGTCGCCGAGGTCAACCGGGCCGCCGCGGCGCCGCCCCTGGCCCCCTCGATCACCCCCGGCGGCGCCCGCGCCTGGGCGCTGCCCGCCGACGCCTCCCAGGCGCTGTCCACCGTGGCCCGGGACGCGGTCGAGCTGTTCACCGGTCGCTTCGCCGACCGGATCCGGGAGTGCGCCGGGCAGAGATGCCGCCTGGTGTTCGTGGACACCTCCCGCCCCGGGCGGCGCCGCTGGTGCGCCATGGAGCGGTGCGGCAACCGGAGCAAGGTCCGCGCCCTGCGCACCCGCCGCGCGTCGGAGGAGCCCGGCGGCCCCGGGGAGCGGGGCGGTGAGCGGTGAGCGCCCCGCCGTCCGGGAAGCCGCGGGGAGCGGGGCCGAGGCGATAAGGGCTTGCCCGGTGCGCCGCCGCGGTGGGATGCTCCAGCGTCGGCCCGCCCTCCCGGCCCCGGGCCGCCCCCTGCCCCGACAGACCCGAGGGGACCCGATGACCGGCCCCGCCCCCGAATGGGAGAAGCGCCTGGAAGCCCTGTGGGGCTCCTTCGACGAGCTGCCCGCGGAAGAGTTCCGCGCCCGGATGGCGGAGCTGACCGCCGAGATCGCCGAGGACCACCCCGGGACGGCCTACCACGAGCTCGGCGGAGCGGAGGACTCCACCGGCCGCCCCGAGCAGGCCGCCGAGCTGTACGCCAAGGCGATCGGCGCCGGGCTGGAGGGGACGCGGCGGCGCCGGCTGACCGTGCAGCTGGCCAGCACCCTGCGCAACCTCGGCCGCCCGCAGGAGGGCCATGACCTGCTCACCGCCGAGCTGGCACGCGCCTCCGACGAGCTCGACGACGCGCTGACCGCCTGCCTCGCCCTGGTCCTCGTCGACCTGGGCCGCCCCAAGGAGGCCGCCGGCCTGGCGCTGGGCGCCCTGGCCCCGCACCTGCCCCGGTACAACCGCTCCATGGCGAACTACGCCCGGATCATCACCGAGGAGGCCCGCGCCTCCGGCGGCTGAGCCCTACCGGCCCCCGCCGGCCCCGCCGCACCCCCGGAGCGGATGTGACCCGCGTCATGCCCGGAAGCCGTCACATCCGTGCGCCGCGCCCTGTCCCAGGGGTGAGATCGGTGAGACCGAAGGGAGCCACAGACATGGCGAAGCAGATCGTCGTCCTCGGGGCCGGTTACGCGGGGCTTCCCGCCGCCAAGCTCGCGGCGCGCCGGACCGGTGCCCGGGTGACCCTGGTCAACGCCTCGGACCGGTTCGTGGAGCGGGTCCGCCTGCACCAGCTGGGCAGCGGGCAGGAGCTGCGGGACCGGCCGCTGAAGGAGCTGCTCTCCGGGACCGGGGTGCGGCTGGTGGTGGACCGCGCGGAGCGGATCGACACCGAGAACCGCACCGTCCACCTGGCCGCGGACGCGGAGCCGCTCCGCTATGACATCCTCGTCTACGCCCTGGGCAGCGGCCCCGACCTGGCCTCGGTCCCCGGCGCGGCCGAGCACGCCCACGGCGTCACCACCCGGGAGCAGGCCGAGCAGCTGCTGAAGCGGCTCCCGGAGAGCAGATCGGTGGCGGTCGTCGGCGGCGGCCTGACCGGCATCGAGGCCGCCGCCGAGATCGCCGAGTCCCACCCGGACCTGAAGGTCCGCCTGGTCACCGCCGAGCGCCTCGGGGCGGCGCTGTCCCGCATCGGCACGGCCCACCTGCGCCGCACCTTCGCCCGGCTGGGCGTCGACGTCATCGAGGGGGCGCCGGTGGCCGAGGTCCGCGCGGACGGGCCGGTCCTCGCCGGCGGCGACCGGGTCCCCGCCGACACGGTCGTGTGGACCACCGGCTTCACCGTTCCCGACCTGGCGCGGCGGGCCGGCGTCGAGACGGCCGGGGACGGCCGGATCGCGGTCGACGCCACCATGCGCTCGCTCTCCCACCCCGAGGTCTACGCGGTCGGGGACGCGGCGGCGCTCGTCTCCGGGGACGGCAAGCGGCTGCGGATGTCCTGCGCCACCGGCATCCCCTCGGGCCAGCACGCGGTCCGCTCCATCGCCGCGCGGGAGAGCGGCCGCCGGGCCCGGCCGTTGCGCTTCGCCTACTTCCAGCAGTGCATCAGCCTGGGGCGGGAGGACGGCCTGATCCAGTTCGTGCACCCCGACGACAGCCCGCGCGAGCGCATCCTGACCGGGCGGGCCGCGGTCCTCTACAAGGAGGCGATCGTGCGCGGCGCCGCCTACGCGATGCGCCGCCCGGGCATCCCCATGTCCGCCTGACCCGGGATCCGGCCCCGGCGCGGCCGATCCCGGCCGCGGCCGGGATCAGGGGGCCGCGGTCACCACCCGCACCCCCAGGCCGATCAGGACGGTCCCGGAGACCGCCTCCATCCAGCGGCGCACCGCCGGCCGGGCGAAGGCCTCGCGGACCAGCGCCACCACCCACACCGCGGAGACGAACCAGACCAGGTCGACCAGGGTCCACAGCACGGCCAGGGCCAGCAGGGACGGCAGGACCGGGGCGCCCTCGGGGACGAACTGCGGCAGGAAGGAGACCGCGAACACGGCCGCCTTGGGATTGGCCGCGTTGGTGACGAGGCCCAGCCGGAAGGACGGCCACCAGGTGGACGCCGGGCGCGGCGCGTCCGCGTCGCCCCCGGGGCCGTCGTCGACCGCACCGCGCCGGGCCGCCAGCAGCGACTGCACGCCCAGCCAGAGCAGCACCGCGGCGCCGCCGAACCGGAGCACCTCATAGGCGATCTGCGAGGCGGTGACCAGCGCGGACAGCCCGAGGGCGGCGGCCACTCCCCAGAACAGCACGCCGGCCTCGTTGCCGAGCACCGTGGCCAGCGCGGCCCGCCGGCCGCCGCGCACCGTCTGCCGGAGGATGACGGCCGCACTGGGGCCGGGGGTGATCGCGATGAGGAACGCGGCGCCGATGAACGCGAGAAGGGCGGGGACCATCCGCCCATCATCCCCGGCCCGCGGCGCCCTGGCGGAACCGGGGCCGGGTGTCCGGGCGCCCCCGGCTCCGGCCCCGTCGTCCGGCCGGCGGTCAGGGAGCGGCCTGGGGTCAGCGGGAGGGCGGGGGCGGGCCGTCCGCGGCGAGGAGCCCGTTCAACCGCTGCAGGACGCGGATCTGCGCGGGGTTGTACAGTTCCGCCACCGCCTGCGCTATCGCGCTCTCGGCGAGCTTCGCGCCCCGGGGCGAGTCCGCCGTGGGGTCCGCCGACCACGGGTGCTCCTCCCGGGCGGCGCGGACCACCGGCGCCATCCGCTCGGCGAGCAGGCCGATCGCGGCCTCGTCCGCGTCCGCGGGCAGGCGCTCGAACTCGTCGTCGATCTCCTCCTGCTCGGCCGCCATCCGGCGGAGCCGCTCCATGCCCTCCTCGCTGAAGACCGCCGAGTAGACCATGAGCAGCGACCGCCTGGTCTCGGAGAGGGACCGGGAGACGGGGGCGAAGCCGGGCGGCACCTCGGGCGACGCGCGGTGGCGCAGGATCACGGCCAGCTCCGCGCGGATCCGGGTGAGCCGCTCGATCGTCGCCTCGAGTTCGGCGTCGAGCACGCGGATCGCCTCGTCCGGCTCCTCGTCGGCCCGCCCCATGGCCGCGATCTGCGCCAGCGGGACGCCCAGGTCGCTCAGCCTCTTGATCTGCACCAGCCGGACCAGGTGGGACACGCCGTACTGCTTGTACCCGTTCGAGGCGCGCTCGGGGACGTCGAGCAGCCCGATCTCGTGGTAGTGCCGGACGGCCTTCACCGTCGTGTCCGCGAGTTCGGCGAGCTGCCGAGTGCTCCACGCCATGTCCTGCCCCCTCGTCCGCCGCCGCGGGCGTCCCGTGCCGTGCGCCCCCGGGCAAGTCCACACCATGCCCCGAGGGCACGGTCAAGCGGCGCTCCGATCGCCCACCGCCCGCGCCGGCGGCCGGACCGTGGTCAGCCGGCGACCAGCAGGGGGACCAGGTGGATGATCTCGAAGGCCTCATAGACCGCGCCGACGGCGAACAGCGCCAGCGCGGGCAGGCTCACCCGGCCGACCTGCCGGAGACCGCGGAGGTACCCCTGGCGGCGGTCGCGGGCGCCGGCGGTCTCCGGGCGGAGCCAGGACCTCCCGAGGAGGTAGGCGCCGAGCAGGACGAGGGCGTAGGCCTGGAACTCGATGACGAGCGTCAGGGAGTGCGGGATCAGGGTCTTCGCCACGGTCTCGTTCACCGGGGCGAGGGCCACCCCGAAGTTGAACGCCCGGTAGGTGAAGAGGGCGATGCCGGCGAAGGGCACGATCATCGAGGGCAGCAGGATCGTCAGCACGCCGACCGTGAGCGTGTTGACCGCGAAGATGGTCAGGCTGAACAGCCAGACGCTGCCGAGCAGCGACGTGACCAGCCCGGTCGTCCCCTTCTCGTCCATCGAGGCCAGGTGCGCGGCGTGCAGGCCGGGGAAGGCGAACGCCGCCCCCATCCCGATGAAGAACAGGCCGTAGACGAGCGCGCTCATGGCGAGGTAGGCGCCGAGGTTCGCGCGGATGATCTGGAAGGGCGTGCGGAGGAATCGCATGGGTCCCGGCTCCGTGGTCGTGGCGGATGAGGCTCGCCACCACTCCAGGCCATGCCCTTGGGGCAGGGTCAAGCCGACGGCGGAGAGGCCCGCCGGAGGGCCTTCCCGCCGCGGCCCGCGGCGCCGGAGGAGCGGCACCGCCCGGGGCCGGCCCGCGCACCCGGAGGCTCTCGGAGCCCCCGCTCCGAGGGTTCGGGCTCGCGGCGGCGGCCCCTCGGGTCGCCGGCGGGGCGGTCCCGTCCCCGGCCGCTCTCTCCCTCCGGCGGCCTCAGGCGCCCTCGGCCGCGAACGGGCCGGTGGGGCCGAAGGCGAGCCGGGCGAAGCGCTCGCCCATCCGGCGGTGGGCGGCGGCGTCCGGGTGCAGCCCGTCGGGCAGCGGCAGCTCGGCGAAGTCATCCTCGCCGTAGAGCTGGCGGCCGTCCAGGTAGTGCAGGTTCGGGTCCTCGGCCGCCCGCTGCCGCACGATCCGGGCGAGCTCCTCCCGGATCACGGTGAGCGTCAGCTTCCCGGCGGCGCGCTCGGCGGGGTCGCCGGTGGCCCGGAAGCGCACCTCCCCGTCGCGGAGCGCGTCGAGGTCGAAGGCCCCGGGGCCGGGGGTGTCCTCGTGGATCGGGCAGTGGATCGGCGAGACGACCAGCAGCGGCGCGGCGGGGTGGCCCTCCCGGACGGTGTCCAGGAAGCCGTGCACCGCGGGGCCGAAGGCGCGCAGCCGCATCAGGTCGGCGTTGACCAGGTTGATGCCGATCTTGATGCTGATCAGGTCGGCCGGGGTGTCCCGGAGGGCGCGGGCGGTGAAGGGGTCGAGCAGGGCGCTGCCGCCCATGCCGAGGTTGACCAGCTCGGCGCCGCCGCCGGCGGCGGCCAGCGCGGGCCAGGTGGCGGTCGGGGCGGCGGCGTTGGAGCCGTGGCTGATCGAGCTGCCGTGGTGCAGCCACACCCGGCGGCCCCGGTCCGGCACCGGCTCGACCGGGGCGTCGGTGCGCAGCGCGACGAGCTCGGTGATCTCGTTGTGCGGAAGCCAGATCTCGACGTCCTTGGCGCGGTCGGGCAGGCCGGTGAAGCGGAGGGTGGCGACCGGGCCGGGCCGGTGCTCGGCGGTGCCGGCGGCCATGTCGACGGTGAGGGTGTTCCCGCCGTCCGCCGAGGCCCGGTCGGTGAGGCGGCCGTCGACGAGCAGGTCGTACACGCCGTCCGGGCGGGGCGGGATTCCGGTGTAGGTGCGCTTGGTGGGCAGGGTGTCCAGCTCGACGGCGGTGGCCCGGGTGCGGAGGGCCAGCCGGACCCCGGAGGGCTGGGATTCGGCCATGGCCAGCTGCGGGTCGGCGCACTGGGCGCGGGCCCGGGCGGGCAGCCGGTGCGGCAGCAGCCCGTGCTCGGTGCGCTCCAGCTCCAGGGCTCCGCGCAGGAGGTCGGGTGTGATGGGCGTGGTGGTCCAGGTGTGCATGGTGTTCGGCCTGCCGGTCGGGTCGGTCGGGGTGGTCCTGTCGCTCCGCTCCGCCGGGCGCGCCGGGGCGGCGCCGGCGGGGGAGAGGGGCCGGGTCAGGGATCGGGCCAGTTGCGCAGCAGCGCGTCGAGGGCGTCCAGCGTCCGCGACCAGGTCTCCCGGGTGTCGGGGGCGCTGTGGCTGAAGCCGCCGCCCATCTCCAGGCTCACGTAGCCGTGGAAGACGCTGCCCAGCAGCCGGACCGCGTGGGTCTGGTCGGGTTCGTCCAGGTCGTAGCCGCGCAGCACGGCCCGGGCCAGCCGGGCGTGCCTGACGCCGGCACTGGCGGCCGCGGTCTCCGGGTCGAGCCGGAGCTGCGCCGCGGCGTAGCGGCCGGGGTGCTCGTGGGCGTAGTCGCGGTAGACGTCGGCGAGGGCGGTCAGGGCCTCCTTGCCGGCCCGCCCGGCCAGGGCCTCGGCGGCCCGGTCGGCGAGCTCCTCCAGCGCGAGCAGCGCGATCCCGGTCCTGAGGTCGCGGGAGTTCTTCAGGTGCGAGTAGAGGCTGGCGACCTTGACGTCGAACCGCCTGGCCAGCGCGGACACGGTCACCTGGTCGAAGCCTGCTTCGTCGGCCAGCTCCGCCCCGGCCCGGACGAGGCGCTCTCTGGACAGCCCTGCCTTCACCGTGAACCTCCTCCGATCTCCCTGAAGCGACCATACGTTTCCCTAAAGGTTTTAGGCAAATCACCATCCCCTGATGCTTCGGCGCCGACCGCCCGGGGTCAGGGCGGCGTCGGGCGCCGACGGCCCTCGGAGGCCGCCCGGGCGCCTCGCGCGCGGCCCGACCCGCCGGGTCGGGGCCCGGCGGCGAGGAGGGGGGGAATTCCGGAATTCGCGGGGCGTGAAAGGGAAAGCGCGGACCGGAATGCCGGGAGGTCGGTCCACCCGCGCGGCCGCGTCCGGGACCACTTCAGGGAACGGCCTCGGAAACGGAGCCGGAATTCAACGCTTCGGGCAGGTCAGAGCCTATTTGCGGCTCCGTTTCGAAAGGTTCGGCAATGCGCGTCCGCCCATTGCGGCGGCGATTCCATCGGTCGCCCCACCGTTCTTCCTCGCCCTGCAGAGCGAGATCGCGCGGCGCTCCGGAGCGGCCGCCCGGGCCCCGTGGAAGGCGTGCTTTAATCATGCCCGGCGCGACCGCGCCGCTCTCCCGTGCGGCCCGCAGGGGCGGCCCGGCACCAAGGTGGTCATGGAAGGACATCCGATTCCCGGCGATCGAGGCGACGTGCGGGCGCTCCGCCTCGATCTGGCCGCCCACTGCGTCCTGGCTCCGCTGTCGGCACTGGTGGCGGTCCTCCTCGTCGCCAACGGGGCGCGCGCGTGGCAGGTCGCGGCGACGCTCCTGGCGGCGGTGGCCCTGCACGCCGCGGTCGAGGTGTCCCGGCGCCGCCCCGCCGCGGGGTTCGCGGTCGCCTCGGCGGCCATGCTGGGGCTGGTGCTGACGCCCGCACCGGGATGGGAGTCCAGTGCGCTCCCGTCGTCGGCGTGCTTCCTGCTGGCACTGTGGCGGTGCGCGTTCGCCGGGGGGCGCCGGCTGCGCCTCGCCGCGCTCCTCGTGGGCGCCACCGGGGTCGCCGTCACGGGCCTGCTCTCCTGGATCCGGCTCGAGGACTCCGTCCCCGCCTGGACGCCGCTGCTCCAGGGCGCGTTCGCGCTGGCCGCCGTCGTCGGGGTGTGGGCCGCCGCGGTCGCGGCGGCCCGCCGGAGGGAGCGGGCCGCCCGCGCGGAGCGGGCCCGGCTGGCCGCCGCCGTCTCCACCGAGCGGGCGCACATCCGCCGCGACCTGCACGATGTCATCGCCCACTCGATCACGGTCATGGTCGCGCGGATCGACGCGGCGTCCGTCACCGCGAGCGACGCCGGCGCGCGCCGGGAGCTGGAGGACGTGGCCGAATCGGGCCGCGACGCGCTCGGGGCGCTGCGGGCCATGCTGGCCGTCCTGGACGCGGAGCGCCCGGACGGGGACGGGCCCCCGCTGACCGTGGCCGCGCTGCCGGGGCTCGCGGAAGCCGCGTCGACCTCCCTGCACCGGGTGACCTTCGAGGAGGTCGGGGAGCGCAGGCCGCTGGCGATCGGGGCCGAGCCGGCCCTCGTGCGCGTGGCACAGGAGGGGATCACCAACGCGCTCCGCCACCTGCGGCCCCCGGTCGCCGTGGAGGTCCGCCTCGAGTGGCGGGAGACGTACGTCCTACTGGAGGTCGGCGACGACGGCGGGGGCGGCGTCCTGCACGGCGGGGCCGCGGGGAGCGGTCTGGCGGGCGCGCGGGAGAGGGCCGAGGCCGCGGGCGGTACGCTCACCGTGGTCCGGGACGGCGGCGGCTGGAGGCTGGCCGCGCGGCTGCCGACGAAGGGGTCCCCATGAGTCCGGTGCGGGTGCTCCTCGTGGACGACCAGGAGCTGCTGCGCGGCGCGCTCCGGACGGTGCTGGGAGCCGACCCGCGGATCGATGTCGTCGGGGACGTGGGCGACGGCCGGGCCGCGGTCGACGCGGTGCGCTCCCACCGCATCGACGTGGTGCTCATGGACATCCGGATGCCCGGGCTCGACGGCGTCAGCGCGACCGAGGAGATCACTCGCCTGTCCCCGTCGACGCGGGTGCTGATCCTGACCACCTTCGACGCCGACGAGCTCGTGGTCGCCGCCGTCCGGGCCGGCGCGAGCGGCTACCTGACCAAGGACACGCGTCCGGCCGCGCTCTGCCGGGCGGTCCACGAGGTCGCCGCGGGAACGTCCGCCCTGGCCCCGGGGGTGGCGGCCAAGATCATCGGCATGCTCCGCCGCGCACCGGAGCCCAGGGCCCATGCGCTGGACGCCCTCACCCCGCGCGAGGCCGAGGTCTTCGGACTCATCGCCGCCGGCCTGTCCAACGCCGAGATAGGGGCGCGGCTCCACCTGACCCAGAACACGGTCAAGACCCATGTGCGGGCGCTCCTGATGAAGCTCGGACTGCGAGACCGCGTCCACGTGGTGATCTACGCCTACGAACACGGCCTCGTCCGCGCGGAATGACCCCCGCCGGCGGCGGACCGGGGGCTCGCACCGCTTTCCCCGGGGCCGCCGTCCGGGGGCGGTTCACCCCGTCCGCGTCCGCGCCCTCCGGCGGCACAGGACCCGGCGGACGAGCGCGGTCGCGCCGAGTGTGAGGCACACCAGGGAGAACAGCGCGAGCAGCGGCATCAGCCAGGCGGTGACGACCCAGTAGTGGAAGCTGAACGAGCCGCCCGCTGCGCCGATCAGCGTCGGCAGCAGCGCCCCGGCGGCGGTCACCAGTGCGAGCGGCACCAGCCGGAGCACCACCTCGGGGCGGCGGGCCTCCCGGTGCCGGACCGCCCAGCGCCGCGCGCGCACCGCGGTGCGGGCGAGGAGTGCGCCCGCGAGCAGGGTCAGCCCGAGCAGAACCGCGTTCACGGTGGTCAGCGGGTTGCTCATCGGATCGGCCTCCGCGCCGTTCCGTTCGGCCAGCAGAGCGGTCGAGAGCAGCCGGGGAGCCCCGGCGCCATTGGCCAGAACGATCGCGGCCTCCCCTGTCCCGGGCGAGAAGGACATGTCGCCGGTCCAGGTCGCCAAGGCGCCGTCGTGGCCGATCAGCGGCCGCGCCCCCTCCTCCGGGCCGGGGCGGACCTCCCAGCCCAGGCCGTGGCCGTCGGCTCCCGGCTGGGCCGTGTGCATCTCCTTCAGGGAATCCGCGCTCAGCGGGCCGGCGCCGAGCGCCCCCTGGTTGAACCGCACCCACCGCACCATGTCGTCCAGGGACGAGACGACCCCGCCGTTCCCCGCGCACAGGCCGGGCATCTCGGGGACGGGGAGCGACAGCCCGAGAACCGTCCCGTACCCCGGGGCCAGCCCGGCCACCGGGTCCGAGCAGCCCTCCGCGGCGGTGGTCCGGTCCATGCCCAGCGGGCCGAACAGCTCCGTTTCCAGGAATTCGCCGAACGGCTTCCCCGAGTGGAATTCGACGATCCGCGCCGCCACCGAGTAGTTCGTGTTGTGGTATTCGTACTGCGCTCCCGGGGCGGCGCCCAAGGCCTTGTCCGCGAGTCCGGCGACGGCCTCGGCGGCGCTGCCCGGGGGCGGGAGGGCGTACTCGTTGTTCGTTCTGATCGACAGCCCCGAGGTGTGGCTCAGCAGGTGGCGGACGGTCATGTCGCGGAACCGCGGATCGTCCATGGTGAATTCGGGCAGCGCGTCGGCGACGGGGTCGTCCAGGCCGATCTCTCCCCGCTCCACCAGGATCATGATCGACGCCGCGGTCATCGACTTGCTCATCGAGGCGATCCGGAAAAGCGTCTCCGGTGTGACGGCGTCTCCGTCGCCGTCGTTCCCGCGGACCGCGGTCTCGACCGAATCGCCGTCGATCACGGCCACGGCCAGGCCGGGATTTCCGTACGCCTCCTGATAGGCGTCGACCGTTCCTCCGCCGGCCGCATCGGCGTGCGCCGGGGGCGGCGCGCCGATGAATGCGGCGCCGACCGGAACGGACAGCGCGAGAGCGAGTCGAACGGGCAGGCGGAATCGCGTAGAAAGGGTTCTTTCCCCGTTTCGGCTGATCACGGCGGCAACGTTAACCATCGCGGCGCCGCCGCACCTCACCCCGGGGAGTGAGCCGCGCTCACCCCGGAGGCCGAGGCGCGGCGCCGCCCCCGGGCCGCGCCGCGCCCGCCGGCGGGGGCGGACCCGCGCGGCCGGTCCGCCCGCGCCCCCGGTCACCCGGCCCGCTCCCCGGTGAGCACGACGAGCCGCTGCGTCGCCCTGGTCATCGCGACGTAGCGGTCGACCGCCCCCTCGATGCCCGCGCCGAACGCGTCCGGGTCGACGAGGACGACCAGGTCGAACTCGAGCCCCTTCGCCAGCTCCGGGGTGAGCGAGCGGACCCGGGGCGCCGCCCGGAACGAGGGGTCGCCGATGACGCAGGCGGTCCCCTCCGCGTTCTCGGCGAGCCAGGCGCCGAGGACCGCCTCCAGGTCGGAGGCGGGGCCGTACTGCACGGGGACGCCGCCGGCGCGGATGGAGACCGGCACGTTGGCGTCGGGCAGCGCGGCCCGGATGACCGGCTCGGCCTCCGCCATGACCTCCTCCGGCGTCCGGTAGTTGATGCTCAGCGAGGCCAGTTCGACCCGGTCGAACCCGACCCGGGCCAGCCGCTCCCGCCAGGACTCGGTGAACCCGTGCCTGGCCTGGGCCCGGTCCCCGACGATGGTGAAGCTCCGGGACGGGCAGCGGAGCAGCAGCATCCGCCACTCCGCGTCGGTCAGCTCCTGGGCCTCGTCCACCACGATGTGCGCGAACGGGCCGGCCAGCGGGTCCGCGGCGGCGCCGGGCGGCACGGCCCCGTCCACCAGGGTGTCCTGCAGGTCCCGGCCGCGCAGCATCGTCACCGCGCCCTCGCCGTCGTCGTCGGCCTGCACGATGTCGTCGATGACGGCGGACATGCGCTCGCGCTCGGCGGCGGCGGAGGCCTGGTGGCGGCGTCGGCGCCGGGACGCCTCCGGGTCGCCGAGCCGCTGCCGCGCCGCGTCCAGCAGCGGCAGGTCGGAGACGGTCCAGGCGCGGGGGTCGGCGCGCTGCAGCCTGCGGACCTCCTCCGGAGCGAGCCAGGGGGCGCACAGCCGCAGGTAGGCGGGGACCGTCCACAGGTCCCCGACGAGGTCGGCCGGGTCGAGCAGCGGCCACGCGCGGTAGAGGGCGCCGAGCAGGTCGGCGTCGCGGCGCAGCGCGCCCAGGACCGCCCCGGCGGAGAGGTCCTCGTCGCCGTGCCGGTCCGCCAGGATGTCGGCCAGCTCCTCCAGGATCCGGTCGCGGGCCTCGTTGTGCGGGACGGTCCCGCGGTCCACCGCGTCGAACGCCTCGGCCCAGTCGCCGGGGGAGACCCGGATGTCGCCCCAGTCCGTGCCGACCGTCAGCCCCTGCTCGGGCGGGCGCTCGTAGAACCGGACCGCCGGCTCGATCGCCCCCACCATGTCCGCGGTGGACTTCAGCCGGGCGGTCTCCGGGTCGGCCTCGGGGGCCGCCGTCGCCCCCTCCGGGAGGAGGTCGCGCACGGTGCAGGTCCGCACGCCCTCCTCGCCGAGGCTGGGCAGGACGTCGGAGACGTAGGCCAGGTAGGGCTGGTGCGGGCCGACGAACAGCACGCCGCCCCGGCGGTGCCCCAGGCGGGGGTCGGAGTAGAGGAGGTGGGCGGTGCGGTGCAGGGCGACGACGGTCTTCCCGGTGCCCGGGCCGCCGTCGACGACGAGGGCGCCCCCGGAGCCGGCCCGGATGACGGCGTCCTGGTCGGCCTGGATGGTGCCGAGCACGTCCCGCATCCGGGGCGACCGGTTGGCGCCCAGGCTCGCGATGAAGGCGGACTGGTCGTCGAGGGCGGCGTGCCCCTCGATGCCGTCCTCGGTGAACACCTCGTCCCAGTAGTCGCCGATCCGGCCGCCGGTCCAGCGGTACCTGCGGCGGCTGGCCAGCCCCATCGGGTCGGCGTGGGTCGCGGCGAAGAACGGCTCGGCCGCGGGGGAGCGCCAGTCGACGAGCAGCCGGTTCCCCTCCCCGTCGGTGAGGCCGAGCCGGCCGATGTAGACCGGTTCGGAGCCGTCCGCGGCGACGATCCGCCCCAGGCACAGGTCCAGGCCGAAGCGGCGCAGGGTGCGCAGGCGGGCGGTCAGCCGGTGCACCTCCAGGTCCCGGTCGAGCACCGCCCGGCCCTTGCCGCCGGGCGCCCTGCGCTCGGCGTCGAGCCGGCCGGACAGGTCGGCGATGGACCGCTCCAGGGTCTCCGCGATGGCGGCGAAGTGCCGCTCGTCGCCGGCGATCAGCTCCGGGGCGGCTTTGGGAGAGAGGTGGCGGGGGAGGTCGAAAGCGCTCGTGGCCTGGAGGTTCACATCGTCTCCCGTGTCGTGTGCTCGGATCACGATCGACGATTGTGCGGCATGGCGGGGGTCTTGCCGCAAGCCCCCCGGTGCGCTATAAGTTGAAAGTGGCGGGGAGTCTCCTTCCCGCCTTTTCGCTGCCCGCGGGCGGCCCTGCGCCCGGAGCGGCTCCGCTCCGCGCCCCCGCTCCTCCTCCGTTCTTCCAGGTGAGAGCGTTCCCCGCCGCCCTGCGCCGCCGCCCCCTTCGGCCCGGGCGGGCTCAGTCCCGGGCCGGCCCGCCGGCGGAGCGGACCACCACCACCGGGACCTCGCTGTGGTGCAGCACCGTCTGGCTGACCGAGCCGAGCAGCAGACCGGCGAACCCGCCGCGGCCGCGCGAGCCGACCACGAGCATGTCGGCGCCGCCGCCCGCGGTGATCAGGGTGTGCGCCGGCTGCCCCTCGACCGTCTCGACCTCGACGTCCACGTCCGCGGTCTCCCCGGTGCGCGCCTCCTCCACCGTGCGCCGCATGTCCTCGGAGACCTTCTGGGACATCGCGTTGTGCGCCTCGGCCACCGCGGCCCCGTCGGAGGGCATCGGGTCCAGCCGGGGCACCAGCCGCCAGGCGCGCACGGCGGTGACGGCGGCGCCCAGCCGCGCGGCCTCCGCCATGGCGAAGCGCAGCGCGCCGACCGACTGCTCGGAGCCGTCCAGGCCCACCACGATCCTGCCCTTCTCCCGGTGGTCGCGGCCGTGGCCGGGGGGCACCACGGCGACCGGGCAGGCGGCGTGCGCCGCCGTGCGCAGGCTCACCGAGCCCAGGAACGCGGCCTTGACCCCGCTCAGGCCGCGCGAGCCGACCACCACGAGGTCGGCCCGGTCCGAGGCGGCGATCAGCGCCGGCGCGGGCTCCTGCGCGGAGACCACGGTGTTCACCCGCAGCCGGGGGTGGGCGCGGGCGACCGCCTCGGTCTCGTCGCCCAGCAGGGTGGAGGCGCGGTCGGCCACCTCCGGGGTGGGCGTCAGCCGCACCGGGCGGCCGAAGGGCACCGAGATCAGCGGCATGCTCACCGCGACCAGGACGGTCAGCTCCAGGCCGGACCGCTCGGCCAGGCGGGCGGCCCAGGCGAGCGCGTCGCGCCCGCCCTCCGATCCGTCCACCCCGACGACGACCCCGCTGATCCGGTCGTTCCGCTCGGTCCCGCTCCCGTCGCCGGCCATCGCCGCCTCCGCTCACGTCGTGCCGCGCCGTCCACCGGGCGCCGCCGCCGGCGCCCATCCGCGGGAAGCCTATGTGCGCGGCGGCCTCCGCGGGGCGCCTTCCCCGTCGGCGTCGGGCAAAGTTCCGGAACGGATCCCGCCAATCCGGGAAGTATGCGCCGGGCCGCCCTTCTCCGGCCCCCTCCGGGCTCCGCGGGCGGAGGCGCCGGCGGCCCGCGCGGTCCGGCCGCCGCTACCCGCCGCCGGGCGGGGGCGGGCTCCACACCCGGTGGGCGGTCCCGTCCGCGATGCGCTCGGCGTAGTAGTCCGCCTTGTAGCCGATCAGGTCGAGGCGGCGCCCCAGCTCGGCGATCCGGGCGGCGACCCGGTCGCGGTGGCGGAGCAGCAGGGACAGCCGCTCCTCCTCGTTCCCGGGGCCTTCACGGACGAGCGCGGTGTAACGGCGGATCTCCGGCAGGGGCATGTCCGAGGCGCGCAGGTTCGCGCAGACCAGGAGCCATTCGAGGTCGGTCTCGCCGTAGACCCGGCGCCCCCGGGAGTCCCGGCGGACCGGGCGGGGCAGCAGCTCCTCCCGCTCGTAGAAGCGCAGCGTGTGCACGCTCAGCCCGGTGCGCTCGGCGGCCTGGCCGATGCTCAGGACCGGCTCGTCGTCGTCCATGCGCCGACCCTAGACCGCCGCCGGGGAGGGGCGGCCCGCGGAGGGCGGTGCCGGTTTTGACCTGGAGCCGACTCTAGGACCTAGCGTGCCGCGCATGGACGAATCCACGATTTCGGCACCCGCCGCCCGCCCCTCTTCACAGGCCCCGGTCGCACTGGTCACCGGGGGATCCGCCGGCATCGGGGCGGCCACCGTGCGGCTGCGCGCCCTCGCCCAGAGGCTCGGCGACCCGGACGGCCTGCTGCTCCTGCCCGGGGACGCCGCCGACGAGGGCGCGGTCGCCGCCGCGGTGGCGGCGACGGTCGGGGCGTTCGGGCGGCTGGACGCCGCGGTGGCCAACGCCGGGTCCGCCACCCACGACGGGCTGGCCGACGGCGACCCGGCCGGGTGGCGGCCGATGGTGCTGACCAACGTGCTCGGCCCCGCGCTCCTGGTCAACGCCGCGCTGCCGGCGCTGCGCGAGACCCGCGGGCGGATCGTGCTGCTGGGCAGCGTCGCCGGGTTCGTGCCCACGCCCGGCAACATCTACGGGGCGACCAAGTACGCGGTCACCGGGCTGGCGGAGAACACCCGCCGGATGGCCGCGCCGGACGGCGTCGGCGTCGCGCTGATCGCCCCGGGGCGGGTGGAGACCGGGTTCTGGGACCCGGTCGGCGGGCCGCCCGACGGGGACAATCTCACCGCGGAGCAGGTGGCCGGGACCGTGGTGTGGGCGCTGGAGCAGCCGCCCGGCGTCGACGTGAACACGGTGGTCGTCCGGCCGACCGGGCAGCCGGTGTGACCGGCGCCGGGGCCGAGGGCGGTCAGGGGAGCGGCGGTTCCCCGTCCGCGGGGAAGGGCGCGCGGTCGCGCTCCTGGGCGCGCAGCCGGCGCAGGGTGCGGGCGTCGCTGAAGCCGACGGCGCGGGCCGCGCTCTCCATCCCGGTGCCGGCCGCGATCAGCTTCTCCGCCCGTTCCAGGCGGGCCAGCCGGCGGTAGGCCTGCGGGGTCATCCCGGTCGCCGCGGTGAACCTCCTGGTCAGCGTGCGGGGGCTGACCAGGAGGCGGTGGGCGAGCCCGTCCAGGGTCATCGGCCGATCCAGCTCCCGGTCGATGGCGTCCTGGGCGCGGTGCACCAGGTCGTCCAGGTGGGAGCGGTACGCCAGCGCCGTGCTGAGCTGGGCCTCCCGGCCGTTGCGCCGGGCGTAGACCACCATGTCCCGGGCGACCTGGGCGGCGGCCGCCGGCCCGTCGCGCCGCTCCAGCATGTGCAGCGCCAGGTCGATGCCGGAGGCGATGCCCGCCGAGGTGGAGACGGTGCCGTCCTCCACGAACAGCACGTCCCGCACGACCTCGGCCCGGGGGAACCGGGCGGCCAGGCGGTCCTGGAGGGCGTGGTGCGTGGTGCACCTGCGCCCGTCCAGGACGCCGGCCCGGCCCAGGGCGTCGGCGCCGGAGCAGACGCTGGCCACCGCGCCGCCGGCGTCGTGATGCGCGCGGACGGCGGACAGCAGCCGGCCGCTGAGCTCCCCCGCGCCGGGGAACCGGCCCGCCCACCCGGGGACCAGGACGATGTCGTCCGGCCCCAGGTCGGCGGGCTCGGTCCCGGTGTGCACGTCGACGCCCTGGGCGGTGGGCACCCGCTCGGTGTCGCCGGCGTAGCGCAGCTCGTAGTCCAGGCCGAGGTCGGCGGCGTCGGAGAACACCTGGGCCGGCCCGGACAGGTCGAGCAGGTGCGTTCCGGGGGCGACGATGAACTGCACGATGGTCATGACCAGGCCATCATGCCCGGTCGGGGCCGGCGATGTAGTCCTCGGCGGTGATCACCTCGGCGAAGCGGCCGTGCAGCGCGCGGACGGTCCGCTCCTCGATCTCCCGCACCCCCAGGGTCTCCGGGTCGGCGAGGATCTCCTCCTCGGGGCGGGTGAGGTCGGCGCCGGGCGCGGGGATGGGGTTGGTGGCCGTCGCATCGACCACATAGTCCACCCGGTACCCCAGGTCGGAGGCGACCCGGGCGGTGGTCTCGCAGCACTGCTCGGTGCGGATGCCGCAGACGGCCAGTTCGGTGATGCCGCCCAGGGTGAGGGTGCGGGCCAGGTCGGTGGTGGTGAAGGCGTTGTGCGAGGTCTTGCGCAGCACCTGCTCCCCCTCGGCCGGGGCGAGCGGGGGGATCGGACGGATCAGGTCGTTGACCGGGTCGAAGGGGCCGCCGGTTCCGGGCTCCTCGTGCAGGACCCAGAAGACGGGCTCGCCCCGTTCGCGGGCGGCCCGGACCAGCCGGTCGACGGTCTCGGCGATCTCCGGGCGGGAGACGGTGCCCCAGCTCGGCCAGGTCTCGCGCTTGCGGAAGGACTCCTGGACATCGATGACGAGCAGTGCTCTGCGTGTGGTTGCCATGCCTTGATCCTGGCGCGCCGGACCCGGCGGCGGCGAGGACCGCTCAGGCCCGGGCCCGGACCGATCCGGTCACCGCGGCGCGGCTCCGACGGGCCGGCGGGCGGGGTGCGGGCGGCGGCCGATCTCGTCGGTGTCGGCGGTGGTCAGCGCCTCGGCGATCGGGGTGCCGGTGCGCTCGGCCGCGGCCAGCCGCTCCTTGACCTGGCCCATGGTGCGCGGCCGCCAGCCCGGCCCGCCGCAGCAGGAGGAGTGGAAGGTGACCCCGGCGCGGAGCAGCACGCCCAGCACCCGCCACCCGGCCTCGTCGCCGCGGCGCGGCACCTCCAGGTCGTTCCCGGCGTCGATCAGCCCGCCGGCGCAGTTCGGGCAGGTGCGGTCGCGCCGTCCGGCGTGCTTGAAGGCGACCCGGCAGTCCAGGCAGACGTGGTGCAGGCCGAGGGCGGTGGGGCGGATGCACATGCGGGCCAGTATGGCCGTCCCGCCCCGGCCGCTCAACGGGATTTCCGCCGCCCGGCGTGCCCGGGGGGCCCGGCGCGGCGCGGGCCGGGGGGGCGGGCGGTGCGGGTTACCGTCGGGGCATGGTGGACAAGGGTGATGTCACGGACACCCCGCCCGAAGGGCGCGCGGACCGCGCCGGGGTGGTCGCCGCCGCCGACGCCTGGGCGGAGGCGATCACGGCCAACGACCCCGAGCGGATCGCGGAGTTCATGGCCGAGGGGTGGGCCATCGTGTCCGAGACGGGGGTCGGCGCCAAGCGGGACTTCCTCGACCTCGTCGCCTCCGGGGAGCTGACCCATTCGGCGATGGAGCGGATCGGCGAGCCGCGCGTGCTGCTGCTGGACGGCGTCGCGGTCTACACCGCCCGGGTCGCCAACACCGCCCACTACCGGGGGCGGCGCTACGACGCCGACGAGTGGACCACCGACGTGTTCATCCGGCGCGGCGGCCGCTGGGTGTGCGTGCACAGCCACATCACCCCGGTCGCCCCGGCGTGGGTCCCCGAGGAGGCCCCCGCCCCGTGATCCGCGGCCGGCCCGCCGCCGCGCCGCCCGCGGGGGCTCGGGTCAGCGGGACAGCGAGGCGCGCAGCGACTCCAGGGCCCGCTCGACCGCGTCCCGGTCGCCGGTGGTGACCAGGGCGAGCAGCAGCCCGCGGACGGTCCAGGCGATCAGCTCCGCCTCGGCGCGCGCGGTGCCGGGGTCGAGGCCCTCCCGGACGCCCAGCTCGGCGAGGAGGCGGGGCCAGTCGTTCAGCGAGTCGAGGAACTCGGCGAACGGCTCCGGGTCCTCCGCGGCCAGCCCGAGGACGTGGAAGAAGGCGCGCAGCCGGTGCTCGCCGGCCGGGTCGGTGTAGTGCCGCCACAGCCGCTCCAGGGCGCGGGCCCGGTCGCCCTCGGCGGCCTCGGCCATGAACGCCCGCTGCTCCTCCAGCCGGACCCGGTGCAGCACCGCGGCGAGCAGCCGGTCCCGGGAGCCGAAGTGGTAGATGAGCATCCGGTGGCTGGTGCCGATCTCCGCGGCCAGCGAGCGCAGCGTGATCTCGCGCAGCGGGCGGTTCCGGCAGCACTCGACCGCCTTGGTCAGCAGCTCCTCGCGCTGGTCGGCCATGCATCCCCCGCCTCGTGTACCAGTGGTACATTCAGTGTACCGCTGGTACACCACCTTTCCGGAGGCGAACGATGACGACCGAGCCCGGCACCGCCCCGACACGGCTCGACGAGATCCGGGACGACCTCGCCGGCCTCTACCGCGACCTGCACGCCCACCCCGAGCTCTCCTACGCCGAGCACCGCACCGCCGCGGAGGTCGCCCGCCGCGCCGGAGCCGCCGGGTACGAGGTGGCCACCGGCGTCGGCGGCACCGGGGTGGTCGCGGTGCTGCGCAACGGCGACGGCCCCACCGTGCTGCTCCGCGCCGACATGGACGCCCTCCCGGTGGAGGAGAAGACCGGGCTGCCCTACGCCAGCACCGCCACCGGCACCGCCGCCGACGGCACCGAGGTCCCGGTGATGCACGCCTGCGGGCACGACATGCACACCGTCTGCCTGCTCGGCGCGCTGGACGTGCTCGCCGCCGGGGCCGACTCCTGGTCCGGCACGGTGCTCGCGGTCTTCCAGCCCGCCGAGGAGCTGGCCACCGGGGCCGCGGCCATGGTCGACGACGGCCTGTTCGAGCGGTTCGGCACCCCGGACGTGACGCTGGGCCAGCACGTCGCCCCGCTGCCCGCCGGATGGGTGGGCTGCCACCCCGGCGCCGCCTTCGCCGCCACCGACAGCCTGCGGGTGCGCATGTTCGGCCGGGGCGGCCACGGGTCGCGCCCGGAGACCACCGTCGACCCGGTGGTGATGGCGGCCTCCACCGTGATGCGGCTGCAGACCGTGGTCTCCCGCGAGGTCGCGGCGGGCGACGCGGCGGTGGTCACCGTCGGCTCGCTGCGCGCCGGCACCAAGGAGAACATCATCCCCGACGAGGCCGAGCTCCAGATCAACGTGCGCAGCTTCGACACCAAGGTGCGGGCGAGGGTGCTGGAGGCGGTCACCCGGATCGTCAAGGCCGAGGCCGCCGCCTCCGGAGCGGACCGCGAACCGGAGATCACCCCGTTCAACGCCTTCCCGCTGCTGTACAACGACGAGTCGGCGATGGCCCGCACCGGGGCCGCGCTGCGCGCGGAGCTCGGCGACGCCGCGGTGGTCGACCCCGGCCCGGTCAGCGGCAGCGAGGACTTCGGCCGCTTCGGCACCGCCGCCGGCGCCCCCACCTGCTACTGGCTCTTCGGCGGCGCCGACCCCGAGGTCTTCCGCACCGCCTTCGAGGGCGGCACCCTCGACCGCGACGTCCCCTCCAACCACTCCCCGCACTTCGCCCCGGTCGTCGAACCCACCCTCAGCACCGGGGTGCGCGCCCTGACCGCGGCCGCCCTGGCCTGGCTCGCCCCGAAGGACCGCTGACCCCTCCCCGCGCCCGCCTCCGGCGGAGCGGGCGCGCTCGGGCCCGGACACCCCGGAGGGGCGCTCCCGCTCCCCGCGCCCCGGAGCACCGGCGCGGGCCGGGGCGCCGCGGAGAGGACCGGAACGGTGCGCGGGCCGCTCCCGTCGGACACGGGGGCGGGCGCCGCGCCGCGGCGCCCGGCCGAACGCGTGCCCCGACCCGCCGGACGGAGAAGAACCCCGTGCCTTCCTTCCGCAGACCCCCCTTCCGCGCCGCGGCCGCACTGGTGTCCGCGGCGGCCGTACCCGCCCTGGGCGGCTGCGGCCTCCTCCCCGCCGGGGACGCGCCGCCGGGCGGGGGGCAGGACGCCCCCGCCGCCATGGAGACCGGCGGCCTCCGGCAGGGGGAGGTCCCGGACCGGGAACCCGCGGTGGACGAGGCCGACCTGCCCGCAGCCGAGCCCCCGGCGGGCGCCCCGCTGGAGGAGCGCATCGCCTGGGACGCGCTGAAGGAGGTCGTGACGTTCGCCCGGGCCGCCGACCCGGACGCGGAGTCCGCGTGCGTCGCCGCAGAGGAGTCGGAGGAGCTGGAGGAGGGCGCCGCCGCGCTCGACTGCACCGTCACCTACCGCGGGCAGGAGTACGAGTACCACTACGCCCACCGATCCGACGGGTCGGTCCTGCCCGCGGTCTCCACCGCGCCCTTCCTCCGCGAGGTCGCCGAGGACGACCTGCGCTTCGACGAGGGGACCGAGTACGTCCGCTGCGACATGGAGGAGACGGTGGCGATGGCGAGCCACTCCCTCGAGGACGTCGCCTACGACTGCACGTACCTGGATCCGGAGACCGGCGCCCAGGAGGACGTGGAGATGTCGGTGGCCCGGGACGGAACCACCGCCTTCTCCGGCTTCACCCGCTGACCGGGGCCTGCGGCCCCGCGGCGGGGGATCCCGCGCCCCGGCCCTCCCCGGGGCGGGCCCGCTCGCGGCGCGCCGGGGCTTCGCGGATTCCGGTCCGCCCGCCCAGCGCCCCGAGGCGCCGGCCCGATGAAGATCAGGGCGCGGTCGTCCCGCGGGGACGCCCGCTCGCTCGAGGCGGCGCCCGCCTGCGCGGGGGCCGGCGCCTCCCGGCCCTCACCGGATCAACGGCTCAGGAGGCCTCCGTCCGCTCCCGCCCTACCGGCGCCCCCTCGCGCAGGAGGTCGGTGAGCGCCTCGGCGGTATCGGCGTCCGCCATCCACTCGGGCAGGTTCCGCAGTGCGGCGCCCGCCGCTTCGGTGGTCTGCTCCGGGGAAGGGTAGGGCGGTTCCCCCAGCCGGTCCTGCACCGAATCGGCCACCCCCAGCCACTCCCGCAGCAGCCCGATCCAATCCTCCTCCTCGTCCCGCCGGTCCCAGGGGTCGCCGCGGGCCGCGAAGGCCGCGGCGATCACGCGCTCCGCGAGGCGCTCCGCGTCGGAGGCGTCGAGCGCCGACCGCCACAGCCAGAGCGCGAGCCCTCCGCCGTTGAACGGGGCGGCGACCGCCAGCAGCCGGAGCGCCCTCCAGCGCCGATGGGGGTCCGGCTCCTCGTCGAGGAGCGCGAACCACTCCTCCGCGCGGGTCTCGCACAGGGCCTGCCCGCACCTGGTCAGCCACACGTCGGGCCAGACGCCGAAGCAGGGTTCGACCGGGCCTTCGTCGACGGCGTCCACGACACGCATCAGCAGCTCCATGACGCGGTCCCGCGACGGAGTGCGCACGTCCTGGGCGAGCCTCACCAGGAAGGGCACTGCGGCCGGCGTGGCATCCCGCACGCAGACGGCGGTGCAGATCCCGTGTTCGGGAACGAGCCGCTCGTACAGCTCATCGAGGGCGCCGACGGTGTCCGTGCCGCTCCACACCCGGTCGAGCAGCACCGGAACCCGGTCGGTGCCGCCCGAGCAGTCGTAGCGCCGGCTCCAGTCCACGCTGTGCACGCCCAGCAGCGGAGGAGGGGCGTCCTCCCGAGTCGGCGCACTCTCCGCCATCGACCGCTCCAGTCCCGGCTCGGCGGCGTCCAACCCGGCAGCCTGGCCCGTCCTCCGCCCGGCTGTCAACGGATCACGGCTCCGGGCCCTCCGGCTTCGCGGGCCCGCGGGAGCGGCGCGGCCGCCTCAGAGGTCCGGGATCAGGCCCGGGTCGGCGCCGAGCCGGGCCACGTCCGCGCGGACCGCGGCCGCGAACCGGCCGATCTCCGCGGCGAGCGCCTCCCAGGCGACCGGTGCGGTCCAGGCGTCCGGCCGGAGCGCCGAGCCGACCCGCCAGCCGCAGGCCGGCCCCTCGATCCGCACGGCGCCCGGCTCCGGGAAGGCCATCGACTCGAACGCGAAGCCGCCGCGCCCGCGGTCCGGCCGGAGCAGCCAGCCCACCAGCGCCCGCGCCAGTTCGGCGACGGGGAACGACTCCTCCGCGAAGACCACCCGGACGCCGTCCCGGACGGCCAGGTCGGCCTCGATGTCCGCGAGCAGCACCGCGGGCGGCGCCGTCTCCGGCCGGAGGCCGCGCCGGTACAGGTCCGGCGCCCCCGTGTTCCGGTACCCGAACCTCACCGACATCCGGCCTCCGGTCTCGTCCGCGGGTCATCAGGCCCGGCCGCCCGGGCGGTGGAAACCCCGGCGCCGTCCCTGCAGGGATATCAGGTCCGCGCGGCGTTCGGGGCGCCGTCCCACAGGACCGTGGCGTGCGCGTCGACCAGGGCCTTGATCCCGGCGAGGACCTCGCCCACCGGGCGGGCGTCCAACCGGCGGCCGTCGCGCAGCCGGACCGCGACCCGGTCGCCGGCGGCCTCCTTCGGGCCGATGACGGCCTGGTAGGGGACCAGGCGGGCGCTGCGGATCCGGGCGCCGAGGCCGCCCCGGTCCGGGCCTGCGGCCTCGGCCCGCAGCCCCAGCTCGGCGCAGCGCCGGACCAGCGCCTCGGCCTGCGGCAGCTGGTCCCCGGTGACCGGCAGCACCGCCACCTGCACCGGCGCCATCCAGGCCGGGAACGCGCCGCCGTGCCGCTCGATCAGGTGCGCGACCGCCCGCTCCACGCTGCCGATGATGCTGCGGTGCACCATCACCGGCCGGTGCTTCGCTCCGTCGGCGCCGATGTAGTGCAGGTCGAACCGCTCGGGCTGGTGGAAGTCGACCTGGACGGTGGACAGGGTGGACTCCCGGCCGGCGGGGTCGGCGACCTGCACGTCGATCTTGGGGCCGTAGAAGGCGGCCTCGCCCTCGGCCGCCTCGTAGGGCAGGCCGGAGCGGTCGAGGACGCCGGTCAGCAGCTCGGTGGAGCGCCGCCACTTCTCCGTCGCGTCGACGTACTTGCCGCCGGGGCCGGGCAGGGAGAGCCGGTAGCGGGCCGGGGCGATGCCGAGCGCGGCGTAGGCGTCGCGGATCATCCCCAAGGCCGCACCGGCCTCCGCCTCGACCTGGTCCAGGGTGCAGAAGACGTGCGCGTCGTTGAGGTGGATGGCGCGCACCCGGGTCAGCCCGCCGAGCACCCCGGAGAGCTCGGAGCGGTACATCCCGCCCAGCTCGGCCATGCGCAGCGGCAGCTCGCGGTGGCTGTGCGAGCGGGAGCGGTAGATCAGCGCGTGGTGCGGGCACAGGCTCGGCCGCAGCACGACCTCCTCGGCGCCCAGCCGCATCGGCGGGAACATGTCGTCGCTGTAGTGCGACCAGTGCCCGGAGATCTCGTACAGCTCCCGCTTGCCCAGCACCGGCGAGTGGACGTGCCGGTAGCCGGCCCGCTGCTCGGCGGAGCGAATGTACTCCTCCAGGGCGTGCCGGAGCGCCGCGCCGCCGGGCAGCCAGTAGGGCAGGCCCGCCCCGATCAGCGGGTCGGTGTCGAACAGGTCCAGCTCGCGGCCGAGCCTGCGGTGGTCGTGCATGGCGGTCTCCTCCTGGGCGGGAGGCGGGTGACCGCAGAACGAAGCCCCGGGGCACCCGCCCCGGGGCTTCGATTCAGAACATCGGTCAGCGCGCCGGGACACTCTCCGGCGTCGTCGTCATGGCGGCACGCTGCATAAGGGAGAAGTTAGCAGACGGCCGGGGGCCGCCCGTACCCGGTTTCCGCCGCGCCCCGGGGCGTGCGGCGGGGAAGGCCGGCGCGGCGACCGCGCCGGCCTTCCCCGCGGAGCCGCTCCTCCGGCCGGGCCCGCCGGGTCACCCCCGGGCGGGGGCCAGCCGCCACAGCGAGGTGGTCTCCGCCGCGCGGGCGGCGTGCAGCGGGTCGGCGGTGTCCCGGGCGCGGGGGTGCCGCGGGCGGGTGCAGATCCGGTCCAGCACCTCCAGGCCGGCCGCGTCGATGGCGGACAGCAGGTCGGCGCGGGTCCGCAGGCCGAAGTGCTCGGCCAGGTCGGACAGGACGAGCCAGCCCTCGCCGCCCGGCTCCAGCCGGTCGGCGAGGCCGTCCAGGAACCCCTGGAGCATGCCGCCGCCGGCGTCGTAGACCCCCTGCTCCAGCGGGGACGTCGGGCGGAGCGGCAGCCACGGCGGGTTGCACACCACCAGGGCGGCGCGGCCCTCGGGGAACAGCCCGGGGCCGGTGACCTCGATGCGGTCGGCCAGCCCGAGCCGCTCGGCGTTGTCCCGGGCGCAGTCCAGGGCGCGCGGGTTGGCGTCGGTGGCGGCGACCCGCGCCAGGCCGCGGCGGACCAGCAGCGCGGCCAGCACCCCGGTGCCGGTGCCCAGGTCGAACGCGACGGCGCCGGGGGAGCGGGCGGCCTCCGGCAGCGGCGCCTCGGCGACCAGGTCCACGTACTCGCCCCGCACCGGGGAGAAGACCCCGTAGTGCGGGTGGACGCGGGCGCCCAGGGCGGGCACCTCGACGCCCTTCTCCCGCCACTGCTGCGCCCCGATCACGCCGAGCAGCTCGCGCAGCGAGACCGCGGTGGGGCCGGCGGGCGGCCCGTAGGCCTCGGTGCAGGCCCGCCGGACGTCGGGGGCGCGGCGCAGGTCGAGGGCGTATTCGCCGTCCAGCAGCACCAGCAGCATGCCCATGATGCGGGCGCGGTGCGCGCGGGCCCGGCGCTGCAGGTGGAAGGTCTCGGCGGGGCCGTTCCCGGTCGGGACGGGCTTGCGGTCGATGCGCCGGCCGATCGCCTGCAGCAGGCGGCGGGCGCCGTGGTAGTCGCCCCGCCACAGCAGCGCGGTGCCCTCGCAGGCGAGCTTGTGCGCGGTGTCGGCGTTCATCCGGTCGTCGGCGGTGACGACGCGGCGCGGCGGCCGGGCCCCGCTCTCCGAGCGCCAGCCGGCGCTCCGCTCGGCGTCGGATTCGGTCCACTGGATCGCGGGCACGGCTGTGCTCCTGGTGGTCGGGCGTGCGCGGGCACGAAGAGCACTCCGGTGCGGGCGGGAGGGCCCGAGCCGCGGCTCGGAACGGGAAACGGATCGGCGGCCGCCCGCCGCCCCGCCTCGGCGGGGGCCTCATTTCGGACGGGGCCGCCCATTGAGCCTGGCACGGCCCGGTCCGGACGGCAAACCGGTCGGCGCGGAGGCCGGCCGCCCGTCGCGCCGACCGGTGCGGAGCCGACCGCCAGGACCCGCCCGCTCCCCGCCGTCCAGGCCGCCGCCGCGCCGGGTGCGGGCGGCACCGGCCCGCCCGCCAGGTTGAGGCCGCCCCAGACCGCATCGGCGACCGGGCCGGACCCCCGCCCGGCCGGAGGCCGGAGGGGTGATGTGGCGCCGCCCGGTGACCGCGGGGGCCGGGTGCGGCGCGCTGCCGGCGACCAGCGCCCCGGCCGCGAACGCCGATACGCGTGAGGACTCCATCTCCCGTCCCTAGGCCGGTGGAGGGCGGGGCGCGAGGCCCGGCGGGCGGCCCGGTTCAGCCGTCGATGAGCAGCCGCTCCGCCACCGCCGGGGGGACCGGGTAGAGGCGCTCCGGCGGGAGCAGGCGCCGGGCCGCCGCGGACCGGCCGCCCCGCACCAGCGCCGCGATCCTGCGGACCCGCGGGGTGATGTCGGTGAGGCCGACGACCCACTCCTCGGCGAACGTGCGGATCATCCCGCGGCCGATGCCGACCTGGATGCTGTAGTGGTCGCGTGCGGCTCCCCGGATCGAGCGCTCGGGATCCCACTGGACGTGGACCGCGGCCCGGGCGACCGCCTCCGGGGCCTCGGTGGTCAGTACCGCCCGGGACAGGGCCTCCTCCCAGCCCTCCCGGGTGATCCGCACGGCGAGGATGCGCTCCTGGCCGCTCTTCCCGGCCCAGTTGCTCCGGTGCATGAGCCAGAGGAAGGACGGTTTGATCCAGGTCATGCGGTTGAGCGAGAACGGCGGGACGAACCGCTGGGCGCGCAGCGCCGGTTCGGCGACGGCCGGGGGATAGGCCTGGTAGACGACGATGCTCCGGGCGTCGAAGTCCGCGCGGACGCGGCGCTGGGGAACGGGCATGGGCGGCATTGTGCTTCCGGTCCGCCCCCGGCCGCCAGCGGTTTTCCGCCGCGGGGGCGGGGGCGCGGTCTCCGAACGTCGTCACCGGGGACGATCATGGGGGCATGCGCACAGCGAACACCCCCGACGACGGGCCGGGGCGGAGCGCCGACCGCGAGCAGGCCGACGTCGGCCACCTCGCGGCGGTCCTCTCCCGGCGCCGCGCGGAGCTGGCCGGCCACAACGCCGTCATCGGCGGCGGGGAGGTGGTGCACGCCCTCACCGAAGCGGTGTGGGCCGGGGTGCGGGTGCCGGCGGTGCCCTGCCATGCGAGCGCCGACCCGCTGCGGCTGCGCCCGACCGACGCGCCCGTCTCCTGCCGCCGCTGCCTGCGCCGGCTCTCCGGCCGGGACCACGGCGTGCCCGAAGGGCAGCTCACCCTGGACGCGGCGGCCCCGCCTCCCGGGCCGGATCCGGCCCGCTGACCTCCGGGGCCGTGCCGGGCACGGGCCGGGCCGTCCGCACATGCCGCGGCCTCTGAGGCGCCGACCGGGCGGAACCCCGCCGGACAGGGCCGGCCCCGCTTCCGGTCGGCGGGCAGGACGCCCTGAGGGAAGGCCGGGCCGATCGCGGTCCCTGCGAAGGCGGCCGGTGCCCGGGCCGGGCCGAAGGGCCCTCCGTCCCTCGGAGTCCGTCTCGGACCGCCGATGGGGGGAAGCCCTCCGGGGAGCAGCGGCCGACGGGACGTCTCCCGACGCCGGCCGCCCTTTTCCCGTTCTCCGCCAGCGGTCTCAGGCCCCGCGGCCGCCCCGCCTCCGGCCCGCGCGGCGCGGGCCCGGTCAGACGATGTCCAGCGGCTCCCTGCGGCGGGGCGGCGGGAACGCCTCGTCGATGGCGGCCAGTTCGGCCGGGGTCAGCTCGACCTCCAGGGCCGCGGCGTTCTCCCGGACGTGCGCCTCCTGGACCGCCTTGGGGATGGCGGCGACGTCCCCGTCCCGGATCGCCCAGGCGAGCGCCGCCTGGGCCGGCGTGATGCCGCGGTCGGCGGCGATGCCGGTGAGCGCGGGGGAGTTCAGCAGGTCGCCGCGGAGCCGGCCGGCCTGGGCCAGCGGGCAGTAGGCCATCACCGGCAGCCCGCGCTCGCGGCACCAGGGCAGCAGGTCGTAGTCGGCGCCGCGCGAGGCCGCGTGGTAGAGCACCTGGTCGGTGGCGCACTCCGGGCCGCCGGGCAGCGACCACAGCTCGTCCATGTCGTCGGTGTCCAGGTTGGACACGCCCCACTGGCGGATCTTGCCCTCGTCGACCAGCCCCTGCAGGGCCTGCACGGTCTCGGCGAGCGGCACCCCGCCGCGCCAGTGCAGCAGGTAGAGGTCGATGTAGTCGGTGCCCAGCCGGTCCAGGCTGCGCTCGCAGGCGGCCTTGGCCGAGCCCAGGCCGGCGTTGTGCGGGTAGACCTTGGAGACGATCACCACCTCGTCCCGGCGGCCGGCGACCGCCTCGCCGACGACCCGCTCCGCGCCGCCCTCGCCGTACATCTCGGCGGTGTCGATCAGGGTCATCCCCAGGTCGACGCCGGTGCGCAGGGCACGCACCTCGGCGTCGAACATGCCGGGGTCCTCACCCATGTACCAGGTGCCCTGGCCGATGGCGGGGACGGTGATCTCCCCGCCGAACGTGATCGTCCTCGTGCCTGTCACGCGCCTCTTCCTCCGGTTTCCGCTCCGCCGGCGCCCTTTCTCACCCCTCCCTCTTACCACCGGGCGCTCCGCGGCCGGGCGGCGACCCGGCGCGGCGGGCGCCCCCGGGCGCGCCGGGTAACCGTTGGATAACCGAGCGGTCCTTCCGGCTGTGCGGGGCTCCGCGGTTCGCCAGTCTGGTCCCGTCGGCCGCGGGTTGATTCCGCACGCACACCCTTGCCCCGCGGCCCCGCCGGCGCCGTGCGCGCGGGGGACCGAAGGCACTGCCCGCGCGTACGGCTCACCGGGGCCGCTCACTCCTGCGGCGGCCGGGAGATCCGGTGGAAGACCCGCTTGAACTCGGCGAAGGCATCCGGGCCGACCGCCTCGGCGTGGCGCCGCTCGATCTCCGCGACGAGCGCGGCGGTGCGCTCCATCTGGTCCAGGGTGCGGCGGGTGGGGACGATGAGCTTGGCCCGGCGGTCGTCCGGGTCGGGGCGGCGCTCGACGTAGCCCAGGGCTTCGAGTTCGTCGATGAGCTTGCCGATGACCTGCTTGTGCCGGCGGGAGCGGCGGGCGAGGTCGGTGGCCCGGCTGCCCTCCGGGTCCAGGTGGGCGAGGACGGCGCCGTGCCGCGGCCGCAGTTCCGAGTGCCCCTGCTCGGCGAGGGCGCCGAAGAGCTCCCGCTGGAAGTCGAAGAGCAGGCGCGCGGCGAGCACCCCCAGGTCCGGGAGGTCCTCCTCCTGGCGCTCGCTGCGCGGCATCCCGTCCTCCGTCCGCGGCCCGCCGCCGCCCCGATCCCGGTCGTCCTTCACCGTCTGACAACATACGGGGTCCGCCGGGCGGCGCGGCCGGGCGCCCGCCCTCCGCGGGGGGCGGCGGGGGCGCGATCGAGGACGCGCACCGGCCGCATCACCGCCTAGCGTCCCGGGCATGGACGGGGGCGGCTTCTGCAGGGGCGCCGCGGAGGCGCGGCGGTCGCGGAGACGACCCCGCCCTTACTCGGTCCCCGCGACCGCCGCACGGCCCTTCCGCGCCCGGCCGAGCGTCGCGGCGCGGAGAGGGCCAGGCCGACCGGGGATCGCATCGGAAGCGCACCGCGGTGCAAACGGCGGGAGAGGGCGCCCGTGCGCGAAATCCCGCCGCGCGTTTCGGCCATGGCCCGACCATGCGCACCCGCGGGCCGGTCCGGAAGTATCCGGAAGGAGCGGTTCACCGAACCGTTCGGTAGCAGCGAGCTGTCCGCCGGGGCGGATTCCGGCGGCGGAGAGGCGGAGCGATGGAGCGGAGCAGCGCGGACGGCGGGCGGGACCTGGTGGAGAAGGCCCTCGCCTACATCGTGCACGACGGGCGGATCCTGGTCTTCCGGCACGTGGACGCCGCACCGGAGGAGGTGGGCCTGCAGGTGCCGGGCGGCACCGTCCGCCCGGCGGAGACCCCCTCCGACGCGGTGCTGCGCGAGGCCCGGGAGGAGACCGGGCTGTCCGCCCTGGAACTGGTCGGCAAGGTCGGCGAGGCCCGGTACGACCTGGCCCCCTACCGGGCCGAGGTGCAGCTCCGCCACGTCTTCCACCTCCGCCCCGCCGGCCCGGTCCCGGACCGCTGGGAGAGCTGGGAGATGCACGACGGCACCGCCCCGCCCACCCGCTTCGAGTGCTTCTGGATCCCGCTGGCCGACGGCCACGTCCTCCAGTCCGGTCAGGGCGCCCTGCTGGGGCGGCTGCACGACGCGCTCACCGGCTGAGGGCGGGGCCGCCCCGCCGTGCTCGGCGGGGCGGCCCGCGCCTCCGGCCGCCGGGTCAGGCGGCGCCGGTCCGCTCCAGGACGACCACCGGGATGGTGCGCCGGGAGCGCGCCTCATAGACGCGGTAGACCGGCGCCCGCTCGACCATCATGTTCCACAGCCGCTCCCGCTCCCCGCCCTCCGCGGTGCGGGCCCGGGCGGTGAACCGCTCGCCCCGGATCTGCACCTCCACCTCGGGCTCGGCCGCCACGTTCAGGTACCACTGCGGGTGCGTGTGGGTGATCGCCGACCCGGAGGCGACCAGCACGTAGCGGCCGTCGTCCTCGCCGTAGAAGAGGCCGGTGCGGTAGAGCCCGCCCGACTTGCGGCCCCGGTAGGTGAGGACGAGGTTGGTCACCCCTCCTTCCATGTGGCCGCTCTCCCCGTCGGTGGCGAGGTAGCGCCGGACGTGCTCGGCGACCGACGGGTCGGGGCTGTCGGCGACCTTCATTCCGCCCCCAGCCCCTGGGCGAAGCCGCCGTCCACCGCCAGCTCCACGTTGGTGCTGAAGGTGGCGTCGCCGGCCAGGAACAGGGCCGCCTTCGCCACCTCCTGCACCGTCCCGTTCCGCTTGAGCGGGGTGGAGGCGTCGCCCTGCCGCTCGAACTCGCGGCGCTCCTCCTCGGTCAGCGCGGCCACGCCCATGGTCGGCGTCTTGATGTAGCCGGGGGCGACGCTGTTCACCCGGATCTTGCGGGGCAGCAGCTCGACCGCCAGGACGTGCGCGAACGCCCGCATCGCCTCCTTGGAGGCCGAGTAGGCGCTCAGCCCCGGGAAGACCACGTCGTTGGCGACGGTGGTGAAGACGACCGACCCGCCGTCGGACAGCAGCGGGGACAGCGCCTGCACGGTGAAGAACGCCCCCTTGGCGTTGACCGCGAAGTGCCGGTCCCACGCCTCCTCGGTGACCTCCTCCAGCGGGGCGAACTCGGCGATGCCGTGGTTGACGAAGAGGTGGTCGACGCCGCCGAGGACCTCCCGGGCCCGCTCGGCCAGCGCCGCGATGTCGGCCATGCTCGCCGCGTCGGAGCGGACGACGTGCGCGGCGCGGCCCTTCAGCGCGGTCGCCGCCGCTTCCAGGTTCTTCTCGTTGCGGCCGGTCAGCAGCACCTCGGCGCCCCGGTCGAGCAGGGCCTCGACGATCGCCAGGCCCATGCCGTGCGTTCCGCCGGTGACGACGGCCTTCTTGCCGGTGAACGTGTTCATGTCGGTGTTCATGGCAGAACCGTGCCGGGAGGCGCATTCGGCCGGTCTTCGGAACGTCTTCGGTGCCCGTAGGCTGCCTCCGTGCGATTCGGTGTACTGGGGCCGCTGGCGGTGTGGGCGGCCGACGGCGAACCTGTCCCGGTCCCCGAGGCCAAGGTCCGCATGCTGCTGGCCGCCCTCCTGGTGGACCCGGGCCGGGCGGTCTCCGCCGACCGCCTGGTCGACGAGGTGTGGGAGCGCCCTCCCGCGCACCCCGTCCGGGCGCTGCAGACCCTGGTCTCCCGGCTGCGCGGCGCGCTCGGCGCGCAGGCGGTGCTGCGCCGCCCGCCGGGCTACCTGCTGGACGCCGGGCCCGGGGCGGTGGACTCCGAGCGCTTCGAGGAGCTGGCGGACCGCGCCCGCGCCGCCGCCGATCCGCGCCGCAGGGCGGAGCTGCTCGCCGAGGCGGTCGGGCTGTGGCGCGGGGACGCCTTCGACGGGTTCGCCGACGAGCGGTTCGCGCAGGCCGCGGCGGCGCGACTGGAGGAGCGGCGGCTGCTGGCCTGGGAGGAGTACGCCGAGGCCCGGCTGGAGCTGGGCGAGCACGACCTGCTGGCGGGCGAGCTCGCCGACCTGGCCCGCCGGCACCCGCTGCGCGAGCGCCTGCGCGCCGCCCACCTGCGCGCCCTGTACGGGGCGGGCCGCGCGAGCGAGGCGCTCGACGCCTTCCAGGAGACCCGCCACCGGCTGAACGAGGACCTCGGCCTGGACCCCGGCCCGGAGCTGGCCGGGCTGCAGCGGAAGATCCTGCGCCAGGAGCTCCCCGGCCCTCGGCCCCGCGGCAACCTCCCCGCACCGCTCACCGGGCTGATCGGGCGCTCGGAGGCGGTCGGGGCGGTGCAGGCCCTGCTGGACGAGGAGCGGCTGGTGACCCTGACCGGCCCCGGAGGCGTCGGCAAGACCCGGCTGGCCCTGGAGGTCGGCCGCGCGGCGGCCGGTTCGTTCCCCGACGGCGTCTGGCTGGTGGAGCTGGCCGGCCGGCGGCCCTGCGACGAGGGGGCCGCCGAGGAGGTGGCCGCGGTGCTCGGGTTCCGGGACGAGCCGTCGCCGCAGGGCGTCGCGCACCGGCTGGCCGAGGCGCTGCGCGGCCGGCGGCTCCTGCTCGTGCTGGACAACTGCGAGCACGTCGTCGACGCGGTGGCGGACCTGGCGGTGCGGCTGCTGCGCGCCGCACCCGAGGTGCGGATCCTCGCCACCGGCCGGGAGCCGCTCGGCGTCTCCGGGGAGCGGCGGTGGCCCGTCCGCCCCCTGGAGGTCCCCGAGCCCGGCGCCGACCCGGCCGAAGTGGCCGGGGCGAGCGCGGTCCGGCTGTTCGCGGCCCGGGCCGCCGCCGCGTCGCCCGGGTTCGCCGTGACCGCGGAGAACGCCGAGGCGGTGGCCGTGATCTGCCGCCGGATGGACGGCATCCCGCTCGCCCTCGAACTGGCCTCCACCCGGGTGCGCGTGCTGGGCCCGGCCGAGCTGGCGGACCGCCTGGACGACCGGTTCGGCCTGCTGGTCGGCGGCCCCCGCGACGCCCCGGCCCGGCAGCGGACGCTCAAGGCCGTGATCGGCTGGAGCTGGGACCTGCTGACCGGCGCGGAGCAGGCCGTGCTGCGCCGCCTGGCGGTCCACCGCGACGGCTGCGGCCTGGAGGCCGCCGAGGAGCTCTGCGCCGGCGGCGGGGTGAAGCCCGCCGAGGTCGTCGACCTGCTGGCCCGGCTCGCCGACCGGTCGCTGGTGGTCGTGTCGGCCGACGGGGCGCCGCGCTACCGGCTGCTGGAGTCGGTCTCCGCCTACTGCCTGGAGCGGCTGCCGGAGGACGAGCGCGAGGCGCTGGTCCGCGCGCACGCCCGCTACTACACCGGGCTGGCCGAGCGCGCCGACGCGCACCTGCGCGGCGGCGACCAGCGCAGCTGGCTGCGGCGCCTGGATGCGGAGACGGCCAACCTGCGCGCCGCGCTGGAGGCCGCCGACGCGCCGCTCGCCGGGCGGCTGGTGCGGGCGCTGGCCTGGTACTGGTTCCTGCGCGGCCGGTTCACCGAGGCCAAGCGCTCCCTGGCGGCCGCGCTGGACGCCGGAGCCGACCGGACCGCGCTCACCGCCTGGCTGGCCGGGATGACGCTGCTCTCCGGCGAGCCGTGGCGGGAGGAGGCCCCGACCGGGTCGGAGGCACGGGACGGGCAGCAAGGGCGGCGGCCCGACGGGCCTCCGTTGAGGGCGGTGGTGGGCGACGGGCAGAAGGGACAGCGGCCCGAAGGGCCTCCGTTGAGGGCGGTGGTGGGCGACGGGCGGGAGGAGTGGCTCCTCGGGTACGCCGAGACGCTGTTCGGCTCCCTGGACGCGGGGGAGGAGCGGAACCGCCGCGCACTGGAGGCCTTCCGCGCCCGGGGCGACCGGTGGGGCGTCGCGGCCGCCGCGACCGCCCGGGGGCTGCACCGCCAGGTCCGCGGCGACCTGGCCGGGGCGCGGCGGGACGCCGAGGAGGGGCTGGCGCTCTTCGCCGAGGCCGGCGACCGGTGGGGGCTCCTCCAGGCCGGCGGCGTGCTCGGCAGGCTCGCCGAGATCGAGGGCGACTACCGGGAGGCCGAGGAGCGGCACCGGGACGGCCTGGCCCACGCCGAGCACCTGGACCTGTGGGGCGAGGCGTCCGTCCGCTGGTCGGAGCTGGGGCGGATCGCCCTGCTCTCCGGCGACCACGACCGCGCCGACGAACTGCACGAGCGCGGCCGGAGCCTGGCCGTGGCGCACGCCGACCGCCGCGCCCAGGAGTTCGCCGAGGTCGGCCTGGCCCTCTCCGCGCGCCGCCGGGGGCGGTTCGATGAGGCGGAGGAGTACCTGCGCCCCTGGCTGGAGTGGAACGGCGGGTTCGAGGCGGAGAACGGCTCCGCGCTGCTCCTGGCCGAACTGGGGTTCCTCGCCGAGCAGCGCGGCGACCCCGGCGCCGCCCTGGAGCTGCACGGGCGGGGCCTCGCGGCGGCGGAGGCCACCGGGGACCCGCGCGCGATCGCCCTGGCCCGCGAAGGGCTGGCCGGCGCGCACCTGCTCGCCGGCCGGCCCGGGGAGGCGTCCCGCCTGCTGGCCGCGGCGGCCCGGCTCCGCGAGGAGGCGGGCGCCCCGCTGCCCCCGGCCGAGCGCGGCGACGTCGACCGGATCACCGCGGCGCTGCGGAAGGCCCGGAGCGGCGGGGCGCCCGAGGCCTGACGGGTGCGGCCGCCGCCGGTGTGCGGGTCCGCGGTGTCCCGCCCGGTTCTCGTCCGCCCCGCTTCCGTCCGCTCGGCTCCGGCGGGGATGCGGCATCTCGGCGCAGGCCGGGACGGCCGTGCGGGCCCTGCGGGCGGGACGCGCACCCGCTCCGGGGCGCCTCCCGTGCCGCATCGGGGCCGGGGCCCGCAGCGGCGCCTCCTCACCGTGGAGGCGGCCGATGGGCCCGCGCCGGCCTGCGGGTCATTCCGCGGCGGGGGGAGCCAGGGCGCGCAGCGTGTGGTCGACGAGCACCTGGAGTTCGGCCGAGCTGTGCAGGTCGCCCTGGTGGAGCAGGAGGCGGTAGTAGACCGGCCCGTACAGCAGCTCCAGGGCCAGGTCCACATCGGCGTCCGGGCCGATCTGGCCGGCCTCGCGGCCCTTGGTCAGGCGGGCGCGGCCGTCTTCGGCGCGCGGCCGGAACAGCACCTCCTTCAGGGCGCGCGCCAGCTCCGCGTCATGCTGGGTGTCGGCGATCACGCCGACCAGGGCGCGGCCGAAGCGGGGGGCGCCCAGTAGCTCGCGCAGCAGTCCTTCCATCTGCGCCAGCAGGTCCGCGCGGAGGTCGCCGGTGTCGGGGAAGTCGGCGGCGGGAGCGGCGGCATCGTCCAGGGCCTCCAGGACGACCGCGCCCTTCGAGGGCCACCAGCGGTAGATCGTCTTCTTGCTCACTCCGGCCCGAGCGGCGATGGCCTCCACCGTCACCGGGCCGTATCCCTGCTCTTCGCATAGGTCTAAGGCGGCGTCGAGGACCGAGCGGCGGCTCTTCTCGCTGCGCCGCTGGGGATCGGGCCGCCTGGCTTCGAGGTCGTCTGGCATGCCGCCCACTCTATACGACACGACACGGATCGTGTTGACAGAGGGGCGGTCGCATGTGCAGACTTCACATCGCCAAAACGACACGACACGTGTCGTGTGATTCTCGGCGCCGTCAGCGGCGCCCGGAAAAGGGAGTTCACGCATGCCACGCTTCACCGACAAGGTCGTCCTCGTCACCGGCGGCAACTCGGGCATGGGCCGGGCCGTGGCCGAGCGGCTCGCGGCCGAGGGGGCCGCGGTCGTCCTCGGCGCCCGCCGCAAGGACCTCGGCGACCAGGTCGCCGCCGAGATCCGCGCCGGCGGCGGACGCGCGGTCTTCGTCCCCGCCGACGTCACCGTCGAAGAGGACGCCGCCCGGCTGGTCCAGGCGGCGATCGACGAATTCGGCCGCCTGGACGGGGCGTTCAACAACGTCGGCGGGATGAACGGGTTCGGCCCGGTGCCCGAGATCTCCGACAGCGCCTGGCGCGCCGACCTGGACGTCAACCTGACCAGCGTCTTCTACGGGCTCAAGTACCAGCTGCCGGCGATCCTCGCCGCCGGTGGCGGGGCGGTGCTCAACAACGCCTCGAACCTGGGGGTGACCGGCACGCCGACCGTGGCCCCCTACGTGGCGGCCAAGCACGGCGTGGTCGGGCTCACCCGGGCCGCCGCGCTGGAGAACGCCGGCGCCGGAGTCCGGGTCAACGCCCTGGTCACCGGGGGTGTCGACACGCCTCTGTTCGCGCAGACGATGGGCGCCACCCCGGAGGGCAGGGCGCAGGTGGAGGCCATGCTCCCGGTCGGCCGCATCGCTCAGCCCGACGAGATCGCCGCCTTCGCGGCCTTCCTGCTCAGCGATGAATCGCGGTTCATCACCGGCGCCGCGCTGGCCATCGACGGGGGCATCACCGCCCAGTGACCCCGGCCGGGCCGCCTCGGGACGGCCCGGTCACGGCGGTCCCTGCTCCCCGTTCTCGGCGAGCAGGGACCGCACCCGTTCCAGGAAGGCCGTGCGCACCGCGTCGGGGGCCAGGACCCGGAGCGGGGTGTCCAGGCCGAGGAGGTAGCCGGCGAGGCCGTCGGCGTCGGGGCCGCCGATCTCCACCACGGTGGCGTCCGGGCCGTCCGGGCGGTGGGCGCCGACCGACGGCGGCACCAGCAGCAGCGCCCGCTCCATGGGCACGGGGAGGCGGACCACCGCGTGCACCGGGTACCTTCCGGCGGCCCGGGACTCGGCGACCAGCCGGACCGGGTCGGGCCCCTCGACCGGGTCCGCCGGCCGCCCGCAGGGCTCGATCCGCCGGACCCGGTCGGCGCGGAACGTCCGCCACTCGCCCCGCGCCACGTCCCGTGCGACGAAGTACCAGCGGCCGGCGGCCCGCACCAGCCGGTAGGGGTCCACCTCCCGGACGGTGGCCCTGCCCGACCGGTCCCGGTAGGACAGCCGGCAGCGCTCCCCTCCCCGGCAGGCGGAGGCCAGTTCGAGCAGCATGCCGGCGGCGAGCCGCCCCTCTTCGGAGCCGGGGGCGTACGCCAGCGCCGCGTCCATCTCGCCCAGCCGCCGGGCGACCGCGGCGGGCAGCAGCCGGCCCAGTTTCAGCAGGGCGGACAGCGCGGCCTGGTCGCCGCCGAGATCTCCGCCGAGCGCGGCTTCGCGCAGGGCGACCGCGATCGCCAGCGCCTCCTCGTCGTCCAGCGCCAGCGGCGGGATCCGGTCGCCGGAGCCGAGGCCGTAGCCGCCCCAGGGGCCGGGGTCGGATTCGACGCCGTAGCCCAGCTCGCGCAGCCGGGCGATGTCCCGCCGGACGGTGCGGCCGGTGACCTCCAGGCGCTCCGCCAGCTCCTCGCAGGTCCACGAGGGCCGGTCGGCCAGCAGGGAGAGCAGGAGGAGCAGCCGCGCAGACGTACTCAGCATCTTCGCAGTCTCCACCACGACCAGGACAGAACCCGTCCTGGTCGGCCCGTACCGTCCCCTCCATGAGCGAAACGACTGGAACGACCGCCGGGGCGACCGCGCCGGCCGCCCGCTTCTCCGCGGTGACCTTCGACTGCCCGGACCCGGCCGAACTGGCCCGCTTCTACGGGGAGGCGCTCGGCCTGCCGGTCGCCTTCTCCAGCGACCACTTCGTGTTCCTCGCCCAGGAGGGCGCGCCCGGGCTGGGGTTCAACCGGGTGGCGGACTACCGGCCCCCGACCTGGCCGGAGCCCGAGCGAGAGAAGCGGGCCCACATCGAGCTGGGCGTCGACGACCTGGACGCGGCCCGGGAGCGCCTGGTCGCGCTGGGCGCGACCGAGGCCCCGGTCCAGCCGGACCCGGACCGCTGGCGGGTGCTGCTGGACCCGGCGGGCCACCCGTTCTGCATCTCCACCCTCGTCTGAGGAGGGGAGGGGCGGGGCCGCCGGCCCGCCGCCCCGATGAGTTCCGGGGCCCGGCGGACTCACCTGTTCAGGGCCGTCCCGCCGCTGCGGCCGCCGCGCTGCGGGGCGGCCGCCCGCGTGCTCCCCGCGCGGCGGGCACCAGGGGCTCGGCGGCCCCTCTCCTAAGGGCCGGGCTCTTCGACGACGACGGCGGACAGGGCCCCGCCCTCCAAGGTGCGGATCCTGGCCTTCTCGCCGATCTCGCGTGCGGCGCGGCGGATGGCCGACTTGAGCAGGGGGCCCTGCTCCGCATAGGCCGGATGCACCACGACCCGGCCGGTGCGGCCGAGCTCCGCGCTGATCTCGGCCGCGAGGACGGTGCGCTGCCGGTCCTCTTCTTCCGGGGCCACGCGCTGGACGGCGGCCTGCACGCGGGAGCCCGGGGCCGGGGCGCCGGTGCGGGCGGTCTCGTCGCTCATCCCGCGAGGCTACAGCGGGAGGACGACAGCCGGCCGCCGCCCGGGGACCGCCCGGAGGGTGCGCCCCGCCGACGGACTCAGGCGCCCTGGTCGGCGAAGCCGGTCCGCCAGGTGGGGTGCTCCGGGGTCCAGCCGCGGGAGCGGGCCAGGGCGTTGTCGGCGCCGCGCGCCCAGTCGGGGCCGCTCCCCTCGGCGGCGGGGGCCGGCGCGGGCACGCCGAGGGCGCCGGCCAGCACCGGCAGCCACTCCCGGGCGGGCGCGGGCTCGTCGTCGGCGATGTTGACCGGGCCGCCCGGCCAGTCCAGGGCGGCCACCGCCGCCCGCGCCGCGTCGGCGACGTGCACGAAGGAGCTCACCGCGTCCCCGGCCTCCAGGCTGCCCAGGAACGGGGCGCCCGGCTCGCCGGCCAGTGCGGCCGCGACCGCCCCGCCCGGCGCGTACCAGGTGCCCGGGCCGTAGAGGATCCCGTAGCGGAGCAGGACCGCGGTCTCCAGCTCGGCGGCGGTCTCCTCCAGCGCCCGGACGGCGCCGACCATCCCGGCCCGCGGCTGCGCCTCCCGGTCGTCCAGCGGGACCGACTCGCCGGCCGGGCCGTCGCCCGGGGCGTAGGTCCAGCAGATCGACTGGGCGACGATCCGGCGCACCCCCGCCGCCGCGGCGGCGTCCACCAGGTTGCGGGTGCCCTCGCGGCGCAGCCGCCCGTTGGCCGCGCCGTCCGCGCCGGACAGGTCGGTGAGCTGGTGGATCACCGCGTCCGGTGCGGCTTCGGACACCGCCTCGTGCAGCGCCCCGGCGTCGAGCGCGTCGGCCCGGACGGCCCGCGCCCCCTGGGCCCGCACCCGTGCGGCGCCCTCCTCGGTGCGGGAGGTCCCGGTGACCTCGTGCCCGGCCCGCAGCAGCAGGGGGACGAGCAGGCGGCCGACGGCGCCGGTGGCGCCCGCGACGAGAACGCGCATGGGACTCCTTTTCGGGGCGGTCCCGGATCCGCCCGCCGGGCGGGGGCCGGGACGTGGACGGGGGCTGACAACTGTTGGTGATTTCATCGGTACTTCTCGATGATCCTCCGTTGCCATCGCCTCAGGCGGTTCGGCGGTCCGGCGCGCATGCAGGGCGTTCACCGTCAGAGCGCCGGGAAGCGGGCGTCTCTCGAGGAGAGCACCGCCTGGCATCGGAGCCCTCGCCGGGAAGTCGCCCGGAGAGGAGAAACGCCTCGTGGAGACCGTGTGAGACCTCGCTCTTCGGAGCCGGCGGCGGTCGGTGAAGCAGGAAGGAGACCAGCGAGAGGAACGCTGAGATTCACTCAACGGCAAGGGTAGACGGGGCCGGGCGCGGAGCGGCGGGCGGCCCCGCCGGTGGGAAAAAGAGGTGACGGCGCCGCGCCGATCGGGCAGCCTGGCCCTCGGCCCGGCCCCTTGACGCGGAGGAGACCCGATGGACCGTGCGGAGTACGAGCGGTACTGCGCGGAGATCACCGCCCAGACCGACCTGCTGCGGGAGGCGGTGCGCGGCGCGGACATGCGGGCCCCGGTGCCGACCTGCCCGGGCTGGAACCTCGGGCAGCTCCTGCGCCACCTGGGTTGGTCGCAGCGGTGGGCCGAGGAGGTCGTCCGGACCCGCGCGGCCGGCCCCGTCGCCGAGGACCGGCTGAACGACGTCTCCGGGTACGCCGACGAGGACGGCGCGTTCCTGGACGGCTGGCTCGCCGAGGGCGCCGCGGCGCTCTCCGCCGCACTGCGCGGGGCCGGGCCGGACGCCCCGGTGTGGAACCCCTCGGACGACCTCTCGCTCCGGACGCGGTTCTGGGCCCGCCGGGAGGCCTGCGAGACCGCCGTGCACCGCGCCGACGCCTGCCTGGCGGTCGGTGCCGAGTACCGGCTCGGCGCGCAGGCCGCCCGGGGCGCCCTCGACGAGTGGATGGAGAACGGCGCGCACCCCGAGGCCTACGCCGCGGGGCCGGGCTGGCCTGCGCTGCTGGGGGCCGGCCGGAGCGTCCTCCTGTGGGCCTCCGACGACGATGCGGCCTGGTTCGCCGACCTGTCCGGCGCGGCCCCGGCCTGGTCGCGCACGGCGCGGGAGGCGGCGGTGACGGCCCATGGCCCGCTCACCGGCCTCGTCCTGTTCGTCTACCGCCGGCCCGCCCCGGGCGTCGAGGTCACCGGCGACGAGGGCCTTTTGGACCTCTGGCTCGCCCGCACCGGCTTCTGGCTGCAGTGAGCGTCCCGTCCGGCGGCCCGCCCCCGGCGCGGGCCGGCCCCTGCCGCCGCCCCGGCGGGCGGCCGGGGTCCGCCCCGATGGCGGCGGCCCGGCGCCCAGGGGCGGCCCCGGGGCGAAGCCGCGGAGCCGGGTGGGGAGCGTGGGCGGTCACCGGTGCCGGGGCACGCGCCCGCCCTCCCGGACGCGGCCCGGCCGGCGGAGGCCCGCCGGCCGGGCCGCGCGGGGGGTGACAACTGTCGGCGATTTCATCAGCGCTTCTCGATGATCCTCCGTTGCCATCGCCTCAGGCGGTTCGGCGATCCGGCGCGAATGCAGGACGTTCACCGTCAGAGCGCCTGGAAGCGGGCCCATCTCGAAGAGGGCACCGCCTGACATCGGAACCCTCGCCGGGAAGTCGCCCGGAGAAGAGAAACGCCTCGTGGAGACCGCGTGAGACCTCGCTCTTCGGAGCCGGCGGCGGTCGGTGAAGCAGGAAGAAGACCGGCGTAAGGAACGCTGGGATTCACTCAACGGTCAGCCTTCCGTGGTGACGGTGAGGTCGTCGCCGAGGGCGGCGGCGATCTCGGCCGCGCGGGAGTGGTCGTCCAGGCGGCGGGTCAGGTAGGCGGCGGCGTGGCCGTTCTTCAGCGACCACCAGGCCGCCGAGCCGCCGACGCCGCCCTTGGCGATCTTCCCGCGGTCCCGGATGAACCCCGCGGTCCAGGTCAGCTCGGTGCCGAAGACCTCGTCGTACCCTGTGGCCTGCGGGGAGACGTACTCGGCGTGCAGCTCCGGCCCGAGCAGGGCGCGGACCGGGCCGTCCTCGTCGGTGAGCCGGGAGAAGAACTCCGCCAGGCCGCTCGCGGTCGCGTGCAGGCCGACCCCGCCGAAGACCGCCCCGCGCCATGCCCTCGAGTTGGTCAGCTCCGGGTCGAGCGGGCCCGGCGGGGTGCGCAGCCAGGGCTCGGCGGGCAGCAGCCGGGGCCACTCCGGTACCGCGTACTCCAGGTCGGCGACCCGGTGCAGCTCCTCCTCGGGCACCGCGAACCGGGCGTCCAGGCCGAGCGCGGGCCGGACCCGGGTGTCGAACACCTCGCCCAGGGAGGCGCCGGTGCTCGCGCGGAGCACGCCGTCGATGAGGTGGCCGTAGGTGAGCGCGTGCTCCCCGATCGCGGTGCCCGGCGGGTGCTCCGGGGCGGCCTCGGCGAGGGCGCGCCGCAGCCCGGCGCCGTCCAGCGGGTCCAGGGCGGCGGCGGACTCCGGGAAGCGGGGCTGGCCGGCCCGGTGGGTGAGCAGGTGGCGCAGGGTGGTCCGGTCCTTGCCCCGCACTCCGTACTCGCGCCAGTGGTCGGCGATCGGGTCGTCCAGTCCGAGCGCCCCGTCGGCGACCGCGACCAGCGCCGCGAGCGCGGCGAAGGGCTTGGAGACCGAGTAGGTCTGCACCATGGTGCCGGCCTGCCAGGGGCGCCGCCGGCCGGTGTCGGCCCATCCCCCGCTCAGCCGGACCACCTCGCGGCCGCCCTTCCGGACCGAGACCCCGGCGCCGGTCTCCCGGCCGTCGTCGACCAGGCGCTGGAAGACCCGGCGCACCTCTTCGTAGCCCTCCTCCGCGAAGCCTTCGACCCGCATGCCCCGGCCCTCCTTCCGCTCTCGCGGGTGGTGGCGGCCCCACCCGCACCGTCTCCCGCATACCCCGGCCGGGTACGCGGATGGCGAACAGAATACCCCTAGGGGGTATGAAAGGCAATGGGGTCCGCGGCCGCGCGGACCCCCGGGACAAGGCGGCCCGGCGGGTTTCGGTCGCCTCCCGGCGATCGGATTCCCGGAAAGCGCCCCCGCCGCCGGCCGCGATGGAGAAGGATCGTCTCCATCGGCCTCACCGACCGCGCTCGGGGAGGCGCGCCGGCGGGCAGTCCGGCCACCGGAGCGGCCGCTCCGGCGCCGGGACCGCTCCCAGCCGCCGGAGCGCCTTCCCCGCCCGCCGAACGGGACCGGGGCGCCCGGCTCCGCGGCGGCGGTCGCAGCGGCCGCCTGCCCGGGGCCCTCCCGACCCGAGGGCAGGGGCGCCCCGGCGTCGGCCCGACCCCTCCCCGGGCCGGCGCCGGGACCCGCCGTCCCGGCGGACCGGAGAAGCGGCCCGGCAGGTCAGGTGCGGACCAGCGTGAGGTAGGCCAGGCCCAGCAGCCCGCGGAAACCGCGCAGCCGGACCTCCCGGAGGGCGTCGGCCCGGGCGCGGAGCTCCGCGGCGCCGGGGGAGCCGGGGTCGGCCAGGATCGCCTCCTCGAACCTGAGCGCGTGGCCGTTCTCGAACTCGTCCCACTCGCCCTGGCTCGCCTCGGAGAGCGCGAGCAGGCGGAACCCGTGCGACATCGCGAAGTCGACCAGGCCGGCCATGGAGCGGTACTGCCCGCGGGGCAGGTCCTCCGGCATCGCGGCCATCTCCGCCGCGGTCGGCGGCCGCTGCCAGAACCCCTCGCCGAACAGCAGCCGGCCGCCGGGTTCCAGCAGGCCGGCCGCCGCGGACAGGGCGTTCCCGGTGTGCTCCTCGGGGTCGCCGCCCCACACGTGCGAGGCGCCGAGGTTGATCAGCACGTCGACCGGTCCGCCGGACCAGGCTCCGACGTCGCCGGCCACCAGTTCCACCCGGTCGGCCAGGCCGCGCGCCTCGGCGCGGGCCCGGGCGTGCGCGATGGCCCGCTCGTCGAGGTCGACGCCGGTGCCGGTGGCGGCCGGCTCGCTCTCCAGGGTGCGCAGCAGCAGCTCGGCCCAGCCGCAGCCGAGATCGGCCACCCGCTTCCCGGCGAGCGGGCCGAGCGTGCGGATCAGCCGGGCGGCGTGCTCCTCGGAGAGCGGGTCGTTGAAGGTCAGGTGGCGGTGGGGCGGGGGGATCTCCGGTGCGGTCATCCGGGAATGCTCTTACGGCCGGAGGCCCGGCGCAACGGGGTTTCGCCGTACCCCGCCGCGGATACGGCGGTCCGGAACCCGCCGGCCGCGGCGCCCTTCCGGCGGCCGCCGGAACCGGCCCCGCCGCATCGGCGCACCGGCGGGACGGGGCCGGTTCCGGCCCCTCCGTGAACCGGGAAACGGCCGCCTGCGTCGAACCCGTCAGCGGGCCCCGGGGAGGGAACCGGCGGCGGCCCGCCCCCGAGTAGGAGGTCCCTTGACCGAGCGCCCGCTGCTGTTCATCGACGTGGACGGCCCCCTCAACCCGTTCCGCTCCGCCCCGGGGAGGCGGCCCTCCGGCTACATCGCGCACACGATGCTGCCCGACTCCTGGACCGCCATGCACGGCGGCGGGACCGGCGGCTTCCAGGTGCGGCCGCTGACCGTCCTGCTCGACCCCGCGCACGGGCCGAAGCTGCAGGCCCTGCCGTTCGAGCCGGTCTGGGCCACCACCTGGGAGCACGAGGCCAACGAGTGGATCGCCCCGCACCTGGGGCTGCCGCCGCTGCCGGTGGTGGAGTGGGAGCGGACCCACTTCACCGACCCGGCCGGCCTGCACTGGAAGACCCGGGCCCTGGCCGAGTACGCCGCGGGCCGCCCGTTCGCCTGGATCGACGACGAGATCACCCCGCACGACACCGACTGGGCCCGGGAGCGCTACCCGGCGCACTGCCTGCTCCTGCGCATCGCCCCCGAGCTGGGCCTGCGCGACGGCGACTTCGCCGAGCTGCGCGAGTGGGCCGAGGCCCACGCACCGGTGGCCTGACCCCCGGGCGGGTGCCCCGGCCCGGGAGGGGATCCGGCCGGGGCCGCCGCCCGCGCTCCGGACGAAGGCGGCGGGGCGGTACGGGGGCACCGCCGCCACCGCCGCCGGGTGACGGGGGCCGGCCCTGCGTCCGCACGGGCGGGATCGGAACCGGGCCGCGGGGCCGGAGCGGGGGAGGCCCGCCCCGGCCCCGCGGGCTCAGGCCGGGTGCAGGAAGGCGCCGGTGCGGGACTCGGGGCAGCGGGCGATGTCCTCCGGGGCGCCCTGGGCGACGATCCGCCCGCCGGCCGCGCCGCCGCCCGGCCCGAGGTCGATGACGTGGTCGGCGGCGCGGATGACGTCCGGGTCGTGCTCGATGACCAGCACCGTGTTGCCTGCGTCGACCAGCCGCTGCAGGACCGCGAGCAGCCGCGCGGTGTCCGCGGCGTGCAGCCCGGTGGTGGGCTCGTCCAGCAGGTAGAGGGTGCGTCCGGTGGAGCGGCGGCCCAGCTCCTTGGCGAGCTTGATCCGCTGCGCCTCGCCGCCGGACAGGGTGGTCGCGGGCTGGCCCAGCCGCAGGTAGCCCAGGCCGACGTCGGCCATCAGCCGCAGCCGGGAGGCGACCTGGGGCAGGTCGGCGAAGAGCGCCAGGGCGTCGTCGACGGTCATCTCCAGCACCTCGGCGATGTCCCGGCCGCCGTACCGGGCGGCCAGCACCTCGGGCTTGAAGCGCCGGCCCCGGCAGGCCGGGCAGCGCACTCCGATGGCGGGCAGGAAGTGCATCTTCACCTCCAGCACGCCGGCGCCGGTGCACCGCTCGCAGCGGCCGCCCGCGACGTTGAACGAGAAGCGGCCCGGGGACAGGCCGCGCTCGCGGGCGCCGGGGGTGGCGGCGAACGCCTCGCGGATCGGGGTGAACGCGTCGGTGTAGGTGGCGGCGTTGGACCGCGGCACCCGCCCGATCGCCTGCTGGTCGATGGCGACGACCTTGTCCAGGTGCTCCCAGCCGTCGATGCCGTCGTGCTCGCCGACCGCCTCCGACGCCCCGGCGAACCGGCGCCGCGCGGCCGGCGCGAGGACGTCCAGCAGCAGCGAGGACTTCCCGGACCCGGACGGCCCGGAGACCGCGACCAGCAGGCCCAGCGGGAACCGCGCGGTGACGCCGGCCAGGTTGTGCGCCCGGGCCCCGCGCACCACCAGCTCCGCGCGGCCGGGCCGGCGCCCGGCCCGCGCCGGCGGCGGCACGGTCCCGCCGAGGTGGCGGCCGGTGACCGACTCGGGGACCGCGGCCACCTCGGCGGGGGTGCCCTGGGCGACGATCCGCCCGCCGTCCCGGCCCGCACCGGGGCCGACGTCGATGACGTGGTCGGCGGCGCGCAGCACCGCCGGGTCGTGCTCGATGACCAGCACCGTGTTGCCGAGGTCGCGCAGCCGGTGCAGCACCCCGATGAGCCGCTCGGTGTCGGCGGGGTGCAGGCCCAGCGTCGGCTCGTCGAGCACGTAGAGCACCCCGGTGAGCCCGGAGCCGAGCAGCGCGGCCAGCCGCAGCCGCTGGGCCTCGCCCGCGGACAGGCTGGGGGCGGCCTGGTCCAGGGTCAGGTAGCCCACCCCGACCGCGGCCAGCCGGTGCAGCCGCTCGGCGAGGTCGGCGACGACCGGTTCGGCGACCGCCCGCTCCTCGGCGCCCAGCCGGCCGGGCAGCGCGCCGATCCACTCGGCCAGGCCGCTCAGCGGGAGGCGCTGGGCCTCGATGATGGTGGTCCCGGCGACGGTCACCTGCCGGCTCTCCGGGCGCAGCCGCTCGCCGCGGCAGTCCGGGCAGCCCTCCTTGACCAGCAGCCGCTCGGTCTTCTCCCGGTAGGCGGTGTCCTCGATGCGCTCGGCGTAGCGGCGCAGCACGTTGGCGGCGACGCCCTCGAACCGGCCGTCGGAGACCCGGGCGGGCGGTTCTGTCCCGGGGAACAGCCGCCGGAACTCGGGGGAGTCCACCCCGTGCAGGAGCAGGGTGCGCCCGGCCTCGCCGAGCTCGCCGACCGGGAGGCCGGGGTCGAAGGCGAAGCCGTAGTGCCGGGCGGCGGCGCGCAGGATCCCGATGTTCCGCTCGGCGAGCCGGGGGTGCCAGCCGGGCACGCCGCCGTCGGCGACCGGGCGGGCCTCGTCGACCAGGCGGGCGGTGTCGGCGCGGATGACGGTGCCCAGCCCGGTGCAGCCGGGGCAGGCCCCGGCGGGCTTGTTGAAGGAGAAGCTCCCCATGGCCAGACCGGGCAGCACGGCGCCGCAGTGCGGGCAGGGCACCGGCGGCTCGTCCTCGGCGGCGTCCTCCGGCGCGCCGGCCTCCGGGCCCTCCGCGTCCGGCACCGCCTCGCCGACCTCGTGCGAGGGCGGGACGTCGCCGCCGCACGCCGGGCAGGGCCGGTGCCCGGCGCGCGCCCACAGCAGCCGCAGGTAGGTGAGGACCTCGGTGACGGTGCCCACGGTCGACCGGGGGCTGCGGTTGGTCAGGTGCTGGTCGACGCTGATGGAGGGGGACAGGCCGATGATCGCCTCCACCGCGGGCTTGCTCACGAAGCCGGTGACCATGCCCATCGATTCCAGGTACTGCCGCTGCCCCTCCTTGTGCAGGGTGTCGAAGACCAGGGAGGACTTTCCCGATCCGGACACCCCGGTCACCACGGTGAGCAGCCCCTTGGGGACGTCCACGTCGACCCCGGCGAGGTTGTGCTCGCGGGCGCCGAGGACCCGGATCACCCCCGCCGGCGCCGCCCGGTCCGCTCTTCCGCCGCTGACGGCGACCTCCGCCATGTTTCTCCTCCCTTTCCTTCGGAACGCCTGCCCCTTCGACCGTACCGTTGAAGCAGCGGTTGAACCTTTGCGCGGAGAAGCGCAGGAAAGAGAGGGGACGGTCCGGTGAAACCCTCAAAACCCGTCCGGGCAAGGGCGCCGGATCAGCGGGGCCGGGCCGCCTCCTCCAAGGCGACGTCCTTGACGACCCGGCTGGGCTTCCCGGTCAGCGAACCGGCGATGAAGTTCCCGAGCCCCGGCACGAAGCCGGCCGCCCGCAGCGCCTGGCGGCGCACCCACAGCCGCGTCCGACCGTCGGGGAGGAACCAGCGGGTGCCGACCCGGGCGGCGCGCTGGCGCTCCTCGGCCACCGGCCGCCACCGCTCCTCGTAGCGGCGCAGCCCCTCCTCGACCGTGCCGGCGCGGGCCAGCTCCTCGCCGAGCACGAAGGCCCCGCCGATGCCGAGCGAGGCGCCCTGGCCGGCGAGGAGCGAGACCGCGTAGCAGGCGTCGCCGACCAGCACGGTGCGGCCCCTGCTCCACCGGTCCATCTCGATCTGGGCGACCTGGTCGTAGTAGACCTCCTCCGGCGGCGGGCACAGCTCCAGGGCGCGCGGGACCACCCAGCCGAGCCGGGCGTAGACGCGGCGGAGCTCGGCCCGCGGGTCCTCGGGCAGTGCGGGGTCGGGGGTGCGGTGCACGGTGAAGACCGCGGCGCGGTCGCCGTCCAGGGCGTAGAGGCCCACCTGGGCGCCGATGGTGTCGGTGAGGTGGAAGCGGCCGGCGGCCAGCGCGTGCACCCGGGCGTCGGTGAAGACGTAGGCGGCGGTGTGGAAGCCGAGGTAGCGGAGGTAGGCCTGCTCCTCGCCGAAGACGAGGCGGCGCACGGCCGAGTGGACGCCGTCCGCGCCGGCCAGCAGGTCCGCCTCCAGCGCGGTGCCGTCGGAGAGCTCGACCCGGACCCCGCCGGCCTCCTCGGTGATCCGCCGCGGCCCGGTCCCGTAGCGGATCTCCACCCGCTCGGGGAGCGATTCGCGCAGTGCGCGCTCCAGGTCGGGGCGCATGATGGAGACCAGTCCGCCACTGATGGAGGCGGAGAAGGCGCTGAAGTCCACCGAGGCGCGGCGGCGGCCCTTCTCGTCGACGTAGATCGCTTCGTCGACCCGGTGCCCCAGCTCCTGGATCCGCGGCAGCACGCCCATCAGCTCGGCGGCGTCGTATCCGGGGCCGAAGAAGTCGATCATGTAGCCCTGCGGGCGCGGCCCGGGGGCGCGCTCCACCACGGTGACCTGCCAGCCGTGTGCGTCCAGTCGCTGGGCGAGCGCCAGTCCGGCGATGCCCGCCCCGATGATGACGGCCTTCATCGGCCGCTCCTCTCCTCGTCGTGTCCGGTGGCCGGTCCGGGGGCGGTCACTGCGCCGCGCCCAGCATCCGCTTCAGCGCGGGGGCGACCGCGGCGGAGGTGAGCCCGGGGTCCAGCGGGCGGTGCAGCATCATCCCGTCGACGGCGGCGGTGACCACCGCCGCGGTGGCCTCGGGGTCGGCGATCCCGCAGCCGCGCAGCCACTCGGCGACCGCGGCGCGGAACCCCTCCAGGAGCCGGGCGACGCCTTCGCGCAGCTCCGCGTCGCGCCCGGCGGCCAGGTAGGCCTCGGTGAACAGGCGGCTGGTGGGGTCGTCGCCGGGGAAGGCGTCCAGGGTGCCCAGCAGCCGGTCGATCCCCTCCTCCAGGCCGACACCGGGGCCGAGTTCGTCGGCGGCCGCCGCGGCGACCTCCCCGACGACCTGGAGCGCGGCCTCGCCGAGCAGCGCCTGCACCGAGGAGTAGTGGTAGTGCACCAGGCCCGGGGCGACCCCGGCCCGCTCGGCCACCGTCCGGGTGCTCACCCCGGCCCACCCGCGCTCGCCGATCAGCCCGGCCGCCGCCTCGACCAGCCGCGCCCGCACCTGCCTGCCCCGCTCCGCCGCCGTCGCCACCGTTCCTCCGGTTCCACTCGATCTTGGTCGACCGCCCTGGTCGACCACCTTGGGCGTTCGCCCAAAACCCAGCATGCCACACCCCGCCGCCCGGGGAAAGGCGGGCCCCGCGGCCGCGCGGCCGGCGGGCGGAGGCCTGCTTCGCCCCTCGGGGGCAGGGTGTAGGCTCGCCCCGGCGCGAGGGACGCGCGACTCCGGGACGGGGAGGTCGATGAATATGGCCGCCGCAGGCCTTCATCGGCATGCCCTTGCCCGGACCGCCTGAACGAGTGCGGTCCGGTCGCTTCGACGACCTGGAGAACCACATGTCCCACTCTTCTTCCCCGCCCGCACCCTCCCGGACCGACCTGGTCACCGACCGCCTCGCCCTCCGCCCCTGGACCGGGGCCGACGTCGGCGCGGTCCTCTCCGGCCCCAGGGCGGACCTCTGGGCGGACGACTTCCCCGCCGAAGGCGACCGCGTCATCGCGGGCCTGATCGGGGAGCGCCCCGCCTGGCTCGGCGAGCACGGCCACCGCCTGGTCGTCGAGCGGGAGAGCGGCCTCGCGGTGGGCTCGATCGGCCTGTTCTGGCCGCCCGCCGAGGGCGCCCTGGAGATCGGATACGGGATCGTGCCCTCCCGGCGCGGCCGCGGCTACGCCTCTGAGGCCGCTCGCGCGCTGGCCGGGTTCGCCCTCACCGCCCCCGGCGTCCGCACCGTGACCGCCGAGGTGGAACCGTCCAACCCGGCCTCGGTGCGGGTGCTGGAGAAGGCCGGCTTCCACCGGCTCGCCGCCGCCCCCGAGGGCGTGCTCCGGTACGGATTCACCGGAGCGGACCGCTCCGAAGGGTGACCCCCCGGGGGGCGGCGGCATCGGCCGCCCCCGCCCGGTACGGTGCCCGGCCTGACGGCGGACGCCTCGGGCCGGGCACCGCGGCGCCTTCCGCCGTCCGCCGGGTTCGCGGTGTAGCGTTCTGCTCTACCGGGAGGACACCGTCGGACGGCGGGCTCCGCGCGGCCGTCCCGGCCGAGGGACGCGGGAGGGGGACCATGCTGATCATCGCCGGAAGCATCCGCGTCGCCCCGGAGGAGCGCGACGCCTACCTGCGCGGGTGCGCCGAGGTGGTGCGGCAGGCGCGGGCCGCCGAAGGGTGCCTGGACTTCGCGCTCTCCGCGGACCTGCTGGACCCCGGGCGGATCGACGTCTACGAGCGGTGGGAGACCGCGGCCGCACTGGACCGGTTCCGCGGCTCCGGGCCGCCCGACGACCAGTCCGCCGCGATCCTGGACGCCTCCGTCGCCCGCTACCTGATCGCCGGGGTGGAGGCGCCCTGAACCCGCCCGGAGCGATACGCTCGCGGCCATGGCCCGTATCGCGGAACTCGTCACCTACCCCGTCAAAGGATGCGCCGGAACGCCGGTGCGCAGCACCGCCCTGACCCCCGCGGGGCTGGAGCACGACCGCACCTTCATGGTGGTCGACGAGGAGGGCGTGTTCCGCAGCCAGCGCAAGGACCCGCGGATGGCGCGGATCCGCCCGGAGGCCGCCGACGGCGGCGCCCGCCTGGTCCTGAACGCCCCCGGGGTCGAACCACTGGACCTCAAGGCCGACCCGGAGGGCCCGCGCACCGGGGTGCTGCTGCACAAGAAGGGCTTCACCGGGCTGGACCAGGGCGACGCGGCCGCGGAGTGGCTCTCCGAGGTGCTGGGCGCCCGCTCCCGCCTGGTCCGGGTACCGCCGGACCACGACCGCCGGGTGTCCGGGCTGACCCCGGGCACCAGCGGCTACGCGGACAGCACCGCACTGCTGGTGCTCTCGCTCGCCTCACTGGACCTGCTCAACGAGCGGATCTGCGCGGCCGGCGGCGAGGCGCTGCCGATGAACCGGTTCCGCCCGAACATCGTCGTCTCCGGCTGGCCCGACCCGCACACCGAGGACCGGGTGCGCACCGCCCGGGCCGGCACCGCCGAGCTCGGCTACGCCAAGGTCTGCATCCGCTGCGCGGTCACCACGGTCGACCAGGAGGCGGGGGAGAAGGCCGGGCCGGAGCCGCTGCGCACCCTGGCCGGCTACCGCCGCGCCGACGACGGCGGCGTCTCCTTCGGCGCCAAGTTCTCCGTGGTCCGCCCCGGGGTCCTGGCGGTCGGCGACCCCTTCGAGCCCACCTCCTGGGACACCCCCGAGCAGGGCCTCGGCGAGCGGCTGGCCGCGGTTCTGGGCTGACTCCGGCCCCTGAAGGCGATCCGGCAGAGGGCCTCGGTGAAGGCGCGCACCCGCGCCGTGCGGCCGTCGCGCCGCCAGATCAGGCCGTACTCCAGGGGCGGGGCGTCGCGGAACGGGACGAAGGCGACACCGGGCCGGGCGTGGTAATCGGCGGCGCGCAGCGCCGCCGGGGAGGCGCCCTGGCCGGACGCGACGAGCGACAGCACCTCCGCCCAGTACCGGGCGGTGGCGCCGCGCCGGATCGGCCGCCCCCGCGGGGTCAGGCGGGGATAGAGGCCGTCGTGCCAGTACCGCGGGCTCTCCCCTGAGACGGTGACCAGCGGGACGCGGGCCAGGTCCTCCAGGCAGACCGATTCGAGCCGGGCGAGCGGGTGCCGCGCGGGCACCAGGAGGGCCCGCGCCTCGGAGAAGACCACCGGCCCGGCGACCAGGTCCGGTTCCTCGACCGGGAACTCGGTGAGCTGCAGGTCCAGCTCTCCGGCGCGCAGCGGGCCGAACGTGTCGGAGAGCTGCACCTCCTGGACCTCGACCGCGCAGGCCGGGTGGGAGGCGCGGAACGCCTCGGCGGCCTTGAGGACCATGTCGCTCGCCCACTGGGAGGAGAAGCCGACGCGCAGCGTCCCGGCGACGCCCCTGCCGGTCGCGGCGGCCTCCTCGACCGCCGCCTGGATCTGCCGGTAGGCCGGCTCCAGGGCGTCGCGCAGCCGCTTCCCGGCGGGGGTCAGGGAGACCCGGCGGCTGGTGCGGGTGAACAGCGCCACACCGAGCCGGCGCTCGAGCCGCCCGATGATCTGGCTGACCCGCCCCTGGGCCAGCCCGAGCCGCTCGGTGGCGCGCCGGAAGTGCAGCTCCTCGGCCACGGCCAGGAAGGCCTCGATCTCGTGACGTTCCATTCCCCTCCGAGCACCCCTCCCGACCGGTGAGCCGTGCTCACCGATGGTAGAGCAGATCGGTCTCGCTACGGCCCGCCCCGGCGGCCAGCATGATCGCCATGACAACCGGCAACGTCCCCTTCGACTACAGCCCGATCACCGAGCGCCCCGCCTTCGACTGGCCCGGCGGCGCGAAGGTCGCCGTCTACGTCGGCCTGAACATCGAGCACTTCCTGGTCGGCCGCCCCTCCACCAGCATCTGGCCCGGAACCGCGGACCTGGTGCCCGACGCGCTCAACCACGGGTGGCGCGACTACGGCGTCCGGGTCGGCATCTGGCGCATCATCGAGATCCTGGACCGGAACGGGCTCCGGGCGAGCGGGCTGATCAACTCCGACGCCGCCCGCCACTACCCGCAGATCGTCAAGGCCGGCCTGGAGCGGGACTGGGCCTGGCTCGCGCACGGGCGGACCAACTCGGTCCTGCACACCGGCATGGACCGGGACGAGGAGCGCGCCGTCCTCACCGACATCGTCGACACCATCGCCGGCGCGACCGGGCGCCGGCCGCGCGGCTGGATGGGGCCGGGGCTGACCGAGACCTTCCACACCCCGGAGCTCCTGGCCGAGCTCGGCCTGGACTACGTCCTGGACTGGACCAACGACGACCGGCCCTACCCCCTGAACGTGCCCGGGATGCTCAGCGTCCCCTACACGGTCGAGCTCAACGATCTGGGCCTGTTCGGCAAGGGCACCACCGGCCCGGAGTTCCTGCAGATCGTCGTGGACCAGTACGAGCAGCTGAGCGCCGACGCCCGGAACGGCGGAGGGCGGGTGCTGGCCCTGGCGCTGCACCCGTTCGCCATCGGCCAGGCGTTCCGCGCGAAGTACCTGGACCGGGCCCTGGCCCACCTCGCCGCGCAGCCCGACGTCTGGCTGACCACCAGCGACGACATCGCCGAGTACTACGCCGGCACCGTCTCCGACGGTGCGCGCGGCGGCCGCTGAAGCACCGACCCCCTGGAGCGAGAACGATGTCATCCCCTGTCCCCGCCCCGCGCGCCGGGGCGAAAGAGTGGCTCGGCCTGGCCGTACTGCTGCTGCCGACCATCCTGCTGTTCCTGGCCATGACGGTGCTCTTCCTGGCCACCCCGCAGATCGCCGCCGACCTGAAACCCGGCAGCGGGCAGCTGCTGTGGATCAACGACGTCTACGGCCTCGTCATGGCCGGGCTGCTGGTCGCGATGGGGACCCTCGGCGACCGGATCGGCCGGCGCAGGGTCCTGCTCTTCGGCGCGGCCGTGTTCGGGGCGGCCTCCGCCGCGGCCGCCTTCGCCCCGGACGCGGGGCTGCTGATCGCGGCCCGGGCCGCGATGGGCGTCGGAGCGGCCGGAGTGATGCCCTCCACCCTGTCGCTGATCAGCAACATGTTCCAGGACGGCCGCCAGCGGGGCACCGCCATCGGGATGTGGGCCGCCTCGGTCTCGGTCGGTGTCGCGATCGGTCCGCTGGTCGGCGGCCTGCTGCTGGAGTCGTTCTGGTGGGGGGCGGCGCTGCTGATCGGCGTGCCGGTCATGGCGCTGGTGCTGATCGCGGCCCCGGTACTGGTCCCCGAGTACCGGGCGCCCGGCGCCGGCGCGCCGGACGTCCCGAGCGTGCTGCTGTCGATGGCCTCGCTGCTGCCGATCGTCTACGGCATCAAGGAGTTCGCCAAGCACGGGCCGACCGCCGTCGCGTTCGGCACCGCGGGAGTGGGGCTGCTGCTGTCCGTGGTCTTCGTCCGCCGCCAGCTCAGGCTCGCGATGCCCCTCCTCGATGTGCGGCTGTTCGCCGACCGCACGTTCAGCGGGGCGCTCGGCGTCTTCCTCTCCTCCTCGATCGCCCTCGGCGGCGTCTACCTGCTCTTCACCCAGTACCTGCAGCTGGTGGCCGGGCTGTCGCCGCTGGAGTCCGGGCTGTGGATCCTGCCGGCCGCGCTCGCGCTGGTGGCGGTCTCGACGCTCTCGCCCAGGATCGCCCGCCGGGTCCGCCCGGCCTACGCGGTGGCCGGCGGCGCGCTCCTGTCGGTCTCCGGGTACCTGGTCCTGACCCAGGTGGAGGCGGGCGGCCTGCTCCTGCTGATCGTCGGCTTCTACCTGCTCTACCCCGGGGTCGCGCCGAGCATGGCGCTCACCACCGACCTGGTGATCGGCTCCGCCCCGCCGGAGAAGGCCGGTGCCGCCTCCGCGGTCAACACCACCGCCAGCGACCTCGGCGTCTCCCTCGGCATCGCCGTGCTCGGCAGTATCGGAACGGCCGTCTACCGGGCTCAGATGCCGGACGGCGCGCCCGGGGCGGCGGGCGACACCCTGCCGGGCGCCCTGGACGCCGCCGAGGGCCTGCCCGCGGACCAGGCCTCGGCGCTGACCGACCAGGCCGGCGCCGCCTTCACCGCGGGCCTCAACACCGCCGCCGGGGGAGCGGCCCTCCTGGCCGCCCTCGCCGCGGTCCTCGCGGTGACCCTGCTCCGGCGCGTACCGCCCACCGGCACGCCCGCGCCTCCGGCCGGCGGCGGGGAGGAGGAAAGGGAGGAGGAACCGGTCGGCTCCTGACCGGGGCCCCGCGCCGGACCGGCCCGGAGCGGGCCGCGGAGAAGGCCGGGGCCCGCCTCGGGAAGGCGGGCCCCGGCACAGGTCAGGGCGCGGGCGGGGAATCGGTGCCGAAGGGGTTGTCCACCGCGTAGCGCCAGCGGCCGTCGGGGCCGCGGCGGACCACGTCGGTGGCGGTGCCGGAGAGGTCCATGGGGGCGCCGCCGGGGCCGGTGCCGCGGAGCGACCACTCGACCAGGAGCAGCGCGGTGTCGCCGCCCCGGTAGGCCTGGCGGACCTCGGCGCGCATGCGCAGGCCCAGCGAGACCAGGTGGGCCAGGGCCGCGGTGCGCCGCTCCCCGGTCATCGGCGTCCCCGGGGCGGGGACCATGACCGCATCGGGGTGGTAGAGCCGGTTCAGCCCGGCGGTGTCCCGGGCGTTGAAGAGTGCGACGGCGGCGCCGATGAGCGCGGCGGGGTCGTCGCCGAGCGGCGCGGGGTCGATGGAGTCGTCATGTCGTTCGGTTCGAATCGCCATGACCCCCACAGTTTACCAGGTAAACTTTCTCGGCCGCCGCTCGGCCGCAACTCGGGGCCGGAGGCGCCGCGCCCCGTTTTGACCTTCGAGCCGCTCGAAGGCCGACAATCGGCGGCATGGACGAGACGGGCGGCGCCGAGCCGCTGATGAGCATCGGGGCCTTCGCCCGCAGGGTCGGGCTGGCCCCCAGCGCGCTGCGCTTCTACGACGACTGCGGGATGCTGCACCCGGCCCGGGTGGACGCCGGGACCGGCTACCGGTACTACTCCGCCGAGCAGGAGCCGCGCGCGGTGCTGCTGCGCCGGCTGCGCGAGGCCGGGATGCCGCTCACCGGCGCGTCGGCGGTGCTCGACGGCCCGCGGGAGGAGGCCCGCGCGGTCCTGGAGGCGCACGCGGCACGGGCCCTGGACACCGCCGAGGCCGCCCGGGCCGCGGTCGGGGAGATCCTGTGCGGCCTGGAGGGCCTGGAGGGCACCGCCGCGACCAGGGCGGTGGTCGGCGGGGCCGAGCTGGCCGGCGCGGTGCGCCAGGTGGCGCCCTCCGCCGCCTCCGGCCCGGACCGGGAGGAGTTCCCGGCGCTCGGCCGGGTGCTGATCGAACTGGACGGCCAGGAGGTGCGGCTGGCCGCCACCGACCGCTACCGGCTGGCGGTGCGCACGCTGCGCCCCCTCTCCCTGGACGGCCCCCGCCGCCGGCTGCTGGTCGGCACCGGGGAGCTGACCGCCGCCGCGGCCTGGGCGGTGCGCCTGCCGGAGGTGCGCATCGAGGCGGACGGCCGGGGTGCGCGGCTGCTCGGCGGAGACCGGTCGCTCCCGCTGCCCGCCTCCGAGGAGGAGTTCCCCGACTACCGGCCGGTCCTGGACGGCCTGCCCGCCGCCCGGCACCGGATCATCGCGGACCGGTCGGCGCTGCGCACCGCGCTCGCCGAACCGGGGGCGGCCGACCCGGTCGTCCTGCGCGTCGTCCTGCGCACCGACGGCGACCGGCTCACCCTGGCCGCCCCGGGCCGCGAGGCGGCGGAGCTCCCCGCCGTCTGCACCGGCCCGCCGCTGGTCATCGCCTTCGAGGTGCGGACGCTGCTGCCCGCGGTCGACTCCGCGGTCGGTCCCGACGTGCTGCTGGAGGTCTCCGGACCGGACGCCCCGGTGCTGGTCCGCTCCGCCGACCAGGGCAGCTTCACCACCCTGGTCATGCCGGTCCGGCAGGGATGACCGCCCGGCCCGCGGGCCGGCGGAACACGAGAAGAAGAGCAGAGGAAGAGAGTCCAATGAACCCCGACGACACCGACGACGCCGTCGTGCGGCTGTGCGCCCAGGGCATGCGGGCCGAGGCCGAAGGCCGCCCGGACGACGCGCGCGACCTGTTCCACCGCGCCTGGGAGGCCGCCGCCGACGACTACGGGGCGTGCATCGCCGCGCACTACCTGGCCCGGCAGCAGGCGACGCCGGAGGAGGCGCTGCACTGGAACCGGGAGTGCCTGCGCCGCGCGGACCTGGTCGGCGGCGAGCGGGTCGCCGGGTTCTACCCCTCGCTGCACCTCAACATCGCCAAGGCCCACCGCGACCTGGGCCGGCCGGGGCCTGCCCGGGAGCACTACGAGCGGGCCGCCGCCCGGCTCCCGGAGGCGCCCCCGGGGCAGTACGCCGACTGGCTCCGGTACGCCGTCGCCGACGGGCTGCGCTCCACCGGCGCGGTCCCGGCGCGCCCCTGGGCGCCCGAACTGGAGTCGCTGGCCGCCCGGCTGGGCGGGCGCGGCGAGTGCGGCGGGGATGGAGGGAGCGGCGGGGGCGGCGGACTGCGCGCCCTGGCCCTGATCCTCCCCGCCCTCCTCGGCGACCTCGGCACCGAAGAGGACCGGGAGCGGCTGGCCACCGCCCTGCACATGGTGCACGCCGCCCGGATGCTCTCCGGCGCCGACCAGTCCGCCCTGGAAGAGGCGCTGCGCACCGTGAACGGCGCCTCCGCCTGACCGCGAGGAGGCGCGGCGGCCTCTCCGGCGGGGCCGACCGGGGGCCGACAAGGCAAGCCGGAAAGGGGCGATGCCGGTGTTCTTCGGTGAGCCGGAGCGCTGACCTGGTCGCGGTCGGGTGAACCCGCTGCGTACTTGTCCTGTTGCCGGGCATTCGGAAGAATCACGTCTACTCTGAGGACTCCCCGCCCTCGGGTGGCCACGGCTTGTGACACCGTTGAAGGAGAGGCGCCATGGGCACCACCCCCTCCACCCGCACCACCGACCTGCGCACCGAGATCGCCGCCGCGATCTCCACCGCACGCGAACTCGGCCCGGAGTTCGACACCGAGATCACCGACTCGCTGGCCACGCGCATGGAATCGGAGACCGCACCGAAGCGCGAGGGGGAGCATGGGCGGCCCGACTCCGCCACGCGCTTCGAGCGGACGCGCAAGGTCGCCGGATGGGGCGCGGTCGGTATCATCGCCGCCGCCTGGATGGCCGAGTCCACCCCCGAGGGAATGGCGTGGGGGATCCTCGCCGTGATCGCGGTCGTGCTGCACGTGGTGCGAACCTGGCGGTCCTGACCCGCCACCCAACGTGGGGGCCTCCCTCGGGAGCGCCGCATCGCCAGACCACGTCGAACGGCCAGATCGGTCTACCTTCCGATCCGACTCACTCGGTCCGCCCCGGCCAGCCCGCCTCAGCGGTAGGGGCGGGGTGCAGGTGGTCACCCGGGAGTCGAGCCCCACCGGGTGCAGGTTCAAGCGGGCAGCGACGGCGGGAGGGCGTGCCGGCCGGTCGGTCGGGCGCGGCGCCCCGCGGAGCGAAGGTCAAGACGGGCGGCGGCGCCGGTAGGGGCGGGGTGCAGGTGGTCGCCCGGGCGCGGCGCCCCACGGAGCGGAGGTCCAGACCGGCAGCGACGGCAGGGAGGGGACCGGCCGGTCGGTCGGGCGCGGCGCCCCACGGGGCCGGGGTTCAGACCGGCGGCGACGGCGGAGGCAGGGGCGGGGCCGGGCGCCTCAGCCGGGTGCGGCGTCTCGCGGGGCGGGGGTTCAGGCTGGCAGCGAGGGCGGCGGTGGGGACCGGCTGGTCGGTCGGGTGCGGCAGAGCGGGGTGGGGCGGCAGGGGGGGGGGCAGGTGGCGGGTTCGCCGTTCCCGCGTCGCCCGGGCGGCGGGGCCGGCCGCCTCTGAAACCGCTGCCCCTCTTTGACCTGGGTGAATACGTAGGGCGATGGTGGGGTGGGGTGCCCTGCGCATCGCGAGAGCACCCCGGTGATTCCCGGGCGCGCATCCCGGCCCGGATCGGCCCCTTGGCGGCCCGATTGGGGCCGTTCGGGCCGGTGTTCGGGGGTTCGAGCGGCCCGGAAGGCCGGGAGGCAGGGGGCCGGAACCCGGGCAGGGGCGGCGCGGGGGCGAGATGTCGTATTTGCCCTGCGGGGAGGGCCCGCCTTGGCCACTCTGGGTGATCGGCGAGGGGGTGGTGGGGGTCTGGGGGCTTGCTACTCGCTGGTAGATGCAATCGGGGTGCTCTCGCAGTGCGCAGGGCGCCCCCGCTCCCGCCCGACCCTCGCCGCGAACCGGGCATATGGGGATAAGGCTCCCTGGTGGGTGCGGGCCGGGCCGGTGAACGCGGCGCCCGGCCCCCTCCCGCCCTCGCCGCTCGTCTTGACCTTCGCTCCGTGGGGCGCCGCGCCGGACCGACCGGCCGGTCCCCCTTCCCGCCGTCGCTGCCCGCTTGAACCCCGGCCCCGTGGGGCGCGCGCCCGGGCGACCACCCTCGCCCCGCTCCTACCGCTGCCGTCGCCGCTCGTCTTGACCTTCGCTCCGCGAGGCGCCGCGCTCGACCGACCGACCGGCCGGCCCCCTCCCGGCCTTCGCTGCGAACCCGGCATGCGGGGCATGGTCCCCTGGTCGGCGGGGCCGCCCGGAACGGCCTTATCCGGTGCCCTCCTCCGTGTCCGGGGCCAGGTCGGTGATGCGGAGCTGCTCGGTGAGCAGCCGACGGACGCGGGTCGGGCGGTCCGGGGCGTCGAGCCACTCCGCCAGCAGGCGGTGGCCGTGGTGGTAGGCGAAGATGTACGGTCCGCCGCCCGGCCCGGAGAAGACCGCCCGGGCCGCGTCGAGCTCGGCTTCGGAGAGCAGCGCCCAGCGGGCCAGGTAGGCCAGGGCCTCGTCCTCCGGGCGCCCCTCGTCGATGAGGAGGGAGGCGTTGGCCCAGGCGCCCCAGAGCCGGTTCCGGGCCCCGTGGATCGCGGCGAAGTCCCCGCCGTCCGCGGTGATGCCGCGCTCGGCCAGAACGTTGTCGCGCAGCCAGCGCTGGGCCTCGTCGCCGGGGAAGGCGATGGACTGGGCGTGCAGGCCGATCCCCTCGCTGACGGTGAACTGGGGCGAGGGCATGAACCGGACCCGCTGCTCGGCGTACCCCTCCCCGTCGACCAAGTGGACCTCTTTCAGCGCGCCCTCGGCGATGTGGCCCGGGTGGCCCTCGTGCGAGACCAGGTGGAACAGGTCGGCCAGGTTGAGCGGGACGTCGGAGTTGACGTAGAGCACGGAGCGCCCGCCGCCCTGGTAGGAGCCGGCCCCGTGGAAGGCCGCGCCGGAGACGATCCGCACCTCCGTCTCCTCCTCCGGGAGGCCGATGAGGGCGGCGGTGCGCCGGCGCGTCTCGGCCGCGGCCCGCTCGATCAGGCCGGGGAGGGCCGCCGGGTCGTCCAGCAGGTGGGCGGTCCGCCACTCGTCCAGCCGCCGCGCGAGCGGGCCGGCCCCGCCCGGCAGCGCCCGGTCGAGCAGGTCGTGCGCGGCCTCGAACTCGGACTCGGGGACGGGCGCCCCCTCCACCCCGACGCAGTGCCGGACCAGTTCGCGCAGCGGCCGTCCGGCGCCGTCCAGCTGCTCGGCCATCGCTTGCACCGCCGCGAGCTGGTCGCCGAGGAACGCCGAGCGGTGCGCGTCGAACCCCTGGGAGGGGAGCCGCTCGGCCAGCCCGGCCGCGTCCTCGGCGAGCCGCCCGGCCCGCGGGGCCTCTTCGGCCTCGACCTGCTCGGCCAGGTCGTCCACCCCGTACCGGTCGACCAGGGCCGTCGCGCCGGCCTCCCGGGCGCACCGGCCGGTGCGCAGTGCCAGCAGGGTGTAGTCGGTCAGCCACCGGTCGGGGCCGTGCTCCGCCGCCATGAGGGATCCTTCGAATCGGTTCCGTCCGCCCGTTCGGACAAGGCTAGGGAAGCGGCCCCTGCCGTGCGAGGGCCCCGGAGGCGCCGTTTCGGGGCGGGGCCGCCACCGAGCGGCGCTCCAGCAGCCACAGCAGCAGGCCGGTCGCGGACAGGGCCGCGCCCAGGGCGCAGACGGCGGGCCAGCCGCCGCCGCTCCAGGCCGCCGCGGTCAGCGCCGACCCGGCCGGCCGAGTGCACGCGGTCTCCGTCGGCGCCGCCGGCATCCGCGCCACGGCCCGCTCCCGGAGCGGGGCGCCGGGGAGGCCGGCCGCGGCGGACGCCGATCAGGGCACCGGGCCCGCGCCCGCCGCCGAGGTGCACGGCTCCGCGTCCGGGTCGGGGACGCGGCCCACGGCCCGTTTGAACTCCGGGCATTCGACCAGCGGGTCGTGGCCGCAGCCGGCGGCGTGCCGCAAGCTGTCCCGGAGCCGGGTGAGGCGGCCGATCGCCTCGTCCACCTCCTCGGCCTTGGCGGCCATCCGCTCGCGCAGCCCCTCGTCGCCGGGCCCCGCGGAGAGGAGCGCGGCGACCTCGGCGATGCTGAAGCCGGCGCTGCGCGCGCAGGTGATGAGCCCGAGCCGGTGCAGCACGCCCGGGTCGTAGGCGCGGCGCAGGCCGTTCCGGGCCGCGGCGGCGATCAGCCCCTTCTTCTCGTAGAACCGCAGCGCCGAGGGGGCCAGCCCGCTCTCCCGCGCCACCTCGCCGATGTCCAGCAGCCCGCCGGGGCCCGCCTCCGCCATGCCGTCCTCCGCCGCCGAAGTTGACTTGAACCGCGCTTCAAGTCGCAGTGTAGGCGCATGCGGATCCACCACTTCAGCACCGGCTCCATGCTCACCATCGACCCGACCTACGAGGGCCCCGGACCGGCCCGCGCGGTCTGCCACACCCTGCTGCTGGAGACCGACGCCTCCGGGCTGGTCCTGGTCGAGACCGGCCTGGGCCTGAACGACGTCCGGGACCCGGACGGCTCGCTGGGCCGGGAATGGGTGGAGTTCACCCGCCCGGTGCTCGACCCGGAGGAGACGGCGGTGCGGCGGGTCGCCGCACTCGGCCACGACCCCGCCGACGTCCGGCACATCGTCCTCACCCACCTGGACCTGGACCACGCGGGCGGCCTGCCCGACTTCCCGCACGCCGCGGTGCACGTCATGGCCGAGGAGCTGCGGGCCGCCCGGGCCGAGGCGCCGAGCCGCAGGTACCGGCCGGGGCACTGGGCGCACGGCCCGCGCTGGACCACCTACGGCGCCGGCGGCGGCGAGGACTGGTTCGGCCTGCCCGGCGCCCGGGAGCTGGACGGGCTGCCGCCGGACGTGCTGCTCGTCCCGCTCCCCGGGCACACCGCCGGGCACGCCGGGGTGGCGGTGCGCGACGGCGGCCGCTGGCTGCTGCACGCCGGGGACGCCTACTACTACCACCGCGAACTCGACCCGGACGCCCCGCACGGCCACCCGCTGATGGACCTGGTGCAGCTGGACTCCCAGGTGGACGGGGAGGCGCGGTCGGCCACCCGGGAGGCGCTGCGGGCGCTCCGCCGCGAGCACGGCGACCGGGTGGACGTGGTCTGCGCCCACGACCCCTGGGACCTCCGCCGCCGGGAGCGGGCCGGATCCGCCGGCTGAGCCCGGCCGTCACCGCCGACCGGTACCGTGCGCGGACCCGAGACGGAACCGACCGGAGGAGGCGGCATGGCCCCCTATTCGCCCGTTCGAGAACTGAACCTGCTCAAGGAGCTGGAGGAGAGCCTGGGGAACTTCCGGATCGCCGACGGCTTCGAGATGATGAGGGAGTACGGCGACGACTCCGGCCTGCGGGCCGGCGGGCCGTCCGACCCGGAGTTCCTCTCCCGGCTGATCCCCTTCGCGCAGGCCAACGGCTCCGGCTCGTTCTACGCCCTGTGGCGCTGCGACGACCGCGAGGACCTCGCCTCGCTGCCCGTGGTCATCTTCGGCGACGAGGGCGGGCAGGGCGTCGCAGCCTGCGACCTGCGCGGACTGCTGCTCCTGGCCGAGGACTCCGAGCTCGGCGTCGACCACGGCGACGCCCCCTACTTCCGCGGGCCCACCCTGGAGGAGTGGAAGGAGGAGCTGGACGAGGACGAGTACGTGGACACGGAAGAGGCGCTGGCCGCCATCCGGAAGGCCCGGGAGGACTACCGCGCCTGGCTCCGGGAGAACTTCGATCTCACCCCGCCGGAGAACATCCAGGACGTCCTGGACGAGGCCCACCGGCGCCACGGCGAGCGGTTCGCCGCCTGGATGAGCCCCTACCTGCCGTGAGGCCGGTGCGGACGGACACCGGAGGGGTTCCCCCGGAGCGCCCGCCGGTGTTCGATGGCTGCGGCCGCCCCGCCGAGAGTCCGAGAGCAAGGAGCCGAGAGCCCGTGCACGGTACCGAGAACCCCCTGGTGATCGACGGAGGCGACCTGGCCTGCGTGCGGCTGCTGCTCCGGCTCCGGGGGCGGCTGGCGGATCTGGCGCCGGGCGCGGTGGTGCACCTGATCGCCACCGACCCGGCGGCGCCCCTGGACCTGCCCGCCTGGTGCCACCTGACCGGCCACACCTACCTCGGGCCGGTCGCCGGCCACGGCCGGCCCGCCTACGGGCTGCGGGTCTCCGCGGCCCCGGCGGCGACCCGGCCGGGGAACCCCTGGCATCCCGCCCGCTGAGCCGCGCGCGGCGCCGGTCCGGCGGCGTCAGTCCCGGGGCCTGGTCTGGACGACCCGCCACAGCCGGCGCGGCAGCTCTCCCTCGGTGAAGGGGTGCACCTCCTCCAGACGCCACCCCCGGGCGAGGTCGTCGACCAGGGCGCGGTCGAAGAAGTGCACGGCGAACCCGCCGTGCTCGAAGATGCCGTCGCCGTGGGCGGTGCCCGCGCCGTAGTGGGCGTCGCCGGTGTGGCGCACCGTGTACACCAGGGCGCCCCCGGGGCGCAGGACCCGGCGGACCTCGCCCACCAGGGCGCGGATCCGGTCGGTGGACAGGGCCATGCAGAGCAGCATGTGCGCGAAGACCCCGTCCACGCTGGCATCGGCCAGGGGCAGCGGGTCGCGGACGTCGTGCAGGCGGGTCTCCACCCTGTCGGACAGGCCCCGCTCGGCGGCGGCCGCGTCGAGCTGCTCCAGCCCGGAGGCGCTGAAGTCGCAGGCCTGGACCGCCAGCCCCCGGGAGGCGAACCACAGGGTGTCGCGGCCGTGGCCGGCCCCCAGTTCCAGCACGGTGCGGGCCCCGCGCTCGGCGAACGCCGCGCCCGCCCACCGGGCCGGGGCCGAGGGCTCGGAGCCGTACATGGCGGGGTTCTCGGCGTAGACCCGCCGCCAGTGGTCGCGCTGCGCGGCGCTCAGGTCGGTGCCCATCTCCGGTCTCCTTCGGTGCGGCCTCGGACCGCGGGTCGCGGCGGGGGAGGAGGCGCGGTGACGCCCCGCCGATCGGCAAGATCCATTCCATCACCCATGGAACACCCGGTCAGAGGATGACCCGTACGGGCCGCCTCCGCCGGGCCGGTCCGGCGGAGGCGGCCCCGGATCAGGCGGCCCCCTCGGCGAGCCCGGTGAAGAACCGGGTGATGTCGGCGGCGAGCAGGTCGGGGGCGTCGTGGGCGGTCCGGTGGCCGCCGCGGTCGAACCGCGACCACGACGCGATGTCGGTGCGGTCGCGTTCGGCCGGCGTGCGGATCGACTTCATGTCCCAGGCGAACCCGGCTCGATCCGGTCCACCCGGTCCTCGATCAGGTCCGCGCCGTACCCGGCGGCCTCAGCCCGGCCCGCTTCCAGCAGCGCGGACGGCGCCGTCCCGTCCCGGGACAGGAAGCCGTGCATGTGCTCGGCCGGCGCATTGCGCGGGCGTCCGGCGTCCACCACCGCGACCCGGCGGCGGTCCGTCCCCGTCGGACCGCACGTCACCGCCTTCGAGCAGATGGCCCCGATCCTCGCCACCGGAGAGGCGGTCTCCCCCGTGCACGCGCAGGCCGTCCACTCCGTCCACGACGCGCCGCCCGCCCGCTGGGCCCCGGTCTGGCGCACCGCCGCCGAGACCGAGCTCATCCGCGCCTTCGCCGAGACCGTCGAAGAGCACAGGCCGGCCGACCTGTAGCCGGGGAGGGGCGGCCCCGGGCCGGCCCCTCAGGAACCGGAGCGGGCGCCGCCCAGGGCCCGGGCGGTCGCCTCGTCGGCGGGGAAGAACGACTCGATGGCCAGCTCGGAGACGGTCACGTCGAGCGGGGTGCCGAAGGTGGCCACGGTGGAGATGAAGGACAGCTCGGCCGCCCCCCGGCGCAGCCGCAGCGGGACCGCGATGCCCGGGGCGGCCCCGCCCTCCCCGCGCCCCCGGCCGTCCCGGTCGCCGCCGGGGTAGGAGAGCAGCTCCCGGTAGAGGGCCTCAAGGCCGGCGTCGCCGGTCCACTCCGCCTGCGACCGCAGCCGGTGCAGCAGGTGCCCGCGCCACTCGCCGAGGTTGGCGATGGACGGCGCCATGCCCTCCGGGTGCAGGCTGACCCGGAGCACGTTCACCGGCGGCGCGAGCAGGTCCTCGTGCACGCCTTCGAGCAGGGCGGCCGCGCTCCCGTTGGCGTCGACCATGTTCCAGGCCCGGTCGACCACCACCGCCGGGTAGGGGTCGTGGCCGGCGAGGATGCGGCGGACCGCCTCGCGCACCGGCCCCATGCCGGCGCCCGCCAGCGGCCGCTCCGCGAACACCGGGGCGTAGCCGGCGGCCAGCATCAGCCGGTTCTGCTCGCGCAGCGGCACCCCGAGGCAGTCGCCCAGCCGCAGCACCATCTCCCTGCTGGGCCGGGACCGCCCGGTCTCCACGAAGCTCAGGTGCCTGGACGACACCTCCGCCTGCAGGGACAGCTCCAGCTGGCTGATCCTGCGCCGGTTGCGCCACTCCCTGAGCAGCTCGCCGACCCGCCTGCCCTCCGCCACCGCCGTCGCCATGCCCGCCTCCCGGATCGTCGCCGAAGTATGGCACCGATTCACGCGGACGCCGGACCGGCCCCGCGCAGCGCCGCGGCCTCGCCCCAGGCGATGACCGCGACGGCCGCCGCCTGGACCAGGACGAACGCGGTGCCGAGGAGCGTCGGCCCGAACGCCCCGGACAGCGCCAGCGCCAGGCTGCCCGCGACCCACGCCGCGTTGGCCGCCACCGCGGCCCGCACCGCGGTCCGGGAGAGGCCCCGCCCGGAGGCCATGGCCCCCAGCCAGGCCCCGAACAGGACCAGGAAGACCCCGGCCGGGACGAGGAACGCCGCCGGGTAGCCGAGCAGCGCGGGCAGCCAGGGGGAGGCCGCGGCCAGCAGCACCCCGGACGCCGCGCAGGCGGCGGCGTCCGCCCCGAGCCAGATGCGCAGCGGGCGGTCGGACCGGGCGGCCGGGGCCTTGGTGGAGGTGCTCATGGGGATCCCCTTTCGGAGGACGTCTCGTCCGGTGCACCATGAGCATCACCGCCGCGGGGAGGAAGGTCGATTACCCGCGGGGTAAAGGGCCCGCCGACCCGCCCGGCTCCCGTGCGGCGCCGCCGGCCTGGTCCGGCCGCCGCGCACCGGCCCGCCCGGCCTGCGGCGGGGCCCCTACCGCGGGCGGCGCTCCGCCGGAAGGGGCCGCGGCGGGGCGCCGGCGCTCCCGCGCTCGGCGGTCAGGACGGCTGGACCTCGTCGAAGAGGGCGAGGGCCTCGGCGGGGTCCGGGCCCACGAGGCGCTCCAGCCCGGCCGCCGTGATCCGCGCCCACCGGCCGGCCCGCTCCCACATCCGCTCCTCGAAGGCGCGGACGGCCCCGTCCGGATCTCCGGGGCCGGCCGCGACGGCCTCGGCGAGCTCGGCGCCGTCCAGCATCGCGAGGTTCGCGCCCGCCCCCAGCGGGGGCATCAGATGGGCGGCGTCGCCCAGCAGGGTCACCCCGGGGACGTGGGCCCAGGTGTGCGAGGCGGGCAGGACGTAGAGGGGACGGCGGACGAATGCGGTGCCGCGGCGGACGAGTTCGAGGACGGGGTCGGCCCAGCCGTCGAACAGGGCCAGCAGGTCCGACCGCACGGCCTCGGCGCCGGCCGGTCCGGGGTCCGCGTGCCGCTCCGGCGCCGCGCGGAACTGGGCGTACACCTTGACGTGGCCGCCGCTGCCGCGCTGGGCGACGAGGGCCCGGTTCACCCCGTACACGGCCAGGGCGCCGTCGCCGATCAGCCGGGCGAGGTCGGGGTGGCGGGCGTCGACGTCGTCCAGGGAGGTCTCGACCAGGGTGACGCCGGTGTGGTGCGGCGCCGCCGGCGAGACCGCCGGGCGGACCCTGGACCAGGCGCCGTCCGCGCCGACCACGAGGTCGAACGCCTCCCGCCGCCCGTCCGCGAAGTGGACCAGTGTGCCGTCCGGGGTCCCCGGCACCACCCGCGCCACGCCCCGCCCCCACTGGACGCCGAGGGGGCCGAGGAGCAGGTCGCGGAGGTGCCCGCGGTCGATCTCGGGGTTGGCCAGGTCGCCCGGGCGGGGGCGCCAGTCGCGCAGGACGGTCCCGTCCGTGTCCAGGATGCGCATGGCCTGACCCTCGGGGCGGGACAGCGCCCGGAACCCCTCCAGCAGCCCCGCCTTGTCCAGGGCGAGCTGGCCCAGCTCTTCGTGCAGGTCCAGGACGCCGCCCTGGGGGCGGGCGTCGGGGGAGGGGTCGCGTTCGAGGACGGTGACGGGGTGGCCGCGGCGGTGCATGACGCGGGCGAAGGCGAGGCCGGCGGGGCCGGCGCCGACCACGGCGATGCGGTGTCTCATGTCGATACACCGTATTTTACTGTTACGGTGTATCGCAATAGTACGGTGTGACCATGACCGTATGGGACCGGCCGGAGCCGCCGACTCGCCCCGTGCCGCTCGACCGGGAGCGGATCGTCGCCGCCGCCGTCGCACTGGCCGACGAGGGCGGGCTGGCCGCGGTGTCGCTGCGCAAGGTCGCCGCCCGGCTGGACGTCGGCCCGATGCGGCTGTACGGATACATCTCCACCAAGGAGGACCTGTTCGACCTCATGGTGGACGAGGTCCAGGCCGAGCTCCTCCCCGAGGAGCGGCCCGGTGACTGGCGGGAGGCCCTGAGCGGCCTCGCCCACCGCACCCGGCGGGCCGCCCTCCGCCACGAATGGCTGGCCGACCTGCTCGGCGGCCGCCCGGCCCTGGGTCCGAACGGCCTCGCGGTGGCCGAGGCCACGCTGGCCGCCTTCGACGGCCTCGCCGACATCGACACCGCCATGCGCGCCGTGGAGACCGTCAGTGCCTACTTCACCGGCGCGATCAGGCGCGAGGTCGCGCGCCTGCGGGCCGAGCGCGCCACCGGCCTGTCCGAGCGCGACTGGCAGCGCGCCGCCGGCCCGTACATGACGAGGATGCTGGCCACGGGCCGCTTCCCGGCCCTGGCCAAGGCCGTCCACGACGGCACGGACGTGGACCCCGAGACGTCCTTCGCGGCCGGCCTGGACTGGGTCCTCGACGCCGTGGCCGCCGGACTCGCCGCACCGCCCGCCTGAGACCGCCGACCGGAGGAGCCCGGCCCGGGAAGGAGCGGCCGGCGGGGCGTTCCCCGGTGCCGACCGCCCTTTCCCCTCGGCTCCCCGCGACGACCCGGGGCCCGGATCCCGCCGGATCCGGGCGGGGCCGGCGCGCAGGGTCCGCGTCCCGTCCGGATCCGGCGGGGAACGCCACCGCCTCCCGGCCGGTCGTGGAGAGCCGGACGCCGCCGGGGCGGCCGGGTCCGCCGCCACCGACCGGCGGGTGGACGGAGTCGCCGGGCACCCGGTCCCGTGGAGCCCCCATCGGCCGCTGGAATCGGCGGGGCCGAGGCCCCGCCGGCCGGCACGCCGGTGGCGGAGAACGCCCCGCCGGAAGCGAGCACGGCCTCGCCGCCGGCCGCGCCATCGCGGCTCCGAAAAAGGAGGCCGAACCCAAGGGACCGGCCCGCTACCGTTGCTCCCCATGACGACCACCGAGAGCGGGATCACCGCGGAGCTGATCCGGGAGCTGCTCCGCGAACAGCATCCCGACCTGGCCGACCTCCCTTTGAAGCTCGGCGCGCGCGGCTGGGACAACCAGCTGTGGCGGCTCGGCGACGACCTCGCCGTCCGGCTGCCCTGGGCGACGGAGTCCGCGGACGCGCTGCTGCGCAAGGAGTACGCCTGGGTGCCCGCCCTCGCCCCGCGCCTTCCCCTCCAGGTCCCCGTCCCGCAGCGCCTCGGCGAGCCCTCCGAGCGGTTCCCCCGGCCCTGGCTCGTCACCACCTGGGTGCAGGGCGAACCCGCCGACCGCGCCCCCGCCGCGCGCGGCGCCGAGGCGGCCGATGCCCTGGCCGCCTTCCTGACCGCCCTGCACCGGCCCGCCCCTGAGGGGGCGCCGGCGGGCCGGGGCCGCGGGGGTCCGCTGGCCGACACCGCCGAGTACCTCGACCGGGAGCTCGCCTCCGCCGCCGACCTGGGGCTGGTCCGCGACCCGGACGCCGTCCGCGCGGTCTGGGAGGACGCCGCCGCCGCGCCCGAGTGGGCGGGCCCGAACCTCTGGCTCCACGGCGACCTGCACCCGGCCAACGTCCTGACCTCGGACGGCGCCTTCTGCGGGGTGATCGACTTCGGCGACCTCTTCGCCGGCGACCCCGCCTTCGACCTCGCCGCCGCCTGGACCCTGCTGCCGGACGGCGCCATCGACCGCTTCCACCGGGCCTACCGGCCGGCCCCCGACGCCGCCGCCCTGCGCCGCGCCCGCGGCTGGGCGGTGCTGCGCGCGCTCGGCGCCCTCCACGTCGCGGACGCCGGCGTCCACGGCCGCCCCGGAGGCAAGCCGACTTGGGGCCCACCCGCCCGCGCCGCCCTGCGCCGCCTCACCGCAACGGCCGCCTGAGCGGCCGGACCCGGCGAACCACCGGAGCGGGCCGGACGGGCCGCCGCACGATCCGCGCCGGGCGCTTCCGCTCCGGCGGGCACGCCGCCGGCCCGACGCCGGTGGCGGACCGCGATCCGCCGCCGAGGCGGGCGGGCCGAGGCGGGCGCTTTCAGGAGGAGCGGTTCCGCCGGCGGCATCGGCACCACCCGCTTCCTGCCCGGCAGGCACGTCTCCGAAGGCCGGGCGGCCGGTCCGACACCGGGCCGAGCGGGGGCCGGCCGGGAGCACGGCCTCGGCCTGCGTCCGCCCCTCCGGGCGCCCAGAGTCCGCGAGAGCAGGGGCGGGGCGCTCCCGCTCCGGTTCCGGCGTGCCCGAGCGGGCGCGGTGCGGAGGGGCGGACGCCCCGGTCACGCACCGCCCTCCCCGGTGTCCGACCAGGCGGCGCGGTCGGTACCCCAGCGGGTGGGCGGGGTCGCCCAGTTCTCAAGGGAGCCCGCGCAGCGGACCGGGGGGAGCGCGTGGCGCAGCCGCCCGTAGGGGGAGGAGGTCCAGGTCAGCCAGTCGGCCGCCCGGTAGGCACCCGCTGCCGCGGGGACCGGAGCGATGCCGTGCAGCAGCCAGTGGGCGGTCCCCGCCAGTGAGAACCGCAGCAGGCGGCCCCGGCCGTCGGCCTGCCGGTCGGCCAGCGCCCGCAGCACCCCCGCCGCCAGCAGGTAACCGGTGCCGTGGTCCAGGGCCTGGGCGGGCAGCACGCCCGGGCGGCCGTCGGCGCCCGCCTCGATCGCCGCGATGCCCGTGGCCGCCTGCACCAGGCTGTCGAAACCCCTCCGCCCCGCCCACGGGCCCGACCGCCCCCAGGCGCTCAGCCCGGCGACGACCAGGCCGGGGCGGTGGGCCGTCAGCTCCTCGGCCGCCAGTCCGCGCCGGTCCAGGGAACCGGGCCGGTACCCGGTCACGACCGCGTCGGCCGAGTCGAGCAGTCGGCGAAAGGTGCTCCGCCCCTCGGCGGAGTCCAGGTCCAGCAGGGTGGAGCGCTTGCCCGGGCCGGTGTCGATGTGGGTGTCGGGGTCCTCCGGGAGCCCCGGCGGGTCCACCCGCAGCACGTCCGCCCCGAGCAGGGCGAGGGTCCGGGTGGCGACCGGGCCGGCGATGACCCGGGTCAGGTCCAGGACCCGCACCCCGGCGGCGGGCCGGGAAGCGGGCGGCAGCCGGCGCCCGCCGGCTCCGCCGGCCTCCTCGACCTCGGCCAGGGGCCGGCCGTGCGCCGCGGATCCCCTGTCCGGCGCGGGCGCCACGGCGACGGCGAGACCGCCGGCCGCATAGGCCCTCTCCTGGACCTCGACCGCGGTGAGCCCCGCGAGCGCCTCGGCGAACCGCTCCACCGGCGCGGCGCCCGCACCACCGCGCCCTCCGCCGGCTCCGATGCCCAGCGCACCCAGCAGCCGGGTGCGGTGGTGCGGGTAGTTCGCGTGGGTGCGCACCCACCCGTCGGCGGTCCTCCAGAAGCCCGACAGCGGCGCGAACGGGGTCGGTTCGCGGCCGTCCACCAGCAGGTGCCGCTCGCTGGTGAAGGCGGTGGCCACGGCCGCCTCGTCCACCTCCGTCCCGGTGACGGCGCCCCCGTTCCGCGCGGCCAGCAGCTCGGCGGCGGCGAGGGAGCACGCCCCGACCGCCGCGCGCGCGAGTTCCCGCACCGGCAGCACGGCGGGGAGCACCTCGCCCGCTCCCCGGTAGGAGACCTTCGCCGCCAGGTCCGCGGCCCCGCCGAGCGCCTTCCAGGCGTGGGCGGTGGCCGCATCGGGTTCGCTCGCCATGGACCCATGATCCACGCCCCGCCCCGGCGGCCCCGGGCCGGGGCACCGCCCTTTCGGGCGCGGCCGCTCACGGGCCGGTGCCGCCTCCGGCCGTGCCGGGCGGCGGGTGGCCGGGGCGCGGGCGGCGGGCGTGGTAGACGACGGCCGGGGGGAGGTTGGCCCAGACGGTGCGGCCGGTCACCACCTCCTCGAAGACGGTGCCGAGCAGCCGGCGGAACCGGATCGCCGCGGGCAGTGGGCGGGCGTGCTCGTAGGTGAAGGTGGTGAACGCGCCGCCGGGCGCCAGGGAGGCGGCGACCGCGGTCAGGATGGAGCGCTGCACCCGCGGGGCGAAGACCGCCCACGGCAGCCCGCTGACCACGGCGTCGGCGGCGCCGACGCCGTTCTCCTCCAGCAGCGCGACCAGCCGCGCCGCGTCCCCGCGCACCACCTCCACCTCGGGGAAGCGGGCCGAGACGACCTCGGCGAACCTCGGGTTGACCTCCACCGCCAGGTGCCGGCCCCGGCCGTCCAGCCGGCGCTGGATCGCCCCGGTGAACGGCCCGGTCCCGGGGCCGAGCTCGACCACCACCGGGTCCCCGGTCCCGGGGACCACCACCGTCACCGCCTCGGCGAGCCGCCGCGAGCTCGGGGAGAGCGCCCCGGTGTGCACCGGAGACCGGCAGAACTCGCGGACGACGGTGAGGGTGTCGCTGAACATCGGTGCTCCGCAGCGGGTCGGCCGGCCCGGGAGGGGCCGGGAGGGGCGGTCCGGGGCTACTCGTCGCTCCGGGAGAAGAAGGCGCCGGCGGCGGCCAGGGCGGCCAGGGCGAACCCGGCGACCAGCAGCATCTCCAGGGCGACGGGGAGCTGCCGGGCGCCCAGGGTGAGCGGCTCGAACAGGGACGAGGCGGCGTGGCCGGGGGAGGCCGCGGCGATGGTGCGGCGCATCGCGTCCAGGACGTAGGTCAGCGGGTTGGCCATGGCGGCCGCGGCCATCCACGGCGGCATCGCGCTGACCGGGAACATCATCCCGGAGAGGAACACCATCGGGGTGACCAGCACGCCGAGCACGGTGTTGCAGGTCTGCGCGCGGCGCACGGCCACCGCCACCAGCGACGCCAGCGCGGTCATGGTCAGCGAGGCCAGCGCCAGCTGGGCCAGGAGCAGGGCGAACAGCAGCGGGTCGTAGGGCAGCCCGGCCACCCCGGCGAACGCCAGGACGACGCCGCCGGTGCAGGTCGCCATGGTCGCCCCGCCCAGGCACTTCCCGGCGACCAGGGTGCTGCGGGCCACCGGCGCCACCAGCATCTCGCGCAGGAAGCCCATCTGGCGGTCCCAGACGATCGACACCCCGACGCTGATCGCCGGCGCCTGCGCCGCCATCACCAGCACACCGGGGAACAGGAAGGCCTCGTACCCCTCCCCGGGCACCAGGCCGGACAGCCCGATGCCGAGGATGCACAGGAAGAGCAGCGGATGGAACAGGGACATCACGGTGCGCGCCGGGTCCCGGACGAAGTGCAGCATCTCCCGGAGCCAGACCATCCGGCCGGCGCGGGCCTCGGCCGCCGCCCGGACCGCCACCGGCATCACCGCGCCGTCCCGACGGGGTCGGCGGGGTGCTCCCCGGCGCCGTCGGCACGGATCCGGTGCCCGGTGTGGTGCAGGAACACCTCGTCCAGGGTGGGCCTGGTGACGGTGACGGCGTGCACCTGCACGTCCAGGGCCGCGCAGAGCCGCGGGACCAGGGCGGCGCCGTCCCCGCTGCGCACCAGCACCCCGCCGGCGGCCGGGGTCTCGGCCTCCACCCCCAGCCGGTCGCGGAGCGCCCGCGCGGCGGCCGGGTCGTCCCCCGTGCGTAGTTCGATCCGGTCGGCGCCGACGGCGGTCTTGAGGCCGGCGGGGGTGCCCTCGGCGACGATGCGGCCAGCGTCCATGATCGCGATCCGGTCGCACTCCTCGGCCTCTTCGAGGTAGTGCGTGGTGAGGAAGAGCGTGGTGTCCTCGCGTGCGCGCACCTCGCGCAGGTGCTCCCAGACCCCGGCCCGGGAGTTGGGGTCCAGGCCCACCGTGGGCTCGTCCAGGAAGAGCACCCGGGGGCGGTGCATCAGCCCGCGGGCGATCTCCAGCCGGCGCCGCATGCCGCCGGAGAAGGTGCGGACCAGTCCTCTGCCGCGGTCCGCCAACCCGACCAGGCCGAGCAGCTCGCGGGTGCGCGCGGCCGCGGCGGCGCCCGGCAGGGCGTACAGCTCGCCGTGGAAGCGCAGGTTCTCCTCGGCGGTGAGCTCTCCGTCCAGGGTGCTCTCCTGGAAGATCACCCCGATGGACCGGCGCACCCGGGGCGCCGCGGCGACCGTGTCGTGCCCGGCGACCTCGATCCGCCCCCGGGTGGGGGCGGTCAGCGTGCACATCATCGCCACCGTGCTGGTCTTCCCGGCTCCGTTGGGGCCGAGGAAGCCGAACGCCTCGCCCTGGCGGACGTGGAGGTCGATGCCGCGGACCGCGGCGGTGCCGCCGCGGCCGCGGTAGGTCTTGTGCACGTCGACCGCCCGGATCGCCGCCTCGGTCACGCGCCCCGCCCGGCTGCCATGGCGAACCGCGCGGCCCAGTCGTCGGGCACGACGAACCCGAAGCTCCACCGGTCGCGCGGGGTGGGGTTGCCGATGCAGTGCCAGAACAGCCGCTCCGGCTCCTGCTCCACCCGGAAGAAGCGGACCAGTCCGGGCCGCTCGGGAAGGGTGACCAGTTCGCCGGTGCCGGGGGCCCGGTAGCGGAAGAACGACGTCGCTCCGGGGTCGTCGAACGGGGCGTCGAAGTCGATGATGTACATCCGCCACCCGGGCTGGTTCTCGTTGGTGTGCCAGAGCCGGTAGGCGCCGGGCGGGTACCACATGCTGCCGGAGAACCGCACCTCCGAGCCGAAGGCCCGCTCGAGCGCGGCGAGGACGCCGGCCTTGGCGTCCAGGTAGTCGTCGTAGCCGGGGTGGTCGACGTGCTCGTCCAGGTTGACCAGGTGGAAGGCGCGGCGCTGGGCGTCCTGCTCGGGCAGCAGGGCCCGCCAGCGGGCGTACTCCGTGCCGGTGGGGGAGTACTCCATGGAGAGCCGGTCGTCCTCCCGGTGCCCGGCGCGGAACGCGTCGGCGTCCACCGACGGCGGCTTGATCTTCAGCCGGGGCAGCAGCCCGGCGACCTCCTCGAAGCCGGGCAGGTCGGCGATGGCGTACTCGTGGTGCAGGAAGGAGGTCTCGGCGGGCGACGGGGCGGCGGTGGCCGAGGAGAGCGAGGACGGGACCGCGGCGCCCTCCTCGGGCCGGTAGACCGAGGAGGCGGTGATCAGGTCCTGCTCGTCGAAGACGTAGCCGTTGCGGTCGCCCAGCCGGACGATCTCCCGCAGGCCGGTCATGGTGCGCATCCGCCTCTGCAGCTCGGGCGAGGAGGAGGCGTCCTTGAGGAACTCCGTGCAGACGTCCACGGACATGGGGAGGTTTCCTTTCAGTCGGCGGCCGCCGGCGTGGGCGGGTCGAGCAGCAGTACGGAGGGGGTGGAGGCGGGGTCGGCCAGGCGGAGGAAGTGCATGCCGAGCCCGGACAGGCCCAGCATCAGGCCGGGGAAGAAGTCGCCTCCGGAGGTCTCCAGCGCGTCGATGCCGCGCCAGAGGTCGTGCGCGTGCAGCTCGGCTTCGAGCCGGAACGCGGGCTCGCCGCGCACTTCGCCGAAGCGGAGCGGGAGTTCGGCGTTGCCGGCCCGGCCGTGGCAGAGCGAGTCGTTGTTGAGCCGGGGGAAGTTGCGCAGCGTCGCGGTGAGCGCCCGCTCGGCGTCGACCAGCACGTCGGTCTCCTCGGCGCCGGAGCCGTCCAGCAGCCGCCAGGCGGCGAGCCGGCTCAGCCCGATCCCGGCCGAGCCGTTGCACCAGGCGTTGGCGTAGTGCCGGCCGGCGCTCACCCGCTTCGCCGGGATCTCGCGCAGGTCGTACCAGTCCTGCTCGGCGCGGTCGTAGTGACGGGACTCGTAGCCGAAGGCGCGCAGCCCGGCGTCGACGTACTCCTCGCGGCCGGTGCGGGTGCCGAGGGCGACCAGCGCCCAGCCGATCCCGCCGGCGCCGTGCGCGAACCCGGTGAGCGCGGGCCCGGCGGAGCCGTCGGTCAGCGGCCAGCTCAGCACGTCGCCGTCGGGCTCGGCCCGGGCGAGCAGGTGGTCGCCGCAGAGCCGGGCGATGTCGGCGCCGTCGCCTCCGGCGGCGTCGGCCAGGGCGAGCAGCACCGGGACCGCCCCGGCCGCGCCGCCGAACACGTCGCACTCGGCGTCGCCGGAGAGCAGGCCGGGGATCCGGGAGGCGAGCCGCCGGGCGGTGTCCAGCAGCCCGGGGTCGCCCCAGAGCCGGTACAGGTGGACCAGGGTGTAGACGGCGCCGGAGATCCCGGTGAACGCGCCGATCCGGGTGGTGTCGCAGGCGGCCACGGCGTGGTCGACGGCGCGTTCGGCGGCGGCGCGGAAGGCGGGGTCGGGGGCGGCCCGGTCGAGGTAGGCCAGGAACAGCGCGATTCCGGCGCTGCCCAGGTACAGGTCGCCTTCGACGGGGGCCTCGAGCCGGCCCGCGGCGGTGGTGTGCTCCGCTCGCCACGGGGAGGCCGCGCCCGGGTCGGCCTGCGCCCGGCAGAGCCAGCGGCCCAGCCGCACCGCGTACTCCAGGTGGGCGGCGGCGGTCTCGGGGGCGCCGCCGCCGGACAGGGCCGCCCTGATGTAGCTCTCCTGGCGGTCCCGGTTGCGCGGGGAGAGCGCCCGGATCCGCCGGGCGGCCTGTTCGACCGGTGAGGCCGCGGCGCGGAGCCCGGTGCCGGCGCGGTGGTCGCAGACGAAGCGGCGGCCGTCGACGGGCACGGTGACCACCGGGACGTCCATCCGCCACAGCGCGGCGGGTTCGTGCTCGGCGAGCGCCGAGTCGCCGTCCCAGGCCCGGGGGGAGGCGCGCAGCCCTTCGAAGAGCGCGTCCACCTCCAGCGGGTCGGCGAGCGCCCGAGGGTGCTGGGCGGCCTGGATGAGCTGCGCGAACACCTGGGTCGAGCGGTTGATGAAGCGGATGTCGCCGTCGGCGAAGCAGGCGGCGACGGCCCCGGCGGAGGTCTCGGGGTCGCGCCGGAACCACTCGTAGACCCGGTGGAAGCCGTCGGTGATCGCACCGGCGAAGTCCTGCGGCCGGAGCAGCTCCTCGCCGAGGAAGACCCGGTTGGCCGCGCGGGGCTCGACCCGCACTCCGGAGCGGTGCGCGACCTTCGGGCCGAAGCCGCCCTCCTCCACCTGCGGCACCGGGGTGGGCATCTCGTAGGCCTCGCCGCCGGAGTAGCCGCTGATCCGGAGTTCGTCCGGGCCGCCCTGCTCGTCTCGCGGCCACTCCAGCAGGCCGGTGGAGAAGACCGAGTCGAGCAGGGTGCCCATCGGGGCGTCGGCGCCGGGCGGTGCGGCGGCCAGGATGGTCTCGCAGTCGCAGATGTGCGCGTGGCCGTCGGCCACGATGACGTTCTCGAAGTGCAGGTCGCCGCCGCCCAGCACGTAGAAGGCGGCGAGGTGGCCGCCGAGCTCCCGGTAGACGGCCTCGGCCGCGGGCAGCGAGTCGACGCGGTTCCGGCCGGAGGGGATGAACTCCTCGTAGCCGTGGCCGGAGCGGGGCAGCACCGCCCGGGTGGCGAAGTCGAGGACCCCGTCGCCGCGCAGCCGGCGGAGCAGGGCCTGCGACCCGGCCTCGGCGTCGACGCTGCGCGGCTTGTAGACGAAGCGGGCGGTGCGGCCGCCGTCGACCGCGGCCTCGACGAAGGCGACGGTGCGCGCCCCGGCGTGGTGGTCGGAGCGGCCCGGCTCGACCGAGAGGTACTCCTCGACGGCGGGGGCGCCCAGAAGGGTGCGGGCGATCCGGTCGGCGTCGCGGGCCAGCCGGAGCACGAGCTCTTCGGCGGCCTCCGCCAGCATCCGGGTGTTCTCGGCCAGCCACCGGCCCAGCACCGGGAAGTCCCGGTAGAAGTCGTGGTGCGCGGCGGCGTCGGCGAAGCGCGCGTCCAGGTGGCCGGCGTAGTCGCCGCCGGGGGCGCCGCCGGCCAGGTGGACCTCGGTGTCGGCCTGCACGGTCCAGGCCAGGGCCAGGGAGAAGCGGTCCAGCAGGTGGGCCTCGAAGTCCTCGGCGATGCGGTCGGCGAAGCCCGGGGCCCCGGGGGTCTCCCGGGCCCGGCGCAGGGCCGCGCGCACCCTGCCGCCGAGTTCGAGGAGGAACGGCTCGCAGGCCGCGGCCGAGCGGCCGTAGTAGACGTCGTCCCGGCGCCAGGGGGCGGAGGCGGAGCGGGGGCGGGCGCGGTCGAGTCCTTCGAGCGCGGCCCGGTAGGCGGGGAGCCAGGAGGAGTGGGTCCGGTCGACGGCGGTGCGGGCGGCGCCGCCGAGCGCGGCGGTGTCGGCGGTGGCGCCGTGGTAGCGGAGCAGCGCGGCGGCGAGGCCGTCCCGGTCGAGGCCGGGGCGCTCCAGGCGGTCGGCGGCCCGGGAGGTCCGCCAGGCGGTGAGCGGGTCGGGGGCGGTGCCGGGCGTCGGGACCAGCTCGGCGAGGGCGAGCCTCTCGTCGAGGCCGGCGGCGCGGACGGCGATGTCGAGGGGGAAGTCGGGGTGCATGGTCTCCGGTTTCCCGGTTCGGGTGCGGTGCGGAGGGGGCGCACCCGGCCCGGCGGTGCGGGCGGGGTGCGCGGAAGGCTGCCGGTCCGCCGGCGGGGTCCCGGCCGCGGAGGCGGCCGGGACGGTCGCGCCGGAGCCCGGGTCAGGGCTTGGTGGAGCCGTCGCAGGCGATGGTGAACGGCCCCCAGCTGCAGCTGGTCCGGCAGGCGACCGTCTCCATCGCGCCCTGGCCCCTGGTCCAGAACTCGAGGGAGGCGGTGTCGGGCTGCTCGACGGAGCTGGGCACGGAGTCGGCCGAGATGCCGAAGAGGGACGGGTCCGCCAGCAGGATGCGACGGAACTCCGCGTCGGCGGCGGCCTGCCGCAGGATGGTGGACTGGGTCATGGGGAACCTCCTAGAGACAGTGGTGCGGACACCGGTGCCATGGGTTGATGCACCCCGCCGGAGCGGGGTCCTCCGCCCGGGACGGGCGGAGAGCTCCTGTTTCATCGGCCGCCGAGCGGCCTCCGCAGGGGGTCGGTCCGAAGAGTGGGGGCCGGAGGGGGCTCCGGCGCCCGTCGGGCTGTTCCCGGGTTCGTGCGGCCCGCCGCCGGGCGGGCCGGGTCTACGGGCGGTCATGGGGAGACGGTGCGCCCCGCCGCTCCGGGAGCGGGGCCGGTCACCGGCTCTCCGGGTCGTCCAGGGCGATGCTCAGGCGCGCTCCGATGGCCCGTTCCACTTCGTCGAGTTCGCGCATCGCCGCGGACATGTTGTCGCTGTCGCTCTGCCAGTCGACCAGGGCCTTCTCCTCCGGGGTGAGGGAGTCGGAGAGCCAGACGGACTCCAGCCACCCTTTGAGGCTGTGCGGGTGGAGGTCGGTGACGGGAGGCGTCCGGGCCAGGAGGGGCTCGCCGGGGAGGTCGAGTGCGGCTCGGAGGACTTCGCGCAGCCTTCCGTCGTTCGGGAGAAGTGAGCAGACGACCATGAGTTGCTGGATCCGGCGAATTACCTCGACGCCCTCATAAAGGGTCGGTTCCTTTGCTGGCATGTCCGCCTTTCTCGCCCCGCCCGCTCGGCGGGGCATGATCTTTTCCGATTTCCGCCCCTGAGGTCGCCGGGCACTACGTTAGAACACACTCACTTTCAGTGACCTTTCTCTTTCATTTCTCGCAGGTCCGAGCGGGTGGCCCCCGGCCATTTCACCCCACCGGACCGCCGGCGGCCGCGACCCCCGCCGCCCCCGATTCCGGACAACCCTCCTCCACCTCGGGCAAGCCTCGCGAACCCCTGCATAGTCGGCGACCCGACGGTTCCGGAGGGCGGATCCGGGAACCGCCCCGTTTTCTCCGACCGCGCATTCTCGACTTTTTCGACTTTCGGCCGATCGATCCCACGGAGAGTCGCGAAGAGTAAACTGAAAGTCGCCGACGGGCGCGTGTACCCGGACGGCGATATCCCTCGAATCCTCCGAAACCCCGCACCGATTCTGCCGATTCCCCCGCCTCACCACTCCGTTCCGGGCCGCACCGCCCCCGGAACGGAAAAAGGGAGAAGCCATGCATGCCAAACCGGTCTTCCGGATTCTCGGCCCGCTGGAGGCCCAGGCGGACTCCCACCCGCTGCCCCTCCCCGGAGGGAAGCAGCGCGCCCTGCTCGGCGTCCTGCTGGCCAACCCGCACAGAGCGCTGCCCGCCGACGAGCTGGCCTCCCTCATCTGGAACGGGGACGGCCCGGACAACCCGAGGGCGACGCTCTACACCCACCTCACCCGGCTGCGGCAGTCGCTGCGCCGGTGCGGGGCCGGCGCGGCCGGGATCGTCCGCGGCTCCGGCGGCGGCTACTCCATCGCGCTCGTGGCCGACCAGCTCGACCTGCTGGTCTTCCGGGACAAGGCGGAGCGGGCCCGGCGCGTGCTGGACGGCGGCGACCTGGAGTCCGGTGCCGCCTGGCTGCGCGAGGCGCTCTCGCTGTGGCGCGGCCCGGTCCTGCCCGGCCTCGGCTCCGACCGGTTCCGCAGCGCCGTCGCCGGGCGGATCGAGGAGGAGCGCATCCGCGCCCTGGACCGCTACAACGAGGCGGCCCTGGCCCTGGGGCGCCACGGCGACCTGGTCGCCGAGCTGCGCTCGCTGACCCGCGAATACCCCTACCACGAGAGGTTCTGGCAGCATCTGGTGCTGGCCCTGTACCGCAGCGGCCGCCGGGTGGAGGCGCTGGACGCCTACCGGGAGGTGGCCACCCGGCTCCGCACCGACATGGGCATGGACCCCAGCCCCGAACTCGAAGAGCTGCACATGACGATCCTGCGCGGGACCCCCTCCGAGGCCGCGGGCCGCATCCGGTGAACGCCGCCGACATCGCGGCCCTGCCGCCCGCGGGCGTGTACCCGGTCCTGGCCGCGGTGGTCTTCGCCGAGACGGCGTTCCTCCCCGGGATCGTGCTGCCCTCCGCGGTGGTGATGGTCGGGTCCGGGGTGCTCGCCGCGAGCGGAGCGCTCTCCCTCTCCGCGCTGCTCGCCACCGCGTTCTGCGCCGCCGCGGCCGGCGACGCGCTGGCGGTGCGCAGCGGCCGGGTGCTGGGGCCGCGGCTGCGCGCCTCCCGGGCCGGCCGCCGCATCCCCGCCCGGCACTGGGACCGGGTGGCCGCGCTGTTCCGCAGGCACGGTCCGCGCGCGGTCCTGATCGGGCGGTTCGTGCCGTTCCTGCGCACCCTCGTCCCGCGGCTGGCCGGGGCCTCCGGCGTCCGCTACCGGGAGGCGGCCCCGCACGCCGCGGCCGGCGCCGCCGGGTGGAGCCTGTTCGAGATCGGCGCCGGCTACCTGCTCGGGTCGGCCGGGTCGCTGCCGGCCTACTTCGCCCCGCTGTGCATCGCGGGCGGGGTGCTGCTGTACCTCGGCGCCGAGCTGGCGGTGCGCAGGTGGTCGGCGGCCCCCGCCGGACCGTCCCCGTCCGCGGAGCACGGCGGGGCCGCCCCCGCATGCCCCGCTGAACAGGACGGATAGCCGACCCGGGGCGCGGCCGCCCGCAGAGGCCGGAGAGCGGCCGGCGGCCGCACGGCCCCGGAACGGGCGGGGCGGCGCCGGTCATTGCGGACAGGTACCGTCCTCGGCCGCCCCTATCCTGGCGGTCCACGCGGCCCGGGACGGAGCCGCCGGACCCTCGGGAGCCCCCATGCCCTCTGCCTCCGCGCCCCTCGGAACCCCGGCGCGCACCGCCCGGATGACCTGGCGGCAGGCGATCGACCGCCGGGTGGAGCGGCACGGACTGGGCGCCCGGCCCGCCGGGGCGGCGCCCGCCGACGCGGTGGCGGCGATGTCCGGGGCGCACGCCCAGATCCAGTCGGCCGGCGAGGTCTCGGTGGCGCTGCGGCTGGACGGCGCCACCCGGCAGGACGTGCGCACCGCCCTGCTGACCGAGCACACCCTGGTCAAGACCTACGGCCCGCGCGGCACCGTGCACCTGCTCCCCGCCCGCGACCTGCCGATGTGGACGGGGGCGCTGTCCGCCCTGCCCGCCGGGTCCGGCAACGGCGGCGGCCCGCGCGCCCACCTCAGCGACGAGCAGACCGGGCGGGTGCTGGAGGCGATGGACGACGCGCTGGCCGGCGCCGAGCTCACCACCGACGAGCTGACCGAGGCGATCGTGGAGCGCACCGGTTCCTGGGCGGGCGACCCGGTGCTGGAGGCCTTCCAGGGCGCCTGGCCGCGGTGGCGGGCCGCCACCCACCTCGCCGCGCACCGGGGGGTGCTCTGCTTCGGCGCACCGCGCGGCCGGAAGGTCACCCTCACCTCGCCCCGGCGGCTGCTGCCCGGATTCGGCCCCCTCCCCGCCGAGCAGGCGCTCACCCTGCTGCTCACCGGCTACCTGCGCGCCTACGGGCCGGCGACCCCGCAGTCCTTCGCCCGCTGGCTGGCGGCCCCGGTCACCTGGGCCGCCGCGCTGTTCGAGCGGAACGCCGACGCGGTGCAGCCGGTCGACGTGGAGGGCGCCACCGCCTGGGTGGCGGCGGGCGACACCGCCCCCGCGGAGGCCCCGGCGCGCGGCCTGCGCCTGCTGCCCTACTTCGACGCCTACGGCGTGGGCGGCCATCCCCGGGAGCGGATCTTCCCGGGGCGGGCCTACGAGCGCGCGCTCGCCCGGGGCCAAGCGGGCAACTACCCGCTGCTGCTCATCGACGGCACCGTCGCGGGCGTGTGGCACCAGCGGCTGTCCGGCCGCCGGGTGCGGATCGCGGTGGAGCCGCTGGAGCCGCTCTCCGCCGCCCGGCTGGCCGAACTCGACGATCAGGTGGAGCGGATGGGCGCGGTCCTCGGCGCGCGCCCCGAGCTGTCCATCGGCCCGATCACGGTGGGCCCGCACGCCTGAGGCCGTTGCCGGCAGAAGCCCGCCCCAGGGCGATGATCTTGACGTTGCGGCCCCGTCAGAGCGCTCTGACGGGGCCGCAACGTCAAGATCATCGGGGGAGGGAGAGGGGAGGGGCGGCGGGCCCCGCTCGATGGTCCCGCCGCCCCTCCCGGTTCCGCCGGGTCCTCAGCGCCCCGGCCGCCAGGTGCCCTGCGCGACGTCGGGCACGAAGGAGGAGAGCCGCTTCGCGGTGGCCGGGTCGGTGAGGTCGATCCGGCGCCCCTCCTGGGCGGAGAGGTAGGCGGCCATCAGCAGCCGGGTGACCTCCAGCCCGTCGTCCAGCCCCTCGGCGGGGACCTCGCCGTCGAGGAACCGGGTGACCATGTGCCGGTCCTCCTCGGTGTAGCCGTAGGCGGCGGCCTCGTCCGGCAGCAGCGGCATCAGCCCGCCCTCGGCGTTCTGCTTCTCCACCAGGTCCTCGCCGGGGTTTCCGGCGATCTCCCGGCTGAGGAACATCTTCGCCTCGGTGTCCAGGCTGTTCACCGCCATGCTGTACTCCGGGCCGAGCAGCTCGAAGCTGAGCCGCAGGCCCGCACCGACGTAGCTCCAGGACGTGGTGCCCTCGGCGACCACCTCGTCGCCTTCGCCGTTGCGGTAGACGATGGTGGCCCGGGCGTAGTCCTCCGACGGGCGGAGCCGGTAGTCCACCTCCGGGCCGTACCGGCGGACCAGGTCGTCGGCGTAGTCCGGCCGGGACCACTTCAAGCAGGCGATGGTGGCGTCCACGCTGACCGGTGTCAGCCACTCGCCGGCCGGGAACTCCGGCGGGGTCAGCAGGTAGCGGCCGGCCTCCACGCTGTGGCACATCATGTCGTTGAGGACGCCGCCGCCCTGCTTCTCGCCCTGCCAGAACCACGCCTTGTGCGGGCCGCTGTGCTCTTCGGCGCAGCGCGCCAGGTACGGCGTGCCGGACACGGCGGCGCCGCGCGCCCACACCAGTTCGTGCGCCCGGGTCACCCCGGGGGCGAACACCTGGTTCTCCAGGTAGCCGTGGAGCAGCCCGGCGCCTTCCACCAGGCGCAGCACCTCCTCGGCCTCGGCGACGGTGCGCCCCAGCGGCTTCTCGATCGCGATGCCGCGCAGTACCGCGCGGCCGGAGGAGACCTCCTCGGTGATGGCGCGCACCGTCTCCACCCGGACGTGGTTGGGCGTGGTCACCCAGACCGCGTCCACGGCGGGGTCGCGCACCATCTCCCGGACGTCGGCGTAGGGGGCGGGGTCGCCGACTCTCAGCTCCCGGGCCAGGTCGCAGAGCTCGCGCACGGACGCCTCGGTGCGCCCGCAGACCGCGGTCACGTCGGCGTCGCGCACCCCCTGGAAGGCGCGGGTGTGGAAGCCGGCGATGAACCCGCTGCCCACGATGCCGACGCCGAGCCGGTCGCCGCTCTTCCGCGCGGTCATCGGGCCTCCCCGGTGCGGAAGGGGGCCGGGAGGTCCGTCGCCCGGGCGCGGCCGCCGGGGCGCGGCCCGCACTGCGGGAACCAAGCACGCATGTGAGCTCCTGTGGTTCGTGGTCGTCCCCGGGCCGGTGCGGCCCGGTCCTGGGCTCCTCCTCGGTGGCGAGGCGGAGGTGTCGCGTCGTCCTCTCCGTTCTCCGCGCGGCGGGGGGTCACTGGCGGAGCCGCCTCTGCCTGCCGTAGGCGGTCAGCACGGTGATGAGCACCGCGCCGTAGATGATCTGGCGGGGGGCGTCGCCCCACTCGCCGCCGCCGACCTGGGTGACGCGGAGCAGCGTGTCCAGGACGGTGAGGAGCACGGCGCCGATGGCGGTGCCCAGGTAGCCGCCGACCCCGCCGATCAGCGCGGTGCCGCCGATGACCGCGGCGGCCACGCTGTTGAGCATGTAGTCGGTGCCCAGGCTGGTGTAGACGTTCTGGGCGTAGCCGAGCAGCAGCAGCCCGCCGACCCCCGCGAACAGGGAGGAGAGGACGTAGGCGGCGAACTTCACCGCCGCGGGGCTGACCCCGGACAGGTAGGCGGTGGCCGGGTTGCCGCCGACGGCGTACAGCCGCCACCCGAAGGGGCTGCGCCGCAGCATCCAGATGACCAGGGCCGCCAGCCCGAGCCAGAGCCACAGCACTCCCGGGACGCCGGCGACGGTGTCCCCGGTGACCAGGGTGCGCAGCAGCGGCGCCGCCGACCCTTCGGGGCGGCCGCCGGTGTAGAGCCGGATGAAGCCGGTGACCACGGCGATCATGCCCAGCGTCATCACCAGCGGCGGCACCCGGAAGACCAGCACCCCGAGCGCGTTGACCGCGCCGACGGCGCAGCAGGCGGCCAGCGCCAGCAGCACGGCGGTGAGGAACCCGTCGTCGGAGCCGGCCATGAACCGGGAGGCGATGATCGCCGACAGGGTGGCGGTGGCGCCCACCGACAGGTCGATGCCCTCCCCGCCGGCGATGATGACCAGGGTCTGGCCGATGGCGATCACGCCGAGGAAGGACGCCACGGTGAGCAGCGTGACCACCTGCCCCCACTCGGCGAAGGACGGGGAGTGGAGCACGGTGGCCGTCCACAGCAGCAGTGTGACCGCGGCGGAGACGGCCACCGGGTCGCGGAGCAGCCTGCGGGCGGCGGAGGGCCGCTCCGGGGCCTGCGGTGCGGCGGGGGCGGGTGCGGTGGAGGTGCTCAACGGTTCGCTCCCTGGAACGCGGGCCGCTGCGCGGCGCGGGCGGTGAGCAGCCCGGCCAGCGCGATCGCGGCGATGATGACGCAGCCGTAGACGAACTCCCGGGCGTCGGTGGGCACCCCGGCGAAGAAGACCAGCCCCTGGATGAGGGAGAGCACGATCGCGCCGGTGACCGCGCCGCCCACCCCGCCGGAGCCGCCGCGCAGCCGGGTGCCGCCGATGACCAGCGCCGCGATCGACCCGAGGGTCAGCTCGGTGCCCAGGGTGGGGTCGCCGGCGCCGGAGTCGGCCAGCAGCGCGGTCCCGGCGAGCGCGGCGATCAGGCCGCCGAGGGTGTAGGAGAGCACCCGCACCGCGGAGACGGGGACGGCGGAGGTGTAGGCGGCCCCGGCGTCGCCGCCCACCGCGTACAGGTACTGGCCGAAGCGGTGCCGGCGCAGCACCCTCCAGGCCAGCCAGAGCAGCAGGAGCAGCACGGCCGGCACCGGGATGTAGGCCAGGACCACCATCCGGTAGGCCTCGGTGAGCAGCGGCGACGCGGTGCCGCCGGGTTTGGGCAGCACCAGCAGCGCGGCGCCGCCGAACATCGAGCCGGTGGCGAAGGTGGCGACGATCGGCTGGAGCCGGAGCCCGGCCACGACCAGCCCGTTGAGCAGGCCGCATGCGGCGCCGGTGGCCAGCCCGGCCGCCAGTGCCAGCGGCAGGCGCGCGTCGTCGCCCTGCATCAGCACCACCGACACCGCGGAGGAGAGCGTCACGACCGCCCCGATGGACAGGTCGATGCCGCCGCCGAGCACGATGACGGTCTGCGCGGCGGCGATGGTCGCCAGCGGCAGGAAGGTGGCGAAGCTGGAGGTCAGGCCGTAGGGGGAGAAGAATCCGGGTTGCAGCGCGGCGGAGGCGGCCACGGTCGCGGCCAGCAGGGCGGCGACCGCCACCGTCGGCATCCGCGCGGACAGCAGCGCCCGCCCGGCTCGGGCCGGGAGCGGCGGCGGGCCCGCCGCCTTCGGCGGGGGTCCTCCGGTTCTGCTGGGGGTGCTCATCGTTCTCCCTCGGTTCCGGTCCGGTCGGCGCGGCTCCGCGGCGGGGCGGCGGAGGGGCCGGGCCGGCGGTCCCGGCCCCTCCGTCCCCCGGGCCCCGGCCCGCCCCGGCGCCGGTCCCGGGCGGGAACCGGAAACACCGGCCGGGGCCCGGTCGGAGGTGCTCCGCGGCACTCGGCGGGGCGCGGCATCCGGGCGCTCTCGGGGCCGCCCGGACGGAGGAGCCCGTACGGATGCCGGGCCGGGGGCCGTGCCGCCGAGACGGAGGAGGCCGGGGTCTCCCGCCGCGCACCGACAGGGGAAGGGCCGTTCGGAAACGCGGTTCCGCGGCGCAGGGCAGGGCCGGAGGCGGGGATGCAGGACCGCCGCCCGCCTCCCTGCCCACTGGATCGGCCGGCCGGCGCCGGAAGCACGCCCGGTCTCCCGGCGGTTCCCGGAAGGCCGCTTTCACCGGGAGCACCGGTGGGCCGCGCCGAGCGGTGCACGGCCCCGCCGGAGGGCCGGGTCTGAGCGGCCGGCGCCGGGTGGGGGCCCGGTGTCTCCCGGGCCTGCGGCGGCCCGGTGTCCGGTTCCTCCGCGCGGGGGCGGGTCATGGGCGGCCTCCCCCGTCGGAGGCGGCCGGTTCGCGGTCCGGTGCGGGCAGGCCGCGGGCGGCGGTCGCGTCGGCGGGGGTGATGTGCATGGAGGCGGCGATGAGGGCGTCCTCGGTGAGGCGGTCGCCGGAGACCTCGTCGACGATGCGGCCCTCGAACATGATCAGCACCCGGTCGCAGACCTCCACCAGCTCCCGGTCGTCGCTGGAGCCGAGCAGCACGGCGGCGCCGGCGGCGGCCAGTTCGGCGACGACCGCGAACATCTCCGCCTTCGCGCCGACGTCGACGCCCTTGGCGGGGTCGTCCATCAGCACCACGGCCGGTTCGGTGGGGAACCACTTGCCGACCACGACCTTCTGCTGGTTCCCGCCGGACAGGGTGGAGACCGGGTCGTCCAGCGAGCCGTAGCGGATGCCGATCCGCTCGGCGACGGCGCGCGCCGCGGCGAGTTCGCGGCGCCGGGACAGCGCCGCGCCCAGCACGGCCCGGCGGCCGACCGAGGGCAGCGCGAAGTTCTCCAGGACGGGGCGGCCCAGCGCCAGGCCCTGGGCGCCCCGGTTGCCGGGGACGTAGGCGAAGCCGGCGCGCACCGCCTGCTTGGGCGAGCGGGGGTGCACCGGTGCGCCGTTGAGCAGGACGGTTCCGCCGGTGCGCCGGTCCGCCCCGAACAGGGCGGCCAGCAGGTCGGACTGGCCCTGGCCCTGCAGGCCGCCCAGGCCCAGCACCTCGCCGGGGCGGACCTGCAGGGAGACGCCGTGCAGCCGGGCGCCGGACAGTTCGCGCACCTCCAGCAGCGGCTCCGCCGCCGATGCCGGGGCGGCGGGCGGGGCCGGGCGCGCCCCGGAGTCCGGCCGGGCCGCGGCGCCGGCCTGCCCGGCGGGGCGGTCCTGCGCCCCGGCCCCGCCGGACATCAGCTCGACCAGCTCCCGCTCGGGCACCTCGCCGACGGTCACGGTGGCGGTGTCGGCGCCGTTGCGCATCACGGTGGCCCTGTCGCACAGCGCCAGGATCTCGGCCAGCCGGTGCGTGATGAACAGGACGAGCACGCCCTGCTCGCGCAGCTCGGCCAGGACCTCGAAGAGCACGTCGACCTGGCCGCGGCGGAGCGAGGCGGTCGCCTCGTCCAGCACCAGCACCCGCGGGTCGCGCACCAGGGCCTTGCAGACCTCCACCACCTGCCGCTCGCCGGGGTCGAGGTCGCCGGCGCGCTCGCCGGCGGGCACCCGGCCGCCGAAGGCGGGGGCGAACCGCTCCAGCCAGGGCAGCGCCCGGGCCCGGGCCGCGCGCGGGTCGCGCAGGCCGAAGCGGGTCGGCTCCACGCCGAGCACCAGGTTGTCCAGCACGGTGAAGTCGTCGATCAGCGACAGCTCCTGGTAGACCGCGCTCACCCCGGCGGCCAGGGTGTCCCGCGGGCCGCGGGGGCGCAGCGGCCGCCCGTCCAGCAGGACCTCCCCGGCGTCCGGCGCGACCACCCCGGTGAGCACCTTCAGCAGGGTCGACTTGCCGGAGCCGTTGGGGCCGAGCACGGCGTGCACGGTGCCGGCGTCGGCGGCGAAGTCGGCGCCGGCCAGCGCGGTGACCCCGCCGTAGCGCTTGCGCACCCCGCTCATCCGCAGGAACGGCGTCGTGTCCACAGGCGTCTCCCTGTCCGCTGCGGCGCCTACTCGAAGTAGGCGCCGGCCTCCTCGCGGGTGATGGCGTGGTCGACGGCGTAGGCGTCGGGCTCGTCGGCGACCTCGTCGAAGCGCTCGTCGAAGTTCTCGTCGGTGACCGGGTCGGGGATGGGCAGGAACAGCGAGTTGCCGTCCAGGGAGTCGGCGGCGAGCTCCTCGCCCTGCAGCATCCGGACCACGACGTGCAGCGCCGACACCGACACCGACGGCGGGTTGGGCACCCCGATGCTGCTGTAGTCGCCGTTCTCCTCGCGCTGCTCGGCCCACTGCTTCATGTAGCCGACCCGCGCCTCGCCGGTCATCGCGATCTCGCCGACCTTCTCCTCGGCCTGCAGGGCCTGGAACGCGCCGAGCGCCATGCCGTCCTGCACGAAGACCCCGTCCACGTCGGGGTTGCCGGTGAGCAGGTCGCGGGTGACGGTCTGCCCCTTGCTCTGGTCCCACTCGGCGAAGTCGTTGGCGACGACCTCCACCCCGGCCTCGTCGAAGACGGCCTGGGCGCCCTCCCAGCGGTCCTCGTTGGCGGGGTGGCCGTCGATGCCGTTGACGGCGATGATCTCGCCGCCCTCGCCGACCTCCTCGGCCAGCCACTCCGCGGAGATCGAGGCCCATTCGGCCTGGTCGATGACGACGTTGGTGACGTGCTCGGACTCCACCGCCTGGTCGATGGCGACGATCCGGATGCCCTGCTCGGCGGCCTCGGCGAAGACCTGGTCCAGGGCGGTGGGGGAGTTGGGGTTGACGATGATCGCGTCCACGTCGGACCGGATCAGGTTGCGGATCTGCTGGATCTGGCCGTTGACGTCGACGTCGGCGCTCTCCACCACCAGCTCGTCGACGACCCCCTCGTCCTGGTACCCGGCGAAGGCGTCCTCCAGGGTGGACAGCATCTGCTCGCGCCACTCGCTGCCGATGAAGCCGTTGCTGACGCCGATGGTGAACGGGCCTTCGGCGCCGCCGTCGCCTCCGCCGCCCTCCGGGGTGCTGCAGGCGGTGGCGGCGAGCACGGTGCCGGCGGCGGCCAGCGCGCCGAGCGCGTACCGGCCGGGGGTGCGCCGAAGCGGTTTCGAACCCATCGTGGGCCTCCATGTGCTGGATGTTCGGGGGATGTCGCCTGGGTGCGGGCGGGTCACCGCGCCGCGCTCGCCGGGCCGGCCGCGCGCCCGGCCAGGGCCCGGTCGATCTGCTCGGGTGCGAGGACGTGGTCGATGGCGAGCCGGCCGGCGCCGAGCGCGCCGCCCTTCTCGCCGGCTCCGCTGGGCGCCACGGTGAGCCGGTTGGTGGCCAGCGGCAGGGACCGCCGGTAGATGACCTCCCGGACCCCGGCGAGCAGCGGCTCGTGCACGGCGGCCAGGGCGCCGCCGACGACGATGGCCTCCGGGTTGAAGAAGTTGACCAGGCCGGCGAGGACGTCGCCGATGCCGCGGCCGGCCTCGCGGACCAGCCGGACCGCGAGCGGCTCCCCGGCGGCGGCCAGGGCGGCCACCGCGCGGCCGTCGGCGGCCGGCACCCCCGCCTCGGTGAGCCGGGCGGCCAGGGCGCCGCCGCCGGCGACCGCCTCCAGGCAGCCGGTGTTGCCGCAGCGGCAGGGGGCGTCGCCGGCGCCGGGCACCCGGATGTGCCCGATGTCGCCGGCGGCGCCCTGGGCGCCGCGGTGCAGCCGGCCGCCGGCGATGATGCCGCAGCCGATGCCGGTGCCGACCTTGACGAACAGCAGGTTCTCCGCGGCGGTGCGGCCGTGCCGGAGCTCGCCCAGCGCCAGGGTGTTGACGTCGTTGTCGACCAGGACGTCGAAGTCGTAGCGGCCGGCGAAGTGGGCGGGCACGGGGTACTCGTGCCAGCCGGGCATGATGGGCGGGTTGACCGGGCGGCCGGTGGCGAACTCGACGGGGCCCGGCACCCCGATGCCGACCGCCTTGACCGTCTCCAGGGGGCGGCCCGCCTCGGCGAGCAGCTCCCGCATGCGCTCCTCGATGTGCCGCATCACCGGTTCCGGGCCCTCGGTGATGAGCAGCGGGTCCTCCCGGTCGGCGAGCAGGGCGCCGCCGATGTCCATCAGCGCCACCCGGCAGTGCGTGGCGCCGAGGTCGACTCCGACGACGTGGTTGCGGTCGGTGTTGAGCCGCAGCACCCGGGGCGGCCGCCCGCCGGTGGAGGCGCCGGTCTCGCGCTCCTCCACCAGGCCGTGGGCGATCAGGGCCTCCACCCGCTGGGCGATGGTGGACCGGGCCAGCCCGGTGATCCGGGCCAGTTCGGCCCGGGTGCCGGCATCGCCCCGGCTGATGAGGTCCAGGACGTCGCCCGGAGAGTTCACGCGGCCTCCCGAGGGCTCGGTGGGAGCGCGGGCGCGCGGTCCGCGGGCGGCCGCACACCCCTGAGTGTGATCCGGGCCACGAAACTATGCCTGGTTATGGCGACCGTCAATCCCCCTTTCGTCGAAAATCGACGAAAGTCGCCGGAGATCCGCCCGATCCCGACGAAAGGGTGCGGCCCGTCCCGGCCCGGACGATGCCGGAGCTGCGGCCCGGGCATCGGCGCCCCGAGGAGTTCGCCGCCCTGGCCGACGCCGAACCGCGCCCCCAGGGCCACCGGCTCGCCGGGGCGTTCGCGGAACCCGGGGCCGGCGCCGCCGCCCTCGGCTGCGGCCGGCTCCACCCGGACTCCAGGACGGCACGCCGCGCACCGCTTCCACCCGACGGTGGGCGCGGCCGTCCCCGCCTTCCACTTCACCGCCTCCCTCGGCGGCCGAACCGGGGCGGCGCACCGGAAAAGCACTGGCACCGGCGCGGGGCGGCGCGGGATCATCCGGGGCGATGAGCAACGCACTGCGATTCCACGAGCGCGCCGAAGCGCTGCACACCATCCTCAACCCGCTCAGCGAGGCCAAGCTCGACCTGGTCGGCGAGATCTGCGCGCCGACCGCGGCGACCCGGGTGCTCGATCTGGCCTGCGGCAAGGGCGAACTGCTCTGCCGGTGGGCGCACCGGTACGGGTCCTCGGGGACCGGGGTCGACCTCAGCCCGGTGTTCCTGGCCGCGGCGCGGGAGCGCGCCGCCTCCCTCGGCGTCGTCGACCGGGTCGGCCTGGTCGAGGGCGAGGCCGCCCGCTACGCCCGGGAGGAGGCCCCTCGGGGCGGCTTCGACGTCGTCTCCTGCCTGGGCGCCACCTGGATCGGCGGCGGCCTGGCGGGCACCCTGGAGCTGATGGCCCCGCTGCTCGCCGAGGGCGGCACGATGCTGGTCGGCGAGGTCTACTGGCACGGCACCCCGAGCGCCGGGTGCCTGGAGGCGCACGGCTTCGGCCCGGACGACTACGCCGACCTGCCCGGGACCGCCGACCGCATCGCGGCGGCCGGGTTCGAGCTGGTCGAGATGGTGCTCTCCGCCCCCGACGACTGGGACCGCTACATCGCCGCCCAGTGGCGGGCGGTCCACGCCTGGCTCCGGGAGAACCCCGGCCACCCCGACGCCGAGGGGATGCGCGGCTTCCTGGACCGGAGCCGCCGCGGCCACCTGGAGTACGGCCGCGACGAGATGGGCTGGGGCGTCTTCGTGCTGCGCCGCTGACCCCGGGCCGGAAGCGGCGCGCCGCCCCTCCCAGCTCCCCCGGACTCCCGCCCCGGGCTCCGACCGGAGCCCGGGGCGCCGCCCGGGGACCGAAGTCGCGGCACCAGGGCGGGGGCGCCGCTCGCCCGCGCCGCCACCGGGTTCTTCACCGAGCCGCCGCCCGGCTCGGCCACGGCGTCGTGCTCCCCGCCGGCGTGCCGGCGCCGGGGGTCTGCGCCGTGCCCGGGAGCGGCCCCTGAACCGACCGTGCGGGGGAGGGGCGCGGATGTAGTGACCGAATCGACTACTCTGGTCACTACACTGCCGGAGCGGCCCGAGGAGGACCCCGTGCCCCGACCGACCATCCCCGACCGCGCCGGGACCGTGCTGGACCGCGCGCGCGAGGTGATCCTGGAGAAGGGCTACCGCCGCTCCACCATCGCCGACATCGCGGCCCGCGCCGGGGTCGGCAAGGGCGCCGTCTACCTGGACTTCGCCTCCAAGGAGGAGCTGCTCGACGCACTGCTCGCCCGCTCCATGCGCGACCTGGCCCGAGACGTGCGGGAGCGGGCCGCGGCCTCCCCGGAACCGGTCTCCCTCTCCGCCGCCTTCCGGTTCGGCCTGGAGGCCCTGCTCGGCGACCGGCTCATGCTCGCCCTGTACCTCTCCGACGAGGACGTCCTGGGCGACTACGTCCGGACCAAGGGACCCGAGCGCTACCGCGCCCGGATGGACTGGCTCGGCGACTACCTCGCCGACCTGCAGCGGGCCGGGATGATCCGCGCGGACCTCGACCCCGGCGCCGCCTCGGTGCTGATGTCGGTGTTCGGCGTCGGCCTGGCCAACGCGGCCTCCGCCCTGGGCGGGCTGCCGCCGGAGCGGCCGGCGGAAGCGGTCTCCCTGATGGCCGACCTGATCAGCGCCGGCTGGGAGGAGCCCGCCTCCCGCGCCGACCCGGAGGCCGCGCGCCGCGCCCACACCGCCCTGCTCGACCGCCTCGACGCCCAGATCGGAGCCGAATGACCCCCGCCGGCGCCTTCACCGACCCCACCGACCTGCGCCTCTCCGGCGGCCCGCTGCGGGTGTACCGGGCGGGCCCGCCCGGCGCGCCGCCGGTCCTGCTGCTGCACGGGGCCATGCTGGACAGCGCCCCGCTCATCTGGCACTCCCTCCTGCCGCACCTGGCCCGCGACCGCGACGTCATCGCGGTCGACATGCCCCGCCACGGCGGGTCGCGCCCCTGGTCGGGGCGGCTCGACCAGGCGGCCCTGGAGTCCGTGGTCGACGAGCTGCTGGACCTGCTCGGCATCGAGCGGACCGCGCTGGTGGGGCTGTCCATGGGCGGCTCGGTCGCCGCCGGCTACGCCGCCTCCCGCCCGGAGCGGGTCACCGCCCTGGCCGCGATCGGCGCCGGCGGCCTGGAGGAGGTCCGCCCGGCCCAGTTCCCCACCTGGTGCCTCCTGCAGTGGGAGTGGCCGCTGCGCAGGGCGACCGGCCTGCTGGCCCGCCCCTCCGTGCTGCACCGGGCCATGCGGGCGCACCTGGTCCGGGGCGCGCAGACCCCCGGCTACCCGTGGATGATGGCGCGGATCGAGGAGGAGGGGCGGCTCCGGGCCGCGCACCGCGAACTCGTACTGGACGACTTCCAGATCCACGCCTACGGGCCCCGCCGGATGCGCACCTTCCTCGTCCCGGAGCTGCACCGGCTCCGGGCCCCCTCGCTGTGGCTGCACGGCGTGCACGACAAGGCCGTCGACGGGCGGGCGGTCCGCCGCGCCGCGTCGGCCGCGCCCGGCGGCCGCTACGCCGACATCGAGCGCGCCGGGCACCTGGCCCCGCTGGACGAACCGGACCGGGTCGACGAGCTCATCGGCGGGTTCCTCGCCGAGGCCGTCCCCGCCGGCGCCTGACGCGGCGGGGGCGGGGGCGCCCTTCCCCGGTCGCCGTGCCCCGGGCCAGGAGGTATACCCTGATCCGCGCAGCGGACGGGCGGCGACGGGAAGCGGGAGGCGGCGGATGCGCGCGGGCGAGGAGACCAGGGCCGGAGCGGCGCGGCCGGCCGGACCGGAGGACGTGCCGGCCCTGGTCGAGCTGGTCAACTCCGCCTACCGGGGCGAAGGCTCCAAGGAGGGCTGGACCACCGAGGCGGACCTGCTCGGCGGGCAGCGGATCGACGCCGAGGGCGTCACCGCGCTGCTGCGGGCCCCCGGCACCACCGTGCTGGTGGCCGAGGCCGGCGGGCGGCTCACCGTCTGCTGCGAGCTCAAGCGCTCCGGGGAGGGCGACGCCTACTTCGGCATGTTCTCGGTCAGCCCCGCCGCCCAGGGGAAGGGGCTGGGCGGCGCGATGATGGCCGAGGCCGAGGGGTACGCGGCCCGGGTGTGGGGCGCCCGCCGGATGCGGATGCTGGTGATCCGCCAACGCGAGGAGCTGATCGCCTGGTACGAGCGGCGCGGCTACGCCCGCACCGGCGCGGTCTCGCCCTTCCCCTACGGCGACGAGCGCTTCGGCGTCCCCCGCCGCGACGACCTGGAGTTCATCGAACTGGCCAAGGAGCTGCCCGGGGCCTGAGCCCGGAGTTCCCGCCCCGGAGCCGTGCCGTGGGGGCGCCCCGGCGCGGCGTTCCATGGCAACCCGGGGCGAAAGGCGCGCGTCTCCCCCAGGCATCCCCTCCTGGAAAGGCGCCCCCTCATGCCCGACCGCCGACGGACGCTCATCGCGGTCGCGTCCGCGTCCGCCGCCGTGCTCCTGCTCTGCTCGTTCTGCGGCGGCCCCGTCGACCCCGCCTCGACCGGGTGCGGGGCCGCGCTCCCCACCGCACCGCCGATCGAGCGGGCCGCGGAGCCCCCGGACGAGGAGGAGCCCTCCGGCCCCGGGGCGGAAGAGGGAGGCGTCCGCGGGAACGCGAACGGCGACGGCGAGGACGACCGCGCGGACGTCGCCGGGGACGTGAACGGCGACGGCGAGGACGACCTCGTGGTGTTCCCCGTCCTCGAGGACACCAGGGGCCCCGCGGAGGTGCGGCTCTCCGGTGCGGAGGGGGAGGAGGCGGTGCAGAGCCTCGACCCGGTCATCGCCGACTCCGGTGCGGTCGCCGACATCGACGGCGACGGCTACGGCGACCTGGTGCTCAACCGGACCGGCTCCTCCGCGGAGGACTCCGACGGGGAGCCGGGCAGGCTCACGGTCCTCTTCGGCGGCCCGGACGGCCTGGACGGGGGACCCGTCGGCGAGCTGACCCTGGACTCCCCGGGCGTCCCCAGGGACTCCGCGGAGGGGGACCGGTTCGGCCGGGAGCTCGCCGCCGGCGACGTCGACGGGGACGGCCGCGACGAGGTCGCGGCGAGCGTGCACCGCCCGGTGTGGGAGCGGCGCCTGCCTCTCAACAAGGGCGACGTGATCCTGCTGCGCGGCGGCCCCGAGGGGCTGACCGGCGAGGGGGCGGTGCTGCTGTGCCCGGAGAGCGCCGGCGCCGACCCGTACCCGGAGAAGGGCGACTCCGATCCGGGCTCCTACGAGAACTTCGGCTACGAGCCCTCCTGGAGTTGGCCGCTCATGGACGACGTGGACGGCGACGGCGACGCCGAACTCCTGGTCGCCGCCGTGCCCGACCAAGGGCGGCAGCGGGCCGGGGACCCGTGGTGGGGCTTCGACCTCTCCGGCGGCGAGGCCGCCGCCCTGCCGCCCTCGTCCCTGCCCGGCGGCGGCTGAGCACCGCCGGGCCGTCCCGGTCACCCCTGGGGCGGCGCGATCCAGGTCTCGTGCAGGTGCTTCCAGCGCAGCCCGTTGCGGGCCCCGGGGTCCCGGGCGAAGACCACCGTGCTGCGGCGGACGCTGGACGGCGCCTCCTGGTGCTCCTCGTAGGCGGCGACGACGAGATCCCCCTCCTCGGCCACCAGCCGGGCCCCGCGGATCCGCACGCCGATGCCGGGCGCCGCGCCGTGCCCGCCGCCGAAGCCGGAGGCGACCGCGTCCCGGTCCAGCACTCCGCCGTCCGGGCCGCACAGGGTGAAGTCCGGGGTGTGCATGGCGACGAACTCGCCGAGCCGGCCGGGGTCGGCGGTGCCGCGCAGCCACGCCTCGATGAAGCGGTGGTGCTCGGCGATCTCCGCGGCCGCGGCCCGCTCGGTGCCGGTGTCCATTCAGGGTCCTCCTGGTCGGTGGTGGGCGCCGCCGATGCGCGGGGCGCCGCCGGGGCAGGGCCATTGTTCCGCCTCGCGCCGGCCGCCCGGGAGGGCGGGGGGAAGGGCTCGCGGCGGGCCGGTTCAGCCGCCGACCAGGCCGGCCTCGTAGGCGATGATCGCGGCCTGCACCCTGTTGTCCGCGCCCAGGGTCTGCAGGACCGAGCTGACGTGCGCCTTGACCGTTCCCTCGGCGAGGAACAGCCGCTCGGCGACGGCCTGGTTGGACAGCCCCTCGCCGACCAGCGCCAGCACGTCGCGCTCGCGCGGGGTCAGCGCCGCGACCCGCTCGCGGGCGGCGTCGCCGCGGGACATCCGGCCGCCGCGCAGCTCCCCGATGACCCGGCGGGCGACCCGCGGCGACAGGTAGGCGGCGCCCTCCGCCGCCGCGCGCACCCCCAGGACGAGCTCGCGGGGGTCCGCGGCCTTCAGCAGGAACCCGGAGGCCCCCTCCTCCAGCGCGCGGGCCACGTAGGCGTCCTCGTCGAAGGTGGTGAGCATGGCGACCGCGATGTCCGGCGCTGCCCTGCGCAGCTCCGCCGCCGCGCCCAGGCCGTCCAGGACCGGCATCCGGACGTCCAGCAGGACGACGTCGGGGCGGTGCGACAGGGCCAGCTCCACCGCGCTGCGCCCGTCGCCGGCCTCCGCGACGACCTCGATCCCGGGGTCGGTGCGCAGGATGGTGGCGACCCCGGCGCGCACCAGCGGTTCGTCGTCGGCGAGCAGGACCCGGATCATCGGTCCCCTTCCTCTTCCCGTGCTTGCGGTGCGGCGGGCCCGTCCAGCGGGATGCGGGCCCGGACGGCGAAACCGCCGCCCTCGGGCCCGGCCCCCAGCTCCCCGCCGAGCAGTTCGACCCGGGCGCGCAGCGCGGCCAGCCCGGTGCCGCCCCCGGAGGGGCCGGCCGGGCCGTCCGGTGCCCCGTTGGCCACCGACACCTCCACCGCCCCGGCCGAGCGGGCGAAGCCGACCCGGACATCGGCCCCAGGAGCGTACCGGGCGGCGTTGGTGAGCGCCTCGCGCACCACCCGGTGCACGGCCCGCCCGGCCAGCGGCGGCAGCGGGCCCGGGCCCTCCTCCGGTTCGGCCCGCACCCGCATGCCGGCCTCGGCGGCGCGGCGGACGAGTTCGGCCGGGGGCTCGTCGGGCACCGCGGTGCCGGGGTCCTCCCCGGCGCGCAGCACCGCCAGGGTGGCGCGCAGCCGGTCGGTCGCCTGCACCGCGAGGGAGCGCAGCTCGGCCGCTGCGGCGCGGGCCTCGGGGTCGGAGCCGGGGGCGAGCTCCAGGGCGCCGGCGCGCAGCGCCATCAGGGCGAGCGCGTGGCCGAGGGAGTCGTGCACGTCCTCGGCGATCCGGGTCCGCTCGCGCAGCCGGGCCCGCTCGGCCACGTGGGCCTGCTCGCGCTCCAGCCGGGCGACCCGCTCCCGGCCGGCCTCCACCAGCTGGGCCTGCTGGCGGAGGTAGCGGCCGGCCAGCCAGGGCAGGGCGAGGGCGAGCGCCACCGAGAAGAGCACGGTCAGCCCGGTGCCCCGGTCGACGGGGAAGGCGGCGGCGCCGGCCAGCGCGGCGGCGCCGAACACCCACCGCTCCCAGGGGGTCGGCAGGGAGCGCCCGAGCAGGTAGGCGGCGCCGCCCAGCGGCAGGTAGAGGAGCTGGCGCCACAGCGGGAGGGAGACCGTGTCGAAGCCGTTGGCCACGGCGACCGCGGCGACGGCGGCCAGCAGCAGGCCGTTGATCACGTGCAGGACCCTACCGTTCATGGCCGCCGGGCCGCGGCGCGCAGCCGGAGCAGCCGGGCGGCGGCGGTGGCCAGGCCGGCCAGCGCGGCGGCGGCCAGGGTGAGGGTGAGCGGAAGCGCGAACCAGAGCGTCTGCTCCCAGGTGACCTCGCGGCCGTTGGACAGCAGCGAGACCGTGCCGGGGTAGCCGGCGAAGAGGGCGGCCGGGACCAGCGGCGGGAGGATGCGCAGCACGGTCCGCCACGCCGGCCGGCCGGTGCGCCGGGCCGCCCAGCGGCGGGAGCGGAGCACTCCCGCCGCGCCGAGCCCGAGGGCGAGCGCGCCGAGTGCGGCCAGCACGGCGTCGGTGGTCTTGCGGGCGGTCCCGGGACCTTCCGGGTCCTCGCCGCGGCCGAGCGCGGCCAGCCCCAGCATGAGCGTGTAGGTCTCGTCGGCGATCGGGGCGCCGTTGCTCATCACCGCGAAGCCGTCGCCGGTCTCCGGGTCGAAGCCCTGGGCGGCGTTGTAGGTGAACAGGTTGCCGCTGTGCACCATCAGCTCCGCCCCGCCGGGGCCGGTCTCGGGCGACCAGCCCATCGCGTAGTCGTCGGCCTCTGAGGGGGCGTACATGGCCTGCAGCGACTCCTCCCCGACCGGGGCGGGGCCGCCGGTGTGCGCGGTGAGCCAGCGGCCCATGTCGGCGGCGGTGGAGACGACCCCGCCGGCCCCGCTGTCGTCGTTGAAGTCGGCGCGCTCGGCGCGGGGGATCCACAGCCCGTACAGCGAGTTGTGGCCGTCGGCGACGGGGACCTCGTCGTCGCTGAGGCCGCTGTGCTCCATGCCGAGCGGTTCGAACACCGCTTCGCGCACGTAGTCGCCGAACCGCTCGCCGGAGGCGGCCTCCACCAGGCGGGCGGCGAGGTCGTAGTTGATGTTGCAGTACTCCATCCGGGTGCCGGGGTCGGAGGCCAGGCGGACCCCGTCCAGGCGGGAGACGTAGTCCTCCAGGGAGGAGGCGTCGCGCAGGCCTTCGACGTCGATCTCGGTGTCGGACAGCCCGGAGGTCTGGTTGAGCAGGTCGCGCACGGTGATCCGGTCGGCCCGCGGGTCGGCGGGGGAGAACTCGGGCAGCTGGTCGGTGACGCTCCCGTCCAGGTCGATCGCGCCGTCCTCGACCAGGGTCATGACCGCCATCGCGGTGAAGGACTTGCTGAGCGAGGCGATGCGCATCGGGGTGTCCTCGGTGACCGGCTCCCCTTCGGAGTCGTGCCCGTAGCCGGCGGTGTGCACCACCTTCCCGTCGCGGACCACCGCGACCGAGATCCCGGGCAGGCCGCTCTCCTCCAGGGCCCGCTCCAGGTAGGCGTCGACGGCGGCGGGGGTGAGCCCCCCGGCGCCGCCGGAGGGCTCCGCGGCTGCGGCGGCGGGGGCGGGGAAGGCGGCCGACGCGGCGATTCCGGCCGCCGCCGCGGCGGCGGTGAACCTGGTGGTTCTCACGGTGTGCTCCTCGGGTCGTTGCGGACCCTTGAGAAGCTAGAAAGGCGCGCCCCGCGGGGGATCCCCGGTTCGTCCCGGCCGACCCCCGACGAAAGTCATGGTCGCCGGCCGGGCCCGGGGGCCGGAAAACCGCTTGATCCGACCGGCGGGCCCGCCTAGCATCCGCCGGATGGACACGAAGCCGATCATCCGGCGCTATCGGGCCTCCGACGAAGACGCGGTGGTGGACCTGTGGTCGCGCGCCTCGAAGCGGGCGCACCCGTTCATCGAGGGCGAGGGCGAGGGGGACCGGGCCCGCAGGCTCCGGGAGGTCTACCTCCGCGAGGCCGAGAACTGGGTCGCGGAGGAGGACGGGGGCGCCGTCGCCCTGCTGGGCCTGCTCGGGAACGAGGTCGGCGGGCTGTTCGTCGACCCCCGGGCGCAGGGGCGCGGCACCGGGCGGGCGCTGGTGGAGCACGCCGCGGCGCTCCGCGGCGAGCTGCGGCTGGAGGTGTTCGAGGGCAACGACCGGGCCCGCGGCTTCTACGGCCTGATGGGCTTCGAGGAGCGGGGGCGCCGGCCGGACGAGGAGACCGGGCACACGCTGATCCTCATGGTCCGCCCGGAGCGCTGACCGCCCCGGCCGGCCCGGGAGGAGGGCGCCGCCCCGGGCCCTAGGCTGGGCCGGTGACCGAACCGATCATCACGGCCCGCGGTGTGGGCGCGGAGCTGGGCGGCGCTCCGGTGCTGCGCGGAGTCGACCTCGTGGTCGCCCGTTGAGTGAATCCCAGCGTTCCTTACGCCGGTCTTCTTCCTGCTTCACCGACCGCCGCCGGCTCCGAAGAGCGAGGTCTCACGCGGTCGCCACGAGGCGTTTCTCCTCTCCGGGCGACTTCCCGGCGAGGGCTCCGGTGCCAGGCGGTGCTCTCCTCGAGAGACGCCCGCTTCCGGGCGCTCTGACGGTGAACGCCCTGCATGCGCGCCGGACCGCCGAACCGCCTGAGGCGATGGCAACGGAGGATCATCGAGAAGCGCTGATGAAATAGTTGTCACCTCCGGAGAGGTGATCGCCGTGCTCGGCGCCAACGGCGCCGGGAAGACGACCCTGCCTTCTGGCGCGAGGTCGTCCTGGTCGGCGACGAGCCGGCCTGGTACCCGGGGCTGACCGCCGGGGAGCACCTGGAGCTGGTGCGCGCGGCGCACGGCCCCGGGCGGCTGGAGGTGGCGGCGGCCGTGGACCTGTTCGAGCTGGCGGCCTGCGCAGACCGGTCCCCCTCGTCGCTGTCGACCGGGCAGCGCCAGCGGCTCTCCCTGGCCGCGGCGGGTCGGGCGGTGCTCCGGCTGCGGGCCGGCCGGGCGCCGGCGGAGACCCCGGGGAGCGGCCGGGGCGGTCCGGCACCCGTCCGCCGCCTTCGGGCCGGGGCCCGGTGGCGGGCCCGGTTCCGCCCCGGAGGCCGCCGCCCGGGCGGGGAAGACGCGGGAGGCCCCGCCGGCCGGGTTCCGCAGGGCGTCCTCGCCCGGGCCGCGGTACCGGCTCACCGGTCGGTGCGGCGGGAGCGGTAGGTGCGCATCTTGTGCCGGGCGCCGCAGATGTCCATGCTGCACCAGCTCGCGTTGTTGGCGGGGGAGCGGTCGTAGAAGACCCAGCGGCACTCGGGGGAGCGGCAGACCTTCAGCCGGGCCCGGCGCCCGGACGGCTCCGCGGCGGCCAGGGCGGCCAGGACCGATCCGGCCAGCGCGCGGACCGGGTCCTGCGCGGTGACCGGGTGCGCCAGGGAGCCGTCCTCGTCCCACCGGGGGGCGCCGAGCAGCTCGGCCGCGGCCGCGGTGAGCCTCCGCCGCGCCTCGGCGTCGCCCTCCAGGTGGCCCCGGACGGCCTCGCGCACCCCGGTCAGCAGCTCCAGGCCGGCCCGGTCCAGGGCGCCGGCGGCCGCGGCGTGCCCGTGCTCGCGCAGCCAGGAGCGGGCCGACGCGGGGTCGGCGAAGGAGTCCTCGCCGTAGAGGAAGCGGGCGGAGTCGCAGAAGGACTCCACGGGCTCCAGGTCCTCGGGGGCGGGCGGCCGGTCGTAGGTCATACCGGAAAGTTTACCGGCTCGCCTTGCCTACCGGTAACGCCTCTTGTTACCGTCATTGCCATGAAGACGGTAACCGAGAACCTTCCGGACATCGGCGCGGTCCTGAACGAGCGCTTCCCCTCCTCGCACGGCGAGGTCGCCTGGGGGCGGCTGGGCTCCGGCAGCCCGGTGGTCCTGCTGCACGGCACCCCCTTCTCCTCCCTGGTCTGGCGGGAGGCGGCCGAGGCGCTGAGCGCCCGGCACACCGTGTACCTGTGGGACATGCCGGGCTACGGCCTGTCGGAGAAGCGCGGCGGGCAGGACGTCTCACTCCCCGCGCAGCAGCGGGTCTTCACCGAGCTGCTGGACCACTGGGGGCTGGAGGCGCCCGCGGTGGCCGCGCACGACATCGGCGGCGCCGTCGCGCTGCGCGCCGCCCTGCTCGGCGGGGTGCGCTACCGCCGCCTCGCCCTGGCCGACGCGGTGGCGCTGCAGCCCTGGGGCAGCCCGTTCTACCGGCTGGGCCAGGAGCACTCCGCGGTGCTGGGCGCCCTCCCGCCGCAGATGCACGAGGCGGTGGTCGGCGCCTACGTCGACGGCGGGACGCACCAGGGCCTCCGCGCCGGGCTGCGCGAGGCGCTGGTCCGGCCCTGGACCGGGGCGGAGGGCCGGGCCGCCTTCTACCGGCAGATCGCCCAGGCCGACCAGCGGCACACCGCGGAGTTCGAGGACCGCCTGGGCGAGCTGTCCATGCCGGTCGCGGTGGTGTGGGGCGCCGAGGACGAATGGATCCCGGCGGAGCGGGGCGAGGCACTGGCCGCCCGCATCCCCGGCGCGGAGTTCCACCTGCTCTCCGGCGCCGGCCACCTGGTCCAGGAGGACGCCCCGGGCCGCCTGGCCGCCCTGCTCTCGGCCTTCCTCGCGGACTGACCGGCCGGGACCCGCCCGTTCCTCCGCCGGTCGCAGGGCCCGCGGCCGGCAGAGGAACGGGCCCGCCGGCTCACCTCCGGGCGCGCCGGGCGAAGAGGGCCCACAGGGCGCCGCCGGCCAGCGCGGTACCGGTGGCGGCGGTGCCGACCGCGGTCCAGCCCCCGGCCTCGTACAGCACCGCGCCGGTGCCGGAGCCCGCGGCGCCGGCGAGGAAGGTGCCGAACATGTAGACGGTGTTCATCCGGCCCGCGGCCTCGGGGCGCGCCGCCAGCACCGCGGTCTGGTTGCCCACCTGGGCCGCCTGCAGGCCGGCGTAGAGCACCGCGATCCCCGCCGCGGCGGCGATCCACCCGGTGTGCGCGGCGAGCAGCAGCGCCGCGCCGGCCGAGATCCCGGCGAACCCGGCGCCGACCACCGGGAGCGGGCCGAACCGGTCGATGGCCCGGCCCGCGGCCGGGGCCACCGCGATGCCGAGCGCCCCGAACGCGCCGAACAGCGAGGCGCCGAGGGTGGTGTAGCCGTAGCCCGGCCCGGTGAGCAGGAAGACCAGCGAGGTCCAGACCATGTTGAACACCGCGAAGGCCGTCCCCTGCAGCAGCAGCGACCGGCGCAGCGCGGGTTCGCGCAGCAGCCCGGGGAGCGAGGCGAGCAGCGCCGGGTAGGACGGCCGCGGCGTCCCGGGGGAGGACGCCGGGACGTCCGCGGAGCGCGGCAGCAGGGCGATGGTCAGCGCGCCCGCCGCGGCGGTGCACACCGCGGCGGCGGCGAAGACCGCCCGCCACCCGGAGAACTCGCCCAGGGCGCCGCCGACCACCCGGGCGGCGATGGCCCCGGTGAACACGCCGGCCTGCAGCACCGAGACCACCCGGCCGCGCCGCTCGGGCCCGGCCAGCGAGGCGGCGACGGGGACCAGCAGCTGCGGGACCACGGTGAACGCGCCGACCGCCAGGACGGCTCCGGCCAGCGCGGACGGGCCCGGGGCGGCGGCCGCCGCGGCCAGTCCGCCGACGGTGCCCAGGACCAGCAGGAGCAGCAGCGGGCGGCGGCGCACGGTGTCGCTCAGCGGCAGCAGGAACAGCAGGCCGAGCGAGTAGCCGAACTGGCCCGCCGTGGCCACCAGCCCGGCGCGGTCGGCGGAGACGCCGAAGGTGTGCGAGACCAGTCCGAGCAGCGGGGCGCTCAGGTAGATGTTGGCGACGGTGACGGCGCAGGCCAGCGCGAGCACGGCGACCAGCGTCCGGGAGGGCTCCGCCGGGCGGGGGCCGGTCCGGCCTCCGGTGGTTCCCTCTGCGGCCGTTCTTTCCTGGACCACGGTGCACTCCTCCGGGCAGAGATGAAACGAACCAGTTGGTTCGGTCTTCGATGCACGACCATACACCTCCGGAGAACCGAACGAACCATCCGGTTCGGATGTGTATGCTGCGCCCATGGGATACGACGCCGCGGCCACCAGGGCCCGCATCCTCGAAGCGGCCACCCGGGAGTTCGCCGAGCACGGCATCGCCGGAGCCCGGGTCGACCGGATCGCGGAGTCGGCCTCGGCCAACAAGCGCGCCATCTACGACTACTTCGGCGGCAAGGAGCGGCTGTTCGCCACGGTGCTGTCCGACGCCTGCTCCCGGCTGTCCTCGGAGGTCCCCCTGGAGGACGGCGACGACCTGGCCGAATACGCCGTGCGCGTGCTGGACTACCACCGCGAGCACCCCGAGTACCTGCGCCTGCTGATGTGGGAGGAGCTGCACTACGCGGAGGGGCCGGTCCCCGCCGAGGAGTGGCGCACCGAGCGCTACGGGCGCAAGGCCGAGGTCGTCGCCGCGGCCCAGCGGGCCGGCCGGGTCCGCTCCGACGTGCGCCCCGAGGTACTGCTGTTCATGCTGCTCTCCCTGGTGAACTGGGCCGAGAGCGCGGGCCACCTGCGCCGCCTCATCACCGGCGGCATGGACCACGAGGAGATGCGCCGGTCCCTGGCGGCCTCCGCCAGGGCGATGCTCGCCGGCGCCGGCGGCTGAGGCCCCGGGACCGCCCGGTGCGCGGCGGTCCTGCCCTCGGAACGGCCGCACGCCCCCGTGGCGCCCCCGCCCCGGCCGTCCCCGCGCGGCGGCTCAGCCCAGGGCGAGGAAGTTGACCCGGGCGCCGTCCAGGGCCTCCCGGCCGGGGCGGCCGGGCAGGGCGCGGCCGGTGGCGGCGCGTACCGCGTCCAGGGCGGTGAGGCCCACCGCGCCGAGCGGCCTGGGGCCGGCGCCGCCGAACAGCAGGCGCTCCACGATCGCCAGCGCCCCGGCGGTGGTCCACGGCCCGCGCTCCAGCGCGTCGGCCAGGTCCAGGCCGTGCAGCAGCAGCTCCACGACCCGGGTCACCAGGAAGTCGTCCAGCAGCATCGCGTCGCCGTGCCGGGTGAGCACGGTGCGCCCGGCCGGGGCGGAGAGCAGGCGCGGCTCCACCTCCAGCCAGACCGCCTCCAGGGCCCGGCCGGGTTCGCCCGGGTCGGCGCGGAGGGCGGCCGCGTGCATCGCGCTGTCCACCCGCTCCCGGTTCACCCGGTCGGAGAAGCGCACGTCGGGGGAGTAGTAGCCGAGCGCGGAGACCTCGGCGCGGGCCGGGGCCGCGCCGTCCAGCACCACGGCCAGCCGGTGCACCGCGCCCACGGTGTGCTCGGCCAGCGCGGCCACGTCCCAGGGGGCGCACCGGGTCGGCCGCCGCGCCTCCTCCTCGGTCAGGCCCTGCAGGGTCCCGGTCAGCTCGCGGATCTCGGTGTCCAGCGCGGCGACGGTCTCGGTGCGGTCCATGCCGGAAACGCTAGCGCCCCGACCCCGCCGAGGGGCGGCTCCCACACGCACTCGGCCCGCACCCGCTCCGCGCCGCGCCCGCACCGCCGCCCGGGCGCGGTCCGGGTGCGCTGCTAGGCTCCTCGCGTGCCGATCACCGAAGAGTCCGCCGACCGGGCGCGGCGGCTGCGCGAACTGCACCGCCCGGGCGACCCGCTGGTCCTGGTCAACGTCTGGGACGCGGCGAGCGCCCGGACCGTCGCCGCGGTCCCCGGCACCGCGGCGCTGGCCACCGCCAGCTGGTCGATCGCCGCCGCGCGCGGGTTCGCCGACGGCGAGCGGATGCCGCTGGAGGAGATGCTGGACGGCATCGCCCGGGTCGCCGCGGCGGTGGACCTGCCGGTCAGCGCCGACCTGGAGCGCGGCTACGGCGCGGACGCGGCCGCCGTCGGGGCGAGCGCGGCCCGGATGCTGGAGGCCGGCGCGGTCGGCTGCAACATCGAGGACGGGCTGCCCGAGGGGGACCCCGCGGGGCCGCTCCGCCCGCTGGACGAGCAGCTGGAGCGGTTGCGAGCGGTGCGCGAGGCGGGCGAGCGGGCCGGTGTCCCGCTGGTGCTCAACGCGCGCACCGACGCGCTCATTTCGGGCCTCCCGGTGCGGGAGGCGGTCCGGCGCGGCCGGGCCTTCCTGGACGCCGGGGCCGACTGCGTGTTCGTGCTCGGCGCCGCGACGGTCCCGGTCATCGGGGAGCTGGTCGAGGCGCTGGACGGGCGGGTCTCGGTGGCGGCCTCGGCCGACGGGCCGCCGCTGCCGGAGCTGGCCGCGGCCGGCGTGGCCCGGGTCAGCATGGGGCCGGGGCCGATGGGCGCGGCCTACGCCGCGCTGCGCCGCCTGGCCGAGGAGGCTTCGGCGGGCCGCCCGCTCCCCGCTGACCTGGCCTTCCGCCCGTCCTGAAGGGGAGGCCGTGCCGGAGGACCGCCGCCCGCGGCCCGAGGGGGCCGGGCCCGAGGAGCGGATGCGGATCGGCGACATCGCCCGGGCCGCCGGGGTCTCGGTCCAACAGGTGCGCAACTACGTCGACCTGGGGGTGCTGCCCCCGGTCGGGCGGACCCCGAGCAACTACCGGATCTTCACCCGCCGGCACGCCGAGGCGCTGCTCACCGCCCGCGAGCTGATCCGGGGCCACGGCTGGCAGCGCGCCTACGGCATCATGCAGGCCGTGCACGGCGGCGACGCCGCCGCCGCGCTGGCGCTGGTCGACGCCGGCCACGCCGAGCTGGACGCCGAGCGCGCCGACATCGCCCGGGTGCTGGGGATGTTCGAGGACCTGGCCGCCGACCCGGAGGGGGCCGGCCGGCTCCGGGTGCCCCGGGGCGGCGCGCGGATCGGCGACGTGGCCGGCGCGGTCGGGATGCGCACCTCCGCGCTGCGCGTGTGGGAGGAGAAGGGGCTGCTCCGCCCCGGGCGCGACCCCGCCACCGGCCACAGGGTCTTCGACGCGGCCGAGCTGCGCATCGCGCACGCGGTGGCGCTGCTGCGCCGGGGCGGCTACCCGCTGCCGCTCGTCGCCGCCGCGGTCGCCGAGATGCGCAGCACCGGCGGCGCCGAGCGGGCCCGCGCCCGGCTGGCCGAGCGGGAGGAGGAGCTGCACCGCCGCAGCCTGCTCCGGCTCCGCGCCTCCGCCGCCTTCCACGCCTACCTGCGCGACCACGCGGGCGTCCCGCTGCCGGACTGACCGGGGCGGCGGCTCGGACCCGGAGCCGTGCTATCTCCACCTGGGCCTGGACACCCTCCGCATGGACATCGACCACCAGGAGTACCTGGACGCCCTCGTCCTCACCAAGGGGGCGTCCGGGTGGCGGTTCCTCTTCTGCGGCATCACGGAGGAACTGAGGGAGACGTACGACTTCGAAACGGCGTCCGAGCGGATGAAGACCATGCTCGACGTGTTCCCCGAGCTGTTCCCCGGCCACGACCACTCCGGTCTGCGCGCGGTTGGAGGAGCGGCTCTGAGCCTGCGCTCCGACGTCCCCGGGCCGGTCCGGGCCGGTCCGGTCCGGGCCCGTCGCCGCCGCTCTGGACATCGCCGCCGGGCACCGCACGCGGAGCGGGGGTCGGGGCCGGTTCGCGGCGGCCGCGGTCACCCGGCCGGCGCCGTCCGCCCCCCGTAGACGAGGCGGCGCAGCGCGGCCTCGGCGGGGCCGCGCCGGCCGGCGCGTTCCAGCAGGTGGGCGCCGACCGCGGTGACCAGCCACACGGCGACGGCGTACAGCAGCGCGGTGGCGCTGCCCAGGTGGGCGCCGAGGCCCAGCCCCCAGGCGGCCAGCACCGGGGAGAAGAGCACCGAGTGCGCGAGGTAGCAGGAGAGCGACCGCTTGCCCACCGCCGTGGTCAGCGCGACCGGGAGGCCGGACCGGATCCGCGCCGGCATGGCGTGCGCGGCCAGGGTGATCGCGGCGGCGTAGCCGAGCCCGCCGGGCAGCCCGGTCAGCGCCTGGAGCATGAAGAGCGGCCCGGTCTCGACCGCGTAGGCGGCCGGCAGGTCCAGGGCGCCGACGTGGAAGAGGGCGGCGGGCAGCCCCCCGGCCCAGCCGATCGCGATGCCGGCGACCGCGGTGCGGCGGAGCAGCGGGAGGTGGTCGCCGGGGCGGTCCAGGACGCCGCGGCGGGCGGCCCAGAACCCGAGCAGGATCGCGGCGTGGAAGGAGAAGGAGAACAGCGCGCCGCCGAGGGTGACGGTGAGGGCCCAGGTCTCCAGCCGGGTCAGCGCGGCGGCGAGCGGGTCGGTCTCGGTCGAGGCGTAGAGGTCCGCCGAGGTCGGCCCCTGCGGGGGCGCCGCCGCGGCGGGCTGCGCGGCGGCGTCCAGGTAGGTGAGCGCGGTGAGGGCGGCGAGCAGGAGGAGCGCGATGCCGGCCGCGGTGAGCAGGGTGCGGTCGCCGCGCCGGATGAACAGGGTGCCCAGGACGGCGCAGAGGATCCCGTAGACGCCGACGATGTCGCCGGCCATCAGCAGCGCGGCGTGGGCGGAGCCGAAGAGCAGCAGCCACAGGCCGCGCCTGCGCAGCAGGGCGGTCGCGGTGCGCGGGTCGGTGCCGGCCTCGGTCTGGCGCCGGTGGAGGCGCATCATGCCGTAGCCGAACATGAACGCGAATAGCGGGAAGACCCGCAGGTCCAGGGCGGTGACCATGGCGAACTGCACGGCGGTGTCGAGCGGGCCGCCGTCGACCGGGTGCCAGCCGGCCGGCCCGGTCCGGGCCGCCCAGAGGTGGAAGACGGTGTTGGAGGCGACGATCAGCAGCAGCATCGCGCCGCGGGCGAGGTCGGGGGCGAGGGAGCGCTCGCCGGCCCGGACCGGTCCGCGCATCGGTCCCCGGTTCCGGCCCGCCGGTCGCGGGGCGCTCTCTTCGGTCGCCATGGCCGCTCCCCCTAGAAACATCGAACAGCGTTCGGAGTACTTGTAACTCCGAACGCTATACGGGGTTTATGATGGGCGCAAGATGAGCGAACGGCAGACCTCCGATCCGACGGCCGCACTGCGCCTGCTCTGGGGCGAGCACCCCGAGCCGCGGCGCGGGCCCAGGCGCGGCCTCGACCTGGGCCGCATCGTCGCGGCCGCCGTCGAACTCGCCGACGAGGAGGGCGAGCGCGGGCTGTCCATGCGCGGGGTCGCCTCTCGGCTGGGCATCGGCACCGCGTCGCTCTACACCTACGTGCCGAGCCGCACCGAGCTGACCGCGCTGATGCTGGACGCGATCGTCGCCGAGGCCCCGCTGCCGGAGGACCTCCCCGGCACCTGGCGGGAGAGGATCGAGGCCTGGGCCCGCCGCGACTGGGCGATGTTCCGCGCCCGCCCGTGGGCGCTGCGCCTGACCGAGCGCCCGCTGCTCGGCCCCAACCTGCTCGCCTGGTACGAGTCGGCGCTGCGCGCCCTGTCCGAGAACGGCCTGTCCCCGGTGGAGAACGCCTCGGTCATCGAGTCGGTGGACGCCTACGTGCAGGGCGTCGCGCGGCTCACCGCCGACCAGGAGGAGAACCGCGCCGGCGGCGACGAGCCCTGGGACGCCCGGCACCGGGCCTACATCGCCCGGCGGGTGGACTTCTCCGCCTACCCGCTGTGGGCCGAGGCCGCGGTCGGCGACGCCCTCGGCGGCCCCGCCGACCACTTCGAGTCCGGCCTGCGCATGCTGCTCGACGGGGTGGAGGCCGACGTGCGCCGCCGCTCCGAGCGGCGGGACTGAGAAGGGCGGGCGTTCCGGAGCGCCGCCCCAGGGCGATGATCTTGGCGTTGCGGCCCTGCCAGAGCGCTCTGGCAGGGCCGATCATCGGAGGCAGGGGGCGGGGCGTCCTCCGGTGTTCAGCGTCCTTTTCCCGGCGGCGTTCTACCGGGCCACCCGGGCGGCGGCGCCGGTCTCCAGGGCCGTCCACAGCGCGCCGTCCGGGCCCACCGCGATGCCGTGCGGCTCGGAGTCCCGCGCGGGCAGATCGTACTCGGCGGTCCCGCCGCCGGCGGTGATCCGGCCGACCCGCCCGGACGCCCACTCGGTGAACCAGCACTCCCCGGCGGCGGCCGCGACGACCGCGTGCGGCCGGCACCCGGGGTCGGGGAGCGGGAACTCCTCGATCGCGCCGTCCACCGAGATCCTGCCGATCCGGCCGGCCAGGAGCTCGGCGAACCAGAGCGCCTCGCCGTCGGAGGCGATGCCCACCGGGCCCGCCCCCGGCTCGGGCAGCGGGTGGACGGTGGTTCCGCCGCCGGTGTCCATCCGCCCGATCGCGTTCCCCTGGTTGAGGGTGAACCAGAGCGCCCCGTCCGGGCCGGCGGCGATCACGGCGGGGAAGGCCCCCGGGGACGGCAGCGGGTACTCGGTGATCTCCCCGCCGGTGGTGATCCGGCCGATCCGGTCGGCGCCCGGGGCGGTGAACCACAGCGCGCCGTCGGGGCCCGCGGTGATCCCGTAGGGCGCGCTCCCGGCCCGGGGCAGCCGGAACAGGGAGGTCTCCCCGTCCACCGAGATCCGGCCGATCGCGTCCGCCCCGCCCAGGGTGAACCACATCGCACCGTCGGGGCCGGGGGCGATGACCATCGGCCGGGAGTCCGGAAGCTCCAGCGGGTACTCGGCGACCGCCCCGTCGAGGCCGAGCCGGGCGATCCGGCCGCCGTGCACCAGGGTCAGCCACAGCGCCCCGTCCGGGCCGGCCGCGATGCCGTAGGGGCCGGCCTTCCCGTCCGAGACGGGGACCTCCCGGACGCCGGGGGTGGTGGTTTCGGGCATCGGGCCGCCTTTCCGGTGGGCTGGTGCGCGGCGCGCGGGGTACGGCCGGACCGCCGGAGAACCCTGCCACCGTCCGCCGCCGCCGGCAACCGGTTTTCCGCCGCCGGGGCCCGGCGGCGCCAGGGCGGCGGCGCACGCCCCGCCGTTCTCTGCCAGGATCCCACCATGTCCGTTCGCGAACTCGTCGTCCTCGGCACCTCCAGCGCCGTGCCCACCAAGCGGCGCAACCACAACGGCTACTTCCTCCGGTGGGACGGCGGCGGCCTGCTCTTCGACCCGGGGGAGGGCACCCAGCGGCAGATGCGGTTCGCCGGGCTGGCCGCCGCCGACATCACCCGGATCTGCGTGACGCACTTCCACGGCGACCACTGCCTCGGCCTGCCGGGGGTGGTGCAGCGCATCTCCCGCGACCGGGTCCAGCACACCGTGCGGGCGGTCTACCCGGAGCAGGGCGAGGAGTACTGGCGGCGGCTGCGGCACGCGACCTCCTTCACCTCCTCCCGGCCGGTGGTCGGCCAGCCGGTCGGCGGCGAGGGCGCCTGCCCGCTCGGCGACGACGGGCTGCACCTCACCGCGCTGCCGCTGGACCACAGCATCCCCGCCTACGGGTACCGGGTGCAGGAGCCGGACGGATGGCGGATGGTGCCCGAGCGGCTGGCCGCCGCCGGGGTCACCGGCCCCGACATCGGCCGGCTGCAGCGCGAGGGCGAGCTGCGCACCCCCTCCGGCCGCACGGTCGCACTGGCCGACTGCGCCGAGCCGCGCCCCGGCCAGGCGATGGCCTTCGTCATGGACACCGGGATGTGCGACAACGCCTTCCGCCTCGCCGACGGCGCCGACCTGCTCGTCATCGAGTCCACCTACCTCGACGCCGACGCGTCCCTGGCCCGCTCCTACCGGCACCTCACCGCGGGCCAGGCCGGCCGGATCGCCGCCGAGTCCGGCGTCCGCCGCCTGGTCCTCACCCACATCTCCGAGCGCTACGACGCCGACCAGGACCCGCGCTTCATCGAGGAGGCCGCCGCGCACTTCTCCGGCGACATCGTCCTCGCCCAGGACCTGGCCCGGATCAAGGTCCCCAAGCGCCGCCCCTGAGCGCTCCGCCGCACCGGCCGGCCTGCGCGGCGCCCGGTGCGCAGAAGGGCGGCCGCGGCCCCGGGGCGCCGCCGGCGGGAACCCGGTCCGGGACGCCCCGGGGCGGGCCGGGGGCCGTGGTGCCCCGGCCGCCCCGCGCCTAGCGTGAGGGGATGAGCGCCTCCTCCGATGACCGGGACCCGCACCCCTTCGACGTCGACGCCTTCCTGGAGCGCCCCCTGGTCGCCCGGGTGGCCACCCTCGGCCCGTCCGGAGCGCCCGCGGTCAGGCCGGTCTGGTACCTGTGGGAGCGGGGCGCCCTGTGGTGGATCACCGGCGCCTACGCGGCCATGGGCCGGCAGCTGGAGCGCGACCCCCGGGCCTCGGTGGCGGTGGACACCTGCGACCTGGAGCGGATGGAGTTCCTCCAGGTGGTGATGTACGGCATGGCCGAGACGGCGCCCTTCGACCCGGCCCTGGCGCGGCGGAAGCTCCGCCGCTACCTGGGCGGCGACGAGAGCGCCTGGCACCCGGACTTCCGGCGCTTCGCCGACGACGCCCGCCTGGTCCGGTTCACGCCCGAGCGCACCGTGGCCCGGGACCTGTCCAAGCCCGCGGGGTAGGCGCCCCCGGGCGGGGCCGGCCGCCGCGGCCGGCCCCGCCCGGGGGTCAGAAGTCCGGGGCGGCGGCGACCAGCTCCCGGGTGTAGCCGGTCGCGGGGCGCCCGAACACGTCGGCGGTGTCTCCCTGCTCCTCGACGCGCCCGCCGTTGACCACCACCACCTGGTCGCAGAGGGTCTGCACCACGCTCAGGTCGTGCGAGATGAACAGCAGGGCGGTCGCGCGCCCGGCGGTCAGCTCGTGCAGCAGGTTGACGATGCCGGCCTGCACCGAGATGTCGAGCCCGGAGACGGGTTCGTCGGCGACGAGCACCGACGGCTCGGCGGCCAGCGCGCGGGCGATGGCGATCCGCTGCGCCTGCCCGCCGCTGATGTCGGCGGGCAGGCGGGCCCCGAAGTCGTCCGGGTCCATGCCGACGTCGCGCATCATCCGGCCGGCCTGCTCACGGGCGGCGGCGGCCGGCGTCCCGGCGATCCGCAGCGGTTCGGCCACGATGTCCAGGAGGCGCCGGCGGGGGTTGAGGGAGCGGACCGGGTCCTGGAAGACCATCCGCACCCCGCCCGGCCCCGGCCGGGGGGCCGGCGGGGCGCCGTGCACGGTGATCCGGCCGGCGTCGACCCGGGCCAGGCCCGCGACGGCCCGGGCCAGCGTGCTCTTGCCGGAGCCGGACTCCCCGACGATGCCGCACGCCCGCCCTTCGGCCACTTCGAAGGTGGCGCCGCGCACGGCGTGCACCCTGCGCCTCCCGCGGCCGTAGCCGATGTGCACGTCGTCGACGGACAGGACGGTCATGCCGGCACCTCCGAGCGGTCGGGGGCCTGCCCGACGGGGAACCAGCACGCGGCGGTGTGCCCCGCGTCCGGCCCGGCCGCTTCGGGCGGGCGGTCTTCGAAGCAGACGGGGCGGGCCGCGGCGCAGCGCGGCGCGAACCCGCACCCCTGGCGCGGGCGGACGAGTTCGGGCAGGGCGCCCGGGATCTGCGGGAGCGGCGGCCGGCGCGGTGCGCTCAGCCGCGGGGTGCTGTCGATGAGCGCCCGGGTGTAGGGATGGCGCGGCCGGGTGAGCACCGCCGGGCCGGGGCCGGTCTCGACGATGCGCCCGGCGTACATCACCGCGATCCGGTCGGTCCGGCCGCTGAGCGCGGCGAGGTCGTGGGTGATGTGCACCAGTGCGGTGCCCCGGTCCCGGCGGACGGTGTCGAGCAGGTCGAGCACCCGGCGCTGCACGGTCGCGTCGAGCGCGGTGGTGGGCTCGTCGGCGAGGAGCAGGCGGGGCCGGACGGCCAGGGCCGCCGCGATGCCCACCCGCTGCCGCTGGCCGCCGGAGAGCTGCGAGGGGAAGCTCGACGCGACCCGCTCGGGGTCGGGGATCCCGACCGCCTCCAGGAGCTCCAGGGCCAGGGCGCGGCGGGGCCCGCGGGGCCGCC
>NZ_ANBB01000009.1 GCF_000341105.1 Nocardiopsis potens DSM 45234
CTCGCCGCCCCCCGCCACTCCTTGGCGCTCAGCGAGGTCAGCTCGGTGCCGGCGAAGGCGACCGTGCCGTCGACGGTGGTGCGGGCGTTGCGCGACGGCATGCCCATGAGGACCCGGGCCAGCAGGGACTTGCCGGAGCCGGACTCCCCGACGATGCCGAGGCTCTCGCCTTCGGCGAGGGTGAGCCCGACGCCCTCCAGGACGTGCCGCGGCGGGCCGTCCGGAGGGTCGAGCCGGACGCTGAGCGATTCGACGCGGAGCAGCTCTTCAGGCGGGGTTCGCATCTACGGCCGTCCTTTCGACAGGGCCTGACCGAGCACGTTGACCGAGAGCACGGTGGCGCACAGGGTGAGCGCGGGGGCGGCGGTGATCCAGGGTGCGGTGGCGAAGTGGACGCGCCCCTCGGCGATGAGGTTCCCCCAGGAGGGGAGCGGGGGCTGGAGGCCGAAGCCGAGGAAGCTCAGCGAGCCCTCCACCACGATCGAGGCGGTGACGGCGGCGAAGGAGTACGCGCCGACGGTGGGCAGCACGTTGGGGATGATCTCGGTGCGCATCACCCGCAGCGGCCCCGCGCCCATGTTCCGGGCGGCCAGGACGTAGTCCTGCTCGCGGACGGAGATGGTCGAGGCGCGGGCCAGCCGGGCGAACGCGGGGACCGACAGCCCGCCGATGAGCAGCCCGATCGTCCAGTAGCCGGCGCCGGAGAGCGAGACGACCGCCATGATCAGGATCAGCGCGGGGAACGCCAGGATGAGGTCGGTGAGGATCCCGACGGCGCCGTCCACGACCCCGCGCAGGTAGCCGGCGGCGATGCCGAGGAGCCCGCCGGCGACCAGCCCGAAGGCGACCGTCATCGCGCCCACGATCAGCGACGACCGGCCGCCGGCGAGGGTGCGGGCGAGGATGTCCCTGCCGATCGCGTCGGTGCCCAGCCAGTGCTGCGCGGAGGGGGGTTCCAGGATCGCGGAGAAGTCGGCGCGGAGCGGGTCGAGGGCGGGCAGCAGGGACGAGGCGGCCGCGCCGAGCACGACCAGCGCGAGCCAGCAGCTCGCGAGGGCGGTGCCGATCCGGCCGCGGGAGGGGGCGCGCCGGGGGTCCCGGGCGGCCTGGGCCGCGGGGGCGGCGGCGGTTTCAACGGGATGCATTGCGGGTCCTCGGGTCGACGAGCGAGTAGATGAGGTCGACGGCGATGCTCGCGACGACGACGGCCGCGCCGGAGAAGATGATGACGGCCTCGATGACGGGGAAGTCCCGCGTCTCGATCGCCCCCATCGCCAGCTGGCCCATGCCGGGGATCGCGAAGACCGACTCGATCAGGACGGACCCGCCGAACGCGAGCCCGACCGTCATGCCGACGATGGTCAGCGCGGAGAAGCTGGACGGGCGCAGCGCCCGGGTCGCCAGCAGCACCGGGGCGCTCATGCCCCTGGACCGCGCGGCGAGGATGTAGGGCTGGTCGAGCGTCTCGATCAACCCCGCCCGCAGCAGCCGGACCAGGACCGCCGCCTCGGCGAGGCCGGTGGCCAGCACCGGCAGGGCGAGGTGGCGGAGGTGGCCGGCCGGGTCGATCCAGGCGTCCCGCCACCCGGTGGCGGGCAGCGCCCCCAGGGCGACGGCGAAGACCGCGATCAGCCCGAGCGCGATGATGAACGGCGGCGTCGCGATCAGCAGGAACGACGCCAGGGTGCCGGCCCGGTCGACGCGCCCGCCGGGCTTCCACGCCGAGGCCATCGCGAGCGGGACGGCGATGGCCAGCGCGACGATCTGGCCGCCGATCAGCAGTTCGAGGGTGACCGGCAGCCGCCGGGCGATCTCGTCGGCGACGGGCCTGCCGGTCACCAGAGAGGTGCCCAGGTCGCCCTGGGCGGCCGCGGCGAGCCAGTCCGCCAGCCGGGCCGGCGGGGGGTCGTCCAGGTTCAGCTCGGCCAGGAACGCCTCGATCCGCTCCGGGGTGGCGTCGGGGCCGAGGACGGAGAGGGCGGGGTTCCCGGTGAGCAGCATCGGCAGGCTCATCGTGACGAGCCCGAGGAGCGCCAGCACGATCGCCGCGCGGCCCGCCCGTACGGTCCAGGTTCGCATCATCTTCTGATCCACAGTTCCGAGGGCAGGATCGATATCACGTTGTGCTCGCTGAGGTCGGGGATGCCGCCGACGGTGTAGGAGGCGGCGAAGCCGGAGGGGCTCTCGGTGTAGAACAGCACCGGCGCCTCGTCCACGATGATCTGCGCGGCCTCGCCGTAGAGGCCGGCCCGCTCCTCGGGGTCGACGGTCTCGCCGGCCTCCCCGATGAGCGAGGTGACCTCGGGGTCGGCGTATCCCGAGAAGTTGCCGGGGGCCCCTTCGGGGAAGATGCTCTTCATCGCGGTGTCCGTCTCGCCGTAGGCGGAGGTGAAGAACTCGATGGCGTCGAAGTCCCGGCCGAACAGCCGGGTGTCCATGGTCGCGGCGTCGACGGTGTCGATGGTCATGTCGATGCCGACGTCGGCGAGCATCTGCTGGATCACCGCGGCCCGCTGGGCCGATTGCGGGCGGGCGTCGGTGGTGTAGTCGAACGCCACCGGCTCGCCGTACTCCGCGAGCAGCCGCCGGGCCCGGTCGGGGTCGAAGTCCGGGTGGTCGGTCCGCGCGGTGTAGGGCGACCCGGAGGTGATCGGGCCGTCGGAGAGGCGCCCGGCGCCCTGGTCGGCGGCCTCCAGGATGACCTCGCGGTTGATCGCGGCCTGGACGGCCTGCCGGACGCGGACGTCGTCGAACGGCGGGCGGGTGGTGTTCAGGAAGGCGGTGGCGGTCGTGGAGTCGGCGATCGCCGTGGTCAGGCCCTCGGTGCGGGCCTGGGCGACCAGGTGCGCGGTGTTCAGCCAGACCATGTCGACGGTCCCCGACGACAGGCTCTGGTAGCGGGAGTCGGTGTCGGGGAGGAACCGGAACACCAGCCGGTCCAGGATCGGCGCGGGGCCGTGGTACTCGGGGTTGGGTTCGAGGGTCACCGAGGAGCCGGGGTCGGTGGAGGCCACGGTGAAGGCCCCGGCGCCCAGCGGCGCCTTCCCCTCCTCGGGCTCGGTGGCGATCATGCCGAGGGAGCGGGTGAGGCCGCGGTCGAAGGCGGCGTCGGGGGCGGCGAGGGTGAGCCGGACCGTGGTGTCGTCCACCGCCTCGGCGGAGTCGATCTGCGCGGCCGCCGGCTGGCACAGGCAGGTCGACTCGGGGCCGGCCATCCGCTCGAAGTGGCCGATGACGGCCTCGGCGTCGAGCGGTGAGCCGTCGGAGAAGACCAGGTCGGGCTTGAGCTTCAGGGTCCAGGTGCGGAGGTCGCCGGTCTCGATCGACTCCGCCAGCCGGGGCTCCAGGGCGCCCTCGGGGCCGTCGGTGAAGAGCGGCTCGTAGACGGCGTTGCCGACGATGAGGGTGGACTGGTGGGCGACGAGGTTGTCGATCGGGTCGAGCGAGGTGACGTCGGTGTCCAGGCCGACGGTGAGGGTGCCGCCGGCGGCGCCGTCCGCCGCCGGGGCGCAGGCGGAGAGCGCGGCCGCGGCCGCGAGCCCCGCGGCGGCGGCGAGGGGCCTGTAGGGGCTCATCGGCGGTGGCCCTTCGGCTCGGGGGACCGGTCCGGGGCGGCGGGCAGGATGCGCGCGCGCAGGGCCGCGGCGACCTCGTCGAGGCGGTCGGGGGCGATGTAGGCGGACAGGTACCCGCGGGCGCCGCCGCGCGCCCGGAGGAAGTCGAGGACCTGCTCGATGTCGGAGGCCTTGCAGGTCATGTCGTATCCGGCGAGGAGCCGCTCGCCCTCGGTGTCGGGCTGCCGCCCGTCGGTGGACTCCTGGTCGTCGTTGGTGCGCAGGTAGTCCTCGACGATGAGCCGCCGCTCCGCGCCGACGAGGTCGAGGATGAGCGCGACGAGCACCCCGGTGCGGTCGCGCCCGCCCTGGCAGGCGATGGCGACGCGGCCCTCGATCGCGGCGAGGGCCTCCACCGCGGCGGCGAACCGCTCGGTGGACTCGATCAGCATCCGGAGGTACAGGTCGCCGAAGGAGAGCTCGCCGGCGACGAGGGCGCCGAACACGCGCGCCATGTCGTCCCGGCTCAGCACCGTGCTGCCGGCGACGACCGGGAAGGCGACCGTGGCCAGCGCCTTCGCGGGCGCGTCGGCGCGGTCCAGGGCGCGCTCCGCGTCGGTCCTCAGGTCGAACCAGGTGAAGGGGTGCGGGCAGGCGGCGAGTTCGCCGGGGGTCGCCAGCGAGAGCGCCGCGGCGCGGTAGAGGGTGTCGGAGGAGTGGGTCGGGCGTGCTTCGATCGCTGCGGGGAACTGCACCGATCGCCAGTTGGGCGGAAGTCCGCTTGCGGGGGGCATGCCCGGATGCTAACAAAAATGGCAGGACTGCCAATTTCGAATCGGATGAACGAACCATGAACGCTGACGGCCCGCCCGGCACCGGACGGCGCGCGCAGAAGAGGGCCGACACACGGCTGGCGATCCAGCGGGCCGCGGTGGACCTCTTCGAGGAGCACGGCTACGACGCGACCACGGTCGACGACATCGCCCGCCGGGCGAACGTGGCCCCCCGCACCTTCTTCCGCTACTTCCCGAGCAAGGAGCTCACGCTCTTCAGCGAGGACGTCTCGGAGCGCTTCGCCGCGCTCGTCCTGGAGGCCCCGCCCGACCTGCCGCCGCTGGACGCGCTCGAATCGGCCCTGTCCCTGCTGCTGGAGGACGCCCCCTCCGAGCTCGACCGGCGCCGCCAGGCGCTCCGCCGCCGGCTGCACGAGCAGCCGGGCGTCACCCGGCAGTTCGCCCACGTGCAGGAGCGCATCGCGGAGCGGCTGCGCGCCGCCTTCCGGCAGCGCCTGCGGTCCGGCGGCGACCCCCGCCCCGATCTCGCCGCCGACGCCACCGTCGCGATCTACCTCGGCCTCTCCCGGACCCTGGTGGACGGCGACGCCGACCAGCGGAAACGCGTCCGGGAGTGGTTCGCCGCGGTCCGCACCGTGGTGGGGGAGAGCCGGGCCGGGAGCTGACCGCCCGGCCCCGCGGAGCGGGCCCCGGCCCGCCTCGGCCCGGTCCGGAACGGATCCTCTCGGCCCCGGCGGAGAGGGGGCGCCGGTCCGCCCCGCCGGCGGAGCGTGGACGCCGCAGTATGCCCGCGGGCGTCTGAACGATGGCCGCGGACCGGCCCCGCCGGTTGGATCGAGGGCATGACGAACGACGATGGCAACGGCAACGAGAACACCCGCACGGGGACCGTCCTGGTGCTGGGCGGCACCGGGAAGAGCGGGCGGCGCGTCGCCGAGCGGCTCCGGGCGCGCGGGGCCGGGGTGCGGATCGGGTCGCGCGGCACCGAGACGCCGTTCGACTGGGAGCGGCCGGAGACCTGGCCCGCCGCCGTCTCCGGGGTGCGCTCCGCCTATGTGGCCTACTCTCCCGACGTGGGCTTCCCCGGCGCCTCCGAGGCGGTCGGCGCCTTCGCCGAGCTGGCGGTGCGCGAGGGCGTGCAGCGGCTGGTGCTGCTGAGCGGGCGCGGCGAGCCGGGCGCCCGGCGCAGCGAGGAGGCGCTGTTCGCCGCCGGGGCGCCGGCGGCCTCCGTCGTCCGGGCGAGCTTCTTCGCGCAGAACTTCAGCGAGGGCTTCTTCGCCGACATGGTCCGCTCGGGGGCGGTCGCCTTCCCCGCCGAGGGGGTCCCGGAGCCGTTCATCGACGCCGGGGACATCGCCGACGTGGCGGTGGAGGCGCTCACCGGCGATCCCGCCCGGCACGCGGGCCGGGTGCACGAGGTCACCGGCCCCCGGGCACTGACCTTCCCGGAGGCGGTCGCGGAGGTCTCCGCGGCGGTGGGGCGCGAGATCGCCTACGTCCCGCTGGCCTTCGAGGCGTTCCGCGACGGCATGGTCGGGCAGGGCGCCCCGCCGGAGTTCGCCGCCCGGTTGACCGAGCTGTTCGGCGAGATCCTGGACGGCCGCAACTCCGCGGCCACCGGCGGGGTCCGCGACGTCCTGGGCCGGGAGGCCGCCGACTTCTCCGAGTACGCGAAGCGGACCGCCGCCACCGGGGTGTGGGCCCCCTCCTCCTGAGCCGGCCCCCTGGTCCGGCCCGGACCCCGCCGGCCCCGGCCGGGCGGGCGGCCCGCGGGCGCTCCGAGCGGGACCGCGCGGCGGCGCGGGGCGGCGGCGGTACGGCCGGTGCGGACGGGTTCCGCACCGGCCGCGGCCGTTCCGGGACCGTTCCGGGGCCGCCTATCCGCGCTCCGGCCCCGGCTCGGCGTCCTCGGGGGCCTCGGAGGGTCCGTCCGGGGCCGCCCCGGGCCCGCTGTGCAGGATCTCGCGCGCCTGCTCCGCGGCGCGGAGGATGCTCTCGCTGACGAAGTCGCTGAACCGGGCGACGTTCTCCAGGCGGGCGGCGGTCAGGGTGCCGCGGCCGACGATGTCGACGCCCTGCCGCGCGATCTCGGCGATCTGGGCGGTGCCGCGGGCGCCGGCGACCGTCGACCGGTACCAGACGTCGTCGTCGACGGAGTAGCGCTCGCGGCGGCCCTCTTCGCGCTCCCGGCGGACGAGGCCCTGCTCTTCGAGGAACCCGATCGCCTTGGAGACCGACGCCGGGCTGACCTGGAGCCGCCGGACGAGTTCGGGCGCGGTGAGGCTGACCGTGTCGGCGATGAAGAGGCAGGCCAGAACGCGGGCCGCCATCTTGGGCAGGCCCTGCCGCATCAGCAGGGTGGTGAACGCCTCCTCGTACTCGCGCACGGCCTCGTCGTCGCGCCCGGGGGCCTGCTCCCGGGGCGGGGCGCTCCTGCGCCGGCGGGCGCGGTGCTCGGTGGCGCGCTGCGCCAGGTCGGCGCGGTAGGCGGTGGGGCCGCCGTTGCGCATCACCTCGCGCGTGACCGTCGAGGTGGGGCGCTCCAGGCGCCTGGCGATCTCCGCGTAGGCCAGGCCGTCGGCCAGCCCCAGCGCGATCTGCTGGCGCTCGGGCTGGGTGAGTCTTCCTCCCCGCACAGCGGTCTCCCTTCGTCTCTCCCCTTGCACCGCGAGCGTAGCGTTCACCCCCACGTCAATGCAACAGAAAGTCGTCTCTCATTGCGTTGATTGCACACTCAGTGCAACGAAATACATACTTCTACCTGCATAAATTCAATAAGTCTGCAACGAACTCATTGCGTGATCCATGAAGGCAACGTAGCGTTTCCCACATCGGAAACGACAAGCGCAGCAGGAGGACACGATGCAGACGTTCGACACCCCCGCCCCGATCTCCGCGGTTCTGGACATCCCCGCCGGGCGCATCCAGGTCATCGCCGCCGACCGCACCGACACCATCGTCGAGGTCCGGCCCGCCGACCCCGCCAGGCGCCGCGACACCGCGGCCGCCGAGCAGACCGAGACCGACTACCGCGACGGCGTCCTGCGGATCCAGGCCCCGGCGGCGAAGAACCGGCTCACCGGCCCCTCCGGGGCCGTCGAGGTGACGGTCCGGGTGCCCGAGGGCTCCCGCGTCGACGCGAAGTCCTCCTGCGCCGGGTTCCGGGGCGTGGGGCGCCTGGGCGAGGTCGCCTGCGAGGGCGCCGCCGCCGGGGTCAAGATCGACGAGGCCTCCGGCGTGCGGCTGACCGCCTTCGGCGACGTCTCGGTCGGCCGGCTGACCGGCTCCTCCCGGATCAGCACCCGGAAGGGCGACGTCCGCATCGACGAGGCCGCCTCCGGCACGCTCGAGCTGGCCACCATGGCCGGCGACGTGACGGTCGGCGCCGCCGCCGGGGTCTCCGCCTCGCTGGACGCCGGCACCGACCACGGCCGCATCCGCAACGCGCTGGCCGGCGCCGGCGAGGCCGGGGCCGCCCTGGAGATCCGCGCGACCACCATGCAGGGCGACATCACCGCCCGCAGCCTCTGACCGCGCCGCCCGGCCCCGCGACCTCCGCGGGGCCGGCGGTCCCCGAACCCCCTGACCACCGGCGCCGCACCGGGCGCCGCGCAGATCGAACACCGAAGGAGCACCGAGATGGAGAACAACGGCGGAGGCCTTTCCGAGACCGGGCTGCGCAGAGTGCGCGACGTGCTGGAGCGCCATGTCGGTTCCGGGCGGATCCCCGGCGTCGTCGCCCTGGTCGGCCGGGGCGGGGAGGCGCACGTCGAAGCGGTCGGGACGATGCGCCACGACGGCGGTGCGCCGATGCGCCGGGACACGATCTTCCGGATGGCCTCGACGTCCAAGCCGGTCTCGATCGCGGCGGCGATGATCCTGCTCGACGAGTGCCGGCTGCGCCTGGACGACCCGGCCGAGGAGTGGCTGCCCGAACTCGCCGACCGGCGGGTGCTGAAGCGGCCCGACGGCCCGCTCGACGACACCGTGCCGGCACGCCGACCGATCACCGTGCGGGACATCCTGACCTCCACGTTCGGGCTCGGCATGGACCAGACGGCGCTGGGCACGCCGATCATGAACGCGGTCTTCGAGCAGGGGCTCACCCCCGACCTGCCGGAGCCGATGCCCGAGCCGGACGAGTGGATGCGCCGCCTGGGCGAGCTCCCGCTGATGCACCACCCCGGGGAGCGCTGGCAGTACCACATCGCCGGCGACCTGGCGGGCGTGCTCGTCGCCAGGGTCACCGGCCGGCCGTTCGAGGAGTTCCTGCGCGAGCGCGTCTTCGAGCCGCTGGGCATGGCCGACACCGGCTTCCACGTGCCCGCCGGCGAGATGGACCGGCTTCCGCCGCTGTACGCCCCCGACCCGCGGACCGGCGAGTTCCACGTGTGGGACGAGGCCGAGGGCGGGCGGCACGGCCGGCCCCCGGCGTTCCCGGGCGGCGGAGGCGGGCTGGTCTCCACCGCCGACGACTACCACGCCTATTTCCGGATGCTGCTCAACGGCGGCGTGCACCGGGGCGAGCGGATCCTGTCCCGGCCCGCCGTCGAGCTGATGACCACCGACCGGCTCACGCCCGAGCAGCGGGCCGCCCGGCACCGGCAGGCCGTCGACAACGTGCACATCTCCTTCGGCCAGGGCCAGCACGGCGGCTGGGGGATGGGGGCGGCGGTCCGCACCTACCGCGGCGACTACGCGCCCGTCGGCCAGTTCGGCTGGGACGGCGGAGCCGGCACCTCGGCCTACGCCGACCCGGTGCACGGCGTCGTGGGGATCCTGCTCACCCAGGTCGGGATGTCCGTCCCGGACTCGGCGCGGCTCATCCACGACTTCTGGACCACGCTCTACCAGGCGATCGACGACTGACGCCGGCGCCCGCCCCCGGCGAAGCCCTGCGGAGAGAGGGGACCGCGGAGCCGAAGCCCGGCGGCCCCGGCCCGATGGCACCCGCCCGGCCCTCCGGCCTCCGGTCCCCGCCCGCTCAGGGAAGGGCGGGGGCCGGAGGCCCCGGGCCGCGGCGGCCGCAATCGGGCGGCGCGGGCGCACCGCGGTCCCGGTCCGGCCGGAGTCGCGGCCGGGCCGGGACCGCATCCGTCAGGCCCGCCGCGTGGAGGCGGCTCGGCTCCCACCGGCGCCGGAGAGGGACGTCCCGTCCCCGGGCCCCGAGGGCCGGCGGCGCGAGGGGCCGCTCGGCCGCCCTGGTCCCCGGTCTCCGAGGGCGTGCGCAGGCGCGCCCGCGGGGGCTCAGCGGGTGTCGTCGCCGTCCTCCACCAGCCCCCGCAGCAGCTCCAGGGCGGCCCGCCACCCCTCGGAGTTCTCCCGGGCCCGGAGGCGCTGCTCCTCCTCGGTGCAGTTCAGCGCCGCGAAACCGGTCTCGACGATGCGCACCCGCGCCCCGTCGCCGTCCGGCTCGACGTGGAACTCGACCAGGGTCGCGCTGCCCGGCTCCGGTTCGGCGCCGGGGAACAGCGAGCAGCGCAGCGCCAGCAGGCTGCCGGGCACCACGCGCTCCACCACGCCCCGGTAGTCGCCGTGCTCCCTCCAGCGGAAGACCACGGCGCCGCCGGGCACCGGGTCGAGTTCGGCGCCGTCGAAGGCGTACCAGCGCCGGACGCCGTCCGCCTCGGCCAGCAGCGGCCAGATCCGCTCGACCGGCGCGTCCAGATGCGCGGCGACGTCGATCATGGTCTCGGTCACGGCTTCCTCCCAGCTTCGTCGGCCGCCCCCGCGCGCCCCGGTCGACCGTGGCGGGGTCTCCACGATCATCCCACCGGCGGACGCATCGGCGCAGGTGAGCGGGGCGTGTCCGGCTCCCGTCCACCGGGCGGGGCGGCCGCGCGGAACGGCCGGCCGAAAGCCTTCCGACCCCGCCCCGCGAGCCGCGCGGAACGGGCGGGCGGACCGCGGAACGCTCCCCCGCAGGGCAGGATGGTCGGTGTGAAGTCCGACCGGCTGCTCTCCATCCTCCTGCTGCTGCAGACCCGCTCTCGGATACCCGCCGGGGAGCTGGCCGAGCGGCTGGAGGTGTCGGTCCGGACCATCTACCGGGACGTGGAGGCGCTGTCCGCGGCGGGGGTGCCGGTCTACGCCGAGCGCGGGCGCAACGGCGGCATCGCGCTGCTGCCCGGGTTCCGCACCGACGTCCCCGGGCTGACCGGCGACGAGGCGCGGGCGCTGTTCGTACTGGCCACCCGCGGGACCCACAGCGAGCTGGGGCTGGACGGGCCGATGGCCTCGGCGCTGCACAAGCTGATGGCGGCGGTGCCCGCGGCGCACCGCCCCGCCGCCGAGCTGGCGCGCACCCGGATCATCGTCGATCCGGACCGGTGGACGCGGACCCCGCGCGGGCGGGTCGACCTGGACGTGCTCCAGGAGGCGCTCTTCGCCGACGCCCGGCTCCGGCTGCGCTACCGGAGCAGCGGGGCGGGCGAGGCGCGGGAGTACACCGTCGACCCGTACGCGCTGGTGGCCAAGGCCGGGGTCTGGTACCTGGTCGCCGACCGGGACGGGGAGCCGCGGCTGTTCCGGGTGGACCGGATGGTGCGGGCCGGGATCGTGGACGAGCCGGTGCGCCGCCGCCCCGGCGTGGACGCCGAGGCGCTCTGGCAGGAGCTGCGCCGGCGGGTGGAGCACCGGCCGGCCGGCGTCCGGGTGCGCGCCCTGGTGCGGCGCGGGCGGCTGGAGATGTTCCGGCGGATCACCGACCTGTTCCTGCTCTCCGTCCAGGACGGGGAGGCGCCGGACGGGGAGCGGGGCGCCGGCGGCGGGCCGGGGGAGTGGGTCCCGGTGGAGCTCGGCTACCCGGAGCGGGGCGCGGCCCGCCAGCTCCTCCAGTTCGGCACCGACGTGCGGGTCGTCGACCCGCCGGAGATCCGCTCCCTCCTCGCCGGCCTGGCGGCCGAGGCGGCCCGCCACCACGCCGCCGGTCCGCCGGACGCCTGATCGGGGCCCGGCCGGTCCGCCCCTGGTGCGCCGGCCCCCTGGCGGAGGCCGCCGACGGAGCCGCGCCTTTCGGCCGGGCGACAGCGGAGAGGCGGCGCCCGGTCAGGCGTCGCCGGGGCGTTCGCCGATCCACTGGACCGGCTGGACGACGACGCCGTTGGGGTCTGTGACCTGGAACAGCCGCTCGCCCCGCTCCTCGTCGCGGAGCGGGGTGGTGATCTCGACGCCTTCGGCGCGGAGCCGCTCCTGCTCGGCGGCGGCGTCGCCGACCTCGAAGGCGAGCACGGCCCCCTCGGTGCTCTCCCAGCCGGAGCCCGGCACCAGGACCAGCTCGGAGGAGGGGTCGTCGTGCAGGAACTCGACCGCGTATCCGTCGTCCGCGACGGCCCGGAAGCCGAGGTGGCGCACGGGGCCTCCCAAAGTGATCGTACGACGTACGAAGTTTAATGGTACGGTGTACGATAGTATTCTCGGGACGGCGTGGAACGATCGGGAGGAGCGGCCGCGATGGCCATCCGGAACAGCGGCGGCGGGGACCCGGTGCGGACCCTCGCGCTGCTCTGGCGCACCGCCGGGCCGGCCCGGAAGGGGCGGACCGGGCTCGACGCCGACCGGATCGTCGCCGCGGCGGTCGAGATCGCCGACGCCGAGGGGCTGGACGCGCTGTCCATGCGCAAGGTCGCCGACCGGCTCGGCGTGGGCGCGATGTCGCTCTACACCTACGTCCCAGGCAAGGCCGAGCTGGCCGAGGCGATGCTGGACGCGGTCCGGGGCGAGCTGCCCGACCCGGCGGAGGCGGGGGAGGGGTGGCGGGCCCGGCTGGAGGCGGTCGCCCGGCAGAACCACGGCCTCTACCTGCGGCACCCGTGGCTGCTCCAGGTGGCGGCCGGCCGCCCGGTGCTGGGGCCGAACAGCATGGTCCGCTACGACCGGGAGCTGCGCGCCCTGGAGGGGCTCGGGCTGAGCGACCTCGAGATGGACGGCGTGATCGCGCTGCTCTCCGACTATGTGCACGGCGCCGCCCGGGGCGCGGTGGAAGCGGCGGCCGCGGCCGCCGCCAGCGGCCGCACCGACCGGGAGTGGTGGGAGGAGCACGCCCCCGAGCTGGAGCGGATCGCCGACCCGTCGGCCTACCCGGTGGCGGCCCGGGTCGGCACCGCCGTCGGGGAGCGGTACGACGCCTCGCACGACCCCGCCGCCGACTTCGACTTCGGCCTCGGGCTGGTGCTCGACGGCATCGCCGCCCTGCTGGAGTCGCGCTCGGGGGGCTGAGCGGTCCGGCGCCTCACCCGCCGCCGGAGCGGCTCGGGAAGGAGAAGTCCGCGAGCAGGTGCTCCACGCAGAGGATGAACACCACCACCGCGGCGGTGACCTGCAGCGCGATCGCCCACTCCCGGGGCCCGGCACCGGTGGGCCGCTCCTCGGCCGGCAGGGCGAAATGCCGGCGCAGGTGGCCGCCGTGCCCGATGGTTCCGATGAAGATCACCGCGGGGAACGTCGTCGCCCAGACCAGGGTGGGCCGGATGTCCTGGTAGCCGAACCACCAGACGAACGGGAACAGCGAGAACAGTGCGACGGGGCCGAGGGCCGCGAGCCGCCGCCCGGCGGGCGCCAGCGCGATCCCGCGCAGCGCGAACACGGCCACCGCGGCGGCGTACGCGGCGAGCAGGCGGGAGAGCGGGACATCGGCGAGTACGACCACGGGACTCCTCATCGCACGGGGGTGAAGAATGCCCCGTTCGCACCTTTTATACCGCTACCAGCGGTCACCCCGGCCCGGGAAGCCGACCGGTGCGCCCCGCACCGCCCGCGGCGTGAACGGGCCGGGGCGCCGGTCAGCCCTCCCCGATCTCCGCCTCGATCAGGTCGGCGGCCCTCTCCGCCCCGCCCTCGCCGCGGAGTCCGGCGCGGAGCCCGGCCAGCCGGGCGGCGACCTCCGGGGAGGAGGTGAGCTCCTCCAGCGCCGCGCGCAGCCGCTCCGCACTGGCCTCATCGGTGTCGATGCGCCGCGCCACCCCGTGGTCCCGCAGCGTTTCGGCGTTGACGAACTGGTCGCCGAACTGCGGCACCGCGATCATCGGGACGCCGCAGTACAGCCCCTCGGCGGCGCCGCCCATGCCGGCGTGCGTGACGAACGCCGATGCCCGCTTGAGGATCGCCAGCTGGGGCACCCAGCGGTGCACCTCGGTGTTGTCCGGGATCGGGCCGAGCGCGCCGAGGTCGGTGGCCCCGCCGACCTGCAGGACGACGTGCCAGCCGGGCAGGGAGCCGAAGGCCCGCAGGCACTCCCGGTAGAACCCGGGCAGGTCGGTGAAGGAGGTGCCCATCGACACCAGCAGCGTCCTCTTGCCCTCGGCGCCCGCCGGCGAGTGCCATTCGCCCTGCTCGGCGCGGTCGCCGAAGCAGGGGCCGACGAAGTCGACGACCCGGGGGTCGACGGTGCCGGCGAAGGGCTGCATGGCGCGCGGGATCAGCGCCAGCACGCGGCGCGGGCGTCCGGTGAACTCCTCCGCCCCCAGCCGGACGCCCTGGCCGGCGAGCCAGGCGCCGAACCGGGCGTAGTGGGCGCCGACACCGGGGAGCGCGCCGACCTCCTCCTCGTGGCCCTTCCAGGCGACGTAGGTCGGGGAGAGCTGGACCGCGGGGATCCCCCAGGTCTCGGCGAGGACCCTGGCCGGGTAGGCGGCGATGTCGTACAGGAAGAGATCGGGCCGGTCGTCCCGGTAGGCGCGGCGGACCTGGGGCAGGGCCGCGATCGCGTCGTCCAGGAAGACGTCCAGCGCGGCGGCGGGGTCCTCCGGCCAGGAGTGGTCGTCCACCGGCAGGGTGGAGGTGTAGTGGACCGGTTCGGCGCCGGTGCCGGCGACCAGGCCGTCGACGCGGGGATCGTTGGCGTAGGTGACGCGGTGGCCGCGGGACACCAGCTCCCGGATGACCTCCAGGCTCGGCATGACGTGGCTGACCGCGGGGATGCCCGCCATCGCGATGTGGGCGGGCCGTCGGGTGCGGCGGGGCATGGGGCTCCTCTTCCTGCGCGTCCGCGGTGCGGGCGGTGGAGCGGCGCCGTGCGGCGGCCGCCCGGCGCGGCCGGCGTCGACGCGCCCGTCCACCGCCTCCGGTGCATCCGACGCACCGGGGGCGGTTCCGGATCCGCGCGGCCGGCGGGAGCGGTCAGTAGAGCCGTTCGGCGTAGGAGGGCCCGTAGTACTCCTCCAGCGCCTCCAGCGGGACGTCCGGGCTCTCCAGCCGCTTGGCGATGCGGGGCCGGGAGGGGACCGCGTCCCGCCCCCAGGTCTCGGGGCGCCACAGCTCGGAGCGGAGGAACGCCTTGGAGCAGTGGTGGAAGACCGTGTCGATGTCGACCACCATGGCCAGCCTCGGGCGGCGGCCCTTGACCGCCAGCCCGTCGAAGAACGGGGCGTCCTTCACCAGCCGGGCCCGGCCGTTGATGCGCAGGGTGTCGCCCCGGCCTGGGATGAGGAAGATCAGGCCGACGTGCGGGTTGGACAGGATGTTGCGGTAGCCGTCGGCCCGCCGGTTGCCGGGGCGGTCCGGGATCGCGATGGTGGTGTCGTCGAGCACCAGGGCGAGCTTCCCGGCGGGATCGCCCTTGGGGGAGACGTCGCACGCCCCGTCCGCGTCGGCGGTGGCGACCAGGCAGAACGGGGCGGCGGCCAGCCACTCCCGGTCGACGTCGGCCAGGGCCGAGCGCTCCTTGTCCAGGGCCCGCTGCACGGGTTCGCCGAGCAGCTCGCGCAGCTCGGCCTCACCGGTGATCTCGGTCTGCTGGTGCGCCTCAGAGGTCATGCCCGCTCCTCATCGCTGGACGGCCCGACGATCCTACGACCGCCCCGCCCCCGGCGGGCCCGCCGGGGCGGGCGCGCCGGAAGGGCCACTGGTCAGACCGGGCGGACGGTGACAGAGTGCGGGGTATGCAGACCGTTACCTTGGCGGAGCGGCCGGACCTGGCCGCGGCGCTGGACCGGCCGGACCTCAACCCCGGCCCGGAGTTCGTCCGCCACGACGACGTGGCGGAGCGGCTGTGGGACCGGTTGGAGACCAGGTTCCCCGAGTACCAGGTGATGCTGCTGGACGAGGGGCGGGTGGTGGCCCGCGGCGCCTCGGTCCCGCTGTGCTGGCAGGAGCCCGACGTCGACCTGCCCGACGAGGGGTTCGACTGGGCGCTCTCCCAGGCGGTGGACGACCACGACGCGGGCCGGGCGCCGACGGTGGCCGCGTCGCTGCTGATCGCGGTGGTCCCGGACCGGCGGCGCCAGGGGCTGAGCACCGCGGTGGCCGGGGCGCTGCGGGAGAACGCGGCCGCCCGCGGGCTGTCCGCGCTGATCGCGCCGCTGCGCCCGACCCTCAAGCACCGCTACCCGCTCATCCCGATGGGCACCTACGCGGGATGGGCGCAGGGCGGCGGCGAGGCGCCGTTCGACCCGTGGCTGCGGGTGCACTGGAAGGCCGGCGCGCGCATCCTGCACACCTGCGAGCGGTCCCGGACGGTGACCGGGACCCTCGCCGAGTGGGAGGAGTGGGCGCGGATGGACCTCCTCTCCTCCGGCGAGTACGTCATCCCCGGCGGCCTGTCGCCGCTGGCGCTGGACCGCCTCTCCGGGACCGGCCACTACGTCGAGGCCAATGTGTGGGCCCGGCACGACATCGGCCCGGGCGCCGGGACGCAGGCGTCCGATTTCCGCTAGCGCCGGGGGTGCCCGGGGCGCGAGACTCGTCGTCATGGAGCTCGACACCGCAGAGAACGACACGATCCCGACCGGGCCCGCGCACGCCGTGCTGGACAGCCCGGTGGGGCCGCTGACCCTGGTCGCGCAGGACGGCGCGCTCACCCGGCTGCTCATGGAGGAGCGCCCCGGCGCGCCGGCGCCGGACGGCTCGGCCGACGCCGCGGTGCTGGCCGAGGCGGCCCGGCAGCTCCGGGAGTACTTCGACGGCGGCCGCACCGGCTTCGACCTGCCGCTGCGCCCGTCCGGCACCGCCTTCCAGCGGCAGGTCTGGGCGGAACTGGCGGCCGTGCCCTACGGCGGCACGGTCACCTACGGCGAACTGGCCGAGCGGATCGGGCGCGGCCCGTCCTCGGCCCGCGCGGTCGGGTCGGCCAACGGCGCCAACCCGATCGCGCTGGTCATCCCCTGCCACCGGGTGGTGGGCGCCGACGGCGGCCTCACCGGCTACGAGTGGGGCGTGGACCGCAAGCGCTTCCTGCTCGACCTGGAGCGGGACGGAGGCTGACACCGCGGCGGAGGCCCTGCGGACGGCGCGCGCGGGGCGATCCCCGATGGTCTCGACGGCGCGGCCCCGTCGACACGCGTCGGCAGGCCCGTGCCGCCGAGGCCATCGCCCTGGGGCGGGTTCTTCCCGGCAGCGGTCTCAGGAGGCGCGGGCGCCGGAGGCCTGGTGGTCGGCGGCCTCGTCCGCCGAGGGGAGGCGGGAGGCCAGTTCGGCCAGGTCGAGGCCGATCGCGCCGGCGATGGCCGCGACGGTGAAGAAGGCGGGGTTGGGGATGGCCCCGCGCTCGATCTTGCGCAGGGTGTCGATGGAGACGCCGGCCGCCTGGGCGACCTCGGCGGCGGTGCGCGGGGCCCGGGCCGCGCGGAGGACCTGGCCCAGGGCCCGGCCCCGGTCCCGCTGGCCCTCGGTCAGGGGTGTGCGAACCATGTCCGAACCCTAGCCGATGGGGCGCCCGGTCGGCGATGAAGAATGGCTGGTATTTCAATACCGGTCCGATGATCCGGGCGGGCCGGTGCGGCGCGGACCAGGGCGGCCCGGCGGCCCCTGGAGGACTCCGCCGGACCGGATGCGCGGGGCCGGCGGCCGGCGCACTGCGGGGGCGCGGCCGTCCCGAACCGTCCGCCGGCGCCAGGCGAGCCGCGCCCCGGCGCCTCCCGGTGCCCCCGGGGACGGGGAAGAGCGGGGGCGGGCCCCTCCACCCCGCGGGATTGCTAGTTTTCATCCATGCGGCCAGAAAATCGTCAGGGCGGCCGGGAAAGCGGCGCCGGCAAGCAGAAGAAGCGGTCCTTCATCGAGGAGGCCCGGCGCGCGCAGATCATCCAGGCGGCGATCGAGACCATCTCCGAGGAGGGCTACGCCAACTCCTCGCTGGCCCGCATCGCCAAGCACGCGGGCATCAGCAAGGGCGTCATCTCCTACCACTTCGCCAGCAAGGACGAACTGCTGCACGAGGTCGTCGTGCAGGTGTACACCAAGGTCGCCGAGGCGGTCGCCCCCGCCGTCACCGCCCAGCCCGACCCCGTCCAGGCGCTGCGCGCCTACATCACCACCGCGGCCGGCTACATGCGCGGGCACCGCGCGGAGCTGCTCGCGCTGACCAGCATCTTCATGGGGTCCCGGGACACCGAGGGGGAGCCGCGCTACGGCGTCGGGGGCAACGAGGAGCTCTACCGGAACCTGGAGGAGATCTTCCGCTGGGGGCAGGAGGAGGGCGCGTTCCGCGACTTCGACCGCCGGGTCATGGCGGTCACCTTCCAGGCCTCCATCGACTCGATGTTCGGCTACTGGGTCTTCTACCCCGGGCACGACCTGGAGGGCCACGCCCGGGAGCTGGCCGACCTGTTCGAGCACGCCGTCCGCGCCTCCGGCTGAGGCGCACCGCGCGGGTCGCCGCGGTGGCAGGGAGGGGCGGGGCGCCTTTCCCCGCCGCCCGGCGGCCCCGCCCCGAGGCCGATCTGCACCGCTCCACCGGAGGAGGGGCGCCCGATCGCCGTCCCCCGGTGCTCCCGGGAGCGGTGGCCGGAAGCGCCGTGCTCAGCGCTGCGCGCACCGTTCGCGCAGCACCTCCGCGCCGTCCCCCTCCAGGTCGTCGCAGTGGGAGGCGCGGCCGGTCATCGCCATCACCAGTGACAGCGTGGGGCCGGAGACGAGCCGGCCGGAGCCGGTCCGGAAGGGGCCGTCGTCCGCGGCGAGCCGCAGGCCGCCGAGGCGGCTCTCGGCCGGGACGACCATGTCGGTTCCGCAGTAGTACTCCGCCACCCGGGTGACCGCCGCGACCGGGAGGTCCCGGCGGATCCCCAGCGGCCGGCGGACGTCCTCGCCGTGCACGACCGCCTCGCCGAGCATCGCCACCGCGGGCAGGGGCGGCTTGGTCCTGCTCGGCACGGTGCGCCGGAACCGCTCCAGCGTCTCGGCCGGCGAGGCGCCCAGCTGCTCGGCCAGGCGCATGGCCACCTGCGCGTCGAAGTCGAACCGGCAGCGGACGACGCCGGCCAGCCAGCGCAGCGGGCCCAGGCTCGCCCCCGCGGTGAGGTGGGCCAGCACCTCGCGCACGGTCAGCCCGTCGCACAGCGACGGCACCTCCCACCGCTCGTCGGCCAGGTCGGCGAGGTCGGCCGCCAGGGCGGCCCGCTCCGCGCGGATCAGCGGCCAGAGGTCCGCTCCGCGCCGGGCCGCCGGTTCCGGGTCGGCCGTTCCGCTCGTGCCGGTCATGGGGGTCCTTTCGCCGTGCTCCCTCGCCTCGGCCGCACCGGGCCCGGAGGGCGCGGGCGCCCCGGTGCTCTGCGCCGAGGGTAGGACCGGCGCCGCCCGCCGGACTCATCGCCGGCGGCGGATCTTTCCGAGTGGGTTCCGGGACGGCCGGGGAGGGCCCCGGGGCCCGGATCCGGGAAAACCCCGATGCGTTTTCCGTCCACCCGTGCAAGAATCTGGCCGAGCGGCCAGAAAATCGGCCGCACGACCACATTCACCGCTCTGCACGGGGGAGAGGCAGCACCATGTCCACAGGACCCGCCCCGGGCGTCCGGCCCGCACCCGCCCCCTCGGGGCCGGCGCCGCGGCCCCGGCTCGCCTACATCGACAACCTGCGCATCCTGCTCACGGTCCTGGTCGTGCTGCACCACTGCGCGGTGACCTACGGCAACATCCCGGCCTGGTTCTACACCGAGCCCGCCCAGGACCCCTCCGGCGTCGCACTGGACCTGCTGGTCATCTTCGACCAGGCCTTCTTCATGGGGTTCTTCTTCCTGCTCTCCGGGTTCTTCACCCCCGGCTCGGCCGACCGCAAGGGGGCGCGGCCGTTCCTCCGCGACCGGCTGGTCCGGCTGGGCGTCCCGCTGCTGCTCTTCGTGCTGCTGATGCGGCCGCTGCTCACCTACGGCATCTACACCGAGCTGGCCGCCGGCGAGCTGCCCTACTGGCTCTTCTACATCCTCAGCTGGGACGCCGGACCGATGTGGTTCGTCGAGGTGCTGCTCGTGTTCTGCCTGGCCCACCTGCTGATCCGCCGGTTCCGCGCCCCGCAGGAGGCCCGGATCGCCGAGCGGCGCACCGGCCGGATGCCCGGCCCCGCCGCGGTGCTCGGGTTCACCGCCGGGCTCACCGCGCTCACCTTCCTGTGGCGGCTGCCCGTCCCCACCGGCACCTACTGGCCGGTGGTCGGCCTGCCCACCCCCTACTTCCTGCCGCAGTACGCGCTGATGTTCGCCGCCGGCGCGCTGGCCTTCCGGCGCGGCTGGTTCGACTCCGTCCCGCGGGCCGCGGGGTGGGGCGGGTTGGCCATGGCGGTCTTCGCGGCCGCCATGCTCTTCCCGCTCAGCGGCGGAACCGGCGTCCTGCCCGGCGCGTGGGGCACGCTGTCCGGGGCGGCCTTCGAGAGCGTCTTCGCGGTGGGCACGGTGCTCTTCCTGCTCCGGCTCTTCCAGCGGTTCTTCGACCGGCAGGGCCCGTTCGCCCGGTTCCTCTCCGCCAACGCCTTCGCCGTCTACTTCCTGCACTCGCCGATCCTGGTCGGGATCGGGTACGCCCTGTCCGGGTGGGAGGCGCCGGCGGCCGCCAAGTTCGGCGCCATGGCGGTGCTCGCGCTCCCGCTGTGCTGGGGCGCCGCGCACCTGATGCGCTCCCTGCCCTTCGCCAAGCGCGTGTTCTGACCGCCCCGCCCCTGGATGAGGAGAGAGCCCATGAGCGCGTTCACCGGAAAGAGCGTCCTGGTCACCGGAGGCGCGAGCGGGATCGGCGCGGCCACCGTGCGCCGCGCCGCCGCCGACGGGGCCCGGGTGCTGATCGCCGACACCGACGAGCAGGCCGGGACCGCGCTGGCGGAGGAGACCGGCGCCCTGTTCCGGCGCACCGACGTCGGCGACTTCGACCGGATGAAGGCGGCGGTGGACGCCGCCGCCGAGACCCACGGCGGCCTGGACGTGCTGTTCTGCAACGCCGGGATCGGCGGCCCCAGCGAAGGCCTCGCCGACCGGGGCGTCCCCTACGAGCTGGACCGGTACCGCGAGACCGTCGCGGTCAACCTGCACGGCCCGGTCTACGGGGTGCACGCCGCCCTGCCGCTGATGCGCGGCCGCCGGGGCGCCTCGATCCTGGTCACCTCCAGCATGGCCGGCCTGTTCGCGCCGCCCCTCGGCGAGGTCTACGCCGCCACCAAGCACGCCCTGGTCGGCTTCGTCCGCTCCCTGGCGCTGACGCTGGCCGGCGACCCGCTCACGGTGAACGCGATCTGCCCCGGCTACGTCGACACCCCGATGATCGCCCCGCTGCGCGCGATGATCGACGAGGCGGGGCTGACCGGGACCATCGCCGCCCCGGAGCAGGTCGCCGCGCTCGCCGAGCGCATCGTCGCCGGGCGCGGCAGCGGGGAGGCCTGGCTGATCACCAGGGACGCGTGCGCACCGTTCCCCTTCCCCGACCAGGACGAGGTGCTGCGGCGGATGCACGGCACCGGACCGGCATGACACACCGCCGGGGGTCTGGCCGCCCCCGACGCCCGCAGGGCAAGCTGGCCCCATGAGGGTGATCGTGATCGGCGGCGGCATCGTCGGTGCCAGTGCCGCCTACCATCTGGCCAAACGGGGGGTGTCCACCACGCTGGTGGACGCCTCCCGGGCCGGGCAGGCCACCGCGGCCGGCGCCGGGGCGGTCTTCCCCTGGCCCCTGCCCTGGGACCCGCCGCCGATGCGCGACTTCGCGCTCCAGGCGGCCGCCCACTACCCCGGGCTGATGCGCGAACTCGCCGAGGACGGCCAGGTGACCGGCTACCGGGTGGTCGGCGGGGTCTCCGCGGGCACCGACCCCGAGCAGCTCGACCGCGAGCTGGCCCTGCTGCGGGAGCTGCGCGGCCGCCCCGGCTACGAGGGCCTGGGGGAGGTCCGCCGCCTGCCCGCAGGGGGGCCGGCCGAGCTCTTCCCGGCCCTGACCGAGGAGTACCAGGGCGTCTTCGTGGAGGGCACGGCCCGGGTGGACGGCCGCCGCGCCCGGGACGCGCTGTTCAACGCGGCCGAGGAGCGCGGCCTGCGCTACGTCAAGGCCGGCGCGGAGCTGGTGGCCGCCGGCGGCCGGGTGACCGGGGTGCTGGCCGGCGGTGAGGAGCTGCCCGCCGACGCGGTGGTGGTCGCGGCGGGCGCCTGGTCGGCGGCGCTGCTCCGCCCGTTCCGCGTCGACCTGCCGGTCTACCCGATGCGCGGGCAGATCGTGCACGCCGCGCTGCCCGGCGCCCGGACCCGGGACTGGCCGGTCGTCCGCCTCCCCGAGAAGGACGGGTACCTGCTGGCGCTGCCGCCGGACCGGGTGGTGCTGAGCGGGACGCGGGAGCCCTGGGCCGGGTTCGACCACCGGGTGACCGTCGGCGGCGTGCTGGAGGTGCTCTCCGGCGCCGTCGGCCCGGCGCCCGCGCTGGTGGAGGCCACGGTCGCCGAGACCCGGGTGGGGTTCCGTCCGGCCTCCCGGGACGACCTGCAGCTCCTCGGCCCGGTCCGGGCGCTGTCCGGGGTGGTGGTGGCGACCGGGCTGGGCGCGTCCGGCCTCACCCACGGCCCCTACCAGGGCGCCGTCGCCGCCCGGCTGGCCCTGGGCGAGGACCCGGGGAGCGACCTGTCGGCGTTCCGCCCGGACCGGGTGGCGCCCGCGGCGGGGATCCCGCCGGAGCGCACCGGCCCGGTTGAGTAGCGGTACTCATCCGCACCGCACCGGCCTCGCCCACCATGGACCCATGAGCTCCGCACCCCTGAACACCAAGGTCACCCCCGCCTTCTACCTCCAGTCCGTGATCGCCTTCGGCGTCTCCAGCGCGGGCCTGTGCGGCGGCGTCGCCCTGCTGCCGATCGACCCGTGGATGCGCGCCTTCATCGGGATGGGGGTGCTGTTCGTCATCACCTCCACCTTCAACCTGGCCAAGTGCGTCCGCGACCGGCAGGAGGAGGCGCTGACGGCGGCCTGGGCCGAGCAGGCCCAGGCCTACGGTGCCGGCAGCCACCACGCCTACGCGGGCAAGAGCGGCTGACCGCCCGTCCCGCGATGATCTTGACGTTGCGGGGGTATCAGGGCGCCCTGATACCCCCGCAACGTCAAGATCATCGTGTTGTGCGCGGTGTGCGCGGTCACCGGCACAGGGCGCGGACGGCCTCCTCGAAGTGCGGGAACTCCTCCCGGGCGCGGCCCAGGATCTCCTCCGGGGGCCGCCGCCCGCCGGGGGCGTGCCGCTCGGCGATCTCGGCGGTGCGCGGGCAGGGGTCCTTGGGGTCGTCCCAGTCCAGCGCCTCGACCGGGCCGACGCCCTGGGCCAGCAGCCACAGGAAGGAGCCCAGGTCGGCGGCGAGCACCAGCAGCTCCCCCTCGGATCCGAAGAAGACCACGGGCTGCTCCGGCAGCGGCCGGCCCTCCCGGGCCAGCCACAGGCCGGTGTAGCCGCCCGACCCCTCCATCCCGAAGAACCGGTACTCCCGCCCGTCGGCCTCGGGGTTGCCGGTCCACTGCCGGAACCACCAGGCGGTCTCCTCCGGGTCCTCGAGCGCCTCGTACATCTCGAAGTCCATCTCCCCGTCGGGGAGCTCCTCCGCCGCCACCTCCGCCAGCCCCGGCGGCAGGTCCGATCCGGCTCCGCCGGCGTCCCGCGGCTCGGCGCCGGCCGGCGCCGAGCGGTCCAGGAAGTCCCCGACGGTCCGGGTGAAGGCCTCCGGGGCGTCCAGCCACGGGTAGCGGCCGGCGCCGGGCAGGACCGCCGTCTCGCCCCGCGGGAACAGCCCGGCGATCTCCGCGGCGACCCGGGGGAGCGGTCCGCCGTCCAGTCCGCCGGCGACGGCCAGCACCGGGACGTCCGGTCCGGCGGCGCGGGCGGCCTCCTCCCACCGGCGCTCCTCGGTGGAGTCCGCGCCCAGGGCGCGGCCCCGGGCGGTGACCAGGACCAGCGAGCGGACCCGCTCGGGGTGCCGGGCCGCGTACAGGACCGCCAGGCCGCCCGCGGCGGAGTGGGCCAGCAGGTCGACGCGGTCCAGGCCGAGGTGGGCGCGGAGCGCCTCGACGTCGCCGACCTGCCGGTCGCCGTCGCCGGAGTCCCCGGTGCCGCGCGGGTCGGGCACGATGAGCCGGCGCCGCCGCGCCAGCCCGCCCAGGTCGCCGGGGCAGGCGCCGGCGCGGATCGGGCCGCCGGGCAGGCAGAGCAGCGGTTCCCCCTCGCCTTCGGCGCGGTAGGCGAGCACGGTCCCGTCGGGTGCGGTGTAGGAGGGCATGGCGCGATCCTTCCGCCCCGCACCGGAACGGGCAAACGCCGCACCCCGGGGCGGATCGCCGATCCGGGCCCGGTATGGTCGTCGGCACGGCGCGGGGTGCACCGGTCCGATGTCGGCATCGGCCGGAGCTGAGATCACACCCGTCGAACCTGATCTAGCTCGAACTAGCGAAGGGAACGCCCATCTTGAGCGATTTCTGTGCCGAGGTGTGGAACGAGACGGCCGGCGTGCGCGCGGCCATCGACGACCTGCCGTTCGTCCGCGGCCTGGCCGACGGGTCCCTGTCCCGGGACCGGTTCGACTACTACATGGCCCAGGACGCCCTCTACCTGCGCGGCTACGCCCGCGCCCTGGCGTCGGCGGCGGCCCGGGCCGACCGCTCCGAGGAGATCGCCTTCTTCGCCAAGGCGGCGCACGACGCCATCGCGGTGGAGAGCTCCATGCACGAGGGCTTCGTCGGCGAGGTGTCGGACCTGCGCCCCTCGCCGACCTGCACCGCCTACGTCTCCTACCTGCTGGGCCTGGCCCAGACCCAGGGGTACGGCGAGCTGGCCGCCGGGGTGCTGCCCTGCTTCTGGGTCTACACCGACGTCGGCGCCCGGCTGATGGAGAAGGCCGGCGACCTGTCCGGGCACCCCTACGGCGAGTGGATCTCCACCTACGCCGACGAGGAGTTCGCCGCCTCCACCCGGCGGCTGTGCGCCATCACCGACGGCATCGCCGAGCGCTCCGACGCCGCCACCGTCGCCCGGATGCGCGAGGCCTTCACCACCGCCACCGCCTACGAGTTCCACTTCTGGGAGGCGGCCTGGGAGAAGGAGGGCTGGGCCTTCTAGCCCGCTCCGCGCCGCTTCCGGCCGGCCGGCCCTCCCGGGGTGCGGCGGAGCCCCGCCTCCGGGGAAAGCCGCCCTCCGGAACGGGCGTCCGGGACCGGCCGGAAGCGGCATATTTCCCGATTGCCCGGCGGGGCCGGGGTGCGGCGGGTACCGTTGCCCCGACCGAGAGCCCGGACGAGCGTGGGAAACAGCAGATGGAGCCATACGACAGGACCCTCTCCGCCGGGGACCTCAAGGGCAGGACGACGGTCACCGACACCGGGGGCAACACGGCCGTCATCCACGCAGGGCCGGTCCGCATCCGCTGCACCTGGAACGACCGGGCCGCGCTGATCCAGCTGGCCTCGGCCGCCATGCAGGCGCTGACCATCGTCGACGGCGACCACCGCATGGAGCACTGAGCCGCACCCGAGAAGGCCCCGCCGGGAGGGCGGGGCGCCTCTGCCCGGCGCGCGGGCGGGCGGGTCCGGCCCCCGTAGGGCGGTGGCCCCGAGGCCGCGGCCTTCTCCACCCGCCCGCCGCAGGGACCGAGCCCCGCCCGCCCCTCGCGGCCCTTGCCGCGGGAACCCCTCGCCCCACTGGGGACCGCGGCGCCCCGGCCGCCGGCGGGGTCCTCCGCTCCGCAGGTGCCCGTTCCGCACCGGTCCGCCCCTCCCCGGCGCCGCGGAGTCGGCGCGGGACCGCGTCCTCCTCCGCCTGCCCGCCGCCGGGGCCGACCCCGGGCGGCGGTCCGGCGCGGCGCCTTTTCGGCCCGGGGCGGGGCGGGTCGGCGGGCGGCCCCCTGGGAGACCCGCCCCGTTCAGAGAGCGGTCCCCCCGTGATCGGGACGGACTCCGCTCCTCGGTAACGGACGACCGGATTCCGGCCCCGGTGGGCGGGGAGGACCGCCGGGCCCCGCCCGCCCTCCGCGTCCGGAGCGGGGAGCGGAGCACGGTCGAGCCGCTGCTCGCACTACCTCGGCCGGCGTCCGCGGGGATGTGTCCGCGAGGAGACACTCAGGTCACCTCGGCGAGAATTTTCGTCCTACCTGTGCTTCCAGGCGACTAATCGGCTACCCACGGTCGCGTTTTCCTGAGAGAATCCACATTCCTGGGAGAACTCCCAGGAAGTGCGCCGCGACGGCCCCGCCCGCTCAGCGGGCATGCGGCGCGCGCCCCGAGCTCCACCGAGACGGCCCCGAGACGCAGGCAAGGAACCCCGTGCCGACCCAATCGCAGCCCGCGCCCGCACCCCCGGCAGCCCGCCCCGCACCACCGCGCCGCTTCTTCCCCGAGGTCCAGGGCCTCCGCGCACTCGCGGTGGCGCTGGTCGTCGTCTACCACGTCGACAAGGAGCTGCTCCCCGGCGGCTACATCGGCGTCGACGTCTTCTTCGTGATCTCCGGATTCCTCATCACCACGCTGCTGCTGCGCGAGGCCCGCGAGCAGGGCCGGGTCTCCCTGTCGGGCTTCTACATCCGGCGGGTCCGGCGCATCCTGCCCGCGGCCACCGTCGTCCTGCTGGCCACCGGCGCCGCGGCCATGGCGCTGCTGCCCTCGGCCCAGCTGCTGGACACCGCCAAGCAGCTCGCCGCCTCGGCGCTGTACGTGCAGAACCTGCTGCTGGCCCACGAATCGGTGGACTACCTGGCGGCCGGCGCCGCGGAGAGCCCGGTGCAGCACTTCTGGTCGCTCGCCGTGGAGGAGCAGTTCTACCTGTTCTGGCCGCTGCTGTTCATCGGCTGGACCGCCCTGCCGGAGCGGCTGCGCCGGGCCCGGATGCTGCTGCTCGGCGGCGGAGCGGTGATCGCCGCCTCCTTCGCCTGCTCGGTCTGGCTCACCCTGTCCGACCCCGCGCCGGCCTACTTCCTGCCGCAGACCAGGATGTGGGAGCTGGCCGCGGGCGGCGTGCTGGCGATGGTGCTCGCGCACCGCACCCTGCCCGCCGGGGTCCGGGCCGGCCTGGGCTGGGCCGGCCTGCTGGCCATCGCCGCCGCCGCGTTCACCTACGACGACGCGGTGGCGTTCCCCGGCTGGACCGCCGCCCTGCCGGTGCTGGGCACCGCCGCCGTGATCGCCGCCGGCCGCACCGAGGGCCGCTGGTCGGCCTACCGGCTGCTCAGCGCCGCCCCGGCGCGGTTCGTCGGCGACCTGTCGTACGCGATCTACCTGTGGCACTGGCCGCTCATCGTGTTCTGGCCCCTCCTGCCCGGCACCGATGTCTTCGGCCCGTTCGGCGGCGTGCTGATCGGCGCCGGCTCGGTGCTGCTGGCCTGGGCCACCAAGCTCCTGGTGGAGGACCCGGTGCGCACCGGCGGGGCGCTGCGGACCGGCCGCGCCGCACTGGCGTTCGCGCTCTCCGGGGCCCTGCTGGTGTCCGGGACGAGCTGGATCCAGTACCAGCAGGTGGAGCAGCGCCGCAACGTGGCCTTCGACCCGGAGGTGCACGTCGGCCCGGCCGCCATCGACGACGACCGGCCCGAGGGCGACGCGGGGCAGGCCGTCTACCCGGCCCCGATCGACGCCCTGGACGACCTGCCCAGCGTCTACGGCGACGAGTGCCAGGCCATGCCGAGCGACCGCGCCGCCGACCCGTGCGTGTACGGCCCTGAGGACGCCGAGGTGACGGTGGCCGTGGTCGGCGACTCGCACGCCGCCCACTGGGTGCCGGCGGTGCGCGCCGTGGCCGGGGAGCGGAACTGGCGGGTCTACACCTTCACCAAGTCCTCCTGCCCGTTCACCGGCGAGCCCGTCACCAGGGACGGCGGCGACGACCGCCGCTACGCCGAGTGCGAGGACTGGAACGCCGACGTCGTCGACCGGCTCACCGGCGACGTCCGGCCGGACCTGGTGTTCACCAGCGCGCGCAGCCGCGCGATCAGCGCCACCGCGGGCGACACCGAGGAGGGCAAGCGGCTGATCGCCGAGGGCATGGCGGAGCAGTGGACCGAGCTGGAGGAGGCCGGCGCCCGGGTGGTCGCGATCGCCGACACCCCGGTGGCCCGCCCCCGGGTGCCCGAGTGCGTCGAGATGAACCCGACCGCCCCGGGCGACTGCGCCAAGGAGCGCGACGACGCCCTCGGCGAGGAGGACCCGCAGATCATCGCCGCGGACCGGCCGGAGACCGGCGCCGAGGTGGTCGACCTCAACGACCGGCTGTGCACCGACGACACCTGCCCGGCCGTGGTCGGCAACGTCCTGGTCTACCGGGACGCCCACCACCTGACCGCCACCTACTCCGAGATGCTCGCCGCCGACCTGGAGGAGCGGGCCGAGCCGATCCTGGAGGCGCTGTGACCCGCGCCCGCGCGGCGGCGGCGGGCGGGGCCGGCACGGGCGCGCCCGCCCCGGGGGTCGGGGCTCCCGGCTCCGGCGCCGGGGCGGCACCGCCGGTGTAGGGTCGGTCGCCATGAGAATCGGCTGGGAGGCCTTGACCGTCGACGCCCGCGACCCGCTCTCCCTCGCGCGGTGGTGGGCGCAGACCCTCGGTTGGGAGCTGATGGATCCCGCCCCGGCCGGCGTCGAGGTGCGGCCGCCGGACGGGCGCCCGCCGTCCCTCTTCTTCGCCCGCGCGGACGGCGCGAAGCCGGCCGGGAAGAACCGCCTCCACTTCGACCTGTACGCGGAGGACCAGGCGGCGGCCGTCGAGGGGCTCCTCGCCCGGGGCGCCGCCCGCACCGCCGCCCCGGCCGGGGGACGCCGCCCGGGGGCCGCGCCGCGGCCGGCCGGGCAGGGGCGGGGGCGGGACGCCGCCCCCTTTCTTCTCCCATGGCGGGCATCGGCCCGCCTATTGGTGCCGGGGCCGCCCGCCCGGCTAGGGTCTGCCGGTGCCCGGCCGCGAGGGCGGCCGGTGTTCAGGAGGCGGGGTCATGGGCGGCTTCTACCACGTGTGCTTCGCGGTGCCCGACATCGGGGCGGCCATGGAGGAACTGAGCGGGGCGGTTGGCGTGGAGTGGACGCCGCCGCGCGCGGACCGGATCGGGGAGTGGGATTTCCGCATCGCCTTCACCCGCGGCGACCCGCCGTTCATCGAGCTGATCGAGGGGCCCGAGCACAGCCCGTGGGGGTGCGGCGGGGAGGGGCGCTTCGACCACCTCGGGTTCTGGACCTCCGACCTGGAGGCGGGCGCCGCCCGGCTGTCCCGCGCCGGCGTCGGGGCCGACTTCGACGGCTGCCCGTTCGGGCGGCGCTTCGCCTACCACCGCGCCGGGTCGATCGGCGGGCGGATCGAGCTGGTCGACGCCGCCCGCCTGGCGGACTTCCGCGCGGCCTGGGCCCCGGGGGCCGGCGCGATGCCGATCATCGATCCGCCGCGCGGGCCCGGTGCTCGGTGGGGCTGACCCCGTAGGCGCGCTTGAACGCCGAGCTGAGCGCGAACGGCGTGGAGTAGCCGACCTTGCGGGCGATGGAGCCCAGCGTGGCGTCGGAGCCGCGCAGCAGGTCGGCGGCGGTGGCCAGGCGCAGCCCGGTGAGGTAGGCGACCGGCGCCTCGCCCACCAGCGCGGTGAACCGGCGGGCCAGCGCTGCGCGGGACACCCCGCACTCGGCGGCCAGCCCGGCCACCGTCCAGGCCCGGCCGGGGTCGGCGTGCAGCAGCCGCAGCGCCCGCCCGACCGCCGGGTCGGCGCGGGCCCGGTACCAGGCGGGCGCGGCGCTGCGCTGCCCGGCGAACCAGGACCGCAGCGCGGCGATGAGCAGCAGGTCCAGCATCCGGTCCAGGACGACCTCCTGGCCGGGCTCGTCCCGGCCGACCTCCTCGGCGAGCATCGGCAGCAGCGGGCTGTCCCAGGAGCCGGCGGGCACGTGCGCCACCTGCGGGAGGACGTCGAGCAGGCGCCGGCTGAGCTCGCCCTCCACCAGGTAGGTGCCGACCAGCATCTCGGTGGGGGCGTCCTGGCCGTCGCCCCAGGTGCGCACGCCCAGCGCCATCGACTCCCACAGCGGCTCGCCGTAGAGGGTGTGGCACTTCTGGTCGGCGTCGATCACCACCCGGACGGGGGTGCCGGGGTCGTCGGCGACGGTGTAGGGGCCGTTCCAGCGCACCACCGCCACGTCCCCGGGGCCCATCCGGACCGGGGCGCCGTCCGCGCAGACCACGTACGCCTCGCCGCGCAGCACCGCGGTCAGGCTCAGCGGCGCCTCGTCGGCCACCCGGATCGCCCAGGGCGGCCGGAGCAGAGTGCGGAGCAGGAAGGCGCCGCGCGCCCGCGGCCCGTCGAGCAGGCCCGCCAGTTCGTCCATCCCGGACCGTCCTCCCCGAGGGCCGAAGCCGCCTGACGGAACCGATGATAGACGCTCGCGTATGCGGATGAGCGGCGAGGCCATAGCCCGTCTCGGCGGGGCCCGGTTGAATCGGAACCGTTCAGCGGTCCGACCGGGACCGCCCGCCGGGAGGAGAGACCCATGCCGGACCTGTTGCGCACCGCCGCCGGGGCGGCGGCCCTGATCGCGGCCGGCCTGAACGCGGGCCTGTTCTTCGCGTTCACCACGGCCGTCATGCCGGGGCTCGGCGGGGCCTCCGACACCGCGTTCATCGACGTGATGCAGCGGATCAACCGGAGGATCCTCAACGGGCGGTTCTTCGCGGTGTTCTTCGGCGCCCCGGTCCTGGCGCTGATCTGGGCGGTGGCGGCGACCGGCTCCGGCGCCGCCGTCGCGGTGCCGGCCTGGGCGGCGTTCGTGCTGCTGGCCGGGCACTTCCTGATCACCGCGGCGGTCAACGTGCCGATGAACGACGCGCTGGAGGCCGCGGGACCGGCCGACCGGTCGGCCGACCCGGCCCGGGTCCGCGCCCGCTTCGAGGGGCCGTGGAACCGGTGGAACCGGATCCGCACCGTGCTCAGCGCCGCCGCGCTGGCCTGCACGGCCACCGGGGTCGCCCTGCTCTGAGCCGACGCGGCCGCCCGCCGCCCCCGCCCGCTCTAGGACGGCGGCCGGGCGGAGGGGCCGCCGCCCGCCGCGCGGCCGGGGAGGAACCGGAGGCCGAGGCCGAGCACCACCGCGATCCCGCCCGCCCCGGCGGCCGCCACCGCGGCCCCGGGCGGCGCGAACTCGGCGAACGCCCCGGCCGCGGCGAAGCCCAGCCCCTGGGTGATCATCATCCCGGCCGAGGAGATCGCGAACACCCGGCCGCGCAGCGCCTCCGGGGTCGCCTCCAGCAGCAGGGCGTCCAGCGCCAGGGTGTAGCCGAAGCCCAGCGCGCCCAGGGCCAGCGCGGCGACCGCCACCGCCGGGCCGGGGCCGGCCAGGAAGAGCGGGAAGGGCGCGAACACCGCCAGGGCCGCCGGCACCATCCAGCGGCGCCGCCGCTCCGCGGTGAGCAGCGCGCCGGCCAGCAGCTCCCCGGCCACGGTGCCGACCGGGGCGGCGGTCAGCAGCAGCCCGACGAGCACCGGGCCACCGCCCATCCCGTCGGCGAGCGGGGCGGCCAGCGCCTCGGGCCACACCGCCAGCGCCGGCAGGATCCAGACGAGCAGCAGCACCGCGCGCAGCCGGGGGAGGGCGAACGCCTCCCGGACCCCGGCCAGCGAGTCGCCGAGCAGCCGGCCGCCGGCCCCGGCGGCCCCGGCGGCCCGCCGCGCGGGGCGGGCCGGGGTGCCCAGGCCGATCAGCGCGGCCGACGCGGCCATCAGCGCCGCGGCGACCAGCAGCGCGGTGGACGGCCGGACCAGCAGGAGCAGGGTGCCGCCGAAGGAGAACCCGGCGATCTGCGCGGTCTGCGCGGCCATCCGCAGCAGGGAGCGGCCCAGCGGGAACAGCCCGGCGGGCAGCACGTCGGCGAGGGCGGCCGAGCGGCTCCCGGAGTACACCGGGGCGATGGCCCCGGTGACCGCGAGCAGGGCCAGCATCGCCGGGATCGGCGTTCCGGGCAGCGCCATGCAGGCCATGACCGCGCCGACCGCCCCCTGGGAGGCCGCCATGACCCGGCGCGCGGGGAAGCGGTCGGCCGCCGCGGACAGCAGCGACGCGCCGAGCAGGTGCGGCAGGAAGCCGAGGGCGAAGGCGAGCGCCGACAGCAGCGGCGAACCGGTCCGCTGGAAGACCAGCACCGAGAGCGTCACCTGCACCGCGACCTGGGCGAGGATGGAGAGGACCTCGGCGGCGAACAGCACCCGGAACTCGGGCACCGCGAGCACGCCGGCGTACCCCTGGCGGGGTCCGGACACGGCGGGGGAGCGGCCGTCGGCCGCGGATGTGGGCATGCCCCCACGCTTCCGCCCCGCGCCGCCCGGTTCAACGGATTCGCCCACGCCCGAATCGTCCGGGGCGGCCGTCCGCGGTGCGGCATGATCGAACGGGTGCGGATCCCGCACGGGAGAAGGGGGCGGCGCGGTGGCCGGACGGGTGGTCTTCGGGCGCGAGGACCTGATGCGCTGCAGGTTCGCCGTCTCCCCGCTGTGGGAGACCTTCGCCGCGGTGCACACCCTCTTCGAGCCGCACCGGCAGGGCTTCCACCTGCCGTGGGTGCGCGCCGCCCGGCTGCCGGACGGGGTGGACCTGGAGCCCTTCCGGCTGCTCCTGCCCCGCCCGGGGTACGTCCCGGACTTCCTCACCCCGCCCCCGCTGGGGCCGCTCGCCTCCATCGAGGAGGAGCTGGACCGGCTGCGCGCCACCCCGCCCGCGCAGGTCGGCGCCGAGCTGCGGGCCTGCCTGCTCGACCCGCGCCGGAACCTGCCCGCCTCGGCCACCGCGCCGCTGCTCGCCGATGCCGCGGCGACCCGGGACGCCATGGCGGGCCTGCTCGGCGCCTGCTGGGAGCACCTGGTGCGGCCGCACTGGCCCCGGCTGCGCGCCCTGCTCGACGCCGACATCGCCGACCGCTCGCGCACCCTGGCCGAGCACGGCCTGGAGCGGCTGCTCCCCGCCCTGGACGGCCGGCTCTCCTGGGAGCGGGGCGCCCTGCGGGTGGACAGCGCGGCCGCCTTCGACGAGCTCCGGCCGGACGGGCGCGGCCTGCTGCTGATGCCCAGCGCGTTCGTCTGGCCGGAGCTGATCCTGGTCGGCGACGAGCCCTGGCAGCCGACGCTCATCTACCCGGCCCGCGGTGTCGGCGACCTCTGGTCGCCCCCGCCCGGGCGCCCGCCGGAGGCCCTGGCCGCGGTGCTCGGCCGGACCCGGGCCCGGCTGCTGGCCGCGCTGTCCCGCCCGGAGACCACCACCGGCCTCGCGGCCCGGCTGGGCCTCAGCCCGGCGGGCGTCTCCGGCCACCTGACCGCGCTGCGCGACGCCGGCCTGCTGGAGTCCTGGCGCTCCGGCCGCCGCGTCCTCTACGCCCGGAGCCCCCTGGGCACCGCCCTGACCGGCGAGGGCCCGGACCCGGCCTGACCGGCGGCCCCGCGGCGCCGCCCGGCCGGAAAGGCGCGCGAGCCCGCCGCCCCTCCCCGCGCGGCTCCCGCAGCCCCCGGTCGCTTCCGCCCCGACCTGGGAAAAAGACGGGTATGAGTACTGCGTTGGCGCTCGCGTCCGACGGGCTGTACCTGTGGCGGCGCGGGCCGGAGCTGACCGGGAGCACCGACCACGCCCGCCGCGTCGCCCAGCTCGCCGCCCCGATGTCGGTCTTCGTCTTCGGCCTGGGCCTGGCCTGCATCGCCATCGCCTGTGCGGGCGTGGTCTACCGGCTGTTCGCCGCACCGCCCGAGGAGCCCGTCTCGGGCCTGCTCGCCGACTACCCGATGGTCGAAGCGGTCTTCATCTCCGGCCTGTACGCCCTGGTCGGCGTCGGCGCCGTGCTGTTCCGGTGGGCGGTCCGCACCCCCCCGCGGACCCGCGGCCACCGTCACCGGCGCGTGCCGGCTGCTGTCCGGCGCCGCGTTCCTGCTGTTCGGCGCCATGAGCTACTTCACCCACATCGGGTTGATCGTCAACACGATTTGACTGCTCCTTCGGAGCGCGGACGGAACCGGGAGAGGACGGCGAACATGGCCGAGCAGGACCGCTACCCCGCCGGTGCGCCGTGCTGGGTGGACCACTCCTCGCCCGATCCGGCCGCGGCGGCCGCGTTCTACGGCGAGGTGCTGGGATGGGAGTTCACCCCGGGGAGGCCGGCCGGGCACCGGTTCACCGCCCGGCTGGGCGGAGGCGAGGTCGCCGGGGTCGGCATGCCGGACCCGGCTCCGGCGGATCCCGCGCAGTGGATCACCTATGTGCGGGTCGGCAGCGCGGACCGGGCGCTGGGCCGGGTGGTGGAGGCCGGGGGAGAGGAGCGCACCCCGCCCCGGGAGGTGGAGGGCGCGGCCCGGGTGGCGCTCTGCGCCGACCCCGGCGGGGTGGTGTTCGGCCTGTGGGAGGCGCGCGGGCTGGGCGGGGCGCGGGTGGTGAACGCCCCCGGGGCGTGGAACTCCAGCACCCTGGTGGGGGTCGCGTCCGGCGCCGCGGAGGCGTTCTACGGCGCGGTGTTCGGCTGGGAGGTGCGGAAGGCCGACGTCGGCGGGGAGACCGTGCTGATGTGGCGCCTCCCCGGGTACGGCGACTTCCTGGAGCGGACCGCGGACCCGGGCGTCCGCGGGCGGCAGGCCGGGGCCGGCGCGCCCGGGGGGTTCGAGGACGCGGTGGGCCGGCTGCAGCCGCTGCGCGGCAGCGGCGTCGCCGACGGCCGCCCGCGGTGGAACGCCGAGTTCACCGTCGCCGACGCCGAGGGGACGGTGGAGCGCGCGGTCCGGCTGGGTGCGGTGGTCACCTCCCCGCCGGTGGACCTGGGCGGGGTGAGGCCGGCCTCGTTCCGCGACCCGCAGGGCGCCGACGTCTCGGTCAACGAGTTCCACCGCCCGCCCGCCGCCGGCTGACCGGTTCCGGCCGCGGCGCCGCTCCCGGGCGGCGGGGGTTCGGCGGCAAAAAAATATTGCGGTAATATTTTTTCATGGCACGTACCGCAGACCATGACGAACGCAGGCGGCAGGTGGCCGAGGCGCTGCTGCGCACGGTGGCCCGCCGGGGCCTGGCCCGGACCACGCTGGTCGACGTCGCAGAGGAGGCCGGCGTCTCGGTGGGGCTGGTGCAGCGCTACTTCCGCTCCAAGGCCGACCTGCTCCGCTTCGGTGTGGAGCACATCTACGAGCGCAGCACCGCCCGGCTGGCGGAGGTCGAGCTCGCGCCGCCGATCCGCGACCTGATGCTGAAGGCGGCCGAGACGCTGCTGCCGCTGGACGGGGAGCGGCGCACCGAGCTGGCGGTGTGGCTGGAGTTCATCGCCGCCTCGCTCACCGACCCGGAGATGGCCCGGATCCACCGGGAGGCCACCCGGAGGGTCATCGACGGGATGGCCGACGGGCTGGACGGCGCCCGGGAGCGCGGCGAGCTCCCGGCCGGCCTGGACCCGCGCGCCGAGGCGGTCGCGCTGGCGGCCTTCGTGGACGGCCTCGCCCTGCACCACCTCGCCACCGGCGAGGACTTCGGCGCCGAGGCGATCCGCGCCGCCCTGACCGGCTACATCGACCGGCTGTTCGGCACCGGGGGGAACCGGTGACCCCCGGGCTGGCCGTGGTCCTCGCCGGCCTGGCCCTGCTGGACAGCATGAGCGTCGGCACGCTGTTCATCCCGGTCTGGCTGATGCTCGCCCCGGGCCGGATCCGCCCGCTCCGGTTCGCCGCCTACCTGGCCACGATCGCGGTCTTCTACTTCTTCCTCGGCGTGCTGATCAGCCTGGGCGCAGGGGCCGCGCTCTCCGGGGCCGCCGGACCGGAGGACGGCCCCGCCCCGGGGTCCTCCCTGCTGCTCCGGGCCGGCATCGGCGCCGCCCTGCTGGCCGGCGGCGCCCTCCTGGAGTGGCGGGAGCGCAGGCGGGCGGACCGCCCCCGGCGCCTGACCCGGTGGCGGGAGCGGGCCATGACCGGCGGCGGCGGCGCGGCCGCCCTGATGGCGCTGGCCGTGGCGGCCGCGCTGCTGGAGGTCGCGACCCTGCTGCCGTTCCTCGGCGCCATCGGCGTGATGGCGGGCATGGGCCTCACCTGGACGGCGACGGCCGCGGGGCTGGCGCTCTACTGCGCGATCATGGTGGCGCCCGCGGTCGTGCTGTTCCTCGGCCGGACCTTCGCCCACTCCCGCATCGCCCCCTACCTGGAGCGGTTCGACGCCTGGTCGGCCCGGAACGGCGGCAAGGTCATCGCCTGGGCCCTCCAGGGCCTCGGCGGCTACCTGCTGGGCAACGCCCTGCTGGTGCACCTCTTCGAGTGATCCCGCGGCGGCCCGGGCGGGGCCGCCGCCCGGGCCGCCCCCTCACGGGTGCGCCGGGGCGGGGTGCCGTGCGTCGGGGGCCGGCACCCCCTCCGGGCGGCGGTGGGCCCAGGGGCGGGCCTCTTCCAGCTGGGAGGCCAGGCGGAAGAGCAGCCCCTCGCCGCCCTGGGCCGCGATGAACTGCACGCCCAGCGGCAGGTCTCCCGGGGTCCAGTGCAGCGGGACCGACATCGCGGGGACGCCGGTCAGGTTGGCGGTCAGGGTGAACGGGGTGGCGGTGAGGTTGTTGACCACCTCGGTGCCGACCAGGCCGGTCGCGGCGACCAGGCGCTCGGCGCGGGTGCGGACCAGCAGCCGCTCGGCGGCCCGCAGCCACGGGGGCGGGTCCAGCCGGCCGACGGCCACCGGCGGCCCGGCGATGGTGGGGGTGAGCAGCAGGTCGTGGCGGGCGTGGAACTCGGCCAGGGCCAGCACGTGCCGGTGCCAGCGCTCGTTGCCCCGGACGTAGTCGGCCGCGCTGAGGTTGCGGCCCATCGCGGCGAGCATCAGGGTGTCCGGTTCGAAGTCCTCCGCGCCGCACCCGGTCTGCTCCCGGACCCCGTCGACCAGGGCGGCCATCGAGCCGTACCACAGGGTCATGAAGTCCTCGGTGAGGGCGCGGCCGTCGATATCGGGCTCGGCCTCCTCGACGTCGTGGCCGAGCAGCTCCAGCAGGGCGGCGGCCTCGCGCACCGCCTCCACCGCCTCCGGGTGCACCGGGGTGCCCAGCGGCGAGCGGGCGGTGAACCCGATCCGCAGCCGGCCCGGGTCCCGGCCGACCTCCTCCAGGTAGGGCCGCTCCGGCGGGGCGATCGGGAACGGGGAGGACGGCTCCGGGCCGGCCGCCGCGTCCAGCAGCGCGGCGCTGTCGCGCACCGTGCGGGTGAGCGCCCCGTTCACCGCCGCGCCGTGCATCGGCTCGCCCATGCCCGGCCCGAACGGCACCCGGCCGCGCCCGGGTTTGAGGCCGAACAGGCCGCAGCAGGCCGCCGGGATGCGGATCGACCCGCCGCCGTCGTTGCCGCCGGCGGCCGGCGCGATCCCGGCCGCCACGGCCGCGGCCGACCCTCCCGACGAGCCGCCGGGGGTGTGCCCGGGGTTCCACGGGTTGCGGGCCGGGCCGAACTCGCGCGGCTCGGTGACGCCCTTGGCGCCGAACTCGGGCACGTTGGTCTTGCCGAACGGCACCAGGCCCGCGTCCAGCCAGCGCCGGACCACTTCGGCGTGGCGCGGCGCCGGCACCTGCCGCAGCGCCCGGCAGCCGCCCGACGTCGGCACCCCGGCGTAGTCCTGGAACAGGTCTTTGAGCAGGAACGGGACGCCGGCCAGCGGCCCGTCGAGCGGCCCGGCGGCCCGCTCCCGGGCCTCGGCGTACATGGGCAGCACGATCGCGTTCAGTGCGGGGCCGACCTGCTCGGCGCGGGCGATCGCCGCCTCCAGCAGCTCGGCCGGGGCGACCTCCCCGGACCGCACCAGCCCCGCCAGCCCGACTGCATCGTGTTCCATGTACTCGTCGAGTCGCATGGTCGGGAACCTAGCACGCTGATGCAACCGGTTCTAGTTCGACGCGGGGCCCGTCGGTCTCGGCATCGCCGCCGCCCCGGCGCCGGCCGGAACGGCGACGGCGACGGCGACGGCGACGGCGACGGCGACGAGATCATCGCAGGGAGGGGCGGGGCGGGGCGGCGGGGCGCGCCGCCCCTCGGTCAGCCGGTGCGCAGCTCGCCCGCCCGGGCCGCGGCCAGCGCGATCCGGGCCGCCCGGTCGGCGGCCTCGCGATCCACGGGCTCCCCGCTGACCAGCAGCCGGAAGTAGAGCGGCGCGGCGAACGCCTTGACCACCTCGTGCGGGCCGGTGCCCTCGGGCAGCTCGCCGCGGGCCACGGCGCGCAGCACGACCGGCTCCGCGCGGCGCAGCCGGTCGCCGAGGACCCGGCGCCGTATCCCGGCGACCTCCGGCAGCCGCGCCGCGTCGGTGCCCAGCACCGCGGCGATGACCCGCCCGGTCGGCCCGCCGAGGGTGTCGGCCAGCGAGCGGGCCAGCACCTCCACGTCGCCCTGGACCGAGCCGGTGTCGGGGATGGGCACCTCGTCGGCGACGCGCTCGGACAGCGCGTCCACCACCAGCCCCTGCCGGTCCTTCCAGCGCCGGTAGACGGTGGTCTTGTGCACGCCGGCCCGGCGCGCGACGCCCTCCACCGCCAGTTCGGCGTAGCCCTTCTCGGCCAGTTCGGCGACGGTCGCGGCGAGCACCGCGGCGCGCACCTTGGGTCCCCGGCCGACGACCGGCCTGCGCGGACTCTCTTCCAATGCAACTCCCTGTTGCGTTACGGGGTAGGGGTATGCGACATTCCCATTATCGCAACTTCGAGTTGCGATGTATCCGCGGACCACGCCCGAACCGAGGAGGTTCCCGTGTTCTTCATCGAGGTCTTCATCCCCAAAGGGGCGCTCGACCCCGAGCGCCGCCGCCTGCTGATGCAGCGGCTCGGCTCCATCGACGAGCTGCTGCTGGGCGAGCCCATGCACCCCGAGGCCGAGCGCACCATGCGCTCCTGCTACCAGGCCGTCCTGCACGAGCAGGAGATCTGGACGGTCGGCGGCGACCTCTGGTCCGAGGGGGACCCGCCCCGCTACGTCGTCCGGCTGCAGGTCCCCGGCAGCTGGCGCAAGGAGATGGCCGAGCACCTGATCCCGATCTTCCTGCGCGTCATCGGCGAGATCGACGGCGACCCGGAGGGCGTGGCCTGGGAGCCGCGCGCCCTGGTGAACGTCGTCGGCGTGCCCGAAGGGTCGGTGGGCGTCTTCGGCGGGCCGATGCGCTCCGAGGACCTGGGGCTCAGGATCGGCCGGTCCTTCCGCGAGGTCCGGCGGCGCGGCGAGACCGAGCCCGGCCCGCGGCCCGGCGCCGTCTACGACCCGATGTGCGGGATGACCATCGAACTCGCCACCGCCGAGTTCACCCTGGAGCACGGCGGCGAGGTCTACGGCTTCTGCTGCGACCCCTGCCGGACCGCCTTCCGGAAGGAGCTGGAGGAGGCCCCCGCCGGGTGACCGGAGCGGAAGGCGCGGGGCCCGTCCCGGCGGCCCGCCCCGGACGGGGAGGCGGGCCGCCGGGGCACCGCGCACCGGCCCTGGCAGCCGCGGCGCGCGGCGCCTACCGTCGACGCATGGCCGATGACACAGAGCAGGGAACAGGCTCCGCCGGGATCCCGCCCGCCGTACGGGCGGTCTACGGGCCGGAGGACCTGAGCGCGGTCCCCTCCTTCGCCGGAGGGTTCATCAACTTCGGGCACTGGGACGGCATCCCGCTGGACGGGCCGCTCGGCACCGAGGAGCGGGTCCGCAGCGAGCAGAACCTCTACCGCAGAGTGCTGGAGCACCTCGGCGCCACCGAGCGGAAGAGCGCCGCGGAGATCGGCTGCGGCCTGGGGCTCGGCTGCGCCCTGGCCCTGCGCGAGTTCGGGTTGGCCGAGGCCACCGGGGTGGACCTGCACCCCGCGCAGCTGGAGCGGGCCCGCCGGGCCAACGCGGACCTGCTCGCGGCCTCCCCGCCGCGGCTGCACTTCGTCCTCGGCTCCGCCGAGCGGCTGCCCTTCGCCGGCGGCGCCTTCGACCTGCTCTACAGCGTGGAGGCCGCGCAGCACTTCCGCGACCTGGGCGCCTTCGCCCGCGAGGCCGCCCGGGTGCTGCGCCCGGGCGGCCGGATGGCCGTCGCCTCCTTCTTCACGCCCCGGGGCGGGGCCGGCGAGGCCGAGGAGCTGGCCGCCCGGCTGGAGGGCTTCGCCACCGGGCTGGACGTGGCGCACCCGCTGCCCGGCCTGCTCGGCGCGCTCGAGCGGGCCGGGCTGGCCGGGGTGCGCGCCGAGTCCATCGGCGCGTCCGTCTGGCCCGGGCTGGACCGCTTCCTCGCCGGGATCGACCTGCCGGTGCAGTGGCCGCGCAACTTCCTCGGCGCCTACCGGGACGGCCTGCTCGACTACTACACCGTCACCGCGGAGCGGCCCGCGGCCGGGTGAGCCCCGGGCCGCCCGGCGCCGGCGGGCGGCCCGGCAGGGGGCGGCGCGGGGCGGGCCCGCCCCGCCCTCTTGCCGGCCGGGCCGCAGGTCAGGGCTGGGGCCGTACCCCCGGAGCGTCGGCGTCGATGGTGAACCGGGCCCGGTCGTGGATCGGGGAGCCGGGCTCGGAGACGTAGTCCAGGGTCCGGTAGACCGCGGTCCACTCGGTGGGCGTGACCGTGTTGCGGACGTAGCCGCGCCGGCGGTTGATGAACTTGATGTGCGGGTTCTCCTGGAGCTGGACCGCGTCGCCGGGGTTCTGCTCGGCGCCGTCCCGGCCGCTGGTGAAGGAGGTGCCCACCAGCTCGGTGGCGACGGTGGCCGAGCCGGGGTCGTCGAAGTCGGCCTTGACGTCGCACACGTAGTTGGCGTGCACGTCGCCGGTGATCACCACCGGGCCGGGCGCCCCGGCCAGCCGGTCGCGCACCTCGTTCCGCTCGACCTCGTAGTTGTCCCAGGCGTCGTTGCTGAAATTCGTCGGCGCCCCGTCGGCGAAGTCCCGCTGGGAGAAGAAGACCTGCTGGGCCAGGACGTTCCAGCGGGCCCCGGAGCCCTCCAGGCCGTCGAAGAGCCACCGCTTCTGCTCGGCCCCCAGCAGGGTGCGCGAGGGGTCGTCGCGCCGGTCGTCGCCCACCTGCACGCTGCGGTACTGGCGGGTGTCGAGCAGGTGCACGTCGATCAGGTCGCCGAAGGAGAGCCGGCGGTACAGCCGCATGTCGGCGCGGTCCGGGCGCTGCGCCGAGCGCAGCGGCATGTGCTCGTAGTAGGCCTGGAAGGCCCGCGCGCGGCGGCGCAGGAACTCCTCCGGGGGCACGTCGTCCTCGTAGGAGATGTCGTCGGCCCAGTTGTTCTCCACCTCGTGGTCGTCGAAGACCACCGCCCAGGGAAACGCGGCGTGCGCCGCCTGCAGGCCCGCGTCGGCCTTGTACTGGGCGTGCCGGATCCGGTAGTCGGCCAGCGACTCGGTCTCCCGCGCGGGGACGTGCGGGCGGCCGATCTCCCCGGCCTCACCGGTCTCGTAGATGTAGTCGCCGAGGAAGGCCACCAGGTCCAGGTCCTCCTCGGCGAGGTGCGCCTGGGCGGTGTAGTGGCCGTGGGTGTAGCTCTGGCAGCTGGCGAACGCGAAGGCGAAGGAGTCCAGGCGGGACCCGGGCGCCGGGGCGGTCCTGGTGCGGCCGACCGGGCTGATCTCGCGGCCGGCGCGGAACCGGTAGAAGTACTGCGCGCCGGGGCGCAGCCCGCCGGCCTCGACGTGCACCGAGTGGGCGCGGTCGGGGCGGGCCCGCACCGCACCGGAGGCGACGACGTCGCGGAAGCGCTCGTCCTCGGCCACCTGCCACTGCACGCTCACGTTCCGGTCCGGCATGCCGCCGCGGCCGTCCTCGGCGAGCGGGTCGGGGGCGAGCCGGGTCCACAGGATGACGCTGTCGGGGAGGGGGTCGCCGGAGGCGACTCCGAGGGTGAACGGGTCGGACATGGGGGATCCTCCTCGGGGGGCGGTGTCCGCGCGCGCCTCGGTCGCGGGGAGCGTACCCAGTGCGGCGGCGCCCAGCGCCAGCGCGCCCCCCACCAGCACGCCGCGCCGCGACGCGCCGGAGCCGGCCGCCGCGGAGGCGGGGAGGGCGGCGGAGGAGGAAGGGGAGCCCGGGACGGGGGAGGGGGAGGGGGATTGGGGGGTACCCGGCATACGAGGTCTCCTCGGAGTGGCGGAGAGCCCGCCCCGGCGGGGCGGGCGGGACCGTGCTCCATCCCGTCATGGAGGACGGCACGTCCCAACCACCGCCCGGTGAACGTTGGTCCCAGGTAGGTGGCCGACGGGTTACGCACGGTCGCCAGGCATGGGCCTACCGTGCCGCCGCCCCCGGGAAACCCGGCCGGGGCGGCGCCGCCCGCCCGGGGCCCGCCCCGGTGCGGAGGCACCGGCCCGCCGCCGGCCGGGCAGGGCGCCGGCGGCCGCGCCGAGCGGGGAGAAGGCGGCACGCCGGCGGGAGGCGGCGCTCTTCCCAGGGGCTCCGGGCCCGGATCCCGGGCCGAAAAAGGCGGTGCGCGCCGCGCCGGCCGGCCCTAGGGTGGCGCCCATGCCGACGACCGCCTCGCCCCTCTCCCCCTACCCCCCGCTGAACGTGCGGGTGCACACGCCCCGGCTGTCCCTGATGGGGGCGACGGACGAACTCCTGGAGCGCCTGCTCCCGGTGGTCCGCAAGGGCGTGGCCACCGGGCCCCCGTGGCCCTTCGACGACCCGATGTCCCTCTACGAGGACGGCCGGGAGCGCGAGTGGAGCTGGCTGCGGAGCGTGTGGCGCGGCCGGGGCCGGGTCGGCCCGGACCTCTGGCGCCTGTACTTCGTCGTGGTCGTCGACGGCGAACCGGTGGGCATGCAGGATCTGACCGGCGCCGACTTCGCCCTGTACGGGACGGTCTCCACGTTCTCCTGGCTCGACCCGGACCTGCGCGGCGGCGGCCTGGGCAAGGAGATGCGGCAGGCGGTGCTGCACCTGGCCTTCGACGGGCTCGGGGCCCGCGAGGCGGGCAGCGACGCGTTCTTCGACAACCACGCCTCGAACGGGGTCTCCCAGGCCCTGGGCTACGCGCCGAACGGCGTCACCTGGGACACCCGGCGCGGGGAGCCCGCGCAGATCAGGCAGTGGAGGCTGACCCGCGAGCGGTGGGCCGGGCGGCGGCGCGACGACATCGAACTCGTCGCCGTCCGCGAATGCCTCCCGGTCCTCGGCATCGACCCGCCGCCCGCCGGCTGATCACCCCCGGGAGCGGCGGAGCCTCGCCCCCCTCCGGTCCGCGCCGGTGAGCAGGCGGCGGCCGGGCAGCTCGGTGCAGAGCCAGGTGAGCACGGCGACCACCGCGGCGGCGGCGAGCGGCACCCAGGGCGGGCCGCCCGGCCACGGGCGGCCGAGGAACCCGATCCCGGCCAGGGCCAGCGGGGCCGCCGCGGCGAGCAGGCCGGCCGCGACCGCGGCGGCGGCCAGCATCGCCGCCTCCCGGCGCAGCAGCGAGCGGGCCTGCCCAGGGGTCATCCCGATCGAGCGCAGCGCGGCCAGCTCCGGGCCGCGCTGCAGGGTCTGCGCGGCCAGCCGGTTGGCCACCGACAGCAGCACGTACCCCAGCAGCGCCCCCAGCACCGCGAAGTTGACCGCCGTGTTCGCCTGGACGCCGCCGGCGGGGGCGCCCGCCGCGTCCGCGCCGCCGACCCGCACCCCCGGGTGGCCGGCGGCGGCCCGCTCCAGCGCCTCCCGCGCCCGCCCCGCACCACCGTCCTCGGCCCGGACCAGCAGGGACGCGTCCAGGTCGCCGGTGATGTGCCCGGCCGCCAGGTCCCGGGAGACCAGCATCCGGCCGAAGCCCAGTTCGCGCCGGTAGACCGCGACGACCTCGGCCTCCACCTCGGCGCCGTCGCCCAGGTGGAAGGAGACCCGGTCGCCCGCCCCGATCCCGTGGAACCGCGCGAACGAGGCGCCGAGGGCGACCGCGTCCCCGGTGAGCCGGCCCAGGTCCCCCTCGGTGACCCCGGGGTCGATCACGCCGGAGGCGCCGGGGCCCAGCACGGTCGCGGGAAGCTCGGTGAGCGCCTCCCGGTCCGAGCCGAACTCCCGGGAGCGCCAGATCGCGGTGGTCGGGGTGGCGGTGGCGGCCGCGGCCACCCCGGGCACCCCGGCGGCCTCGGCCTCCAGTCCCTCCGGGACGCCGCCCGCCGCGGGCGCGGTCAGCTCGATCCCGGACGGCGTCCCCGCCGCCCGCTGCTCCGCCCCGGCCTGCAGCAGCGTGGTGTTGGCGTACACCTGCGCCAGGACGAAGGCCACCGCCATCGCCAGCGCCGAGACCGCGCCCGCCGACCGGTAGGCGTACCCGTGCAGGTTGCGCACGGCCAGCCAGGTCAGCGGCGAGGTGCGGGCCGGGAGCAGCCGGGCGGCCGCGCCGCTCGCCGCGCGGATCGCGGCCGGCCCGGCCAGCGCGATCCCGACCACGCCCACCAGGCTGCCGGTCGCGGTGCCGATGACGCCCTCCTCGGAGCCGCCGAGCAGCAGCGGGGTCACCGCCATGCCGGCCGAGGCGAGCAGCAGCGCGCCGCCCGCGCGGGCCCGCCAGGGGCGGGGCGCCCGGGGCTCGGCCTCCGACTCGGCGAGCGCCCCGGCCGGCGCCGCCTTCGCCGGCCGGCCGGAGACCGCCGAGGCGGCGGCCCACACGGTTGCGAGCAGCAGTACCGCCGCGGCCAGGGCGGGCAGCGGCCCCGCGGCGAGCGGCAGCCCGGCGGGGACCGCGCCCAGGCCGGCGAGGAGGCCGCGCATCCCGTCGGCGGCCGGGTAGCCGGCGGCGGCCCCGAACGGCAGCGCCGCCGCCGCGGCCGCCACCGCCGGCACCACCGCGATCCGGCGGACCTGGCGGGGCGTGGCGCCGACGGCCCGCAGCAGCGCCAGCTCCCTGCGCCGGCCCGCGATGGAGACCGACAGGGCCCCGGCCACGGTGAAGCCGACGACGATCAGCACCACCCCGCCGCCGGAGGCGGCGATGGCGACCAGGGTCGTCCGCGCGGCGCCGCCGGCCGGGGACTCGGCGTCCCCGCGCTCCGCGCCGGCGGCCACCTCCAGGCCGTCCGCGCCGCCCAGTTCCGCCCGGACCGCGCCGGCCAGCTCATCGGCGGAGACCCCGGGGGCGGCGCGCAGCGCCACCAGGTCCGCGGTGCCCGCGCGCGGGCCGGAGTCCCGCCCGCCGAGCGCGGCGGCCTCGCCGTCGGCGAAGAAGACGCCGGTCCCGGCGCCGTCGACCACGGCGGAGACCCGGTACCGCGCGGTGCGCCCGGCCGCGCTGATCCGCACCTCGTCGCCGACGGCGGCCCCGGCGGCGCGGGCGGTGGCGGCGTCCAGCGCCGCCTCCCGGGCGCCCTGCGGCGGCGCGCCCTCCACCCGGGCGCGGGGCGAGAACGGCACCGCGGACCAGGCCCGGCCCGCGGTGCGGGGGTCGGCGGCGGAGACCGGGCCGCCGGGGGCGTCCACGGCGGCGGGGAAGCCGACGTCGCCGACGGCGGCCGCCGCCTCGGGCAGCGCGCCCAGCCGGGCCGCCAGGGAGTCGGGCACCCCGGCCCGCTCCGGCAGCGCCACGTCGAAGTCCTCTTCCTGGGCCAGCCACCGCTCCCCGGTGACCAGCACGTCGGCGGCGGGCAGCCGCTCGGCCGGCGGGTGCGAGCGCAGCCCCGTCTCGGCGAGGACCCCGCCGGCGGTCACCAGCAGCGCGCCGCCGAGCACCGCGACGGCCACCGCGACCAGCCCGCCGATTCCGCCCCGCGCCGACTTCAGCGCGAGCGCCGCCACGGTTCCCTCCCTTCGGGGCGGGGAGGTGTCGTGGTCGCTCTCGGCCATGGTCTGCTTCTCCTTCGAAGAGGCCCGGTGCGGGCCGTGGTCATACCGGTCAGGGGGTGGGAGGGAACGCGCCGGACGGCCGCCGGAAGCCCGGGGCGATGAACGTCGGGGACCGCTTCGGCCGGTCCGCCATCGGCGTGGTCGGTTTCCGTGCGGGCCCGGGGCCCGAAGGATCGAGGGGCCCGGCGGGGCCGCCTCCGCGGCCTCCGCGCGTGCGGGGCCGGGGCGTCATGCCCGGGCCTGCTCCAGGGAGGCCAGGTGGGCGGCGAGGTCGGCGGGGGCCGGCGAGTGCAGCACGCCGTCGATGCGGCCGTCGGCCATGACGGCGGTGGCGTGGGCGCGGGCGGCGGCCTTGGGGTCGTGGGTCACCATGACCACGGTCTGGCCGAGCTCGTCGACGACCTCCCGGAGCAGGCCGAGGATGCGCGCCGCCCCCGCCGCGTCGAGCGCCCCCGTGGGCTCGTCGGCGAAGACGACGGCGGGGCGGGCGGCCAGCGCCCGGACGATCGCGACCCGCTGCTGCTGGCCGCCGGAGAGCTCGGCGGGCCGGTGCCGCAGCCGGTCCGCGATGCCGACCCGCTCCACCAGGGACCCCAGCCACTCCCGGTCCGGTGCGCGCCCGGCCAGCCGCAGCGGCAGGGTGATGTTCTCCTCCGCGGTGAGGGCGGGCAGCAGGTTGTATGCCTGGAAGACGAATCCGACCCGGTCCCGCCGGAACAGGGTGCGCTCGGGCTCGGCGAGCGCGCCCACGTCGGCGCCGCCGATCCGCACCGTGCCCGAGGTCGGGACGTCCATCCCGGAGGCGCAGTTGAGCAGGGTGCTCTTGCCCGACCCGGAGGGGCCCATGACGGCCAGGAACGCCCCCGTCGGCACCCGCAGCGACACCCCGGCGAGCGCGGAGACGACGCCGTCGCCGTCGGTGTAGCCGCGGTGCACGTCGTGCAGGAGGACGGCGGCGTCCGGGTCGGCGGGCAGGGCCCGCGCGGCCTCTGCGGCGGCCCGCGCCGCGCGCCGCCGGATCACCGCCGCCTCCGCCGCACCGCGCGGACGGTGAGCGCGATGATCGCGATCAGGGCCGGGGCGCCGAAGCAGGCGCCGATCAGCGGGTGCGCGCCGATCGCGGAGCAGACGACGTTGCCCGCCACGCCCGCGGCCGCCACCGCCCACAGCACGGCGGTCAGCAGGGCGTCCAGCACCCCGCCGCCGGCTGGTGCGGGGGCGGGGGCCGGCTCCGGGGAGGTGTCGATGCGGAACGGGTCGGGCATGGCGGATCCTCGCAGCTCTCGAAGGCGGTCTCCGGGGCGGCCGGACGGCCGCCCCATGCCCCACGAAGCTACGGATCCGCCTGCGCCCGGGGCGATCCTGCGGCCCCGCCCATCCGCCGCCCTGCGCACGACACCCCGGTGGTGGAGCGGGCTACACCTTTAGCGTCGGCCCCGGGGCATCGCGGTCGAACACTGCGGCCGACCTGCCCGGTCCGGACCGCATCGAATCTTTACTGTCAGTGCCGGGCCCTATCCTGCGGGTCATGGGTGAAGGCGGGGCGGAAGAGGACCCGGTGTATGACATGGCCGATGCAGCGGCATCGATTCGCACCCGTCTGTACGGCAGGCGGGCCGCCCGCCGCCGGGCCGGGAAGGCATCGGCCGTACAGGAGGACTGCTCGTGAGCCATAAGCAGGGGGTGCGTTTCGAGCTGGCGCCCACCGGGGGGCAGGCGGTCGCCATGGGGCGGCATTGCGGGTTGTCGCGGGTGGTGGAGAACTTCTGCCTGGAGACGGTGCGGAAGAAGTACGCCCAGCGCAAGGCCGAGGAGAGCTACGGCATCACCGGTGACGGCCTGACCAAGGTGCCGTGGTCGGCCCCGGCGCTGGAGAGGGAGTGGCGCGCCGCCCACCCGAAGCGCTACCCCTGGTTCTCCCAGGGCGGGCTGTCCTCCCGCATCCCCAAGGAGGCGTGCCGGGTCCGGGCGGCCGGTCTGAAGAACTACTTCGCCTCCCGCGCCGGGAAGCGCAAGGGGACCCGGGTGGGGTGGCCGAGGTGGCGCAGGCGCAAGCACGGCTCCCGGTTCCGCTACGACGCCGACCGCGCCAAGCCGCTCGATGCCCGCACCGTGCGCCTCCCGGCGATCGGGGATGTGGCCGTGCGTGAGGACATGTCCTGGCTGACCGACCGGACGGCCACCGGAAGGGCGCGCATCCTCGGCGCCACCGTCCGCGAGCAGGCCGGGCGGTGGTGGGTCTCCTTCCAGATCGAAGTGGACCGCGACGACGTCGACAAACGCCGCCAGGCGCCCGATGGTGCTCCCGCCTGCGGGATCGACCTCGGTTTGAAGACCTTCGCCGTGATCAAGAGCAGCGACGGCACCACCGAGGAGATCCACGCCCCGAAACCGCTGAAGGCGGCCCAGCGGGCGCTCAAGCGCGCCGGCCGCAGGCTCTCCCGCTCGGCTGAGGGCTCCAAGAACAGGGCCAAGGCGCGCGAGCGCGTCGGGCGGCTGCACCTGCGGGTGGCCGATCGGCGGCGGGACTTCCTGCACAAGACCACCACCTGGCTGACGAGAACCAAGTCGGCCGTCGCGGTGGAGACCCTCAACGTCAAGGGAATGGTCAAGAACCGCAGGCTGTCCCGCGCCGTCACCGACGCCGGATTCGCCGAGTTCGTCCGCCAGCTGGAGTACAAGGCCGGCTGGTACGGCTCGAGGGTGTGGAGGGCCGACCGCTGGTTCCCCAGCTCGAAGACGTGCGGGGAGTGCGGGCGGATCAACCGCGTCCTGATCCTGGCCGACCGCACCTGGGCCTGCCCCGGCTGCGGCGCCGTACACGACCGCGACCACAACGCGGCCGGGAACCTCCTGGACTCGATGCTCGCCGACACAGACGCTTGACCTCAAAACCCTCGCCGGGAAGTTGCCCGGAGAGGAGAAACGCCTCGTGGAGACCGTGTGAGACCTCGCTCTTCGGAGCCGGCGGCGGTCGGTGAAGCAGGAATGAAGACCAGCGAGAGGAACGCTGAGATTCACTCAACGGTCGGAGAGGACGTCGAGCGCTGACATGCGATCAACGTAAGTGTTTCCTTACATAAAGGCAAGGGGAGGGCCACCCCTCTGCTCCGGGCCCGGCACCGCTCCGGACCAGGGCGCGGAGGGGCCGCGGCGGCGCCGGCGGGGTCAGGGGCGGCGCCGCCGCGGCCCGGCCTCACCCGCCCTTGGGGCGGACCGACTGGTGGTGCCGGAACACGTTGTGCGGGTCCCAGTCCGACTTCACCTGCTGCAGGTCCGCATAGGCGTCCTTGTAGTACAGGACGGGCCAGGGCTCGGCGGCCCCGTCGGCCTCCGGGCCCGGCAGGTCGCCGTCGGGGTAGTTGATGTAGCAGCCGTCGGTGTTGTGGTCGCCCGTACCGGAGTAGGTCTTGGGCACTCCTCCGGTGGCGCTGAACGTGGCCCGGAAGGTCCGGCGGATCCAGTCGACGTAGTCCGCCTCCTTCTCGTCCCCGGGGAACCAGTACACCTGGTACTGCATCTTCAGGATCGAGTCGCGCTGCGGCACCGCCGTCGCGGTCGCCAGCTCCGGGTCGTTGATCGCCGACCCGTAGGAGTCGATCTGGATCAGGGAGTCGGGGTTGTCGTACCTCCCCGGCTTGAACCGGTCCTCCCCCTTCCCCAGGTGGTTCCACATGGCGTCGATCTGGGCGCCGGTGAAGGGCTTGCGGATGTAGGCCGACTTGTACTTGCCGCACCGGTTCTCGCCGGAGCCGTTCAGGGACTGGGTCGCGGTGAGCCAGGGCAGCCGCCGGGGCCGCTTCATCCGGGCGATCGGCGGGTGCTCGCCCATCGTGCTCCGCTGCTCGGTGGCGGGCGGCCGGATGCCGCCGTCCACCGTGCGGATGAAGCGGTCCATGACCTCCTTCGCGCCCTCGGCGCCCGCGTCGAGCTGGACGGTCATGCCGATCTGCCCGTTGCTCACGTGGTTGAGCTTGAGCATCGCGAACAGGCGGCCCTCCGGGGTCTCCGGGTCCTGGTGCTTCTGGAAGTAGCCGCCGAACGCGGTCAGCAGGGCGTGGAAGTCGCTCTTGTCCTTGAAGTCCGCCCAGTCCCAGGCCAGGGCGCAGAGCAGCACCTCGCTCGGGGGCTTGGGGACGTCCCGGAACCAGAAGCGGGTCACCACGCCGAAGTTGCCGCCACCGCCGCCGGTGTGCGCCCACCACAGGGCCTTCTTCTTGGGGTCGTCGTCGTCCCTGGTGGCCGTGGTCAGCTCGACGCTGTGGTCGGGGCGGACGACGGCGACCTCGACCCCGTAGAGGTAGTCGACGGTGAGCCCGGACTGCCGGGACAGCAGGCCGAACCCGCCGCCGGTGATGTGCCCGCCCAGGCCCACCGAGTAGCAGGAGCCGCCGGGCAGGGCGAGGCCGGTCTCGGGGTAGAGGTGGCTGTAGACGTGCCAGTTGGTCGCGCCGGCCTCGACGCAGTACGCCTCCTTCTCCTCGTCGTAGTGCATGCCGCACATCGGGCTGACGTCGATGATCACCCCGACGTCGTCACTGCACACGAAGTCCTCGTAGCAGTGGCCGCCGGAGCGGACCGTGATGCGCCTGTCCTGCCCGTTGCCGGTCTTCTTCAGCGCCTCGGCGAGGGCCTGCCGGGTCTCCTCCGGTGTGCGGACCACCATGATCTCGCTCGGGCGGGCGATCCAGCGCTGGTTGAAGCCGCGGCTCAGCGAGGGGTAGCGCGGGTCGTCGGGTCCCACCCTGTTCTGCGCGGAAAGGGCCGTTTTCTCTGCCAATCGGACCACCTAAAAGAACAGTGTACGAGGGAAGCGGTCTCTGCCCTACCCGTCCGCGCTTCCCGCGCAATCGCCTTTTCCGACCCCCTCACCGGTTGCGGTCGACCGGTTCCCCGAAAAGGCCCGACGGACCGGTTCCGGAGGGGCCGGGAATACCGCCCTTTCTTCGCATCAGTGCAGTTCAGAGCGTCCGCACCGCCCTTTCTCCGCGAATCCGCCATTCCCCCTTCCGCCCAACGGAGGAGACATTCCGCCCGCCGAAGGGAAACGGCCATACCGCCGGCCCGGAACCGCCCTCGAATCGGCTCATCCCCCCAGGCCGCGGAAGTGCTCCAGGTCGGCGTTGGCCCCGGTGACGACGGTGGCGACCGGGCCGGGGACATCGTGCGCCTCGATCGCGGCCAGGCCCGCGGCGCCCGCCGGCTCGGGCAGCACCCCCAGCGTCTCGGCGGCCAGGTGCATCGCCGAGCGGATCCGCCCGTCGTCGACCAGGACCACCTCGTCGACCAGGGCCCGGGTGCGGCGGACCGATTCGGGGTGCGGCCGGGCGATGGTGATGCCCGCGGCGAAGGTACTGGACGGGGCGACCGGCTCCGGCACCCCGGTGCGCCAGGCGCGGGCCAGGGCGGGTGCGGCGGCCGCCCCCGCGCCGATGATCCGCACCCCGGGGGCGTGCGCCTTGACCCACCGGGCGACCCCGGTGACCAGCGCGCCGTCGCCCAGCGGCAGCACCACCGCGTCGAACCCGCCGGTGCGCAGCAGCTCCGCACCGATGGTGCCGGCGCCCTCGGCGATGGCGGCGTCCCGGCCGTCCTGCAGGAGCACCCGGTCGGGGCCGTCCTCGGCGTAGGCGGCGGCCGCCGCCTGGAAGTCGCCGCCGACCCGGTGCACCCGGGCGCCGAAGCCCTCCATCCGCCCGGTCTTCAGCGGCGAGGCGGTGGCGGGCACGAAGACCGTCGCGGTCATCCCGCGGTGCCGCGCGGCGTAGGCCACCGCCTGGCCGAAGTTCCCGCCGCCGGAGGCGCAGACCAGCTCGGCGCCGGCCGGCGCCTGCGCGGCCGCGAACCCGGCCCCGCGCCCCTTGAAGCTGCGCAGCGGGTTCAGCGTCTCCACCTTGACCAGCACCCGGCGCCCCAGCCGCTCCTCCAGGGCGGCCTCCCGGTACTGCGGGGAGTCCAGGAACACCGGGTCGATCACCTCCCGCGCCCGGGCGATGTTCTGCAGGTCCAGGTCGGCGGCGGCCTCCGGGCCGGTCTCGGTTCGGTGCTGGGGCATGGTCGCTCGGTCCCTTCCGGTCGGCGGATGCGGGCGCCGTCCTGGGCGGTCGGACCGTCCGGGGCGCTCAACGGCCACGCTAGGGCGGACGGCCCGGGCGCCGATTGAATGTTTCCGGCCCCGCGTGCAAGATTCTTGCGTGCGCACCGATCCCGACCTCGACGACCTGGACCGCCGCCTGCTCGGCCTGCTCCAGCGGGACGCCCGCCGCCCGCTGCACGAGCTCGGCGACGAGGTGGGGCTCTCGCCCAGTGCGGTGCAGCGGCGGCTGAAACGGCTGCGCGCCTCCGGGGTGATCCGCGCCGAGGTGGCCGTGCTCGACCAGCGGGCCCTCGGCGTCGGCCTGGGCTCGGTCGTGCTGGTGGCACTGGTCGACGACGACCCGGCCCGGCACGCCGCGTTCCGCGACCGGCTGCGCGCCGAACCGGCGGTGCAGCAGTGCTTCGGCATCATCGGGCAATGGGACTACGTGGTCCTGCTGCTCTCCCGGGACATCGCGGAGAACCGGGAGCTCTCCGCCGAGCTGTTCGGCCCCGGGACCGGGGTGCACCGGTACGAGACGCTGCCCGCCTACGAGACGGTGAAGTCGGGGCTGGCCCTGCCGCTGCAGCCTCCTCGCCCCCGATGATCATGACGGTGCGGCCTATCAAGGCGGCCTGTCGTCAAGTGGCCGTTGCAACGAGGAACCCGGGGAGGGGCGGGGACGGGAGGGCGCGCCGGCCGCCCGGTCGGGCGCGGCGCCCCACGGAGCGAAGCTCAAGACCAGCGGCGACGGCGCCGGTAAGGGCAGGGTGCAGGCGTCGCCCGGGCGCGGCATCTCGCGGGGCCAGGGTTCAAACCGGCGGCGAGGGCGGGAGGGGGACCGGCCGGTCGGTCCGGTGCGGCGCCTCGCGGAGCGGGGGTTCAAGCGGGCGGCGACGGCGGGAGGGGCCGGGCGCCGCGTTCACCGGCCCGGCCCGCACCCACCAGGGGGCCTTATCCCCATATGCCTGGTTCGCGGCGGGGAACGGGCGGGAGCGGCAGCGCCCTGCGCACCGCGAGAGCACCCCGATTACATCTACCAGCGAGTAGTAAGCCCCGAAGCCCCCATTGCCCCCTCCCCGGTTACCCGGAGTGGCCAAGGCGGGCCCTCCCGGCAGGGCAAATACGACATCTCGCCCCCGCGCCATCCCTCCCCGGGTTCCGGCCCCCTGCATCCCGGCCTTCCGGGCCGCTCGAACCCCCCAACACCGGCCCGACCGAGGCGATTCGGACCCCTGGAGGGCCGATCCGGGCCGGGATGCGCGCCCGGGAATCACCGGGGGGCTCTCGCGGTGCGCAGGGCACCCCACCCAACCATCACCCTACGCATTCACCCAGGTCAGGGAGGGGTAGCGGATTCAGGGGCGGCCGGCCCCGGCGCCCGGGCGACGCGGGAACGGCGAACCCGCCACCCCGGACCGCCCCGACCGCCCAGCCCGCTCTGCCGCACCCGACCGACCGGCCGGTCCCCCCACCGCCGCCCTCGCCGCCCGCTTGAGCCCCGGCCCCGTGGGGCCCGACACCCGGGCGACGCCTGCACCCCGCCCCACCGCTGCCGTCGCCGCCCGTCTTGACCTGCACTCCGCGAGGCGCCGCACCGGACCGACCAGCCGGTCCCCACCACCGCCCTCGCTGCCAGCCTGAACCGCCACCCCGTGGGGCCCGACACCCGGCCGAGGCGCCCGACCGCGCCCCTGCCCGCGCCGTCGCCGCCGGTATGAACCCTCGCTCCGCGAGGCGCCGCGCCCGGCCGACCGGCCGGTCCTCCTGTCCTCCTGTCCTCTGGTGTGCGGTGTTGGAACAGACGCTGGAAACCACCCGGTTCGATAGGGCCGCGCCGCCATGATCATCGGGGGCGGGGGGTGGAAAACCTGTTGCGCCCGGCCCCGGACGTGGTCCAACCTTGGGCCGTCTTCGGTCACCGAGAGTGAGGAGCAGCGGCGTGCGGCGGTCCTGCGGAGTCTTCGAGTCCCTTTTCCGCTCTCGAATTCCCGAGGACACCACCGCCCATGGCCCCGACCCTCAACATCGGCATCGTCGCGCATGTCGACGCCGGTAAGACCAGCCTCACCGAGCGGCTCCTGTTCGACACCGGCGCGATCGACCGGCTCGGCCGGGTCGACGCCGGCGACACCCGCACCGACACCGGGCGCATCGAGCGCGAGCGCGGCATCACCGTGCGCGCCGCCGTCGCCCCGTTCACCGTCGGCGGCACCCGGGTCAACCTGATCGACACCCCCGGCCACACCGACTTCGTCGCCGAGGTGGAGCGCGCCCTCGCCGTGCTCGACGGCGCGGTCCTCGTCCTCTCCGCGGTGGAGGGGGTGCAGGCGCACACCCGCGTCCTGATGCGCACCCTGCGCGAGGCCGGGCTGCCGGCGCTGCTCTTCGTCAACAAGACCGACCGGGCGGGCGCCCGCCCTGAGGGCGTGCTGGCCGACGTCCGGCGGCGGCTGGCGCCGAACGCGCTCGCCCTCGGCGCGGTCGAGGAGCCGGGCACGCCCGGCGCGCGCACCGTGCCGTTCTCCCTGGCCGACCCGGTGTTCGCCCTGCGCGCCGCGGAGGTCCTCGCCGAGCACGACGACGGCCTGCTGGCGGCGGTCGTGGACGACCTGCCGCTGCCGCCCGCGGCGGAGCTGGCCGAGCGGCTGGCCGCGCAGACCGCCCGGGGCCTGGTGCACCCGGTGCTGTTCGGCTCGGCGATCACCGGCGCCGGCGTGGACGCGCTGATCTCCGCCGTCACCGGCCTGCTCCCGGCGGGAGGACTCGGGGCGGAGGACCCGGAGGACGGCGGGCCGCGCGGCACCGTGTTCGCGGTCGAGCGCGCCCCCTCCGGGGAGAAGACCGGCTACCTGCGGCTCTTCTCCGGCCGGCTGGAGCCCCGGGCCCGGGTCGCCTTCGACCGGGCCGATCCGGGCTCCCCGCCGCACGAGGGGCGGATCACCCGGCTGGAGGTGGTGGGCGCCGAGACCGACCGGGGCCGGGCACTGACCGGCGGGGAGATCGGCCGCATCGGCGGACCGCCCGGCCTGCGCGTCGGCGACCGGCTGGGGCCGCCGCCACCGGGGGCGCGGGCCGCGCGCTTCGCCCGCCCCTCGCTGGAGTCGGTGGCCCGCCCGGTGCACGCCGCCGACGCGCCGCGCATGCACGCGGCGCTGAGTGCGCTCGCCGAGCAGGACCCGCTGATCCGGGTGCGCACCGTCCCGGGCGAGGGGGCGGCGGTGCTGCTCTACGGGGAGGTGCAGAAGGAGGTCATCGCCGCGACGCTGGCCGAGGACTTCGGGGTGAAGGCGGTCTTCGAACCCGGCCGCACCGTGCACACCGAGTACGTGGCCGGCGTCGGCGAGGCGGTGGAGACCATGGACTCCCAACCGCAGGACGGCTTCTGGGCCTCGATCGGGCTGCGCGTCGCGCCGGCGGCAGGGGAGGGCGTCCGGTTCACCCGGGAGGTGGAGCTGGGGGCGCTGCCGGCCGCCTTCGACCGCGCCATCGAGGAGACCGTCCACCTCGCCCTGGAGCAGGGCCTCTACGGCTGGCCGGTGGCCGGCTGCGAGGTGGTGCTGGTCCGCAGCGGCTTCTCCTCGGTGTTCAGTACGGCGGCCGACTTCCGCGCGCTGACCCCGCTGGTGCTGATGCGCGCCCTGCACCGGGCCGGGACCCGGGTCCACGAGCCCGTGCACGCCTTCGAGGCGGACGTCCCCGCCGACGCCCTGGGCCCGGTCACCGCCGCCCTGTCCCGCAGCGGCGCCCGCGTCCGCGAGTCGGCCCCGGCGGGGGAGAAGGGGGGCGAGTGGCACCTCACCGGCGACCTTCCGGCCCGCGCCGCGCACCCGCTGCAGCAGTCCTTTCCGGGCCTGACCGGCGGCGAGGGCGTCCTGGTCACCCGCCCGGTCGGCGGGGACCCGCCCCGCCGCCCCCGCACGGACGGCAACCCGCTGGACCGCGCGGAGTACATGATCTGGCTGAACAACGCCGGTTCCCGGAAGGGGTGACCTCCGGGCCGGCCTCCGGCGCCGCAGGGGAGGGGCCGCCGGCCGGGATCGGCGGCCCCTCCCGCGTACGCGGGGAGCGCGGGCCTCCGGCCTCACCGCCGCGCCTGCTCCGGCAGGGTGAGGATCTCGGCTCCGTCGTCGGTGATGGCGATGGTGTGCTCGCTGTGCGCCGTCCGGCAGCCCGTCGCGCTGCGCAGCGTCCACCCGTCGGCGTCGGTGACGAGTTCGGCGGTGTCGGCCATGATCCAGGGCTCCAGCGCCAGCAGCAGCCCGGGGCGCAGCTTGGGTCCGCGCCCGGGCCGGCCGGTGTTCGGGACGTGCGGGTCCTGGTGCATCGTCGATCCGATGCCGTGCCCGCCGAACTGGGTGTTGATCGGGTACCCGGCCTCGCGGAGGACCGTGCCGATGGCGTGGGAGATGTCGCCGATGCGGGCCCCGGGGCCGGCGGCCGCGATGCCCGCGGCCAGCGCGCGCTCGGTCGCGCCGATCATCGCGGTGTTCTCCGGGGGCTCCGTGCCGCCCACGGTGAAGCTGATCGCGGCGTCCGCGGCGACCCCGCGTTTGGCGACGGCGAGGTCCAGCGTGAGCAGGTCGCCGTCGGCGAGGGTGTAGTCGTGCGGCAGCCCGTGGAGCACGGCGTCGTTGACGCCCGTGCAGATGTAGTGGCCGAACGGGCCGCGGCCGAAGGACGGCGCGTAGTCGACGTAGCAGGACTCCGCCCCCGCCCGGTCGATCATCTCCTTGGTCCACCGGTCGATGTCCAGGAGGTTGGTGCCGGCCTCGGCGCGGCCCTTCAGCGTCTGCAGGATGTCGCCGACCAGGGCGCCCGTGTCCCTGGCCCGGGCCAGCTGGGTGGGGTCGAGGATCTCGATCATGCGGCGCCCTTCTCAAGCGGTCGATAACTAGGCTGGCCATACTATACCAGCCTTAGAATCGACGATCCGGGCGGGCCGCCGCTCACGCCCGGGCGTCGGTCCGGTCCAGGAGCAGGGCGGACGCCGCGATCAGGACCCCGGTGAGGAGCGCCGCGGCGCCCGCGATCGAAGCGGCGCCGCCCAGGGTGAGGGCCCCGGTGTCGGCGAAGGTCCCGGTGCCCAGCTGCGTCGCCCGGCCGACCAGGGCGTAGGGCAGGGCGGACGCGGCGGCGCCGGCCCCGAGCATGAGCAGCACGATCGCCCCGGCGGCGCCGAGGAACGCCATCGCGACGGGGGCGGCGAACGAGCGCATCAGCATCGACAGCCCCGACTGGAGTACCGCCACGGGCACGCACGCCGCCGCGATCACGGCGCTGATCAGGACGTACCTGCCCGGAGGCAGCCCGGGCAGCGCGAAGACCAGCTTCCCGGCCAGGACCACCGCCGCCAGCATCACCCCCTGCATCGCGGCGGCCAGCGCGGACACGACCGCGGCCTTGGCCGCCACGATCCGCAGCGCCGGGGTCGGCCCGCCCATCAGCGCGTTCCAGTTCCCGCCCCGGTGCTCGACCCGCCACACCAGGGAGGCCAGCACCCCGATGCCGACCGTGAGCGGGAACAGGCCGTAGAGGACCACCGAGCGGAGCCACAGCGTGTGCCAGCCCTCCTCCGGCCGCTCACCGGAGACGACCGTGTTGACCGTCCCGACCAGCACCAGGGCCACCGGGAGCAGCAGCACCACGACCCAGCTCAGCGAGCGCTTCACCTTGAGGAACTCGGCGCGGACGGCACCCATGGTCAATCCTCCCGTCGGTCGAACAGGGCGGTGGCGAGCAGGAACAGGGCGGCCCCCGCCGCGCCCAGGGCCGCGACGGCCGAGTGGTCCGGGGCGAGCATCACCAGGGCGCCGTCCCGGTAGTCGGCCGCCGTCGCCAGCGCGTAGTACCCCCACGGGAACGTGTGCGCGAGCCAGGGCGGCAGCCCGGTGGCGGTCGCGGCGAGCACCGACCCCAGCACCCCGAGGCCCAGCCCGACCAGCTGGTTGTCGACCCGGGCCGAGACCAGGACGTGCAGGGCGAGCAGGACGAGGTTGACCACCGCGACCGAGGCGGTGTACCCGGCCCACGCCCCCACCGGAACGGGGGCGGCGACGCCCAGCAGCACGCCCGCCCCGATGAGCAGCAGGCTCTGCAGCGCCGTCGCCGCGGACACCACGCAGCCGAGCGCGGCGAACTTGATCCGGCAGAGCCGCCCCGGGGTGATCCCGGAGGTCTGGGAGAGCAGCCAGCCGCCGCCCCGGTGCTCGATGTCGACCTGGCGGGAGGCGAGGACCGCCAGCAGCACCGGCGAGGCCAGCGGCACCGCGAGCGCCATGCTCGCCAGCAGCGGCTCCCAGGACCGCTCCCCGGCCGGATCGGCGAACGCCGGAGCGGTGACCGCGGTGAGGAGGGACAGCCCTGCCGTGCAGGCGATCAGGGTCCCCGCGACCGCCGCGACCCGCAGGCCGCGCATCTTGGCGAACTCGTTCGCCACCGCGCGCCCGATCACAGGCCACCGCCCCCGGTGAGGTCCATGAACACGTCCTCCAGCGACCGCTCGCCGCGGCGCACCCCGTGGACGTCGACCCCCGCCCCGACCAGGTGCGCGACCGCCTTCGCCGTCGCCCGGTCGTCGAGCCCGGCCAGCCGGACCGAGGTCCCGTCGAGCCGGCTCTCGAACCCCCCGGACAGCAGCGAGTGCGCGTACGCCGGGTCGGGGGTGTCGATCAGCACGTCCGGGGCGGAGCGGGCGAAGAGCTCGGCGCGGGTGCCCTGGAAGAGCAGCCGGCCGCCGCCGAGGATGCCCAGCACCGTGGCGGTCCGGTCGATCTCGCCGAGCAGGTGGCTGGAGACCATCACCGTCACCCCGTCCCCGGCCAGGCGCCGGAGCAGTCCGCGGATCTCCTCGATGCCGGCGGGGTCCAGGCCGTTGGTCGGCTCGTCGAGGATCAGCAGCCGGGGCTCGCGGGCCAGCGCCATCGCGATGCCCAGGCGCTGCTTCATGCCCAGCGAGTAGGCGCGGACCTTCTTGTCCAGGTGGTCCTGGAGCCGGACGGTGCGCACCGCGCGGGCGACCTGCCCGTCGCCGAGCCCCAGCAGGCGCTGGACCAGGCGCATGTTCTCCCGGCCGGTGAGGTGGCCGTAGCCGGGAGGGGTCTCGATGAGCGAGCCGATCCCGCCGAGCAGCTCCCGCCTGGTGGAGCGCCGCATCGGCCGGCCGCCGATGCGGATCTCGCCCGAGCTGGGCCGCACCAGCCCCAGCAGCATCTTCATGGTGGTGGACTTGCCCGACCCGTTGGGGCCGAGGAATCCGTACACGCACCCCTCCGGGATGCGCAGGTCGAGGTCGTGCACGACGGGGTGCTCCCGGTAGCGCTTGGCGAGCCGGTCGGTGGTGACGATGTCGGGCATGCACGCCACTGTGCCGGGGCCCGGCCGTGCGGATCGTCTGCCCGGCGGCGGATCTTCGCCCTCCTGCCGAGGGAGGAGGGCGGCGCCCGCGTACGCCCAGGGGCATAGGCGGCCGGGCACCGCCCGCAGGCGAGGGGCGGGGGAGAGCGGCCTCGGGGCCGGCGGCGCCTGCGGTCAGGGCTCGCCGGCCTCCACCAGGCCGGTCTCGTAGGCCAGCACCACCGCCTGCACCCGGTCGCGCAGGTCGAGCTTGGTGAGGATCCGGCCCACGTGCGTCTTGACGGTGCCCTCGGACACGACCAGGTGTGCGGCGATCTCCGCGTTGGACAGGCCCCGCGCGACCAGGCGCAGCACCTCGTGCTCCCGGGGGGTGAGCCCCTCGATCCGCCGGCCGGCCGGGGCCGGGGACAGGGCCGGGGAGGGCTCGCCGCTCCCGGACGCCCCGCTCCCGGGCCTCGGGCCCCCGGTGAAGTGGTGCAGCAGGCGGCGCGTGGTGCTGGGGGCGACCACCGCGTCGCCGAGGTGCACGCGGGTGATCGCCGAGACCAGCTCGTCCAGGGGCGCGTCCTTGACCAGGAAGCCGCTCGCACCCGCCCGGAGCGCGTCGTAGGCGTATTCGTCCAGATCGAAGGTGGTCAGGATGAGCACCCGCGGCCCGCCGCCCGCGGTGATCCTGCGGGTCGCCTCGACGCCGCCCATCCGCGGCATCCGGACGTCCATCAGCACGACGTCGGCCCGGACGGTGCGGAGCAGCTCCAGCGCGGAGTCGCCGTCGCCGGCCTCGCCGACGACCTCGACCTCCGGCCGCTCCTCCAGGACCATCCGCAGCCCGAGCCGGACCAGCTGCTGGTCGTCGACCAGCACGAGGCGTATCGTCACTTCTTCCCTCCGGTCGGCAGTACCGCCACCACCTCGAACCCGCCGCCGGGCCGCGGCCCGGCCCGGAACCGCCCGTTGTGGGCGGCGACCCGCTCCCGCATCCCGGCCAGGCCGTGGCCGCCGCCGGTCCCGCCGCCGGCGCCATCGACACCGTCGGCGCTGTCGGTACCGTCGCGGGCGGCGTCCGCGCCGCGCCCGTCGTCGGCCACCCGCACCTCGACCTCCCCGGGCCGGTGCCGCAGCTCGACGTCGACCCGGCTCAGCCGGGGGCCGGCGTGCCTCCTGGCGTTGGTGAGCGCTTCCTGCACGACCCGGTACACGGCCAGGGCGAGGCCGGCGGGCGGCTCCTCCGCGGGCTCCCCGGCCGTGGTCAGCCGCACCGGGAGGCCGGAGGCCCGGGCCTCCTCGACCAGGTGCTCGATCCGCGCGGCCCCGGGCGGGGGCGCGTCCGGGCCGGGTTCCCCGCTCCGCAGCACGTCCAGCATCCGGCGCATCTCGGCCAGCGCGCCGCGGCCGGCGTCCCGCACGGCCAGCATCGCCTGCTCCGCGCGCTCCGGCTCGCTGCGCACCTTCAGCGCTGCGCCCTCGGAGAGCAGCACGACCGCGCTCAGACCGTGCGAGACGACATCGTGGATCTCCCGGGCGATCCGGGCGCGCTCGGCGGCGGCCGCGATCCTCGCCCGGGCCTCCTTCTCCCGCTCCAGCTGCAGTGCGCGCTCCCGCAGTCCGGCGGTGTGCTCGCCCCGGACGCGGACCAGCGTGCCCCACGTCCACGCCCACACGGCGGCGAGGAGCAGCAGCCCCAGGTCGCCGATGGACAGGTGGTACTCGTCCAGCCGGGGCCCCAGCGAGACCAGCAGCCAGAGCACCACCGCGCCGGCCGCCGGGACCGAGACCGGCCACCGGAAGCGCACGGCGACGTTGTAGAGCGCGAACGCCGCCATCACGTCGGCCGCGAGGGGCCCGACGCCGAGCGCCGTCTGCACCCAGGCCGCCAGCAGGACGGCCCCGAACACCGGAAGCGGGTACCTCCGGCGGAGGAGGTAGGGGGCGCACAGGCCGAGCGGGAGCAGCAGCCACGCGCCGGAGGGCAGATCCGCCGGGAGGTAGCCCGCCTGGACCGGCAGGTTGTAGGCGAACACCGCCGCGGTGAGCAGGGCGTCGAAGGCCCACTGGTGCCGGCGCAGCCACGCCCCCGGGGCGCCGTCCGGGTCCGCGACGGCCTGCGCGCCGTGACGCGGACGCCGAGTCCTCGTCGTCCTCGTCTCTCCCGTCATCCGCCGGGAGTCTACCGCTGCGGCCGCCTGCCGCTCCGTGCGCATGCGGGCGGCCCAGGGCCCCGGTCGGGGCCGCCCGGACCGGTTCCCCTCCGGGGCCGAGGGCGGGCGGTTCGGCGCCCCCGGCGCCCTCTGCGGTCTGCAGTGCAACAGGACGTTGACAGCGGCCGAGGGCGGCTCTACCGTCGCCTGAAATAAACAGGAAAGTTTCCTGTCAATTAAGGGGGGCCTGCAGGCCCGGACCCTCGGAGTACTTCTGTGCGACGTTTTCCCCGCTCCTCCGCCACCGCCGCCACGACTCCACCCCCGGTCCCGACCTCACCGCGCACCGAGGCCGCGACCACGCCGGACACCTCCGCCGGAACCACCGCCCGCGCCGCATCCCGCACCGCCCGGCCGGTGCTGTGGGGCGCCCGGCTGCTCGCCCGGTACGGCATCGGCCTGATGCAGGTCAGCCTGGGCACGACCTTCCTGGTGTTCGGCGCGCTCAAGTTCTTCCCCGGGGCGAGTCCCGCCGAGGACCTGGTGGTGCCCACCGTCGAAACGCTCACCTTCGGACTGCTGACCGGGGGCGCCGCGATGGCGGCCACCGCGGTCGTCGAATGCTTCATCGGACTCACCCTGATCACCGGGAAGCTGCTCAAGACCGGCCTGGCCGTCCTCGCCGCCGCACTGGTGGGGATCCTGTCGCCACTGGTGCTGCTCTTCGGCGAGCTGTTCCCGGGCGGCGTCCCGACGCTGGAGGCCCAGTACGTCTTCAAGGACATCGTGCTCGCCGCCGGGGCGCTGGTCGTCGCCGCCGGAGCCCTGGGCGCCCGCCTCGTCCCGCCCGCCGCCCCCGACCAGGACTCATCCGCCGTCCTGCCCCAGGACCCGGCGGCCCCGGCCCAGGTCCCGGCGTCGGCCCCGGGGGAGGGGCGGCCGGCCGCGCCGCCCGTCCCCCTTCCCCGAGCACCGCGAACCCCCGGCCGGCACCGGGCGGCCCCACCTCAGCCCCGCACGGCCGGAGCGGACCGCTCCGACCGGCGCACCCAGGAAGAACACCGACCACTGCGAACCGAACCGGGCGGGCAGGCCGCCCAGTCCGGGCCCGGCGAAGCCAACGACCGGTTCAGCCCGGCTCGCCCCCTCCAGGAGCGGTGAGCAGGTCGGCACTGCCGGCCCCCTGGTCGATCGAGCCGGCAAGCGGGCGACCCCGCAGATCCGATGGCGGCGTTTGCCCGGGTGAAGCGGTCGACGACGGCAGCGGCAGGGGCAAGGTCCAGGCATCACCCGAGCGCGGCGCCCCGCGGAGCGGGGGTCAATACGGGCAGCGACGGCGGGAGGGCGTGCCGGCCGGTCGGGCGGGCGCGCCCTCTCGCGGGGCCGGGCTTCAAGCAGGCGGCGACGACGGGCAGGGCACCGGCCGGTCGGTCCGGCGCGGCACCCCACGGAGTGAGGGTTCAAGCAGCGGCGACGGCACGGGCAGGGCCGGGGCGAAGGCGGCCACCCGGGCGCGGCGCCCCGCGGAGCGGAGGCTAAGACGGGCAGCGACGGCAGGAGAGCGTGCCGGCCGGTCACCCAGGCGCGGCGTCTCGCGGAGCGAAGGTCAAGACGGGCAGCGACGGCAGCGGTAGGGACGGGGCCGGGCGCCCCAGCCGGGTGCGGCGCCTCGCGGAGCGGGGGTTCAAGCAGGCGGCGAGGGTGGGGAGGGGGACCGGCCGGTCGGTCGGGTGCGGCGCCTCGCGGAGCGGGGGTTCAAGCGGGCGGCGAAGGCGGCAGTGGGCCGGGCGCCGCGTTCACCGGCCCGGCCCGGCGCGCGCTCCCGCCAGGGGGTGGCCTTATCCCCTATGCCCGGTTCGCGGCAGGGAACGGGGGCAGGCGGGGGCGCTCTGCGCACCGCGAGAGCACCCCGATTACATCTACCAGCGAGTAGTAAGCCCCCAGGCCCCCATCGCCCCCTCACCGATCACCCAGAGTGGCCAACCGAGGGGACGAATACGACATCTCGCCCCCACCTCTGCCCCTCCTGGGTTCCGGCCCCCTACTTCCCGGCCTTCCGGGCGGCTCGAACCCCCGAACACCGGCCCGATCAGAGCCATTCGGGCCTCCCGGGGGCCGATCCGGGCCGGGATGCGCGCCCAGAAATCACCGGGGTGCTCTCGCGGTGCGCAGGGCACCCCACCCCACCATCACCCTAAGTATTCACCCAGGTCAGGGAGGGGAAGCGGTTTCAAGAGCGGCCGGCAACGGCGCCCGGGGCGACGCGGAAACGGCGAACCCGCCCCCCTTACCCCGCCCCGACCGCCCCCACCCGCTCTGCCGCACCCGACCGACCAGCCGGTGCCCTGCCCGCCTTCGCCGCCCGCTTGAACCCTCACCCCGTGAGGCGCCGCGCCCGGGCGACCACCCCCGCCCCGCCCCTACCTCTGCCGTCGCCGCCCGCCCACGGTCCCGGGCCGTTCGTGCTCTCGGTGGTCGCCGGTGGCCCTGACGGTCCGCTGCCGCTGCCGGTGCCGGTTTTCGGGGCGGCGAGGTCAGAGCAGGCCGGTCTCGGTGAGGGCGGTGCGCAGGCGACGGACGCCGTCGGTGATCTCCGGGGTGCCGGCGGTGTCGGCGAAGGAGAGGCGGAGGTGCGGTGCGGGCGGTTCGGCGGGGAAGTAGGCGCGGCCGGGGGCGACCGCGACGCCGGCGCGCAGGGCGGCGGCGGTGACCGCGGTCTCGTCGGCGCCGTCGGGCAGGCGCAGCCACAGGTGGTAGCCGCCGACCGGGAAGGCCGGCGGGGGCAGCCCGGGAAGCTCGGTGAGCAGGGCCGATGCCATGGCGGTACGGCGCTCGGCCAGCCCCGCGGCGACGGCGCGCAGGTGGCGGACCCAAGCGGGCGAGCCGACCAGCTCCAGGGCGGCCTCCTGCAGCGGGCGGGGCACGAAGAAGCTGTCCACGACCTGGATGGCGCGGAGCCGGCGGAGCACCGGGCCGCGCGCGGCGAGCGCGCCCACCCGCATGCTCGGCGAGGTGGCCTTGGTCAGCGAGCAGATGTGCACCACCGTGCCGTGCTCGTCGTCGGCGGCCAGCGTGGGCGGCAGCGCCCCGGCGTCGGCGTGCGCGAGGTGCCGGGCGAAGTCGTCCTCCACCACGAAGGCGCCGGCGGCGCGGGCGATGCGCAGCACCTCGGCGCGGCGCTCGGCGGAGAGCACGGCGCCGGTGGGGTTCTGGAACAGCGGCTGGCAGACGAGGACCCGCGCGCCGGTGGCGCGGAAGGCGTCCTCCAGCAGCCCGGTGCGGACGCCGTCGGCGTCCACCGGGACCGGGACCGGGCGCAGCCCAGCGGCGCGGGCCACCGCCAGCAGCCCCGGGTAGGTGGGCGATTCGACCAGGATCGGGGCGCCGGGCGGGGCGAGCGCGCGCAGCGCCGTGGTCAGCGCGCTCTGCCCGCCCGAGGTGACGAGCACGTGCGAGGCGTCCAGCGGGCCGTCCGGACCGGCGATCTCCCGGGCGAACCAGCCGCGCAGCTGCTCGTCGCCCTCGACCGGCGGCCGCCCCCAGGCGCCGGGGCGGCGCGCGGCCCGGGCCAGGGCGGCGGCCAGCGCCCGCTCCGGGCGCAGCGAGGAGTGCAGGTAGCCGCCGTTGAAGCCGGTCACCCCGGGCGGGGGAGCGGCCAGGGTGGCCAGGACGCCGGCGTCGTCGACGGCGCGGGGCAGCGGTTCCCCCGACGCGGCGGCCGACTCCGCGCTGAGCGCGACCTCCTGCCAGGAGGTGTCGCCGTCGCGGCGGGCCCTCCGGGCGGGGCGGGCGCGGAACGCGCCGGCGCCCGGCCGGGTGGTGACGAGCCCCTCGGCGGCGAGCACCGCCACCGCGCGGGAGACGGTCACCGGGCTGACGCCGTACCGCTCGACCAGCTTCCGGCTCGGCGGGAGCTTCTCACCAGGGGAGTAGCGCTCGATCTCGCGGCGGAGGGAGGACGCGAGCTCGAGGACACTGCTACTCTTTTTCATGAGAGTAGATGATAGCGCTACCGTCCGCGGCTCGGTAGCGGTTCGCGGCGGAACCGCCTCGGCGGCCCTCGGCGTCCTGGGGTTCTCCTTCACCTTCCCCGCCACCGCCTGGGCCCTGGAGGGCTTCGGACCGTGGACCTCGACGGCGCTCCGCTGCGGCCTGGCCGCGCTGCTGGCCGCCGCGTTCCTGCGCGCCTCCCGCGCCCCGCTGCCCACCCGGAAGCAGCTGCCCGGGCTGCTGGTGGTCGCACTGGGCTGCGTGGTCGGGTTCCCGCTGCTGAGCACCCTGGCCCTGGAGACGACCTCGACCGGCAACGCCGCGGTCGTCATCGGCGCGCTGCCGATCGCCACCGCCGCGTTCGCCTCGGTGCGCACCGGCCGCCGGCACTCCCCGCTGTTCTGGGGCGCGGCGGCCGTCGGCGCGGGCACGGTGATCGGCTTCACCCTGCTGCGCACCGGCGGTGCCCCGGGCCTCGGCGACCTGTTCCTGTTCGGCGCCCTGGTGGCGTGCGCGGCGGGCTACGCCGAGGGCGGCCGGCTGGCCGGGGAGATGCCCGGCTCGCACGTCATCTCCTGGGGCCTGGTGCTCTCCCTGCCGGTGATGGCGCCGCTGTCCGCGGCGGGCCTGGCCCTGGAGCCGGTGCACCTCACCGGCACCGCTCTGGCCGGCCTGGCCTACCTGGTCGCCGTCAGCCAGTTCGGCGCGTTCGTGGTGTGGTACCGCGGCATGGGGCTGATCGGCGTGGGCCGGGCCAGCCAGATCCAGCTGGCCCAGCCGCTGCTCACCCTGGTCTGGGCGGTGCTGCTGCTCGGCGAGGAGCTGTCCCCGGCCGCCCCGGTGGCCGCGGCGGTGGTACTGGGCTGCATCGCCGTCACCCAGCGCGCGAAGTAGCCGGCCGCGTAGCCGACCCCCGCCCCCGGTCCGCCTGAGCACCCCTACTCAGCGCGGACCGGGGACCGGAGCGGATCCCCCGCGCGCCCCGGCTCCGTAGGTTCGCGGTATGCCCTACGAACTCATCGGAACCGCCGCGATGCTGCTGCACTTCGCCTTCTTCGGCTACGTGGTCCTCGGCGGGTTCCTCGCCTGGCGGTTCCCGCGCGCACTCCCGGTGCACATCGCCGTCGCCGCCTACGCCCTGGGGATCGTCCTCATCGAGTGGCCCTGCGTGCTGACCGAGCTGGAGAACTGGGCCCGGCTGCACACCGGCCGCGAGGTGATGGACAAGGGGTTCATCGACCACTACCTCACCGGCGTGCTCTACCCCCGCGAACACCTGCTCACCTCCCGGATCGTCATCGCCGCGGTGATCGCGGCCTCCTGGGCGGGCGCGGTGCGCCGCCTGGTCCGCTCCCGCCCGGCCGCCGCCCCGGAGCCCGCCGCCCGCTCCTGAGGCCGCCGCCGGGAGAAGCCGGCGGCGCTGCGGTTCAGCCGCCCCCGGCCAGCAGGCGGTCGAGGATCGCGGTGTGGGTCGGGCCGAGGTTGCCCTTGGCCTCCAGGGCGATGCACCGCGGGTCGGCGAAGGCCTCGGCGGTGACCTCGTCGCCGCGGCGCACCGGCATGCAGTGCATCAGCACGGCGCGGCCGGCGGCGCGGTCCAGGGCGGCCCGGTCGATCCGGAACCGGGCGAACTCCTCGCGCGCCTCGCCGGGGACCCGCGCCTCCTCCGGCCAGACGTCGGTGTAGACGGCGTCGGCCCCGGCCAGGCCGGCGGCGAGGTCGTGCACCACGCCCGCCTCACCCGGGCCGGAGGCCGCCCGGTCCAGCACCTCCCGGGGCGCCTCCCGGCCGGGCGGGCAGACCTGCACCACCTCGACCTCGGCCACGGCGGCCGCCTCCAGCCAGGACCGGCACAGGTTGCCGTCGCCGCCGACGAACGCGATCCGCAGCCCGCGGAACGCCCCGAACCGCTCGGCCAGGGTGAACGCCTCGGAGACCACCTCGCACGGGTGCCCGAGGGAGGTCATCGCGTTGACCACCGGGACGGCGCTGTGCGCGGCCAGCTCGGCCAGGGCCGCGTGGTCGGGGGTGCGCACCACCACCGCGTCGGCGTAGTGCGCGAGGACGGCGGCGGCGTCGCCCATCGGCTCCCGCCGGGTCAGCCCGTCGGGCAGGTCCAGCCGGCGCCCGCCGAGTTCGGCGATGGCGGTGTCGAAGGCCAGCCGGGTGCGGAACGCCGCCCCGGTGAACAGGGTCGCCACCCGGGGCCGCTCCCGCGCCGGGGCGGGCCGGGGGCCGCCCTTCCAGCGCCCGGCGGCGTCCAGCACCGCCGCGAACCCGTCCGGGCCGAGGTCGTACAGGTCGATGAGGTGCCCGTCGGGGCGCGAGGCGGAGGAGTCCATCGCGGTATTCAACCGCACCGGCCGGAACCGCCCGCGGCGGGACCGGGGGTTCCGCCGCCCCGGCGGCCGCGGCGGGCGAAGGCGCCGAGCGTTCGCGGCGCGGTCGGCGCATCGGCCGACCGGGGCCGCCGGACGCACCGCATCCGGCGGCCGGGCCCGCGCTAACCGCCGGGGGAGAACGCCCCGCCGTCCCGGGCGGCGGCTCCGTGCAGGCCGGCGCGGTAGCGGCCCGGGGTGGTGCCCAGGACCCGGCGGAAGGCCTCGATGAAGGAGTGCGGCTTGGACCAGCCGCACCGGTGCGCGGCGGCGGTGACGGTCCCGCCGTCGGCGAGGTGGACCAGCGCGGCCAGCAGCCGGATCCGGGTGCGCAGCTCCGGGAAGGAGATCCCGGTGTCCTCCCGGCAGAGCCGGGACAGGGTCCGCTCGCTGCTCCCGGTGCGCCGGGCGAGTTCGGCGAGGGAACCGCGGACCGGGTCGGCCAGCAGCGCGTCGACGACGGCGGACAGCCGGGGGTCGCGGGGCCGGGGGAGCAGGAGCGCCGCCGGGGTGCCGCCCGCGCCGGGGCGGGCGAGCTCGACCGCGAGGAGTTCGGCCAGCAGGGCGCCGCGGCGCGGATCGAGCGGCCCCTCCAGGGTGGCCGCGTTGATCACCTCCCTGGCCAGCGGGCCGACCGGGACCACCCGGGGCTCGGTGGCGTCCAGGCCGAGGTCGGCGCAGGCCTTCTCCGGCAGCATCACCGTCTGCAGGCGGGTCCGCCCGTGCGCGCGGTGGGCGTGCGCCATGCCCGCCGGGACGACGATCGCGCTGGTGCCGCCGGGCAGCACCCAGGAGCCCGCGGCGGTGGTCACCGCCAGCACGCCGGAGCCGGGGAACACCGCCTGGACGCCGTCGTGCCGGTGCCGGTCGACGCGGCCGCCGTCGACCAGCTCGCGGGCGGTCGTCGCGGATTGGCGGGTAACCGGCATGATCGGAGCGTAGACGGGATTCCCGCGGCGGGCCAGGGCGGGCAGAGTCGGTGCGGGGCCGGCCGCGACCGGTCCCGCACCGTTCCCGCCCGGTGGGCGGGTGCCGCCCGCGAACCCGGAAAGGCCGCCGTGTCGAACACATCCGCCGAGGCCGCGCCCGCGGCGGCCCCGGACGCCGCCCGGCGGCGCTCCGCCATCGGCCTGCTGTCGCTCAGCCACCTCGTCGACGACGTGTACCAGGGGGCGGTGCCCGCGCTGCTCCCGTTCTTCGTGCTGCACCAGGGGTACGGCTACGCCGCGGCGACCGGCATCGTGTTCGCCGCGACCGTGCTCTCCTCGGTGGCCCAGCCGCTGTTCGGGATGGCGGCCGACCGGTGGCGGGTGCACTGGCCGGCGCCGGCCGGGCTGCTCCTGGCGGGGCTGGGCGTCGGGCTGTCCGGGCTGGGCGACTCCTACTGGTGGACCTGGACGGCGATCGCGCTGTCGGGGCTGGGGGTCGCCGCCTACCATCCGGTGGCGGCGAGCGCGGTGCGGGCCGTCGCCGGCCCGTCCGCGCAGGGGATGAGCTGGTTCGCGGTGGGCGGCAACATCGGCCTGGCGCTGGGCCCGGTGGCGGTGACCCCGGTGGTGCTCTCCTTCGGGCTGGCCGGGACGCCGCTGCTCGCGGTGCCCGCCCTGCTGATGGCGGGGGTGCTCGCGGCGCTGGGGCGGTTCGCCTCCGGGGAGCGGGCGCGCGCGGCCGGCGGGCGCGGCGGCGGGGCGGAGCCGGCCGACGACTGGTCGGCGTTCGCCCGGCTGACCGGGGTGGTGGTGCTGCGCTCGGTGATGATGTTCGGCACCACGTCGCTGCTGGGCCTGTCGCTGATCGAGCGGTTCGGGTTCGGTGAGGCGCAGGCCGGGTGGGCGCTGACCGGTTTCCTCTCGGTGGGCGCGGCCGCGACGGTGGCCGGCGGCTGGATCGCCGACCGGTGGGCGCGGACCCTCGCGGTGCGGATCGGGTACGCGGTCGCGCTGCCGTCGGCGGTGCTGCTCGCCGCCGCCCCGGCGGCGTGGGCGGCGCTGCTCGCCGCGGCCGGGCTGGCCGCCGGGATCTTCCTGCCTTTCGCGGTGCAGACGACGCTGGGGCAGAGCTACCTGCCGACCCGGGTCGGCACCGCCTCGGGGGTCACCCTGGGGCTGGCGGTCTCGGCGGGCGGCGTGGTCGCCCCGCTGCTCGGCTGGATCGCCGACACCCGCGGCCTGCCGTGGGCGCAGGGCGTGGTGGCCGCGCTGGCGGTCGCCGCCCTGGCCCTCTCCTTCGCCCTGCCGGAACGGGGGCGCGGCGGCTGACTCGGTCGGCGGTCCGGGCGCCGCCGCCGCTAGGCCAGCGCGGTGACGGCGCCCGGACCGCTGTGCCTGCGGTCGGCCCCGGGACTCACTGCACCGGCTCCGCCGGTCCGAGGATCCGCGGGGAGGGCCGTGCCGGTGTCCGCGCACCGCCGCTCCGCCCGAGGCCGCCGCGCCCGGGCTCCTCACCGGCCGGCCGAAGCGCCGGGGCCGCGGGCAACGGATCCGCCGGTCTGCGGCTCCGCCGGGAGGGCCGTGCCGGTGTCCGCGCGGTGTCGCCCCGGGCGGGGCGAGCCCACCCGCCGCCGGTGCCCGGGGCGGCCGCCCCGGGAGTTCCCATCGGCAGGCCAGGGCCTGCGGCCCGGCGCCGGCGGGCGGCCTCCGACCGGCCTGGCCGCCGAGGCCGCGGGCGACGATCCCGCCGGGGTCAGCGCCGGACGGCGGTCACCCGGAGCCGGCGGTAGTCGGCCCACCAGGCGCCGTCCCGGTACAGGTCGGCGCGGACCCGGTCGGCCACCGCCGCCCGGAACGCCTCCTCGTCGCCGGCCCCGCCGGACAGGTGCGCGGCGAACATGCGCAGCCACTGGGCCAGGCCGTCCTCGCCCTCCAGCCGGGTGGGACGGTCGAACAGCCGGGCCTCGGCGACCTCGAACCCCGCCCGCTCCAGTACCTCCGTGTACTCCTGCGGGTCCGGGTAGTACCAGGGCGAGGGGACGTCGGGCAGCCCCTGCTCCGCGCGGACGGCGCGGGCTCCGGCGTCGATCGTCGCGATGTTGCCGGCGCCGCCGAACTCGGCGACCAGCCGGCCGCCGGGGCGCAGCACCGCCGCGAGCGAGGCGGCGGCCCGGTCGGCTTCGGGGATCCAGTGCAGCACCGCGTTGCTGAGCACCGCGTCGAATCCGCCGAGGCCTCCGGAGCCGTCGGAGCCGAGCGAGCGCAGGTCGGCCACGCGCAGGTCCAGTCCGGGGAAGCGGTCGCGCGCGCGGTCGATCATCTCGGGGCTGGCGTCGACCCCGACGACCTCGGCGCCGGCCTCGCGGAGCCGCGCCGCGTGCTCGCCGGTGCCGCACCCGGCGTCGAGCACCCGCTCCCCGGGGCGCGCCGCGAGCAGCTCCAGCAGGTCGCCCCCGTAGGCGGCGACGAAGGAGTGCCTGGTGTCGTAGAGCTCTGCGTTCCAGGTTCGTCCGCTCATGCCGCCAACCTAACCCGACATCTCATTTATTGGAATCTCCGTCTCGAATTGCGAGACGAGATTTCCCCTTCCGGCACTTCGCGCACCGGGGGTCGGTGAGCCGGGCGTACTCCGCCACGGCCGCTCCCAGGGCCAGCCCCCACGCCAGGAAGACCAGCAGGGTGCCCGACACCGCCCAGTCGGCGGCCACCGACGCCGCGTCGGCCTCCCCCTCCACCAGGGCGCGGACCAGGGTCCAGGTGCTGATCGCCCCGTAGGCGGTGAGCGCGGCCGCGACCGCGCCGGCCGGAAGCAGGACGAGCCGGCGGGGCACCGCCCGGCCGCCCCAGCGGGGAAGCCGCCTGGGGAGCACCTGGCCCCACGGGTGCGCCAGGCCCGCGGCGAGCTGCCCGGCCAGCACCGGTACCAGGACCAGCGCCAGCGCGAGCCCGGCGCCGATGTCCTGCCTGATCGCGGCGGCCCCTTCCGCGCCGATGCCGAACGGCACGCCCAGGAACCACAGTGCGTGCGGTATTCCCCAGCCGATCAGCGGGACCGCGCAGGCCGCATGGGCCCAGGCGCGGAGCCGGCCCGGTACCGGTCGCGGGCCGGCCGGTGCGGGGTGCGCGCAGGGCCCGGGGCCGGCCGCCCACGCCGCCTGCCCGAACAGCAGCCCGCCGGCCAGCAGCAGCGCCCGGTCCGCCAGGTCGGGCCAGTCCGTCGGCCTGCCGAGCAGCGCCGCGGGCACCTGGAAGACGAGGTGCATCGGGAAGGAGAGCACGACCAGGGCCGCGCACACCGCCCAGGCTGCGGCCGGGCCGGCCCGACGGCCGGTGAGCAGCAGCACCGCGGCCGCGACCGCTGCGGCGGACAGTCCGGCGGCGCCCCAGCCCTGCCAGAAGGGGAGCGCCTCCAGCCGCGCGGCGCCGCACCCGGTGGCGAGCTCGGCCGCCTCCGGGGCCGGCCCGCACGCCGAGTAGCCCCACCGCCCGCCCGCGGCCCAGTAGAGCCGGAGCAGCCCGTAGCCGGCCGCGAACCCGGCCGCCCCGACCGCCCAGGGGCTCCGCCCCGCTTCCCGTGCTCCGCCCATGCCCCCGAGGCTGCCGGACCCGGCCCGCGCGACCCTCCCCCCGCCGGGGGGATCTTGGCCCCCCGCCGGGGGAGATCGGCCGCGCCGGGGCGGCCGGAGAGGTCAGCGGGCGGCCTCCCGCTCCTTCGGTCGGGCCGGCGGGCGCAGTCCGTCCCGGTGGGCGGCGGCCACGGACACCGTCGCGGCCAGGAAGGCGATCTGCATCAGCGTGCGGGGCAGCAGCTCGTCGCTGACCATCCCGGTGGGCGCGCCGTTCAGGGCGGCGTGCACGTTGGCCGGGAACATGGCCACCAGCAGCGCGGACAGGCCGACCGCGGCCCACGGCGCGGTCCGGCGGGAGAGCAGCGCGGCCGCGCCCGCCAGTTCCAGCACACCGGTGACCGTGACGAGCAGTCCGGGGGCGGGCAGCGCGGGCGGGACCATCGCGATCAGCTCCTCGCGCATCCCGATGAAGTGGGACGCGCCGGTGAGCAGGAACATCGCGGCCAGTCCGCCCCGGACCGCGACCGGCCAGGGGCGCAGCGCGCGCACCCCCAGCGCGCCGGCCGCGAGCAGCAGGGCGGTGACGGCGATCAGGGTGATGAGCGGTTCCATGAGTACTCCTCGTGAAATATCCACCGGGATGCGAAGTTCGCTACCCTCCCGGCCATGTCGTCTTCCACAGCCGAGCGCGCGGAGGCGGAGCCGCGCCGCCTTCCCCTCGCGGCGCTGATCACCGCGGCCCTTCTGGCCGTCCCGCTGGTCGGCGGCACCGCCTACCTCGGGATGTTCGTGAACGTGCCCCCGCCGTGCGCGCTGGGCGAGGCCACCGAGGCCTGCGCGCGGGCGACCCGGGAGGGGTACCACCACCCGGCCTCGACGGCCTTCTACGTCCTGGCCGCGCTGGAGGCCGCGGTGGTCGCCGCCGGCTGGGCGCTGTCCAGGCGGCTGCGGTGGGCGGCGTTGGCGGCACTGGCCGCGCTCCCGCTGGTCGCGGCCGGCGGCCTCCTGCTGGTCGTCCGGCTGTTCGGTTCGGAGTGACGGCGGGCCGCCCGCCCGGGTGAGGCCGCCGGGCGGACGGCGATCCGCGGCGCCCGCCCCGCGACCGGTGCCGCTCCCGCGGGCCCGCTGCGATCTGGGGTCCGCGGGAGCGGCGCCTACGGCCTTCCGCTTCCGGCGGGGGTCCGCCCGTCGGCCATCCGCTCGCGGGCGCGGTTGCGGCCGCGCGGGACCGGGATGCGCTCGGTGGCGCGGGCCAGGCCCATCTCCGGGGTGCCGACGTAGACCGACTCGGCCCGGTCGACCAGGTAGGTCTCGTGCCAGATGCCGACGGCCCCCGGCGCCTCGGCGGCGCGGCGGTTGAACTCGGCCCAGGCCGGGCGGTGGCGCGCGGACCGGTCGGCCGCGTAGGCGTAGAGCTCCTCCTTCGACCTCCAGTACTGGATGACGGTCGGGTTGAGGCCCTCCAGGGTCAGCCGGTAGCCGAGCAGGCCGGACTCCGGGTCGGCGGAGAGCTCGCGCAGCATGCCCGGCATGGCGGTGAAGACCGGCAGCCACAGGTCGGGCCGCCACGGCCTGTTGATGGTCATTCCGATGAGGAACACGACCAGTTCGCCTTCGTGGCGATGGGTCATGCGCCCGTTCTCGATCTTCGGCACCACACACCCCCGAGCGGTTCACGGGACATATTGGATAGTTCGACTCTCCAATAATGGAGAGCGGCACTATCCAAAGTCAAGGAGAAAAAAGGCCCGGCGTCTCCGCCGGGCCGCGCCGCCGCCTACCGGGGGCGGAGCTCGACCACCGTCATCACCCCGGCCGGATGGGCCGCCACCAGGTCCAGGCCCGCCTCATCGGCCAGTTCCACCAGCTCGCCGACGCCCCGGTCCTTGCCGCCGAAGTAGACCAGCATGCGCAGGTTCATCCAGGTGTCCGGGGACTCCCCGTCCTCCCCGGTGTGCTCGGCGATGAACACCCGCCCGGACGGCCCCGCGGCCTCGGCGCAGCGGCGCAGGATCGCCACCGCCGAGGGCCGGTCCCAGTCGTGCACGACCGCGCAGAGCAGGTAGCCGCCGTAGCCGACCGGGAGCTCCTCGAAGAAGTCCCCGGCCAGGCCGGTCGCCCTGTCGGCCAGGCCCGCCGCGGCCAGCCGGGCCCGCGCCCGCTCCGCCGCGGGCGCCAGGTCGACCACCGCCCCGCGCAGCCCGGGGTGGGCCCTGAGCAGCTCGATGAGCAGGGTCCCGTCGCCCCCGCCGACGTCGGCCAGGCTGCCCAGCCGCCCCCAGTCGCAGGCGGCCGCGATCTCCGGCGCCACGCTCGACACGTCGGAGCTCATCTGCGCGTCGAAGACCGCCGAGCGCTCCGGGTCGGCCGCCAGGTCCTCCCAGAACCCGCGCCCGTACTGCTCGGGGAAGGACGCGGCGCCGCTCCGCACGCTGTGCGGCAGGTGCACGAAGGCCAGGTCGGCCCTGGCGATGGGGTGCTCGGCGGAGAGGACGGCACGCACCGAGCGGGGGTGGTCCGAACGCAGCCGCCCGCCCTCGCCCACCAGGTCGTAGCGGCCCCGGCCGTCGCGCTCGGCCAGCCCCACCTGGACCAGGTGCTCCAGCACCCTGCCCAGGGCGTCCGGGTCCGCGCCGGCGGCCTCGGACAGCTCCGCCGGGGTGCGGTGCCCCTCCGCCATGTGGTCGCCGAGCCGCAGCGTGGCCGCGGTCCGCACCGCCATCGGGGTGATCAGGTCGGCCAGCCGCCCCAGGTCGGCGCCCTCCGCCCGGTCTCCGTCTCCATCGCTCATCGCGCCTCCTCGCTCAGTGGAGCGGAAAGGGTAGCGCAGGCGCCGGCGGGCGAGGGAGGGGCGCCGGGCCCGGGCGGAGGCGTCCGCTCGGGCCCCTGCTACCGGGGCCCGAGCCGGCCGAGGCCGGGCAGGAAGCGCCCGGTCCGCCCGGCGTAGCGCCGGTAGGCGTCCCCGTGCGAAGCGGCGAGGTAGGGCTCCTCCACCACCCGGACCTGGATCTGCACCGCCGCGGTGAAGGCGGCCAGCGCCGCGGCGGAGAGCGGCGCCGGAACCGCGGCGGCCATACCCGCGAGCAGCAGCCCCATCGCGGTGAACACCGGGTTGCGCACCAGCGCGAACACTCCGGTGGTGACCAGACCGGTGCGCTCGCCGGCGTCGACGCCGACCCGCCACGAGGCCCCCATCGCGGCCTGGGAGACCAGCACCAGCACCAGGCCCGCGATCATCGCGGCGAGCCCGGTCCGGCCGACGGCCGCGGGCAGCGCCAGCGGCGCGGGCGGCGCCCCGGCCGCGGCGGCCGCCGGTGCGGCCAGGCCCAGCACCAGCGCCGCGGCGAACAGCACCGCGCCCCACCAGGGGGCGGTGAAGGCGGCGTCCCGGGGGCGGCGGAAACCGGTGTCGCCGGTGCGCTTCCAGGCCAGCCAGGAGCGCACCCCGAAGGCGAGAACCAGGCCGGCGATGTAGACCGCCAGGGCGACCAGTGCCATGAGAACCTCCCCATCCGCCCGCTGGCCCTCCGGCGGGTGCCTCTCTGACATGCGGAGGCCCGCTCCGGGCCGCGCCCCCGGAGCGGGCCTCCGCATGTCAGCCGCAGCAGGAGCAGCCCGGGGCGCACCCGCAGGCGTCCGCCTCGGCCTTCTCCTCCCCGGCCCCCTCGACCCCCTCGGCGCCGGTGTCCGCGCCGGCGGCGACGGCCATCCCGGACGGCGCGCAGCAGGCGTCGCCGCGCCAGGCCTCGCGGCCCTCCTTCACCGCCAGGGCCGCGATGAGCAGGGCGACCGCGGGATCGGCCCAGGACCAGCCCAGCACCGCGTTGAGCACCAGCCCGACCAGCAGCGCCGCCGACAGGTAGGTGCACAGCAGGGTCTGCTTGGAGTCGGCGACCGCCGACGCCGAGCCCAGTTCGCGGCCGGCCCTGCGCTGTGCCAGCGAGAGGAACGGCATGACCGCCACCGACAGCGCGGCGATCGCGATGCCCGCCCCGGACGGCTCCGCCTCGCCGCCGCCGAGCAGCGCGCGCAGCGCCTCCACCGCCACGTAGCCGGCCAGCGCGAAGAACGCCACCGCGATGATCCGCATGGCCCTCTTCTCCCGGGCCCGGCGCACCGCCGCCTGCCGGGCGGAGAACTGCCAGGCCACCGCGAGCGCGGAGGACACCTCGATCACCGAGTCCAGGCCGAAGCCGATCAGCGCGGCCGACGAGGCGGCGGCGCCCGCGCCGATCGCCACCACCGCCTCGACCGCGTTGTAGGCGATGGTCGCGGCCACCAGCAGCCGGATCCGGCGGGTCAGCACCGCCGCCCGGTCGGCGCCGGGGCGCGTTCCGGCGGGGGCGGCCATCAGCAGCACCCCTCGGCCTCGGCGTCGGGGCAGGTGGTGTCGGCGGCCACGGCCAGCACGGCCGAGCGCAGGTCGTCCAGGGCGTGGCCGAGCCGCGGGTCGGCCAGCTCGTAGCGGACCCTGCGGCCGTCCGGCGCCGCGACGACCAGGCCGCAGTCGCGCAGGCAGGCCAGGTGGTTGGAGAGCCGGGTGCGGGCGATGCCCAGCGCCTCGGCGAGGTCGGCGGGGTAGGCCGGGCCGTCGCGCAGCACGAGCAGCACCCGGCAGCGGATCGGGTCGGCCAGCGCCCGCCCGAAGCGGGCCAGGGCGTCGATGTCGGTGGCGATCTGGAGCATGCCCCGAGCGTACACGGATTCCTGAATTCAGAAAACCCTGAATTATAGGCCGTGCCTCCGCCGCCTCAACCGGCTTGCCGTCAAGTGGTCGTTGCAACGAGGAACTCAGGGCTCGGGGAGGGATAGGGATAAGGGGCGGGAGGTGCCCCGACCGAGTGCGGCGCCCCACGGGGCGGGGGTTCAGGCCGGCCGGTGCCCACCTGTCCTCTGGTGTGCGGTGTTGCGACGGACGCTGGAAACCCTCCGGCTTTGAGACGGCGACGGCGCCGGGATCAACGGAAAGGCCGGGGCCCGTGAATCCGGGCCCCGGCCTGGGGAGGATCGACCGCCCGGCCCGCTACAGGGCCGCCAGCCGCTCCATCGGGAATGGCGGGCTGGCCAGCGGGCGGGGCGCCCG
>NZ_ANBB01000010.1 GCF_000341105.1 Nocardiopsis potens DSM 45234
TCAGCATCAGCGGGTTGTCGTCCCCGGCGCTGCGGTTGGCGCTGAGCGCGTCGCACCCGGAGCAGCGGTGGATGATCACCCATTCGCCGCCGCCGCGCACCGAGATGGCGATGGGCTCCATGCGCGCGTGGCACTCGGAGGCCCGGTCGCCCGGGACGCGGTCGTCGACGTGCTTGCTGTGCAGGCAGTTCGGGCAGTGGTTGCGGTGCCGCGTCCCCGGCGCGCTCAACGGGACGTCGAGGCGGCAGTGGACGCAGCGGAAGGAATCGGCCTCCTGGCGGAAGCGCGGTCGTCGGTTTTCGTCGCGTCGTCTGGACACGATCAGTGGCTCCTTGCCGAGTGTCGAGCGGTACCGGTCACACGGCGCCGCCCGCCCCTCCGCGCGGGCCCTCACTTCCCGGAGCCCTCCCGGGCCTCCGGTTCCGGCAGTGGTCAAGCCCCTCGCGGAGAGACGACGGCGCTCGACACGGCCCGGGGGGCACCCCACCACTGACTGCACATACAGACGACATCCTCGCTGCTCAACGGGAAGAATCGGAAAGTGCGGGACGCACTGCGCCCGCACCGACGATTGAAACCCCCGGCCCGCCCGGCGCGCAACGGGTTTTTCAGCCGGCGGCGAGCAGCGCCGCCACGTCCCCGCCGGTCCACCGCCCCGCGGCCCCCGGCCGGGAGGCCAGGTAGTCGCCGGTGCGGCGCGGCCCCCACCGGTGGGCGGCCTCCAGCCCGGAGCCGATCACCGCCAGGTACCCGGCGGAGGGGGCGGTCGGCTCGGTGTCGGCGGCGCCCCAGTGCGCGGTGAAGGTCAGCACCGGGCGGCCGGCGATGTCGCCGCAGTACAGCAGCGTCTCGTACCGGCCGGGGCCGAGGACCGCCCGGCCGGTGCGCAGCGCGGCGCGCGGATCGGGGCCGTCGCCGGGGGAGCGGTACATCTCCTGCGCGGCGATGTCGGCGAACTGCTCCGCGGTGACCAGGTAGGCCCTGGCCGGCGCCGCGCCCGGCAGCCCCGGGTCGAGCATCGCCAGGCCGCCGCCCCACATCGGCGACTCCAGGCCGAAGTGGACCCCGCCGGCCAGCCACACCGCGGCCTCGGCCCGCGGCGGCGTCCGGTTCCTGCACCCCGGGTTCTCCCGCGTCCCGCCCGGCGGCGCCCCGCCGGAGACGTAGCAGGAGAACCGCCCCCGGTCGGTGTTGGCCCCGTAGCTCGCGTACCAGACCAGGTCGCCGCCGGCCGCCATCCGCGCCCCTTCCCGTGCCGGTTCCGCCTCCCCTTCCAGGGTTCCCCGGAACGGGAGCGGCGCACCGGTTCCGGGGGCGGCGGTCAGTCGATGAGCTTCCGCTCGTAGCAGATGCTCGCCGCGCAGTCCGCGTAGTGGCCGAAGCGGTCGATCCGGTAGTAGCCGCACCGCTCGTACAGCCGGATCGCCTCCGGCTGCTCCGCCCCGGTCTCCAGGCGCATGATGACGGCCCCGGCGTCGGCCGCGTAGCGCTCCAGGGCGCGCAGCAGCACCTCGCCGATGCGCCGGCCGCGCCACTCCGGCACCACGTACATCCGCTTGACCTCGAAGGACTCCGAGTCCAGCCGGCGCAGGGCGCCGCAGCCCACGGGCTCACCGCTGCGGCCCTCGGCCGCCATCAGGAAGACGGACACGTCTCCGCCGGAGGGCTTGGGACCGAGCTCGAGGTCGGCGCCGTACCGCTCGATGGTCTCCCGCTCCTGGTCGGCCCGGAGCCGCACTCCGACCGGATCGTCCCAGCTCGTCTCTTCAAGGGTGATCTGCACGGAGAGGAACCCTATGCCCCGCGGAGAAGCGGCCGGAAACCCGCCCCCGCGAGGCGGGGACGGGGCCCGCCCCGGGCCGGCGCCGCCCAGGGCCTAGCGGTCGCGGGCCGCACGCCCGGGGCGCCCGCGCGGGCGCCCCGGGCGGGGATCAGGCGTTGGGCGGCAGGTCGGTGCCGGCGCCGCGGCGGCGGGCGCGGACCAGGTCGGGGCGCTCGCCCCCGCCGTCCTCCTGCTCGGGCCCGGCGCCCAGCACGGTGAACCCGGCGTCGCGGATCATCTCCAGGTCGGCCTTGCCGGCCTGGCCCTCGCTGGTCAGGTAGTCGCCGAGGAAGATCGAGTTGACCACGTACAGCGCCAGCGCCTGCAGGCTGCGCAGGTGCACCTCGCGCCCGGCGGCCAGCCGCACCTCGGTGTCGGGGAAGAGCAGCCGGGCCGCGGAGAGGATGCGCAGGCAGTGCTGCGGGGTGAGGTCCCAGCGCCCGGCCAGCGGGGTGCCCTCGAAGGGGATGAGGAAGTTCACCGGGACCGAGTCGGGGTCCAGCTCGCGCAGGGCCAGCAGCGCGTCGGCGATGTCTCCCTCGGACTCGCCCATGCCGGCGATCAGCCCGGAGCAGGGGGACAGCCCGGCCTGCTTGGCCTTGGACACGGTGTCCACCCGGTCGTCGAAGGTGTGCGTGCTGCAGATGTCGGCGTAGCGCTCGCCGGAGGTGTTGAGGTTGTGGTTGTAGGCGTCGGCGCCGGCCCGGCGCAGCTCGTCGGCCTGGCCGTCGGAGAGCAGGCCCAGGCAGGCGCAGACCTCCACGCCCGGGTGGTCGGCCTTGATCTTCTCGATGGTGGGCGCCAGCCGCCGGATGTCCCGGTCGGTGGGGCCGCGCCCGCTGGCCACCAGGCAGACCCGGGCGGCGCCGGCCCGCACGCCGCCGGCCACCGCGTCCCGGGTCTCCTCCGGTTTGAGCCAGGTATAGGTCACGATGTCGGCGGAGGAGCCCAGCCGCTGGGAGCAGTACCCGCAGTCCTCCGGGCACAGCCCGCTCTTCAGGTTCACCAGGTAGTTGAGTTTGACGGTCCGCCCGAAGTAGCGGGTCCGGGGCCGGGAGGCGGCCGCGACCAGGTCGAGCAGCTCGTCGTCGGTGCTGGTGAGCACGGACAGCAGCTCGTCGCGGGTGAGCGGCTCCCGGCGCAGGGACTTGGCGGCGAGTGGTTCGAAATCGGCCATGGCGACGATCTTTGGGCATGGCGGTGCGGCCGCGCATCCGCGGACGGCGACAAAGAACCCGCCCCGGTTTTGTGCGCCGCAGGTGGGCCCGCGTGTCGAAGACCACGGGCCGCATCCGGCCGCTGTTCCGGGGTCGCCGAGTGGACGTCGCTCCGGTGTGGCAGGATGCGGCGGGTGATTCAAGAGTTCCGCACCGCCGTCGGCAACGTGGCAGAAGTCGCCGAGAGCCGCCCCCACGAACTGCGCATGGCCATGGCCGAGGTCTTCCGCGCCGCCCCGCACGTCTCCCGGGAGGTGCGGACCGAGGGGATCGACGCGCTGGCCCGCACCCTGACCGAGCACCGCTGGTCGCCGGGGGTCGCCGTGGAGGTCGCCATCCTCTGCGGCGCGCTGGTGGAGAACGACACCCCGGCCGGCGCCGCCGGGGTGGAGGTCATGCGCCAGCTCTCCGAGAACGGCAAGGGCGCCGACCTGTTCCGGGCCGCCTGGGAGGAGGCCGGGCAGAAGCCGCCGGCCCCCGACGAGGTCACCGCCGACTCCGAGCGGCCGGTCGCCGAGTACCTGGCCCGGCCGGAGTTCGAGGTCGCCGACCCGGCGAGCATGGCCGCGAGCATGACCATGTGCTGGTGGGTCTCCCAGCGCTACGGCCTGGCGGCCAAGACCATGCTGAACGACGCGGGGGTGCGCGCCGCTCTGCGCGCCGAGCCGGAGATGCTCGGCGAGCTCACCACCATCGCGCAGAACCTCTCCGCGCACATCGAGGAGTACGGCGAGGTCCACGAGCTGCTGCGGATGGCGGGGGCCGACCGGGCCCTGGTGCTGGACCGCGCCTCGGGCCGCGGCTTCCGGGTCCGCTTCGACGGCGTCGCCGACAACTTCCAGCTGCACGTGCTGCTCGCCGACGCCCTGATCGGCGCCGAGGGGCGGGGCGTCCCCGGCGACCGGCCGCACCCGGCCTGGGTCGCCGCCTTCCGCGACGCGGAGAAGGACCCCCAGGCCGACATCGTGCAGGGGGTGTGGGACCTGGTCGGCGCGGACGGCTCCTGGGTGGGCAACGAGGCGCCGCCGGCGGCCGTCCCGGTCGTGGACGGCGAGCGCGCCCTGGTCCTGGAGCCGATCTCGCTGCCGCACAGCTGGCGGGCGGGCCGCCGGCACCCGCACATCGCAGGGTGGCTGGAGGTCGAGGAGGAGATCTCGACCGAGCAGGCCGCGGCCTGGTGGTCCAGGATCCACCCCGCCGGCGCCGTGGTGCACCCGCTGCAGGCGGGTTCCGCCGGGGGCGGCGCGGAGGCCCCGCAGGGCGCCCCCGCGCCGGAGTCCGCCCCGGCCTCCGCCGAGGGGGAGAACGCCGTCCCCTTCGACGAGGCGGTGGACGCGATCGCGGAGCGGATGGGCGAGCTGCTCGGCCTTCCCCCGGAGGCGGCCCGGGCACCGGAGCCCGCCCCGGCGCAGCCGGGCCCGGAGGGCCCCGCCGGGCCGGTCGGGGAACCCGTCCCCGCCCCCGCCCCGGTGGCGGCCGAGGCGCCGGTCGGCCCGCACGACGGCGCCCCGGCCCCCGCCGCCGGAGAGGACGCAGCCGGGCCGCAGACCCCGCCCGGCGCCGACTTCCTTCCGCCGCTGCCTCCGGGCGTCTCGGACAGCGCCGGGTGGAGCCCGGAGTGGAAGCAGCGCGCCTCCCTCCGCCTGCCCCCACGCTCCTGACCGCCCCGGGGCGGAAACGCCCCGGCGCCCGGAGCGATGAGTTCCAGGGGCCGGGGCGGTCCCAGTGGTGAGATGTCCCCATCGAGAGGAGCACCACCATGGACTCCCGCCCGGACCTGGCAGCGGCGGCGGAGCAGATGGCGGCCGTGGCGGCGGGGATCGGCGAGGACGACCTCGCCTCGCCCACGCCGTGCGCCGGGAGCACCGTGGGCGACCTGCTCGCCCACGTGCTGATGCTGACGCTCGCCTTCCGGCTCGCCGCCGAGAAGAAGCCGGCCCCGGTGGAGGGCCCGCCCCCGGAGCCGTCGATCGCCGACCTCCCGCCGGACTGGCGGCGTGTGCTCCCCGAGCGCCTGGACGACCTGGTCGCGGCGTGGCGTGACCCCGCCGCCTGGCAGGGCCGCACCACCGCCGGCGGGGTCGACCTGGCCGGCGGTGAGGCGGGCGTGGTGGCCCTGAACGAGCTGGTGCTGCACGCCTGGGACCTGGCCTCGGCCACCGGCCTGCCCTACCGGTGCGCCCCGGAGGACGCCCGCGCCTGCCTGGCCTTCGCGATGAGCGTCCCGGACGACCCGCAGGCCCGGCAGGGGCTCTTCGGCCCCCGCGTCCCGGTGCCCGAGGGCGCGCCGGACTTCGACCGCCTCCTCGGCTTCAGCGGCCGTGACCCGTCCTGGTCCCCGAGCTGACCGCCTCTCCGCAGGCCGGAGGGGCCGTACCGGCCCTTTCCGGCCTCCCGGCACCGCCCCACCTGCCAGAGCCTGGGCTGAGCCGTCCAGGCCGAAGCCCTCGACGAGTCCTTCGTTGCAACGATCACTCGACGGCAAACGCCTTCGCCATCAGTGGAAACGGGACACCTGGAGGCGGGGGCGGGGTCGGGCGCTCCGACCGAGCGCGGCGCCCCACGGAGTGAGTGTTCAAGCAGGCAGCGACGGCGAAGGTAGGGGCAGGGCGGAGGCGATCGCCCGGGCGCGGCACCTCGCGGGGCGGGGGTTCAAGCGGGCAGCGAAGGCGGCAGTGGGGGACCGGCCGGTCGGTCGGGTGCGGCACCCCGCAGAGCGAAGGTCAAGACGGGCGGCGACGGCAGCGGTAGGGGCGGGGCGGGGGCGGTCGCCCGGGCGCGGCGCCCCACGGGGTGAGGGTTCAAGCAGGCGGCGAGGGCGGGGAGGGGGACCGGCCGGCCGGTCGGTCCGGCGCGGCGCCCCGCGGGGTGAGGGTTCAAGCGGGCGGCGAGGGCGGTGGTGGGCACCGGCCGGTCGGTCGGGTGCGGCAGAGCGGGTGGGGGCGGTCGGGGTGGGCCGGGGCGGCGAGTTCGCCGTGCCCGCGTCGCCCGGGCGCCGGGGCCGGCCGCCCTTGAAACCGCTGCACCTCTCTGACCTGGGTGAATACTTAGGGTGATGGTTGGGTGGGGTGCCCTGCGCATCGCGAGAGCACCCCGGTGATTCCCGGGCGCGCATCCCGGCCCGGAACAGGCCCCTGGCGGCCCGAATGGCTCTGATCGGGCCGGTGTTCGGGGGTTCGAGCCGCCCGCAAGGCCGCAAAGCAGGGGGCCGGAACCCGGGAAGAGCAGGGGCGGGGGCGGAATGTCGCTTTTGCCCTGCGGGGAGGACCCGCCTTGGCCACTCTGGGTGATCGGCGAGGGGGTGGTGGGGGCCTGGGGGCTTACTACTCGCTGGTAGATGTAATCGGGGTGCTCTCGCGGTGCGCAGGGCGCCCCCGCCCCTGCCCGGTCCCCGCCGCGAACCCGGCATAGGGGATAAGGCCACCCCCTGGCGGGAGCGCGCACCGGGCCGGGCCGGTGAACGCGGCGCCCGGCCCACTGCCGCCTTCGCCGCCTGCTTGAACCCCCGCTCCGCGAGGCGCCGCGCCCGACCGACCGGCCGGTCCCTCTCCCCGCCTTCGCTGCCCGCTTGAACCCCGGCCCCGTGAGGCGCCGCACCCGGGCGACCACCCTCGTCCCGCCCCTACCTTCGCCGTCGCCGCCGGCCTGAACCTCCGCTCCGCGAGGCGCCGCGCCCGACCGACCGGCCGGCACGCCCCCTTCCCCTCGTCGCCGCCCGCTTGAACCTCCGCCCCGTGGGGCGCCGCACCTGACCGACCGGCCGGTCCCCCTCCCGCCGTCGCCGCCCGCCTTGACCTTCGCTCCGCGAGGCGCCGCGCCCGACCGACCGGCCGGCACGCCCTCCGGCCCTCGCCGCCTGCTCGAACCCCGGCCCCGTGGAGCCCTGACCGGCCGGCGCCCTGGGTCGGTCCGTGCTTCCGGGCGGCTTTGCCGTCAGGGCCCGCCCGCCGTCAGGGCCCGCCCGCCGTCAAGATCCGCTCGCCGTCAGGGCGTCCGTCCGGTGCGGGCCAGCAGGATCTGCTGGGGGCCGGCGTCGTTGGGGACCGACTTCTCCGGGGCGAAGATGCCGGCGCCTCCGCCGTCCTGGACCGCGCCGATCTCCTCCTCGAACCGCTCGGAGTCGATCAGGTCGCGGACCAGGCCCGGGTCGAGGGTGGCGTCCGCGCCGATCCCCTGGGCCAGGTCCCAGGCGTGCACGGCGAGGTCGAAGGTCATCTGCCAGAGGTAGAGGCTGCCGGGGGCGTCGCCGAAGGACAGGTGCACGGTGCGCTCCAGGGCGCCCGGCTCCAGCCAGGCGGTGCGCGCCGCCCGGGACGCCTCCTCCCAGGCGGCGACGGGGTCGGAGCCCAGCACATCGCCGTCGAAGCGCCCCTGGGCCTCGGCGATGGTCCCGCCGTCGAGCAGGTGCGGCACCCACAGCTGCTCGGAGACGAGGTGGGCGACGAGCGCTCGGACGTCCCACTCCTCGCACGGGGTGGGGCGGTGCCAGTCGGCGCCGCCGATCAGGTGCATGCGGCGGTCGAACTCCGCCATGGCGGTCGCGTGCAGGTCCAGCTGCCCGGGCATGGGCGCCTCCTCATCGGTCGTGGCCGGCCCCGGTCCCGCGGGGCCGGAGTCCAGCATGGCCTCCGGCGGGCCGTCGGGAAACGGCAATCTTCCCGGCTGTGTACGGCAACACGCCGCGCGGCTCGGCCGCCGCGGCGAGCTCCGCCGCCACCATGGGTCCCGGCGGGGCCGCGACCGCGCCCCCGACGTGACCACCCGAGACGTGACGACCCGAGGAGGAGCGGCCGTGGCCGGATCCGATTCTCGCCCCTCGGAGGGGGGCTCCGAGGCCAGCCTCGCCCACGTGTTGCTGATCGCCGGGGCCGCGGCCATGGGCGGGTTCCTGTTCGGCTACGACAGCTCGGTGATCAACGGCGCGGTCGACGCCGTCCAGGAGCGGTTCGGGGTGGGGGCGGGCGTCACCGGGCTGACCGTGGCGGCGGCGCTGCTCGGTTCGGCGGTGGGCGCCGGCATCGCCGGCGGCGCGGCCGACCGGATCGGCCGGATCCGCGTCATGCAGCTGGCCGGGGTGCTGTTCGTGGTCAGCGCGGTGGGTTCGGCGCTGCCGTTCGCCATCTGGGACCTGGCGATCTGGCGGGTGGTGGGCGGCATCGCGATCGGCATCGCCTCGGTGATCGCGCCGACCTACATCGCCGAGGTGTCTCCGGCGGCCTACCGGGGGCGGCTGGCGTCGATGCAGCAGCTGGCGATCGTGCTCGGCATCGCCGTCTCCCAGCTGGTCAACTACGCGCTGGCGGCGCTGGCGGGCGGCAGTGCGCTGGGCCGGCTCGGCCCGCTGGAGGCCTGGCAGTGGATGCTGGGGGCGGAGGCGGCCCCGGCGCTGCTGTACATCCTGCTGTCGCTGGTCATCCCGGAGTCGCCGCGCTACCTGGTGCGGGTGGGGCGGACGGACCGGGCCCGCGCGGTGCTGGCCGAGGTGGAGGGCGGCGACGTGGAGGGGCGCATCGCCGAGATCCGGGACGCCCTGGGGACGGAGGTCAAGCCGAGGCTGAGCGACCTGCGGGGCCCGTTCCTGCTGCTGCCGATCGTGTGGACCGGCATGGCGATCTCGGCGTTCCAGCAGCTGGTGGGGATCAACGTCATCTTCTACTACTCGTCGTCGCTGTGGCGGTCGGTGGGGGTGAACGAGAGCGACTCGCTGCTGCTGAGCCTGTTCACCTCGGTGGTGAACATCGTGGGCACCTTCATCGCCATCGGCCTGGTGGACCGGATCGGCCGCAGGCCGCTGCTGCTGGTCGGCTCGGCGGGCATGGCGGTGGCCCTGGCGGTGACCGGCTACGCCTTCTCCCACGCCGAGGTGGTGGAGGCGCAGGCGTCGCTGCCGTTCCTGTGGGGCGCGGTGGCGCTCACCTCGGCCAGTGCGTTCGTGCTGTTCTTCGCGCTGTCCTGGGGCGTGGTGACCTGGGTGCTGCTCGGCGAGATGTTCCCGCTGCGCATCCGCGCGGCCGCGATGGCGGTGGCCACGGCGACCCAGTGGATCGCCAACTGGCTGGTCACCGTCACCTTCCCGGCGCTGCGGGACTGGAACCTGCCCGGCACGTACATGCTCTACACCGCCTTCGCGGTGCTGTCGTTCTTCTTCGTGCTCCGCTACGTCGCCGAGACGAAGGGCAAGACCCTGGAGGAGATGGGCAGGTGAGGCGGTGGGGGCGGCCCGCGCGGGCCGCCCCCACCGGTGCGGTCAGAGGCCGTAGATGCCCTCGGTCAGCGCCACGGGCGGGCCCGCGCTGCCCTTGGCGACGTCCCAGTCCCAGAACTCCACGACGTTCCCGTCGGGGTCGGTGACGTAGGCGGAGCGGGTCCGACCTCCGAACTCGACCTCGTCGACGGTGTGGCCGTGGGAGCGGATCCGCTCGACGATGCCCGGGTACTCCTCCCGGTCGACGTGCACGGCGTAGTGGACGTGCACGCCGCCGCGCCCGCGGGAGATGCCGATCTGGGGGCGCCAGAGCCCGATGCGGGTGGTGCCGGCCAGGACCCACACCGCTTCGCGGTGGTTCCACTGCGGGCCGGACCAGCGCTCGATGACGGGGAAGTCGAGCACCCCGCTGTAGAAGCGCTCCGCGGCCTGCAGGTCCTTGACCTCCAGGACGAGTTCGTTGACGCCGTTCACCCGTGCGGCCATGGCCTTGCCTCCTGTCCCCGCCGCGCGGCGGGAATATAGGGAATCGCCTATTTAGTCCTCTGACTATATAGAGTGCGCGCGATACCCTGTCAACGTGCCTTCCACCGCCGCCCCCGCCGCCCCGGACACGGACACCGCCTCCGCCGGCGACGAGTCCGCCGTCCGGCGGTTCCGCGCCCTGGGCCACCCGGTGCGCCTGGGGATCCTCCGCCGGCTCGCCCGCACCCCCGACACCTGCGCCTGCGACTTCGCCGAGGTCTTCGACGTCAGCCAGCCCACCATCAGCCAGCACCTGAAGGTGCTGCGCGAGGCCGGCCTGGTCACCTCGGTGCGCCGCGGCAACCAGATCTGCTATTCCTCGGCCCCCGGATCCCTGGCCGAACTGCGCGCGCTGCTCGGCGCCCTGGCCCCGGAGGACTGACCGCCGGGGCCGCGATCCCCCTCTTCCCCGAGGAGATCCGGGCGGCCCGGCGGCGGAGCGGTGCGGCCCGGGGGATCGGCACCGGGACCGGCGGAACCGGCGTTGAGTACCGGTACTCACGCGCTCCCGACGGCGGCCGCGACAGGATGGGCACATGGACGAGACGATGCGGACCCGCTCCCGCAAGAACCCCGCCCTCCCCCTGGCGGGAGGGATCGCCCTGCTGGCCGGGGCCGCCCCCGCGGCCTGGTGGGCCGCCCGCACCTCCCCCGAGGAGGCGGCCGCCCGCCACGGCCATCCGCTCGGCGAGGCCGAGTACGCCGTCGAGCCGCTGCCGCTCCCGGACTGGGCGGTGCACGCGGCCGGCCTGGGCGGCGCCGCCGTCGCGCTGGCCGCCGCGGCGCTGCTGGCCTGGGGGATCTCCACCGGCCGGATCGAGCGGGTGTGGGGGCCGGTGCTGGTCTGCCTGCTGCCGCTCCCGGTGATGGCCGGCCTGTGGTGGGCGATCGCGACCGCGCCCGTCATCGGCGCCAACATCGGCCTGGGGCTGGCGACCTGGGCCTTCCCGCCGCTCGCCGCGGTCTTCCTGGCGACCGCGGCCACCATCGCGGTCCTGTCCCGGCGGCGGCGCGCCGGCCGGACCGCCTCCTGAACCGCGCGGGCACCACCGGAGAGGACGGCTCCGGCGGTGCCCGCGCCCCTTCCCGTCCGGCGCACCCCTTCCGCTTATATTCCATCTCGGTTATATTGCCGGCATGGTATTCGAGGTGCTGGCCGAACCGCGGCGCAGGCAGATCCTGGACATCCTGCGCACCGGAGAGCAGCGCGTCGGCGACCTGGTCGACCGGCTCCGGCTGACCCAGCCCGCGGTCTCCAAGCACCTGGCGGTGCTGCGCGACGCCGGGCTGGTCGAGGTGCGCCCGGACGCCCAGCGGCGCTGGTACCGACTGCGCCCGGAGCCGCTGGAGGAGCTCGACGCCTGGCTGGCCCCCTACCGGGCGCTGTGGGAGGACCGGCTGGACGCCCTGGAGCGGCGCCTGGACGCCATGCCCGATGACACGCCCGGGAAGGGGAGCACGTGATGGAACGGCCCAAGGCGGTCCTGCGGACCATCGGCGGGGAGCCGGTACTGCGCTTCGAGCGCCGGATCGCCCACCCGCCGGAGAAGGTGTGGCGGGCGGTGTCCGACCCCGCCGAACTGGCGCACTGGTTCCCGGCCGAGGTGCGGACCGAGCCGCGCGCGGGCGCGCCGGTACGGTTCGCCTTCCCCGGCGAGGACCCGAACGGCGGCGGCGCGGGGAAGGTGCTGGAGTACGACCCGCCCAGGGTGCACGCCTTCACCTGGGAGCAGGACGTGCTCCGCTTCGAGCTCTTCCCCGACGGGGAGGGAGGCTGCCTGCTGGTGTTCACCCACACCGTCGGCGGCGGCGCCCCGGGCCTGCTCACCGCCGGGCGCGCCGCGTACGGCTGGGACACCTGCCTGGCCGCCCTGGAGGACCGGCTGGCCGGCGCGGAGCCCGCCCCTCCCGGCGGGATGCTGGAAGGAGTGGAGGGCTACGTCGCCCGGTTCGGCCTCGACCAGGGCGAGGTGCGGCCGGGCGGGGACGGCGGCGGCACCGTGCACTTCGCCCGCGACCTGGGCTGGGCTCCGGTGGAGAAGGCCTGGGAGATCCTGTCCGGCGGCGGGTCCGCCGAGCCCGGGGGCGAGCCGCCGGCCGGGTTCACCAACGCCTACGTGCCGCCGGGCCGGATCTCCGCGGCCGAACCCCCGCACCTGCTCGAATACGCCTGGCTGCACGAGGGGGAGCCGGCCGGAGCGGTCCGCTGGGAGCTGGTGCACGCCCCCGAGACCGGCACCCGGGTGGAGCTGGCGCAGACCGTCCCGGCCCGCCTCTCAGAGGCGCTGCCCACCGCGCTGGCCGCCTGGCAGACCCAGCTGGAGATCCTGTTCGCCGCGGTGCACGGCGAGGTGCGCCGCCCCTGGCCCGAGGAGCGCACCGCCGAGCTGGAGCGGATGTACGCCGAGCGGCTGGGCTGAGCCGCCGCCCCGGCCGGGAAGGGCGCCCCCGGCCGGGGCTGAACCGCGCCGGGGAGGGCGGGGCCCGCCGGTGCCCCGCCCTCCCCGGCCTTCCGCGCGCCCGGAGGCGGCGGAGTCACCCGGTCTTGCTCTTGGCGCCGCCCTTGGAGCGGGAGCCGGTGCGGATCCCGCCGACCCCGACCGCCCGGCGGATCAGCGAGTCGTCCTCGGCCGTGTCGATCAGGGCCATCGCGTAGTCGGCGCGGGGGAGCCGGTGGTCGCCGCCGGTGGCGTCGGCCTCGAAGTCGGTGTGCACCTTCCCGGCCCCGGCGTCGTCGGTGAGCATGGAGCCGCGCACGACGGTCCAGTCCAGCTCGCTCATCTCCAGCATGCCCTCGGCGCGGGCCAGGTCGGCGTAGGAGGTGCGGAGCAGGATCCACATCACCGCCACCACCGCCTTGGGGCGGGTGGCGACGATGGAGCGGCTGCTGGTCATCACCAGGCGCTTCACCCCGGCCTCGGCCATGGCGGGGATCAGGGCGCGCAGGATCGCGCTGGATCCCACGGCGGAGACGACCGCGTCCTGGCCCTGCAGCGCCTCGCGCAGGACCTTCGGGTCGGTGGCGTCGCCGCGGACCTCGGCCTGCGGGGCGCGCCCCGGGCCCTGGAGCGGGCGGCGCGCCAGCGAGGTCACGGTGTGGCCACGCCCGACCGCCTGGTCGACGACGAGCCGGCCGGTCCGGCCGGCGGCTCCGATGACGAGGATCTTCATGGTGGTCCTTTCGATGGGCGCCCCGCTCCCGTGTGGGCGGAGCCGACTTCCGGGCGGGCGACCGCCGTGCCCGGGCCCGCGGGCCTCCCGTTCACGGTCAGCCGCCGCGGGGCTCCGCTCCGGGGCCGTGCGGCTCCGGGTCGGATCCCGGAACGGGCAGGCCGGCGAAGCCGGCGGGCGCATCGAGGCCTCCCGCGTCCAGGTCGTCGGCCAGGGCCGAGACCCAGTCCCGCTCGGCGGCGATGCGGGCCGCCTCGTACTCGTTCTCGATCAGGAGGAGGCGCGGCAGCCTCCCTTCCGCCTCACCCAGGGCCCGGGCCAGCTCCGCGTGCTGCTCGGCCAGGTCCTTGACCCGGTCGCGCAGGGCGGCCGCGGCCTCGCCCGGCTGCAGCACCCCGAGGAAGGACAGTGCCGCCACGAGCGGCGTGGTGTCCCGGTCGGGGGTGCGCAGCAGGCGCAGCTCCCGGTCGCGCAGGGCGGCGCGCCCGTCCGGGGTGATCGCGTAGACGGTGCGCTCGGGGCGGGCCCCGCCGCGGGTCGTCCCCACCGCTTCGACCAGGCCGTCCCGGTGCAGCCGCTCGACCGCGTGGTACATGCTCCGCGGCAGGCCGGTGACGAAGTCCTTGTGCGTGCCGACCATCATCCGGTGCATCTCGTAGGTGTGCCGGGGCCCGGTCGTCAGCAGCGCGAGAACGGTCAGCCCGGTCAGGTCCCGGTCCGATCGGCGCAGTGCCATGCGCGCCTCCTCATATATTGCTTACTTCATTATGGCGGCGTGCACTATATGGAGGCAAGGGGGCGGGCAGTGGCGCCGGTCACGGGAGGGCGGCGTGCGGCCTGTCCGGGACCGCCGCCCGGCCGCGGGGCGGCGGTCGGGGCGCGCACGGCGGCGCCCGGCCGGCCGTCGCCGCCTGCGGGGGCGGGACGGCCGGCCGGGCGCCGCGGGGAGCGGGGTCAGCGCATCGCGTAGGCGGAGGCCGGGTCGGCCGAGGGGGCCTGCGGGTACGGGTACGGCGGGTGCGGCGGGCCCGCGGAGCCGGGCCGCACCGGGGCGACCGGGGAGAGGAAGGCCTTGGCGAAACCCGCGTTGAGCTGGGCGAGGAAGCGCAGCACCACGGGCAGCAGCAGCGCGAAGAGCGCGCCCAGCACCAGGTGGAAGGCGATCCCGGTGCGCAGGTCGCCGCCGTGGCCGAGCAGCTCGGGCAGGCCCTGGTTGCCGGGGATCCGGTGCAGCGCCCAGCCGTAGGCGGGGTAGAGCAGGCCGCCGATGGCCACCGCCCACCAGGAGACGGTGATCGCGAAGGAGGCCACCGCGAGCGGCAGGCGCAGGATGCCGTGGCCCAGGTCCATCCAGCTCTGCCCGCAGGTCAGCGGGGTGATCCCGGCGCGGAACCAGCCGGCCCCCTCGGGCGGGCGCCGGTAGCGCGGCGCGTCGATGGGGCGGGCCAGCACCTCCGCGGACGCCTGCCGCTCGACGGCGGCGAACCCCCGCGCGATGATCAGGGCCAGGCCCAGCGCGAACAGCCCGCCCACGATCACCGCGGTGCCGAGCCCGGCGGCGAACACCGGCACCAGCAGGCAGAAGGAGACGACAGCGAGGGGGAACCCGGTGATCAGGTAGCGGGTGTCGGCGCCGGCGCGGCGGATGATGTTCGACATGCCGGCAACGCTACGCAGCGCGCGGGCGGCGGGCACTACTCCGCTCGCCCGTCTCCATGGTGGTGCGCACTCCACCACCGCCCGGCGGAGCCGCTCGCCTCCGACCGGTGCGGGTGGTCCGCCGTCCGCGCTCGGCGCGCGGAACCCGCACCGGACGCGCTCCCGCCCCTCGGCGCTCCGCGGCCGGTCCGGCGGGGTGGCCGGCCCCGGGGCGCGGCCCGAGGGCCGGATCCGGGGGAGCGCCCCGCCGTGGGCGGAGGGGCGGGCGGAGGGGCCGGTGGAGTCCGCCCCGGCCCGGGCCGGCGCCCTGCGCCGTCGGGCCTCATCGCGGGCGGCGGGCGGTCAGGGGCGGCGGCGGGCCAGGACGCAGAACTCGTTCCCCTCCGGGTCGGCGAGGACCACCCAGCTCTCGTCGCCCTGGCCGACGTCGGCGTGCCGTGCACCCAGGTCGAGCAGGCGGCGGACCTCTTCGTCCTGCTCCCTGTCGGACGGGCTGACGTCGATGTGCACCCTGTTCTTGACGGTCTTGCCCTCGGGCACCCGCGCGAACGTCAGCACCGGCGGCACCGGGCCGGCGCGCTCCCCGCCCCCGGGGCCCGCGGGCGGGCCGATCGTGACGACCAGGCCGCCCTCCTCTTCGCCGTGCACCTCGTAGCCGAGGACCGAGCACCAGAACCGGGCGAGGCGGCCGGGGTCGGCGCAGTCGATCTCGAGCTCGGTGAACCTGCTGGCCATCCCGGACCGCCCTCTCGGTGAAAGGCCCGCCCCGCTCCGGGCGGACCCGTCGGACATCCGACCGCTTCCGGCGCCGGTGCGGCCCCGGGGCCCGGCGGGGAGAAGGCCGGAGAGGACCGGCGCCCCGTGCGGGCCACCGGGAGCGTACCGCGGCGCCGCCGCGCCGTTCCATCCGTTTCCCGCGCGTCCCCGGGGAACCCGGCTCCCCGGGACGCCCGGGGAACCGGGCGAGGGGCCGGCCGGAGAGCCGGCCCGGAGGGCGGCGCGCGGGGCGGCGGGACCCGGAGGCCCGCCGCCCCGCGCCGCTCCTACGCCTTCTCCACCAGGGCGGCGAGGCGGTCCATGCCCTCAGCGGCGCCCTCGTCCATCCCGGAGGCGGTCATGGCGTCGCGGGCCTCCACCGTCTGGAAGACCGCCACCGCGGTGTAGCGGGTGCCGCCGTCGACCTCCTCCAGGGTGAGCGTCTCCAGGGAGACGTGCCCCGGGGCGCCCTCGAACTCGGAGGTCTGCACGATCCGCTCGGGGGAGACCTCGTGGAAGACCCCGTGGAAGGGGTACTCGGCCTCGCCGTCGCCGCTGATGAAGCGCCAGGACCCGCCGGGGCGGAAGTCGGCCCGCTCGACCTTGGTGGCGTAGCGCGCCGGCCCCCACCACTGCGGGACGAGGTCGGGGTCGGTCAGCGCCTTGAACACCGCCTCGCGCGGGGCGTCGAAGAACCGGGTGATGGTGACGTCGTGCCGCCCCGGCTCGATGGTGAACTCGGTCTTGCCCACGGTGTGCTTGCTCATCGTCCTGTCTCCTCTTCGTTCGTCCGCTGCTTCTGATCCGCTGCGCCGCTCGCGGCGGGACCGCCCGCCGAGCGCCGCATGATCCCCTGGACCACCTCGTCGAGGCGGTCGAGGCGCTCGGCCTGGATCTCGGTGTAGCGGGAGATCCAGCCGGAGGCCTCTTCCAAGGGGGCCGTCTCCAACCGGCAGGGCCGCCACTGCGCGTCGCGCCCCCGCACCACCAGCCCCGCCCGCTCCAAGACCTTCAGGTGCTTGGAGACCGCCTGCAGGCTGATCGGGAACGGCTCCGCGAGCTCGTTGACCGTCGCCTCCCCTTGGGAGAGGCGGGCCAGCAGCGCCCGCCGGGTGGGGTCCGCCAGGGCGGCGAACGTGGCACTGAGCTGATCGTCGGCCATCTCTTATTCAACTCTCCGGTTGTTCAACCTCTAAGTTGAATATGCGGCATGGGGGTGCCTCCTGTCAACACCTCGGAGAGGAGAAGGGAGGGAGCAGGAGCCGGGCCTCAGCCCCGCTCGGCGGCCCCGCGCAGGTCGGCGACGAGCCGGAACCGCTCCAGGACCACCGGCGTGGCGTCGTCCACCTCGGACCAGGCGCCGCCCAGCTCGGCGCGCATCTCCGCGCCGTGCCAGAACCGCTCGTGCCCGGCGCGCCACTCCGCCACCGAGGCGTCTCCTTCGCCCTCGGCCAGCACGTGCGCCAGGTCCACCTCGCCCAGCGGCACGGTGCGCACCTCGGTGGTCTCGATGACGGCGACCGGGCGCCCGGCCGAGTCGACCACCGTCCCCCGCACGCCGGGCCGCGGCATCTCCTCGCCGGAGTGGTCGAACTCGGCCAGCAGCGTCGTGGTGGAGGTCTTCTCACCGGTGAGGACCGCGCCCACCAGCGCGTCCCGCAGCGGACCGGGGAAGGCGAACTCCACCACCGGGGGGAGAGGGGCGCCGCCGGCGCCCGCGAGGGTCGTCATCCGGCCAGGCTAGCGCCGCCCCGGGCGATGAGTCCCGGCGCCCGGGGGAGTCGGAAAGGGGACGGAACCGGAGCGGAGAGGAAGACCGGCATGAGCGACAGGTCCGAGGTCGGCCCGGCGACCCGGCTCGACGAGCGCTACAGCAGCGAGGGCGCCGAAGCGGTCCCCTGGCCGCAGGCGCGCGCGGTACTGGAGAAGGCGGGGATCTTCTGGCTGACCACGGTGCGCCCGGACGGGCGCCCGCACACCACCCCGCTGATCGCGGTCTGGTCGGAGGGCGCGGTGTACTTCTGCACCGGCGCCGATGAGCGCAAGGCCCGCAACCTGGCCGGAAACCCGCACGTCACCGTGGTCACCGGCAGCAGCGACCTGCACTCCGGGCTCGATGTGGTGGTGGAGGGCGAAGCCGAGCGGACCGGCGACGAGGCGCTGCTGCGCCGCGTGGCCGGCGCCTACACCGCCAAGTACGGCGACGAGTGGCGGTTCGAGGTGGAGGACGGCGCCTTCCGGCACCCCGACGGCGGGCGGGCCGACGTCTACCGGGTCGCCCCGGTCACCGCGTTCGGCTTCGCCCGGGGGGCCGCGTACGGCCAGACCCGATGGCGGTTCGCCCCCGCGGGCTGAGGCCCGGCCCGGCGGGGCGGCCGCCCCGCCGGGCCCGGAAACGCGGAAGGGGCGGGCGCGGGGGCGCCTCCGCGCCCGGCGCCCGCCCCCTCGGGCGCTCCGCTAGCCGCGCAGTGCCGCGGCCTGGCGGGCCAGGGCCTCGATCGCGCCCCAGTCCTCGGCCGCCACCGCCTCGGCCGGGGTCAGCCAGGTGCCGCCGACGCAGCCCACGTTGGGCAGCGCCAGGTAGTCCGGGGCGCTCGCCGGGGTGATGCCGCCGGTGGGGCAGAACCGCACCTGCGGCAGCGGCCCGGCCAGCGACTTCAGGTAGGGGCGGCCGCCCGCGGCCTCGGCGGGGAAGAACTTCATCGCGGTGACGCCCTGCTCCAGCAGCGCCAGCGCCTCCGAGGCGGTGGCCACGCCGGGCAGGAACGGCAGCCCGGTGCCGGCCATGGCGCCGCGCAGCCGTTCGGTGCAGCCGGGGCTGACCAGGAAGGCCGCGCCCGCCTTGGCCGCCGCGGCGGCCTGCTCGGGGTCGGTGACGGTGCCGGCGCCGACCACGGCCTCGGGGACCTCGGCGGCGATCCGCTCGATCGCCGGCAGCCCGGCCTCGGTGCGCAGGGTGACCTCGATGGCCGGCAGCCCGCCCCGGGCCAGGGCGCGGGCCAGCGGCACCGCCCGGTCCGCGTCGTCGAGCACCACCACCGGCACCACCGGGGCGAGGGCGAAGAGGTCGTCGCTGGTCTTGGGATTCACGCACGCTCCAACTGCTGGTCGAGCCGGGCCGCCGCGCCGAGCAGCGCCGGGTTCCCGGCGGTGATCAGCACGGTGGCGATGTTCTTCAGGTAGTCGGTCATCCGGCCCTTGGCCTCGAAGCGCATCCGGAAGCGCCCGTCGCGCAGGACGCCGGGGATGCGGGGGAGGACCCCGCCGCCGAGGAAGACGCCGCCGGTCGCCCCCAGGGTGAGGGCGACGTTCCCGGCGAAGCCGCCGAGCAGGGCGCCGAAGACCTCCAGGGTCTCACGGGCCAGGGAGTCGGCCCCGTCCGGGTCGGTGCCGGCCGCGGTGATCTCACCGGGGGTCAGGTCGGGCGCCCCGGTGCCGAGGATCTCGCCCAGGGCGCGGTGCAGCCGGGGCAGGCCCGGGCCGCTGAGCAGCGCCTCCGCGCTGACCCGGCCGCGCTCGGCGGTGATCACCCGGACCACCTCGGCCTCCAGGTCCTCCACGGCGGGGGCGTCCACGTGCCCGCCCTCGCCGGGCAGCGGCAGCCACCCGCCGGCGGGCAGCGGGACCAGCCCGGCCACGCCCAGGCCGGTGCCCGGGCCCAGGACCGCCATCGGGGCGGCCGGGTCGACCGAGCCGCCGCCCAGCGGCAGCAGGTCCTCCTCGCCCAGCGCGGGCAGCGACTGCGCCAGCGCCGCGAAGTCGTTGACCACCTCCAGGTGGTCCAGGCCCAGGCCGGCGCGGTCCCGCTCGACCGAGAAGTCCCAGCCGACGTTGGTCAGCCGGATCCGGTCGCCCAGCACCGGGCCGGCCACCGCGACGCAGGCCGCCGAGGGGCGCACCTCCTCGGGCAGCCCGGCGAGGTAGGCGCGGACCGCCGAGGCCAGCCCGTCGTGCAGGGCGCTGGGCACCTTGCCCACGTGCACCGGGCGCGCGCCGGCCTCCCGCACCAGGCCGAACCGCGCGTTGGTGCCGCCGATGTCGCCGACCAGCCAGGGCCGCTCGACGCCGGGAGCGGACTGCACAGATGTCACCGTCATCCTCCAAAGACGCTGGCGCCGCGCTCGGCCGGGCCGACCGAGGCGCGGAAGGCTGCGAAGAGCTCGCGGCCGGTGCCTGCGGAGGAGTCGACGGTGGGCTCCGCCGGGGCCCGGTCCCCCAGGTCGGCGGCGAGCACCTCCAGTGTGCCGGATTCGGCGTCCAGGCGTACCGTGTCGCCGTCGCGCACCCGGGACAGCGGGCCGCCCGCGGCGGCCTCGGGGGAGACGTGGATGGCGGCCGGCACCTTGCCCGAGGCGCCCGACATCCGCCCGTCGGTGACCAGGGCGACCTTGTGCCCGCGGTCCTGCAGCACGCCCAGCGCCGGGGTGAGCTTGTGCAGCTCGGGCATGCCGTTGGCGGCCGGGCCCTGGAAGCGCACCACCGCGACGACGTCGCGGTCCAGCTCGCCCGCGGCGAACGCCTCCTGCAGCGCGGCCTGGGAGTCGAAGACCCGGGCGGGCGCCTCCACCACGCGGCGCTCCGGGGCGACCGCGGACACCTTGATCACCGACCGGCCCAGGTTGCCGCGGAGCATGCGCAGACCGCCGTCGGCGGAGAACGGGTCGTCGGCCGGGCGCAGCACGGTCTCGTCGCCGCTCTCCTTGGGCTCGTCGCCCCAGGTCAGCTCGGTCCCGTTGAGGATCGGCCGCTGCCGGTAGCGGTCCAGGCCGGGGCCGGCGACGGTGCCCGCATCGGGGTGGAGCAGCCCGGCGTCGAGCAGCCGGCCGATCAGGTAGGCCATCCCGCCGACCTCGTGGAAGCGGTTCACGTCGGCCGAGCCGTTGGGGTACATCCGGGCGAGCAGCGGCACCACCTCGGACAGCTCCGCGAAGTCGTCCCAGGTCAGCTCGATGCCGGCGGCCCGGGCGATGGCGACCAGGTGCAGCGTGTGGTTGGTGGAGCCGCCGGTGGCCAGCAGCGCGACCACGGCGTTGACGATCGCGCGCTCGTCGACCATCTCGCCGACCGGGGTGTGCTCGCCGGCCAGGGCGGTGAGCCCGACGACGCGGCGGCCCGCCTCGGCGGTGAGCGCCTCGCGCATCGGGGTGCCGGGCTGCTCGAAGCTGGCGCCGGGCAGGTGCAGCCCCATGACCTCCATCAGCATCTGGTTGGAGTTGGCGGTGCCGTAGAAGGTGCAGGTGCCCGGGGAGTGGTAGGCGGCCGACTCGGCCTGCAGCAGCTCGGTCCGGTCGGCCCGGCCCTCGGCGAAGCGCTGGCGGACCCGGGCCTTCTCCTTGTTGGGCAGCCCGGAGGGCATCGGCCCGGCGGGCACGAAGGCCACCGGCAGGTGGCCGAAGCTCAGCGCCCCGATGAGCAGGCCGGGCACGATCTTGTCGCACACGCCCAGCATCAGGGCGCCGTCGAACATGTCGTGGGAGAGCGCGATGGCGGTGGACATCGCGATGACGTCCCGGCTGTACAGGGAGAGCTCCATGCCGGCCCGGCCCTGGGTGATGCCGTCGCACATGGCGGGCACGCCGCCGGCGAACTGGGCGACGCCGCCGGCCTCGGCCACCGCCTTCTTGAGCACCGCCGGGTAGTCGTGCAGCGGCTGGTGCGCGGAGAGCATGTCGTTGTAGGCGGAGACGATGGCGATGTTGGGCTTGGGCGTGCTGCTCAGCGCCAGCTTCTCGCCGACCGTGCAGGCGGCGATGCCGTGCGCGAGGTTGGCGCAGCCCAGGGCGGCCCGGGACGGGCCCTCCTCGGCGGCGGCGCGGATGCGCTCCAGGTATGCCGCCCGGGAGGCGGCGCTGCGGGCCGCGAGGGCCTCGGTCACGTCAGCGATGCGCGGATGCAGGGACAACGGTGGTGCTCCCTCGTCGTGCCGGTGGTTCGGGTCGTGCCGCGCCCGCCGGGACCGACCGGGATCGGCCGGGGCCGGCCCTTCCCGGGAGGGGCCCGGCGGGGCGGGTGCTGCGGGGCGCCCGGCGGTGCCGTCCGCCGGGCGCGGGATCAGTCCAGCCAGGTCCGGCCGGAGCGGGCGAGCAGCCGGTGCGCGCCGTCGGGGCCGGTGCCGCCGGGGGCGTAGGGCTCGGGATCGGTGCCCTGCCAGGCGGAGATGACCGGGTCGGCCCAGCGCCAGGCGGCCTCCACCTCGTCCCGGCGCATGAACAGGGTCGGGTCGCCCGCCATGACGTCCATCAGCAGCCGCTCGTAGGCGTCGGGGGAGCGGACCGCGAAGGTGTCGGCGAAGCTGAGCTCCAGCGGCGCCGGGCGCAGCCGCAGCCCGCCCGCGCCGGGCTCCTTGGCGAGCATGTGCAGGTGGATGGTCTCCTCCGGCTGCAGCCGGATGACCAGCCGGTTGGGGGCGGCGGCCTGGCCGGGGAAGATCGGGTGCGGGACGTCGCGGAACTGCACCGCGATCTCGGAGTAGCGGCGCGCCATCCGCTTGCCGGTGCGCAGGTAGAAGGGGACTCCGGCCCAGCGCCAGTTGGCCACCGAGGCCTCCAGGGCGACGAAGGTCTCGGTGGCGCTGGGGCCGTCGGCGCCGGGCTCCTCGGCGTAGCCGGGCACCGGGCGCCCCGACTGGACTCCGGCGGTGTACTGGCCGCGGGCGGTGCGCTCCAGCGCCTCGGGGCCGGACAGCGGCTTGAGCGCGCGGAGCACCTTGACCTTCTCGTCGCGGACCGCGTCGGGGTCGAAGCCGGCCGGCGGCTCCATGGCGATCAGGCAGAGCAGCTGCAGCAGGTGGTTCTGGACCATGTCGCGCATGGCCCCGGAGCGGTCGTAGTAGTCGCGCCGGGAGCCCACGCCGACCGTCTCGGCCGCGGTGATCTGCACGTGGTCGACCCAGCGGCTGTTCCAGACCGGCTCCAGGAACATGTTGGCGAAGCGCAGCGCCAGCAGGTTCTGCACCGTCTCCTTGCCGAGGTAGTGGTCGATGCGGAAGATCCGCTCCTCGGGGAAGACCGCGCCCACCTCGTCGTTGATGGCCTGGGCGGAGGCCAGGTCGCGGCCGAGCGGCTTCTCCAGCACGACCCGGGAGCGGTCGGTGACCAGGCCGCGGGCGGCCAGGTCGGCGCAGACCCGGCCGAACAGCATCGGCGGCATCGCCAGGTAGAAGACCCGGTCGCGGTCGCCGCCGAGCAGGCCGGCCAGGTGCTCCCAGCCGCCGCCGGGCTGGTCGAGGTCGAGGCTGACGTGGTGCAGCCGGTCGGTGAAGCGGCGCACCAGCGCGCCGGAGACGGCCCCGGCGCGCAGCACCGAGGGGCTCTCGCGGACCGCGGCGGCGGCCTTGCCGCGGTAGTCGGCGTCGTCCACGCCGTCCCGGGAGACGGCGATGATCCGCACCTCGGGGCCCAGGCCGCCCTCGGTCTCGCAGAGGAAGAGGGCCGGCAGCAGCTTGCGCAGGGCGAGGTCGCCGGTACCGCCGAAGACGACCAGGTCGGTCGGCCCGGTGGGCGGCGCGGGCTCCGCGTGCGGGGCGGGGACAGGTGCGGACATCGCGACCTTTCCAGGGACTTCGGGGTGATCGGTTGAAACCTAACGGCAACTTCCGTCACACCACAAGTCATACTTCTGAAATTCTTTTTGCATAAGTAGGGAAGTTCCGCCCCCGCAGGGCCCCGAACATGGTTCAATTGCGGCATGCCACGACGCCCCGGACAGGCCGCCCCGACCGCCACCAGCGGCCACGTCCTGCGGCTCATCCGGACCGGCGAGGCGACCACCCGCGCCGAGATCGCCCGGCACACCGGCCTGTCCCGCCCCTCGGTCGCCTCCCGGGTCTCCGAACTCCTCGACGCCGGCCTGGTCACCGACGGCGACAGCGGCCCCTCCAGCGGCGGCCGCCCTCCCGGCCGGCTGGCGCTCAACGCCGACGGCGGCGTGGTGCTCAGCGCGGCCCTGGGCATCTCCCGCAGCCAGGCCGCCGTGTGCGACCTGGCCGGCCGGGTCCTGGCCCGCACCGAGGGCTCACCCGAGGTCGCCCAAGGCCCCGACACCGCGCTGCCGTGGCTGATGGAGACCTGGACCCGGCTGCTCGGCGAGTGCGGCCGCGCCGCGGAGACCGCGCGCGGCGTCGGCATCGGCCTGCCCGGGACGGTCCGCTTCGCGCTGGGCCGCGCCGAGCAGCCGCCGGTGCTGCACGGCTGGGGCGGCGTGGACATCGCCCCGCTGGTCGCCGAGCGCTTCCCGGTGCCGGTGCTGCTGGACAACGACGTCAACGTGATGGCGCTCGGCTCGCACATGGCCGACTACCCCGACACCGACGACCTGGTCTTCGTGAAGGTCTCCACCGGCGTCGGCGCCGGCATCATCTCCGGCGGCGCGCTGCTCCGCGGCGCGCTGGGCGCCGCCGGGGAGATCGGGCACATCCCGGTCCCCGGCGGCGGGGGAACGGTGTGCCGGTGCGGCAACACCGACTGCCTGGAGTCGCTGGCCGGCGGGCCCGCGCTGCTGGCCCGGTTCGCCGAGCGCGGCCGCACCGCCTCCGGCGCCCAGGAGCTGGCCGCGCTGGCCGCCGACGGCGACCCCGACGCGGTGGCGCTGGTCCGCGAGGCGGGCCGCAGGGTCGGCGAGGTGCTCTCCGGCGCGGTCAACCTGCTCAACCCGGCGGTGATCGTGCTCGGCGGGCACCTGGGCACCGCCTTCGACCACCTGGCCGCCGGGGTCCGCGAGGCGGTCTTCGCCCGCTGCACCGCCCTGGCCACCCGCCAGCTGCGGATCGCCCCCAACCGCTCCGGCGGCGAGGCCGGCCTGCGCGGCGGCGCCGCCCTGGTGCTCGACCACATCCTCGCCCCCGAAGCGGTCGACGCGGCCCTGGCCTCCGGCACCGCCCGCCCCGCCGGGGTCTGACCCCGCCGCCGGAAGGAAACCGGGGAAACCGGGAGGGACCCGCCCAGGGCGGTGATCTCGGATCTCGACGGCGCACTCGGCGCCGCGGCCCTACCGCAGGGCGCCCTGGCAGGGCCGCGACGCCGAGGTCACCGGCGGCGGGGGAGGGTCACAGCGGCCCCAGGACGTCGCGCGGATCGGCGTCCAGGGCCAGGGTGTCGAGCACGGTGAGCAGTTTCCGCTCCTCGTAGCGGAAGTGCGACTCCATGATCGCGGCGATCCCCTCGAAGTGCCGGTCGAGTTCGGCCGGGGAGGCCCTCCGGTCCAGCGCGGCCTGCAGGTCGGTGAGGAGGTACTCGATCATCGAATGGTCCTGCTGCAGGCGGTGCAGGGTCTCGCGCAGTTCGGGGCGGGCCGCGGCGATCGCGGGGAACAGCTCCCGGTCCTCGCCCTTGTGGTGCCCGCTCAGCGCGGTGCAGAAGCCGTGGCAGAACAGCAGCAGGTCGCGCGCGGCCGGTTCGGCCGCTCCGCCGTCCTCCAGGGCGGCCCGCGCCACCCGCAGGGCCTTGCGCAACCGCTCGTGGACGGCGCGCAGTTCACGGCTCCAGGCGATCAGCCTGGTCTTCTCGCCCTCAGTCACGAGAGGGCGAAGGGGACGACGTCTTCATCGCCGTACTCCTTCGGGTTCCGCGCCTCCATGCCTGACACGGACTGCCACCGGCACGCGACACTGGGGCCAGCGTAGCGGCTCCGGGGCCTTGCGGCAGCTGCGGCCCCGAGGGGCGGCGGTCTCCAGGGGGCGGCAGGCGGCGGCCGGACCGGCCGCCGTGTACATTCGCCTGCCGGGCCTCCCGGACCGCCCGGGGCCCGAGAGGGGGCGAGCATGGCCGGGACCGGCGAGGAGCAGGGGCATACCGGGGAACCGTCCCCGCCCGAGGGCGTCGAGGTGCGCCGGGCCGAGGCCCGAGACCTGCCGGAGATCGTCGCGCTGCTCGCCGACGACCCGCTGGGCGCCGGCCGGGAGGACGCCTCTGACCTCGCCCCCTACCGGGCGGCCTTCGCCGAGATCGGCGCCGACCCGAACCAGTTCCTCGCGGTGGCGGTACGCGGGGACCGAGTGGTCGGCACCCTCCAGGTCACCTTCATTCCGGGCCTGTCCCGCGGCGCGGCCAAGCGCGCCCAGATCGAGGCGGTCCGGGTGCACCGCAACGAGCGCGGCTCCGGCCTCGGCGGCCACCTGATGGCCTGGGCCGAGGCCCGCGCCCGGGAGGCGGGCTGTGCTCTAGTTCAGCTCACCTCCGACCGGACCCGCCCCGACGCCCACCGGTTCTACGAGCGGCTCGGCTACACGCCCGGCCACATCGGCTTCAAGAAGCCGCTGCCGACATCGGACTGAACCGGGATCCAGGCCGTCCGGTCGCCCCCTGCGGGCCGCCGTCTCCCACCCCGAACCGAGCACCCCGACCGAGCACGGCGTGCACGGCGCCCCACGGGGCCGGAGTTCAGACGGGCAGCGACGGCGGGAGGGGACCGGCCGGTCGGTCGGGCGCGGCGCCCCGCAGAGCGAAGGTCAAGACGGGCGGCGAAGGCAGCGGTAGGGGCGAGGCAGAGGCGGTCACCCGAGCGCGGCGCCTCGCGGAGCGAAGGTCAAGACGGGCAGCGACGGCGGCAGTGGGCACCGGCCGGTCGGTCCGGCGCGGCGCCTCGCGGAGCGAAGGTTCAGACCGGCGGCGACGGCGGCAGTGGGCACCGGCCGGTCGGTCCGGCGCGGCGCCCCACGGGGCCAAGGTCCAAGCGGGCGGCGAGGGCGGGCAGGGGCACCGGCCGGTCGGTCGGGTGCGGCAGAGCGGGGCGGAGGGCGGTCGGGGTGGGCCGGGGTGGCGGGTTCGCCGTTCCCGCGTCGCCCCGGGCGCCGTTGCCGGCCGCCCTTGAAACCGCTGCCCCTCCCTGACCTGGGTGAATACGCAGGGTGATGGTGGGGTGGGGTGCCCTGCGCACCGCGAGAGCACCCCGGTGATTCCCGGGCGCGCATCCCGGCCCGGATCGGCCCCCGTCAGGCCCGAATCGCTCTGATCGGGCCGGTGATCGGGGGTTCGAGCCGCCCGCAAGGCCGCAAAGCAGGGGACCGGAACCCGGGCAGGGGCGGCACGGGGGCGAGATGTCGCTTTTGCCCTGCAGGAAGGACCCGCCTCGGCCACTCTGGGTGATCGGAGAGGGGGCGATGGGGGCCTGGGGGCTTACTACTCGCTGGTAGATGCAATCGGGGTGCTCTCGCGGTGCGCAGGGCGCCCCCACCTGCGCCCGCCCCTCGCCGCGAACCGGGCATACAGGGATAAGGCCCCCTGGTGGGCGCGGGCCGGGCCGGTGAACGCGGCGCCCGGCCCCTCCCGCCGTCGCCGCCCGCTTGAACCCCCGCTCCGCGAGGCGCCGCACCCGACCGACCGGCCGGTCCCCTCCCCGCCTTCGCCGACCGCTTGAACCCCGGCCCCGTGAGGCGCCGCGCCCGGGCGACGCCTGCACCTTGCCCTTACCGGCGCCGTCGCCGCCCGCTTGAACCCCCGCTCCGCGAGGCGCCGCACCCGACCGACCGGCCGGTGCCCTGCCCGTCGCCGCCGCCTGCTTGAAGCCCGGCCCCGCGAGAGGGCGCGCCCGACCGACCGGCCGGCACGCCCTCCTGCCGTCGCTGCCCGTATTGACCCCCGCTCCGCGAGACGCCGCGCCCGGGTGACCGCCTGCACCCCGCTCCTACCTGCGCCGTCGCCGCTGCTTGAACCTGCACTCCGTGAGGCGCCGTACTCGGCCGGCTCGGCCGGAGCGCCCGGCCCCGCCCCTTCCTCGGGTGTCGCCGTCTGCATGAGCCCCGGCCCCGTGGGGTGCCGGGCCCGGCCGGAGGTGGGGGGCGATGCGACTCAGGGGCCAAAAGCAGGGGCGTGAGGGCGGGAAACCGGTCAGAGCCCCTCGGCGCGGTCGATCGGGGTGAGGACCGCGGCGAGGGCGGCGGCGAGCGCCTCGCGCTCCGCCGGGGGGAGCGGGGCGAGGATGCCGGCCTCGCGCTCCAGCTGCTCGGCGAAGAGCCGGTCGATGAGGGCGGCCCCCGCCTCGGTGAGGCGGACGTCGACCTCGCGGCGGTCGCGCTCGGAGGGGGTGCGGGCGATCAGGCCGGCCTGCTCCAGGCGGATCAGCCGCTTGGTGGTGGCCGCACCGGAGGAGATGGTCTCCCGGGTGAGCCTTCCGGGGCGCAGGCCGGAGGGGGAGGCCCGGCGCAGCGCGGCCAGGACCTCGAACTCCGGGCGGGAGACGCCCGACCCGGCCAGGCCCTCCTCGGTGGCCTGGTTCATCAGCGCGGCCAGGCGGAGGACCCGCCCCATCACCTCCATGCTGGACAGGTCCAGGTCGGGGCGGCGCTCCGCCCAGCTGTCCCGAAAGCGGGCCACGGCGTCGCCCATGGTCCCCTCCGCTCCTCCGCACCGGGGCCGCGGCCCGGCCGCGTCGCCCATCTCACGTTTCTTTCACTCGTGAAACACTCTACGATAATTTACTTGTGAAAGATCTTCCGTCCTCGGCCCTCCGGCTCCGCCGGGCCCTGGGGGTCCGCGCCGCGTTCGCACCCCGCAGGCTGCACGGCAACATCCTGGTCACCGCCGTGCGCGCCGGGCTGTGCGTACTGGCCGCGGTCGGCTCGCTGTACGCCCTGGACCGCCCCGACCTGGCGCCCTACGCCGCCCTGGGCTGCTTCACCGCGCTCTACGCCCGGGACGACTCCTACGCCCGCCGCGGCTGGGTGCTGGCGCTGGTCGGTACCGGCCTGACCGCCTCGGTCGCGCTGGGCGGCCTGGTCGCGCCGGTCGGCGGGCTCGCCCTGCCGGTGCTGGTCGTCGCGCTGGTCGCCGCCGCGGCCAAGTACGCCTCCGACGCGCTGGCGCTCGGCCCGCCCGGCGGGCTGATGTTCGTCTTCGCGGCGGGCGTGGCCGCCTACACCCCGCAGAGCGCCGCCGCCCTGCCCGGCGAGGTCGCGATCACCGCCGGGGCGGCCCTGTTCTGCTGGTGCGCGGCGCTGGCCGGCCGGCTGGCCCACCCGCTCGCCCCGCAGCGGCTGGCGGTCTCCCGAGCGCTGATCGCCGCCGCCCGCCACCTGGAGGCGGCCCCGCGCTCGCCGACCGCCCGGCACGCCGCCCACCAGGCCGTCCAGCGCGCCTGGTCGGTGCTGGGCGAGGCCCCGCGGGGCCGCCGCGCCCCGGTCCTGGACCGGCTGGAGGCCCTCACCGCGCGCGCCGAGGCGCTGCTGCCCGGCGCCCCGGACCCCGTCCGCGACGCCCGCACCGCCGCCGAGCTGTACGAACTGGCCCGCCGCACCCGGCGGAGGCGCTCGCCCGACCTCCTGGCCTCCCCCGCCGAGGCCGCCGTGCTGGCCGCCCGCGCCCGGGAGCGGCGCGCCGCCGCGGCCGCAGCCGCCGGGCCCCGACGCCTACGTCTCTCCGGGTTGCGCGAAGCGCTGCGCCGCCCTTCGCCGACGCCGGTCTCGGTGCTGCGGATCTTCCTCGCCTCGGCCGCCGCCGGGCTGGCCGGCGCGGCGTTCGGCATCGAGCACGGCTACTGGGCGGCGGTGTCGGCCGGGGCGGTGCTGCAGTCGGTGAACGTCACCGCCACCTGGCACCGCACCCTGCAGCGCGGCGCGGGAACCGTGGTCGGCGCGCTGCTCGCCGCCGCCCTGTTCACCTTCGCCGACCCCGCGCCGTGGCAGCTCATCGCGCTGGTCGCGCTCTGCCAGGCCTGCGCCGAGCTGCTGGTGCTCACCAACTACGGCTACGCCATCGTCTTCGTGACCCCGCTGACCGTGGCGCTGTCCCGGCTGGCGCACCCCGCCCCGGCCGGCGAGCTGGTCGCCGAGCGGGTGGCGGCCACCCTGCTCGGGGCGGCCATCGGGGTCGCGGTGAGCATCGCCCTGGTCAACCGGGGCAACTCCGCCCGGCTGGCCGGTGCGCTGGCGGCCTGCCGGCGGGCCCGCGCCGAGCTGGCCGAGCGCACCGGCTTCGGGTCGGAGGGAACCGGTGCGGACGGCAGCGGCGCGGAGGGAACCGGTGCGGCCCGCGACCGGCTGTCCGCGGCGGTGGTGGCGCTGCGCGAGGCGCACATCGCGGCCCAGGGCGAGCCGTGGGCCGAGCGCCCGGGCGACGAGGAGGTGCTGGCAGCCGAGCACGAGGCCTACGAGCTGCTGGCCCGCACCGCCCGTACCGCCGGTTCCGGGGAGCGGCAGGGGGCCGCGGTACCGGCCGCCGGCGCCTGACGCCCGCAGTACGCGCCCGCGCGTCCGCTCTGGAGGGGCCTCGCCCGGGCCGTGCGCCCGGCCTGTGCAGGCGGCCGGTTCAGGCGGCCCGTTCGGGCCGGCCACTCGGCGGGGAGGAGGACGGCGCCCGACGCCCGGTTTCTCCCGCCGGGGCCGCCCCGCCCCCTCGGTCCTCCGGCGATTCGGCGGGCTGTACCGCGGCTCGGCGCGGGGGCGAGGGGCGGCGTCCCGCCGGGCCGGTCGCCTCTCGGGCCGGGGCCGGGCGAGCGGTCGCCCGGCCCCGGCCCTCGGCACGGGTTACGCGGGCCTGCGAGGGCCTGTGCGGGCCCGCGCCGAACGGGGTCCTTCTCCGGTCCCCGCCGCACCCCCAGGAGCGGCGGGGACCGTACCGCTCCGACCGAAAGGACGGTCCCGGTCGGAGCGCGGCCGGTCAGCCCCGGGAGAGGCCGCCGGCCAGCTCGACCCGCCTGCGCCCGCACGGGCAGCGCAGGTAGCGCACGATGCCCTCGGTCGTGTAGTGCGAGGACTCCACCTCGGCGGCGCCCTCCGGCCGACCGCACGCCCCGCAGGACCTGGTGTCGAACCCGGTGCCGTACGCCCTCATCGCGGCCTCCCCCTAACGCCCGGGGGCCGGCGGCCCTGTCCGCCGGTCCCGACGGCGAACAGCATGGTGTAATGCCCTTGTGCAGTTCAACACTTACGGAGGGACCGGGACGTTCCTCGCCGTGGACCTGCTCAACTCGGCGGACCGCGGCCCCGAAGCCCTGTCGGGGATCCTCCGGGCGCACCGGGTCACCCTCCCCGACATCGACGCCGACCAGGCTCGCCGGCTGTCGGCCTGGGTGGAGCGGCTGCGGCCGCTCTTCGGCGAGACCGACCGGGACCGCCAGATCGCCCTGCTCAACGGACTGCTCCGGGAGTCGGCCACCTGCGTGCAGATCTCCACGCACGACGGCGCCGACCCGCACCTGCACTACGTCAGCCAGGTGCCCGACACCGCGGAGCGGCTCAAGGGGACCACCTCCGGCGGGCTGGCCGTCGCCCTCTGCGGCGCCGGCGGCGACCGGCTGGGGTGCTGCGCCCGCGACGGCTGCCGGGTGGTCTTCGTCGACACCTCGCGCAACGGGCGCCGCCGGTTCTGCTCGGTCGCCTGCGCCAACCGGGTCAACGTCGCCGCCCACCGGGCCCGCGCCGCGGCCCGCTGACACCGGTGGGCAGGGGCCGCGGGAACGGGTCGTCCTTTCGCCGCGGCGTTCCCCCGCAGCCGGGCCGAATGGAGCGGAACGCCCGCGGCCGCGAATTGGCGTGACCATCATCACCTTTTCCGCGAGATTCCCCCCGGGGCGGCGACCGGAACACCGAAACGGCAGGAAGAAGCGGTGGAACGGTGTCGCCGGGCCGGCCCGACACACCCTTTCACCCGCAGGTCCTCTTGCGGCCAAACGGCCCCGCAAGGGCGGTCGCGGAGCGCGACCAGCCCCTGTCCAGGTCGGACACGGCGGCCGCCCGGGCCCGCGGAAGCCCGCCCGCCGGCGCCTGGGCCTTGCGGGCCCCCTCCGGACCGGATAATCCTTTCCCTGAGGAATGGGCGTCGATTAACACGCCGTTCTCGAAGGGATGGTTCACAAGACCGTTTCCGTTCACGAGTGCGTCCATTTCGTCCTCCGTACCCCTTCGAAAGGACATCGGTGAAGAACGCTCGCCTCCTGATCAATTCCGGCGGCACGGTGGCGGCCTCGGCGCTGCTGGCCTCCCTGCTCGCCGCCCCGGTCTCCGCCGAGGCCGACCTCCTCCGGACCGGCGCGGGCGAGCCCCTGCTGCGCCGGCGCCCGAAGAGCCGCCCCCCGGCGCCGAGGCCTCCCCGGACGGACTGACCGCCGCCGGGAACGGCCGGAGAAGGCGGTCACCGGCTCCTTCGCGGCCGTTCATCGCCCGGACGCGGCCCCGTCGGCCGGCGGACACGGGCCGGGGTAGGGAAGGGGCGCCCCCCGTTCCCCCTTCCGGAGGCCCCCATCGGCTCCCTGCTCCGGTACCGCACCGCGGTCCGCACCGTGCTCCTGGCCACCGCCGCCATGCTCGGCGTCTCCGGCGACTACGCCGGCACCCTGGAGGGCGGCACCTGGTACCAGCGCGGCTGGATGCTCCTGTTCGCCCTGGCGATCTTCGCCGCGCACATCGCGGTGGAGCTGTTCAACACCCGCGAGGACCGGCGGATGGACCGCGCCCTGGAGGACGCCCGCGACGACCTCGCCGAGGCGCGCGAGGAGCTGGACCGGCTGCAAGGGGAGAAGAAGCGCCTGGAGCGCGACGTCGGCGACCTCCGCGGGAAGGCCGCCGCGCACCTGATCAGGATCCAGGAGGCCAAGAAGGACTCCGACGACCTCGCCTGGCTCGCCGGCCCGCAGGGCAGGCAGGCCCTCCAGGGCCTCCAGGACTTCGCCGAACGGGTCCTGGACACCCCCGCTCCGGACCGGGCGGGGCCCGCCGCCGGGCGGCGCGCCGCCCCCGGGGCCGCACCGCGCCGCGGCGTGCCGCCGGTCGCCCTCCAGCTGGCCACCGGCCTGCTCGTCGCGCTCCTGGCCGGGGCCGCCGTGCTCGGAATCGAGATCTTCCTTGACTGACCGCAACCCCCCGCGCGCCCGGCTCGGCGCCGCCGCGGCCGCGCTGCTCGCCACCGCCGCCTGCACCGGATACGAGCCGGCGCACCACACCGACGTGGTCAGCCACACCGACGCGCACGGCGCAGCCTGCACCACGGTGGCGGTGCGGAAGCCCGGCGCCCGGACCGCGAGGGAGACCGAGAGCAGCACCGACTGCGCGTTCCCGCCCGAGGGCGAGCGGCCCGCCGAGGCCGGTCGGCGGCCGCTGCCCGACCCCGACCCCGGGCGGGAGTGGGGCTGGACCGCGCTGCTCACCTTCACCGACGCGCACGGGCGCGCCTGCACCCTCGCGGCCACCCTGCTCGGCAGCGGCGCCGTCGACGAGACCGCCCTGGACTGCGACTACCCGCCGCCGGGCGCCTCCCCCGGCGCCGACACCCGCACCGACCCGCCCGACCCCGACCCGGACTCCGACGACTACCGGATCGAGGTCGCCTCGTTCACCGACGCGCACGGGCGCGCCTGCACGACCACCACCTCCAAGGCGGCGGTCATCCTGACCGGCGGGGGCTCCGAGATCGACCTGACCTGCTCCTACCCCGAGGACGGGGGCGCGGTGGCCCAGCCCTCCGAGCGGCCGCTGCCCGAATGAGGCCGGCCGTCCACACCCCGGTCGGAAGCACCGGCCCGAGGGGCCGTTCACGGTAGCGTTGGGACCATGGAAACAGCACCACCGGACCGGCCGTCCACGTCGGTGGAGGACTACGTGAAGGTCATCTACGACCTTCAGGAGCGCGGCGCGGGGCCCGTCACGATCTCGGCGATGGCCGAGCGGCTCTCGGTGTCCAACTCCTCGGTCTCGGGGATGCTGCGCAAGCTCGGCGAGCTCGGCCTGGTCGACCACCGCCGGTACGGCTCGGTGCAGCTGACCGAGACCGGCGCCAAGGCCGCGCTGGCGGTGCTGCGCCGGCACCGGCTGCTGGAGACCTACCTGGTGGAGGCGCTGGGCTACTCCTGGGACGAGGTGCACGAGGAGGCCGAGGAGCTGGAGCACGCCGTCTCCGACAAGTTCGTCGACCGGATCGCCGAGCACCTGGGCGACCCGGTGGTCGACCCGCACGGCGACCCCATCCCCACCCGCGACGGCAAGGTGGTCCAGCGCGCCACCGGGCTGCTGTCCGAGGCCGAGGCGGGCACCGCCGGCACCATCGTCCGGGTCAACGACACCGACCCCGAGCTGCTGCGCTACCTGGCCGAGCAGAACATCGGCATCGGCATGCGCATCGAAGTGGTGGAGCGCCAGCCCTTCGGCGGGTCGCTGATCGTGCGGATCGGCTCCGGCGGCCAGACCCGGGAGCGCTCGCTGGGCCTGGTCGCCGCCGAGGCGCTGTGGATCGGCCGCCCCTGAGGCGCCCCGCTCAGCGCGGCCGCACCGCCCCGTCGCCGGCGCGCCGCGCCGCCCGGGCCCGCAGGTCCTCGGCGATGAGCAGCCCCGCGGGGACGAACCCGGTCAGGAACCCGCTGGGGCCGATGAGCAGCACGCACCCGCCCGCCCAGGCCGCGATCGCCCAGCCGGTGTAGGCCGGCAGGGCCTCGCCGCGCCGCCCCAGCCGGGCCACCGTCAGCCCGAACAGGACCAGCACCGCGGTGAAGCCCCCGGGGAGCGCCCAGAAGACCGAGTAGGACGCGTCGCTCCCCCCTCCGGACCACAGCCCGCCGGAGAGCCACTCCGCCCAGTAGGGGTGCGGCAGGAAGAAGAGGGTGTGCAGGGCGCCGATGGCCACCATCGACCAGCCGGCGCCCACTGTCAGCCGTTTCGCGCTCATTCCCCCAGCCTCGCGGCGCCGCCCGCCGCGCACCTCCCGCGCGCGGGGGAGGCCCGGCCCCGGCAGGGGGAACCGGTCCGGCCGGCGCGGGGAGAGGCCGCGCCGCTCATCTGAGCGCCGCCGGTCACGTCTTGGCGACGTGACCGGCGGCACTATTGCCGTGCGCGGTTCCGGGAGAAAAGATGACGGATGCGTTGACAGTGTGACCCAAGGCACGTATCGGGGCAGGGCGGTGGGACGGGGGGCGTCCGGCCCGGGGAGGGAATCCTCATGCGCAGACGTTGGACGCGGGCCTCCGCCGCGGCGCTGGGAGCCGTGCTCGCCGCCTCCGGGTGCGGGGGAGGGGGCGGCGGGAACCAGGTCGAGGTCTTCTCCTGGTGGACCGGCGGCGGGGAGGAGGCCGGGCTGAACGCCCTCATCGACCGGTTCGAGCAGGACAACCCCGGCACCGAGTTCGTGAACGCGGCGGTGGCCGGCGGGTCGGGCACCAACGCCCAGGCGGTGCTGGAGGGGCGGCTGCAGAGCCAGGACCCGCCCGACTCCTTCCAGGGCCACGCCGGCGCCGAGCTGCTGGACTACATCGAGGCCGGCTACCTCCAGCCGCTCGACGACCTCTACGACGAGCAGGGGCTCCGCGAGGCCCTGCCCGAGCAGCTGGTGGAGCAGATCAGCCACGACGGCAGCGTCTACTCGGTGCCGGTGAACATCCACCGCTCCAACGTCATGTGGTTCAACCCCTCGGTGCTGGAGGAGGCCGGGGTGGAGGAGCCGCCGCGGACACTGGACGAGCTGATCGGCGCCCTGGACGCGGTCGAGGAGAAGACCGACGCGATCCCGATGGCGGTGGGCGCCCAGTGGACCGTGGACCACCTGCTGGAGAGCGTGCTGCTGGGGTCGCTGGGCCCGGAGGGCTACAACGCCCTGTGGGAGCCGGGCGCGGACTGGGACACCCCCGAGGTCGCCGCGGCCCTGGCCGACTTCGAGGCGGTCATGGAGCACACCCAGGAGGAGTCGGCCGCCGAGGACTGGCAGGAGGCCGCGCAGCGGGTCGCCGAGGGCGAGGCGGCCTTCAACATCATGGGCGACTGGGCCGCCGGCTACTTCGACGAGCTGGGCAAGACCGCCGGCGAGGACTACGACTGGGCGCCCTCGCCCGGCACCGAGGGCACCTACATGTGGCTGTCGGACAGCTTCACCCTGCCGGTGGGCGCCCCCAACGAGGAGGCCGCCCGCACCTGGCTGGAGCTGGTCGGCAGCAAGGGCGGCCAGGACGCCTTCAACCCGCTCAAGGGCTCCATCCCGGCGCGCTCCGACGCCGACCCGCAGGCCTACGCCGACAGCCCCTACCTGTCGGCGGCGCTGGAGGAGTGGCAGTCCGGCCCGGAGCTGGCCGGGTCGTTCTGGCATGGGGTGACCGTGGACAACCGGTGGAAGAACGACATCGACACCGCGGTCGGCCTGTACCTGCAGGACGGCGACCTCGACGGGCTCCAGGCCGCCCTGCACCAGGCCGCGCAGGCCGAATGAGCGCGGCGGGCGGGGCGGCGCCCGCCGCCCCCTCCCCGGCGCCCCGGCGCCGCGCCCGGCGGGGCGCGGGCCGGGCCGCCTCCTGGCTGCCCGGGCTGCTGCTGGTCTCGCCCTCGATCGTGCTGATCGCGGTGTTCGTCTACGGCATGATCGGCTGGAACACCGCGCTGGCCCTGTCCGACAAGCACGCCCCGATCGAGGAGGGCTCCTTCGCCGGCCTGGAGAACCTGGCCGCGCTCTGGCAGGAGGCGCGCTGGCCGGCGGCGGTGGCCAACGCGGCGGTGTTCACCGTGTTCTTCGTCGGCGGGGCGCTGCTGCTGGGCTGGCTGCTGGGGCTGCTGCTGGAGAAGGGCATCGCCGGCGAGCCGGTGCTGCGCACCCTGTTCCTGGCGCCGATGGCGGTCTCCTTCATCGCCACCGGGGTGGTGTGGCGGTGGCTGATGAACCCGGCCCCGGCCGAGCGGGCGACCGGCCTCAACGCGCTCTTCGTCCACCTGAACCTGGACTTCCTGGTCAACGACTGGTGGACCGCGCCCGACCTGGGCATGGCGGCGATGGCGCTGCCCGCCGTCTGGCAGCTGTCCGGCTACATCATGGCGCTGTTCCTGGCCGGGTTCCGCGGGGTGCCCGAGGAGCTGCGCGAGGCCGCCCGGGTGGACGGCTGCTCGGAGTGGCAGGTCTACCGGCACGTGGTCATGCCGCAGCTGCGGCCGGTCACCCTGACCGCGGTGATCATCCTGGGCCACATGTCGCTGAAGGTGTTCGACCTGATCATCGCGGTCGCCGGCAAGCAGATCGCGGCCGACGTCCCGGCGGTCTACATGTGGACGATGGTCTTCGAGGTGCGCGACCCGGCCAAGGGCGCGGCGATCGCGACCTACCTGCTGCTGGCGGTGGCGGTGTTCGTCGTCCCCTACCTGGTGTGGACGGTGCGCAAGGAACGGAGCGAGGGCCGATGAGCGGGACCGTGCCGGGCGCCGACCGGGTGATCGCGGCCGGCGGGCGGACCGCGGGCACCACCCGGCGCGGCCAGGCGGTGAAGTTCGCGGTGCTGCTGGCGCTGGCGGTGCTGTTCCTGCTGCCGATGTACGTGCTGCTGGTCACCGGGTTCAAGCCGTTCGCCGAGGCCACCGCCGGGCGGGCGTGGCTGCCGCCGCGGGAGTGGAGCCTGCAGGGGTGGGCGGCGGCCTGGGAGGCGCTGGCCCCGGGGCTGTGGAACAGCGTGCGGATGGCGGTGCCCAGCGCGGTGCTCTCGGCGCTGCTGGGCTCGATGAACGGCTACGTGCTGGCCCGGTGGCGCTTCCCCGGCGCCGACGCGGTGTTCACCCTGTTCCTGTTCGGGATGTTCATCCCCTACCAGGCGGTGATGATCCCGCTGCAGCAGACGCTGGTCTCGGCGAACCTGATGGGCGGGCTGTTCCCGCTGATCCTGGCGCACACCGTGTACGGCATCCCGATCTGCACGCTGATCTTCCGCAACTACTACGCCGCCGTCCCGCACACCCTGATCGAGGCGGCCCGGGTGGACGGCGCGGGCATGCTCGGCACCTACGCCCGGGTGGTGCTGCCGCTGTCGGCGCCGGCCTTCGCGGTGACGCTGATCTGGCAGGCCACCTCGGCCTGGAACGACTTCCTGTTCGCGGTCTTCCTCACCGGGCCGGACAGCTGGCCGGTGACGGTGCAGCTGAACAACGTCGCCGGCTCCATGGTGGTGCCCTACAACCAGCAGATGGCCGCGGCGGTGCTGGCGTCGCTGCCCACCCTGGCCGTCTACCTGGTGCTGGGCCGCTACTTCATGCGCGGGCTGATGGCCGGGGCGCTCAAGGGCTAGACGCACACCCTGCCCTGCAGGCCCCGGTGGCCCCGGCGCCGCGGAGGCGTCGGAGCGCTCTGGTGCGCCCGCGGCGCCGAGGTCACCGCCCGGGGGCGGGGCGGCGGCCGAGCAGGGCGCAGTCCCCGCACTTGCCGGCCCCGGGGAGCCGGTAGTACAGGCAGCAGGTGGTGCGCACGAAGGACTCGGCCACCCCGGTACCGGGCTCGGCCGGGCCGCCGAGCCCGGCCAGGGGCGGGGCGGCCAGCAGCTCGGCGCCGGTGCGCGAGGCCGCCCCGGCGGTGCCCGGGCGGGCCCGGGCCAGCGCCTGCAGCGCCCCGGCCAGCGCGGAGGCCGCGTCGCCCCACAGCAGCCGGGAGGCGACCGGGGTGCGGGCGCGCACCGCGCCGGCCAGCGGGGCCAGCACCGCGGTGAGGACGTGCCGGTGCAGGGCCGCGGCGGCGCCGCCCGGGCCGGCGGCGTGCGCGCGGTCGCCGGTGCGGGCCGGGGCCAGGGCCCCGAAGGCGTCGGTGCGCCACCCCAGCGACCCCGGGTCGGCCAGCACGCCGTGGCAGAGCACCGAGGCGGCGGCGGGGGAGAGCAGCCGGGCGGCCGCGCCCTGGAAGAACAGCGAGGCGGCGACCCGGGCCTCCACCCGGTGCGGCGCGGTCCCGGCGCGCTCGGCCAGCCGGGCGCGCACCGCCGCCACCTGGGCGTCCAGGTAGTCCGGGTCGCGCCACAGGTCGGCCAGCGGCCGCACCCGGTCCGCGGGCAGGGCGGGGACCTCGAAGAACGGGTTGATCCGGGCGATGTCCTCCAGGGCGCGGCGCAGCGCGCCCGGTTCGGCGCCGTCCATCTGGTGCTCCTCGGCGAACGCCCGGCCGCTGCCGGTTCCGGTGGGACGAGGGCGATCCTAGCCGCGGAGGCGGGGCGGGGAAGGGCCGCGGTCGGCGTTCAAGGCGGACCTATGGTAAAAGTTAGGCGTGCCGAACATTTCAGGTTGGAGAGCTGCAATCCGCCGCGGCGCGGTGGTCCCCGCGGCCGGGGCGCTGGCGGCCGCGACCGCCTGCTCCGCCGCCCCCGCCGCCGAGGACGACGGCCGCCCCAAGGTCGTCACCACCTTCACCGTCATCGCCGACATGGTGCGCAACGTCGCCGGCGAACACGCCCAGGTGGAATCGATCACCCGCCCCGGCGCCGAGATCCACGGCTACGACCCCACCCCCGACGACCTCGTCCGCGCCCAGGACGCCGACCTCGTCATCGACAACGGCCTGGGCCTGGAGGCCTGGTTCGAGCAGTTCACCGACCCCCTGGACGCCCCCACCGCCACCCTCACCGACGGCGTCCGGACCATCCCCATCACCTCCGGCGAATACCAGGGCAAGGCCAACCCGCACGCCTGGATGTCCGCCGACGAGGCCCAGGTCTACATCGCCAACATCCGCGACGCCCTCAGCGGCATCGACCCCGCCCACGCCGAGGACTACGCCCGCGCCGCCGAGGACTACTCCGCCCGGGTCGCAGAGGTCGGCGAAGAGCTCCGCACCGACCTGCAGGCCCTGCCCGCCGACCGGCGCGCCCTGGTCACCTGCGAAGGCGCCTTCTCCTACCTGGCCCGCGACGCCGGCCTCACCGAGAAGTACCTGTGGCCGGTCAACTCCGACGCCCAGGGCACCCCGCAGCAGATCGCCTCCGCCGTCACCTTCGTCGAAGACAAGCAGGTCCCCGCGGTGTTCTGCGAGACCACCGTCAACGACAAGGCGCAGAAGCAGGTCGCCGCCGAGAGCGGGGCCCGCTTCGCCGGCTCCCTCTACGTCGACTCGCTGTCCAAGGAGGACGGCCCGGTGCCCACCTACCTCGACCTGCTCCGCCACGGCGCCGAGACCATCGCCGCAGGCCTCACCGGAGAGGAGGACCGATGACCGCCACCGCCGCCGACCCCGCGGCCGGGACCGGGCACGCCCCCGCCCCCGCCATCGACGCCGCCGGCGTCACCGTCCGCTACGGCGACGTCCTCGCCCTGGAGGACGTCGCCCTGACCGTCGCCCCCGGCCGCATCTGCGGCCTGCTCGGCACCAACGGGTCCGGCAAGTCCACCCTCTTCTCCGCCCTCATCGGACTGATCCGCCCGGCCCGCGGCCGGGTCCTGCTGCACGGCCGCACCCCCGACCGGGCCCGCAAGGCCGGCCTGGTCGCCTACGTCCCGCAGAGCGAGCAGATCGACGACGCCTTCCCGGTGCGGGTGCGCGACGTCGTCATGATGGGCCGCTACGGCCACATGGGGCCCACCCGCCGGCCCCGCCGCGCCGACCGCGAAGCCGTCGCCGAGGCCCTGGACCGCACCGGCCTCACCGACCTGGCCCACCGCCGGATCGGCGCCCTCTCCGGCGGCCAGCGCAAACGCGCCTTCGTCGCCCGCGGCATCGCCCAGGGCGCCCGGGTGTTCCTGCTCGACGAGCCCTTCGCCGGCGTCGACAAGGGCTCGGAGGGCACCATCATCGACGTCATGCGCCGGATGCGCGACGACGGCCGCACCCTGCTGGTCTCCACCCACGACCTGGCCGGCGTCGGCGACTTCTGCGACGAGGCGGTGCTGCTGCAGCGCCGCGTCCTGGCCCGCGGCGCCCCCCGCGAGGTGCTCACCCCGCAGCGGCTGGCCGAGGCCTTCGGCATGGGCCGCCCCGACCCCGCCGAGGAGGCGTGATGGAACCGCTCAACGCCGTGGTGGAGTGGTTCACCCTCCCCCTGCAGTTCGACTTCATGTGGCGGGCGATGCTGGTCAGCGTGGTCGCCGGCGCGGTGTGCGCGGTGCTGTCCTGCTGGATGACGCTGATCGGCTGGTCGCTGATGGGCGACGCGGTCTCGCACGCGGTACTGCCCGGGGTGGTGCTGTCCTACCTGCTCGGGCTGCCCTTCGCGGTGGGCGCGCTGGTCTTCGGCGCCGGGTCGGTCGCGCTGATCGGGGTGGTCAACCGCACCTCCCGGGTCAAGGAGGACGCGGTGATCGGCACCGTGTTCACCGCCCTGTTCGCGGTGGGCGTCCTGCTGGTGTCCAAGATCCCCAGCCAGACCGACCTGATGCACATCCTGTTCGGCAACGTGCTGGGCGTCTCCGACGGCGACATCGCCCAGGTGCTGGCCATGGGCGCGGTGGTGCTGGCGGTCGTGCTCATCAAGCACCGCGACCTCACCCTGTTCGCCTTCGACCGGGTGCACGCCCACGCCATCGGGCTCAGCCCGCGCCGCCTGGAGACGCTGCTGCTGGGCCTGCTCGCCGTCACCGTCGTGGTCGCCCTGCAGGCGGTGGGCATCATCCTGGTCGTGGCCATGGTGATCGTGCCCGGCGCCACCGCCTACCTGCTCACCGACCGCTTCGAGCGCATGCTGGTGATCGCGGTGGCGGTCTCGGTCACCGCCTCGGTGCTGGGCACCTACCTCAGCTTCCACCTGGACGCCGCCACCGGCGGCGCCGTGGTCGCCGTGCAGGCGTGCGCGTTCGCCCTGGCCTACCTGTTCGCCCCCGCGCACGGCGTCATCGCCCGGCGGCTGCGCGAACGGGCGGCCTCCCGCCCCGCGGCCCCCGACCCGGCGGGGCGCTGACCCCGCCGCCGGGCCCGGGTCAGGACCGGGCCGCCATCTCGGTGAAGAACCCGCGCAGCACCGGCGCGATCGCCTCCGGCCGCACCACGTGCTCCTCCCCGCGCACCACCGTCCGCCGCACGTCCGACAGCACCGCCGCCAGCGCATCGGAGCCCATGCCGTAGAGCGGCTCGCTCCTCTCCCCGCTGGCCACCAGCACCGGCACCCGCACCGCGTCCCAGCGCCGCGCCGGCAGCGGCGCCCCCGACATCGCCTCGGCCACCAGCACCCCGTCGTAGGCCAGGGTGTGCGCGGCGTCCTGCATCAGCGCATAGCAGGGGTCGCGGCGGATCGGCTCCAGCGCCCCCGCGGGCACCCCCACCGCCTCGGTGAGGAAGCAGTCCACCGCCTCGGCGCGGCGCCCCTCGGCGGCCAGCGCCCCCACCCGCCGGGCGTAGTCGGCGGGCAGCGGGGCCCGGCCGCCGCCCAGCACGAACGGCGGCTCGTACAGCGCCAGCGCCGCGACGGCCAGCCCGCGGGCGGCGGCCTCCAGGGCCGGCACCGCCCCCGAGGAGACCCCGAACAGGAAGGCGCGGCCGCCGGCGGCGCCGATCAGCGCGGCGATGTCGTCGACCTCGCGCCGCACGATCTCCTCGGCCCCGCCGGCGTCGCCGCCGCCGCGCCGGTCGTAGCCGAACACGGTGAAGGAGTCGGAGAGCAGGGCGGCCAGGCCGCCGGGCGGGCCGAAGGCGCCCCGGCCCATGGTGCCGTGCACCAGGATCAGGGCCGGCCCCGATCCGCACCGCTCGTAGGCGACGGGGGTTCCGTCCCGGGATATCGCGATCTGCTGCATGGGGGTGTGCTCCTCCTCGCTGGGGGTGCCCGGCCCCGGGGCGGGGCCGGGCCGGGGGCGTTCGCTCGAAGGTCAGCCGGCCTCGGGGGCGGCCTTGGCGGCGGTGTCGGTGAGGAACTCCTCGATCATCGGGACCAGCAGGTCCTCCCGGTGCACCGCGGTGATGTGGGTGGTGCCGGGCAGCACCGCCAGCCGCGCGGCGGGCAGCCCGGCCAGGTCCCCCGGCACGCCGCCGCCGAGGAGCCGGAACAGCTCCGCGGCGTGCTCGGGGCGGACGATGTCGGAGTCGCCGACGGCCAGCAGCACCGGCGCGGTGATCGCGCCCAGCTCCCCGGGCGTCCAGGTCCTGATGTCGGAGTCCAGCTCCTGCACCTTGGCGAAGAGCCCGGCCCAGCCCTGCGGGTCGGGGGCGGTGCGCATGTACTCCTCGTAGAACGGCGAGCCGGCCATGTCCTCGGCGGCCATCTCCCCGATGCCGCCCAGCACCTCGGGGTAGAGGCCCTCGGGGGAGAACCCGACCGAGATCAGCACCAGCGAGCGCACCAGGTCCGGCTCGGCCGCCGCCAGCTCCATCGCCACGCCGCCGCCCATGCTGTAGCCGAGCACGTCGGCCGGGCCGCCGACCACCTCGCGCAGCAGCCCGGCGACGTCGGAGGCCATCGCCTTCCCGCTGAGCGGCCGGTCGGTGTCGGGGGTGCGCCCGTGGCCCTGCAGCTCCACCGCGATGACCCGGCGCCGCCGGGCCAGCGCCGGCAGCAGCACACCGAAGGAGGTCCCGATGCCCGACAGCGCCCCGTGCAGCAGCACCAGCGGGTCGCCCTCGCCGTGCACCTCGTAGTACATGTCGACGCCGTTGACCTGCACCCGGCCGCTGCGCACCGCCTCGCCCATGGGGGTTCCTCTTCCCGTTCCCGGACGCGCCACGGCGGCGCGCCCCTCACCACTCTCAGACCGGGGGCGCCGGCGGAACTCATCGCCGCGGCGGAGATTTCTCCGCCCCGGCCCGGAGACGGCCGCGCGGGGGGCGGCTCCTTCCCGGACCGGGGCGCCGGGCGGAGGGGCACGGGGCCGGCCGGCGCCCGGCGCCGCCGCCCTCGCCCGCTGCGGGCCGGGCGGCTCCGGGACCCGTTCCGGCCCGATTGAATGGAAGGGTGATCGAATCCGTCCGCCGGCGGCTGCGCCGCCGCCACCTGCTGTACTCCTGGACCCGCGTGTCCACCGGCGCCTCCGGTGACGAGGTGTGGCGCCTGTCCGGGCGCTCGGAGCTCTACGCCAAGATCAGCGCCGACCCCGAGGGGCTGGCCGCCGAGGCCGAGCGCGCCCGCTGGCTGATCGGCGCCGGGGTGGCCGCCCCCGACCCGGTGGAGCAGGGCGAGCGCGACGGCACCGGGTGGCTGATCAGCACCGCCGTCCCCGGCCGCCCGGTCTCCGCGGACTGGCCCGCGCACCTGCGCGCACCGGTCGTGGCCGCCTTCGCCCGGCTGGCCCGCCGCCTGCACGACCTGCCCGCCGGCGGCTGCCCGTTCCACCGCGGCCTGGACACCGCCGTGCCGTTGGCCCGCGAGCGGACGGCCGCCGGCGCCGTCGACCCCGAGGACTTCGACGACGAGCGCCGGGGAGCCTCCCCCGAGGAGGCCCTGGCCGAACTGGAGGCGCGCCGCCCGGCCGAGCCCGCCGCCGACGCCGCGGTCTGCCACGGCGACCTCACCGGCGACAACGTCCTCGTCGACCCGGCCACCCTGGAGTGGACCGGGGTGGTGGACACCGCCCGGCTGGGCGTCTCCGACCGCCACCGCGACCTCGCCGTGGCCCTGCGCGACCTGGACGGCGCCCCCTACGGGCCGCCCTTCGCCCGCGCCTTCGCCCACCACTACGGCGACCACCTGATCGACGGGGAGCGGCTGGCCTACTACCGGCTGCTGGACGAGTTCTTCTGATCCCGGGCCCCGCGCCCGCCCGCGCCGGTGCGCCGGCCCCGCCCGGCCCCCCGGGGCGGGGCCAAGGCCGGGGCGGGTCAGCCCCCCGGGAGCAGGGAGAACACCGCCAGGTCGCGCCGCTCGCCGGCGATCTCCATGTAGCCGCGCAGCACGCCCTCGAAGGCGAACCCGGCGCGCTCGGCGGTGCGCAGCGACGCGGTGTTGCCCGGCTCGACGTGCAGCTCCAACCGGGCCAGGCCCAGCTCCGCCAGCCCCCAGGAGGCCGCCAGGGACAGCGCCCGGGCCGCCAGGCCTCGGCCGCGGTGCGGCGGGGCGACCCAGTAGCCCAGCGAGGCGCGCCCGCCGTCGGCGCGGTCGCGCCACAGCCCGATCGCCCCGGCGGCCCCGCCCCGCTCCTCGATCGCGAACGGGAAGCCGACGCCCAGCTCCGCCAGGCGGGCCTGGTGCGCGACGAAGTCCCGGGCGGCCCGGTCGGTGAACTCGGCGGGCACCCGGGTGATCCGCACGATCGCGGGGTCGGCGGAGGCCGCGCGGAGCACCCCGCCGTCCCCCTCCGACCAGGGGCGCAGCACCAGCCCGCGGCCGCGCAGCCGGGGCACCTCCAGCGGGGGCTCAGGGAACTCTGCCACGGACCGATCGTGCCGCGCCGCCGGCCGCGCCGGCAACCGGATTCCGCCCCCGGGGATCGGTCGTCGAGGTTGTGCGCGATGCACAGCAGCGCCTCGACCGCGTCCAGCCCGCCGTCGGGCAGCGCGCCCGGCGGGGTGCCCTCCTCGATCAGCCGCCGGTGCACCGGCTCCGTGTCCGGCACCAGCGCCACCCCCGTCACCGGCGCGCTGATCCGCGCCGCGAACAGCGTCTCCCACGCGGTATGCGCGCCCGCGCATACCGGCCGCTCGCGGCCACCGGAGGCGAAAAGGGTTGCCGGTGCGGCGACCACAGGGCAGGGTGGCGGCCATGCCGACCCTGCACGCCGCCGCCATCACCACCCCCCGCCTGGTGCTGGAACCCCTCACCCCCGGCCACGCCGAGGAGATGGCCGGCGTCCTGGCCGACCCCGGGCTCTACACCCACATCGGCGGGGAACCGCCCACCGCCGCCGACCTGCGCCGCCGCTACACCGCCTGGGCCGCCGGCGCCCCCGACCCGGGGACCTCCTGGTGCAACTGGGCGGTCACCGCCGGCGGGCGGGCGGTGGGCACCGTCCAGGCCACCGTGGAGGAGCACCCCGGGGCCGAGACCCGCGCCGCGCTGGCCTGGATCACCGGCGCCCCCTGGCAGGGCCGCGGCTACGCCGCCGAGGCCGCCCGCGCCCTGGCCCAATGGCTGGCCGGCCAGGGGGTGCACCGGCTCAGCGCGGCCGTGCACCCCGCCAACACCGCCTCCGAGCGCATCGCCCGCGCCTGCGGCATGCGCCCCACCGGCCGGTGGGAGGAGGGCGAGCGGATCTGGGAGCGCCGCACCACCGCCCCGGCCTGACCCCGCCCGGCCCCGCGAACCGGGCGCCCACCGCCCGGTCCCGCCCGCCGGGGCGGCCCCGCGCGGGCGCCTCACCGCGCCCCGGACCCCTCTGTGAGCACCCCGTTTCCCCGGTGTTACCGGACGACCCGCGCAGGTAACGGCGGCTTCCTAGCATCGTCGGCGTTCCACCCCGCCGACCTGGAAGGCCCCGCCGTGACGAGCCGAGACACCGCCGAACGCGCGGGCGGGCGCTGGATCGCCCGCTGGGACCCCGAGGACCGCGAATTCTGGGAGGCCTCCGGGCGGCGCATCGCCCGCCGCAACCTGTGGGTGTCGGTCTTCGCCGAGCACCTGGGCTTCTCGGTGTGGTCCATCTGGTCGGTGCTGACCCTGTTCATGGTCCCCGAGGCCGGATTCGACTACACCCCCGCCCAGAAGTTCCTGCTGGTGTCGGTGGTGACCCTGGTCGGGGCCGTGCTGCGGGTGCCCTACACCCTGGCCGTGCCCGCGTTCGGCGGCCGCAACTGGACCACGGTGTCGGTGGCGGCGCTGCTGGTGCCCACCGCCACCGCCGTGCTGCTCGTCCAGCGCCCCGACACCCCGTTCTGGCTGTTCCTGCTGCTGGCCGCCACCGCCGGGCTGGGCGGCGGCAACTTCTCCTCCTCCATGGCCAACATCAACTCCTTCTACCCCGAGCGGGAGAAGGGCCTGGCCCTGGGGCTCAACGCCGGAGGCGGCAACATCGGGGTGCCGGTGGTGCAGCTGGCCGGGCTCGCGGTGATCGCCGCGATCGGCCCGGGCGGCGGGGCGCTGCTGGCCGCCGCCTACATCCCGCTGCTGGCCCTGGCCGCCTGGCTGTCCTGGACCCGGATGGACAACCTGGCCACCGCCCGCGCCGACCCCGGCGCCCAGGCCGCCACCGCCAAGGACCGCGACTTCTGGATCATGTCCCTGCTCTACATCGGCACCTTCGGGTCCTTCATCGGGTTCTCCTTCGCCTTCGGGCTGCTGCTGCAGAACCAGTTCGGCCGCACCCCGCTGGAGGCCGCCGCCGTCACCTTCCTCGGACCGCTCATCGGCTCGCTGATCCGCCCGGTGGGCGGCAGGCTCGCCGACCGGTTCGGCGGCGCCCGCGTCACCCTGGCGACCTTCCTGGCCATGGCCGCCGGCACCGCGCTGATCGTCGCCGCCTCCCTGACCGGCTCCCTGGCGCCGTTCACCGCCGCCTTCATCGCCCTGTTCGTGCTCACCGGCATCGGCAACGGCTCCACCTACAAGATGATCCCCTCCATCTACGCCGCCCGCGCCGCCGACCTCGCCGCCTCCGGCACCCCCCGCGCCGAGGCCGAGGCCCGGTTCCGCCGCATCTCCGGGGCGGCCCTGGGGCTGGTCGGCGCCATCGGCGCGCTCGGCGGCGTCGCCATCAACCTGGTGTTCCGCCAGTCCTTCGAGGCCACCGGCGGCGCCACCCCCGCCTACGCCGCCTTCCTCGGCTTCTACCTGCTGTGCGCCGCCGTCACCTGGGCGGTCTACCTGCGCCGGCCGCGCACCGCACCGCCCGCGCCGGCCCCCGCCACCGGGGCGGAGGCCCGATGACCCGCACCCACTGCCCCTACTGCGCCCTGCAGTGCGCCATGCACGTCGAACCCGCCCCCGGCGGGCGCTGGGCCACCCGACCCGCCGACTTCCCGGTCAACCGGGGCGGGCTGTGCCGCAAAGGCTGGACCGCCGCCGAACTGCTCACCCACCCCGGCCGGCTCACCGCCCCGCTGCTGCGCACCTCCCGCACCGGCCCGCTGCGCCCGGTCGACTGGGACACCGCCCTGGACCACATCGCCGCCCGGCTGCGCGCCCTGCAGGCCGAGCACGGCCCCGACGCCGCGGCGGTGTTCGGCTCCGGCGGGCTGACCAACGAGAAGTCCTACCTGCTCGGCAAGTTCGCCCGGGTGGCGCTGGGCACCTCCCGCATCGACTACAACGGCCGGTTCTGCATGTCCTCGGCGGCCGCCGCCGGCAACCGCGCCTTCGGCCTCGACCGCGGCCTGCCCTTCCCCGTCACCGACCTGCCCGGAGCCGAAGCGGTGCTGCTGGCCGGCGCCAACCCCGCCGAGACCATGCCGCCGCTGATGGGCCACCTGTCCGCGCCCCGGCTGATCGTCGTCGACCCCCGCCGCACCGCCACCGCCCGGGCCGCCCTGGACGCCGGCGGCCTCCACCTGGCGCCCCGCCCCGGCACCGACACCGCCCTGGCCCTGGGCCTGCTGCACGCCGCCCGGGCCCAGGGCCTGCTCGACGAGGACTACATCGCGCGGCGCACCACCGGCTTCGAAGCGGCCTGGGCCCACGCGGTGCCGTGGTGGCCCGAGCACACCGAGCAGGCCACCGGGGTGCCCGCGCACCTGGTCCGCGAGGCCGCCCGCGCCCTGGGCGAGGCCGCCGCCGGGCGCGGCGCCCACGTCCTCACCGGGCGCGGCACCGAGCAGCACTCCAAGGGCACCGACACCGCCTCCGCCTGGATCAACCTGGCCCTGGCGCTGGGCCTGCCCGGCCGCCGCGGATCCGGCTACGGCTGCCTGACCGGGCAGGGCAACGGCCAGGGCGGCCGCGAGCACGGCCAGAAGGCCGACCAGCTGCCCGGCTACCGGCCCATCACCGACCCCGCGGCGCGCACGCACATGGCCGCCGTATGGGGCGTGGACGAGGCCGACATCCCCGGGCCCGGCACCAGCGCCTACGAGCTGCTGGACTCCCTGGGCGCCCCCGGCGGCCCGAAGGCGCTCCTGGTGTTCGGCTCCAACCCGGCGGTCTCCGCGCCCGCCGCCGCCCGCGTCCGCGACCGCCTGGCCGCCACCGGCCTGCTGGTCGTCGCCGACTTCGTGATGTCGGAGACCGCCGCACAGGCCGACGCGGTGCTGCCGGTGGCCCAGTGGGCCGAGGAGGAGGGCACCATGACCAACCTGGAAGGCCGGGTGCTGCGCCGCCGCAAGGCCCTCGCCCCGCCGCCCGGGGTCCGCACCGACCTGCAGGTCATCGCCGCACTCGCCCGCCGGCTGGGCCGCGGCGCCGACGAGTTCCCCGACGACCCCGGCGCGGTCCTGGCCGAGCTGCGCGCCGCCACCGCCGGCGCCCCCGCCGACTACTCCGGCGTCACCCCCGAGCGGCTGGAGTCCGGCGAGGCGCTGCACTGGCCCGTCCCGGCCCCGCCCGGCCCCGGCGGCCCGCCCGCACGGCCCACCCCCCGGCTGTTCCTGGACCGCTTCGCCCACCCCGACGGGCGGGCCCGGTTCACCCCCGTCGCACACCGCCCCCCGGCCGAGGCCCCCGACGCCGACCACCCGCTGCTGCTCACCACCGGCCGCACCATGGGCCACTACCAGTCCGGGGCGCAGACCCGCCGGATCGCCGAACTGGCCGGCGCCGAACCCGAGGCGTGGGTGGAGGTCCACCCCGACACCGCCGCCGAGCACGGGCTGTCCCCGGACGGGTGGGCGCGGCTGACCTCCCGGCGCGGCACCATGCTCGCCCGGGTGCGGCTGCAGCACACCGCCCGCCGCGACACCGTCTTCGCCCCCTTCCACTACGGCGGCGACCAGACCGCCAACGACCTGACCAACCCCGCCCTCGACCCCGTCAGCCGGATGCCGGAGTTCAAGGTCGCCGCCGTGCGCATCGAACCCGCCCCGACGGGCGGGCCCGGCGCCGAACCGGACCCGGCCCGCACCGGCCGGCGCACCACCGGAGGTACCCGATGACACCCGACGCCCCGCACCGCCCGCGCCGCATCGCGGTCATCGGCAACGGCATGACCGGCGCCCGCTTCGCCGAGGAGGCCGCCCGCCGCGACCCCGGCGGGCGGCGGGGGCACCTGACCG
>NZ_ANBB01000011.1 GCF_000341105.1 Nocardiopsis potens DSM 45234
TGACCGTCGTCGGCGAGGAGGAGGGCCCCGCCTACAACCGGGTGCTGCTGCCCGGGGTCGTGGAGGGCGCCTACGCCCCCGGCGACATCGCGCTGCCCGAACCGCAGGCCCCCGGCATCACCCGCCGCACCGGCACCGCCGCCGTGCGCATCGACCCCGCCCGCCGCCGCGTCCACCTGGACGACGGCGACCACCTGGACTACGACGACCTGGTGCTGGCCACCGGCGCCCGGGCCGCCCTGCCGCCGCTGGAGGGGCTGCGCGCCCCCGACGGCGGCCCCGGGGACGGCGTCACCGCCCTGCGCGACCTGGCCGACTGCCGCCGGCTGCGGGCCCTGGTGCGCCCCGGCGCGCCCGTCGTCGTGCTCGGCGGGGGAGTGCTGGGGCTGGAGACCGCCCGCGCGCTGGCCGCCGCCGGCGCCCGGGTGTCGGTGGTGGAGTCCTCCCCCTGGATCATGCGCCGCCAGATCGACCGCGCCGCCGCCGAGGTCCTCGCCCGCGCCTACACCGCGCTGGGCGTGGCGGTGCACTCCTGGCGGGTGGCGGCCCGCTGGGCGCCCGGCACCGGCCTGGAGCTGGACGACGGCCGGGTGCTGCCCGGCGACGCCGTGGTGGTCACCGCCGGGGTGCGCCCGGCCACCGCGCTGGCCGAGGCCGCCGGGCTGGCGGTGGACGGCGGGGTCCTCGTCGACGACCGGCTGTCCACCAGCGACCCGCGCATCCACGCCATCGGCGACTGCGCCCGCCACCCCGCCGGCGGCGCCGGCCTGGTCCGGCCCGGCTACGAGCAGGCCGCCGCCCTGGCCGACCTGCTCACCGGCGCCGACCCGGCGGCCCGCTACACCGGTGCCCGCCCGCTCACCCGGCTCAAGGCCACCGGCATCGACCTGACCGCGATGGGCGAGGCCGACCCCGCGGAGCCCGGACCCGGCGGGAACCCCGGCGCCGAAGGGGAGGCGCAGACGGTCACCGTCAGCGACCCGGGCCGGGGCCGCTACGCCCGGCTCAACCTGCGCGGCGACCGGATCGCCGGCGCGGTGCTGCTCGGCTTCCCCGACGCCGCACCGGAGGTGTCCCGGCTGTTCGAGGCGGGCGCCCCGGTGCCCGAGGACCGGCTGGGCCTGCTGCAGGGCGCGCCGGCCGCCGCCCCGGAGGGCGCCGGGGCCGAGGAGGAGGCGCCGGTGTGCCGGTGCAACGCGGTCACCCGCACCGGCATCGAGCGGGCCTGGCTGGACGGGGCCCGCACCCGGACCGCCGTCGCCGAGGCCACCCGGGCCACCACCGGCTGCGGCGGGTGCGTCCGCGACGTCGACGCGATCCTCGCGGGCCTGGGCTCGGGCCGGGAGGACGACGCGCCCCGAGGGGAGAAGGAGGCGGCCGCGGCCCGCTGACCCCCGCCGCCGGCCCCGCGCCGGGGGCGACGGGACGGGCCGCGGGCCGAGCGCCGGTTCACCGTGCTCGGCGAGGACACGCCGCCGGGGTCGGCGCGGGCCCGGCGCACCGGTGCGGCGGTGCGCGGCCGCGCCGTCGTACCCGGGTGGCAGACTCGGCCCATGCTGGACCACCTCGGAATCCAAACCGCCGACCTGCGGGTGAGCGCGGAGTTCTACGACGCGGTGCTGGCCCCGCTGGGCGCGCGCCGCCTGCTCGACTACGACGTGGCCATCGGCTACGGCACCGACCACCCCGACTTCTGGATCTCGGCCGCCGAGAGCGGCGCCCCGGCCCGGGAGGCCCACATCGCGTTCGCCGCCGCCGACCGCGCCGCCGTCACCGCCTTCTTCGACACGGCCGTGGCCGCCGGCGCCGAGGTGCTGCACGAGCCGCGGGTGTGGCCGGAGTACCACGAGCACTACTTCGGCGCGTTCGTCCGCGACCCCGACGGCAACAACGTCGAGGCGGTCTGCCACCGCCCGGAGTAGCCGGCCCTCACCCTGTCCGCCCCGCTCAGTCCTGCCGGGGCTCCCCGCCGGGGCCGCCGATGTGCTTCTGCCAGTCGCCGTCCATGCCGATCAGCCAGTACGGGACGACCGACACGGAGAAGGGGGCCTCGGTGGTGAAGACGTCGGTGCCGTAGACCACGGCCGCTTCCTGGTAGACGCCGCCCTCCAGGCGGAGCTCGGTGATGCCCGGCTTCTCGCGGAAAGGACTGACGATCCAGTACGCCCCGATGCCGAACTCGGCGTATTCCCTGCGCTTGGTGTTGTGGTCGCGTAGGACGCTCTCGGGGGAAAGGACCTCCACCGCGAGCAGAGGAGGCCGGTCGAAGTACTCATCGTCGTCGTAGCAGTAGTCTTCCTCGCGGAAGACCGCAAGGTCGGGGATGCGGTACCGGGTACGGTCGGCATCGAGGTTGATGCCTACCTCGTGGACGGCCATGCAGCCCTCAGGCAAGTGGTTGTTCAGGTGCCACTCCAACCTGCCCGCAGCGATGTTGTGGCTCACCTTAGGCGCGGGGGACACGTCGAGCCTCCCGTCGGCCAGCTCGTAGCGCCTGCCGTCGTCGGGCATGCGCTCCAGATCCTCCACGGTCAGCGGCCGATCCGGCGGCTGCGTCTCCCCGATGCTCATGACAGACATGATGCCTCCAAGCGTTCACGGGAACCAGTATCCGAACCCGCGTTCGACCGCGCGGCGTTTTCCGCCGATCACCGCCGAATCGGCTCCCCGCCCCCGCGATCAGAGCCGCCCGATTCCCGACCCGCCCGCGCCCCGGCTCCGCTCACTCCGCGTTGACCAGCGCTGACAGCACAACGAAACACCCCGGTCATCTCCGGCTGACGAACCCGAAACCCGGTGCGGATTACGTGGGAACCGACCGCACCCGCACCCGGGCGGCACCGTGCGACGCCAGGAAGAGGACCCACCCGCATGGCACGACTCATCGTCATCGGCAACGGCATGGCCGCCCACCGCCTCATCGACGCCCTCACCCGCGCCGACACCGCCGGCGTCTGGCACGCCACCGCCATCGGCGAGGAGCCCCGCCCCGCCTACGACCGGGTCGCCCTCTCCACCTACTTCGACGGCGCCACCGAAACCGACCTGGCCCTGGCCGACCTGTCCGGCCGCGCCGAGATCCGCACCGGCGAACGCGCCACCGCCATCGACCGGGCCGCCAAGACCGTCACCACCTCCGCCGGCGCCGTCCTGGGCTACGACGCCCTGGTGCTGGCCACCGGCTCCGCCCCGTTCATCCCCCCGGTGCCCGGCGCCGACCTGCCCGGCTGCCACCCCTACCGCACCATCGACGACCTGGACGCCATCACCGCCTCCGCCCGCACCGCCGCCACCGGCGCCGTCATCGGCGGCGGCCTGCTCGGCCTGGAGGCCGCCAACGCCCTGCGCCTGCTCGGCCTGGACACCCACGTCGTCGAACTCGCCCCCCACCTGATGCCCGCCCAGATCGACCAGGGCGCCGCCGCGCTCCTCGCCCGCATGGTCGCCGACCTCGGCGTCACCGCCCACACCGGCACCGCCACCACCGCGATCCTGCCCGGCCCCGGCGGCCGCGCCGCCGCCCTCGACCTGGACGGCACCTCCCTGCCCGCCCAGGTCGTCGTCTTCTCCGCCGGCATCCGCCCCCGCGACGACCTGGCCCGCGCCGCCGGCCTGGACCTGGGCCCGCGCGGCGGCGCCGCCGTCGACGACGCCTGCCGCACCAGCGACCCCGCCGTCTACGCCATCGGCGAATGCGCCAGCCACAACGGCACCGTCCACGGCCTGCTCGCCCCCGCCAACGCCATGGCCGACACCGTCGCCGACCGGCTCCTCGGCGGCACCGCCGCCTTCACCGGCGCCGACTCCTCCACCAAACTCAAACTCCTCGGCGTCGACGTCGCCAGCTTCGGCGACGCCCACGGCCGCACCGAAGGCGCCCTGGACGTCGTCGTCAACGACGCCGCCTCCCGCCGCTACGCCAAACTCGTCGTCTCCGACGACGCCTCCACCCTGCTGGGCGGGGTGCTGGTCGGCGACGCCACCGCATACGCCGCACTGCGCCCCCTGGTCGGCCGGGCGCTGCCCGGCGACCCGCTGGCGCTGATCTCCCCGGCCGGCGCCGACACCGCCGGCCCCTCCGCGCTGCCCGACGACGCCCAGATCTGCTCCTGCAACGCCGTCACCAAGGGCGACCTGCGCGCCGCCATCGACGGCGGCGCCGCCGACGTGCCCGCCCTCAAGGCCGCCACCTGCGCCGGCACCAGCTGCGGCTCCTGCGTCCCGATGCTCAAGACCCTCCTGGCCGACGCCGGGGTGGAGCAGTCCACCGCGCTGTGCGAGCACTTCACCCGCTCCCGCGCCGAACTCATGGAGATCGCCCGCGCCACCGGCATCACCACCTTCTCCGAACTCATCGCCCGGCACGGCACCGGCCGCGGCTGCGACGTGTGCAAACCCGCCGTCGCCTCCATCCTCGCCTCACTGGGCAACGGCCACATCCTCGCCGGCGAGCAGGCCGCCCTGCAGGACACCAACGACCACTTCCTCGCCAACCTGCAGCGCAACGGCACCTACTCGGTGGTGCCGCGCATCCCCGGCGGGGAGATCACCCCCGACCGGCTCATCACCATCGGCGAGGTCGCCCGCGACTTCGGCCTCTACACCAAGATCACCGGCGGCCAGCGCATCGACCTGCTCGGCGCCCGCGTCGAGCAGCTGCCCGCCATCTGGGCCCGCCTGGTCGACGCCGGCTTCGAATCCGGCCACGCCTACGGCAAGGCGCTGCGCACCGTCAAATCCTGCGTGGGCACCACCTGGTGCCGCTACGGCGTGCAGGACTCCGTCACCATGGCCATCGACCTGGAACTGCGCTACCGCGGGCTGCGCGCCCCGCACAAGATCAAGGCCGCCGTCTCCGGCTGCGCCCGGGAATGCGCCGAAGCCCGCAGCAAGGACGTCGGCGTCATCGCCACCGACAAGGGCTGGAACCTCTACGTCGGCGGCAACGGCGGCTTCACCCCCCGCCACGCCCGCCTGCTCGCCTCCGACCTCGACGACACCGGCCTCGTCCGCTGCATCGACCGGTTCCTGATGTTCTACATCCGCACCGCCGACCGGCTGCAGCGCACCGCCGCCTGGCTGGAGACCCTGGACGGCGGCCTGGACCGCGTGCGCGCCGTCGTCGTCGACGACGCCCTGGGCATCGCCGCCGACCTGGAGGCCGACATGGCCGCCCACGTCGCCGGCTACCGCGACGAATGGCGCGGCGTCCTGGAGGACCCCGACAAACTCGCCCGGTTCGCCTCCTTCAGCAACGCCCCCCAGGCGCCCGACCCCACCATCTCCTTCACCACCGTGCGCGACCAGCCGGTCCCGGCCGCCCCGGTCCACCTGGGCATGCCCGCCGCCCCGGCCCGCACCTGACCCACCGCCCGGAGGAACCGCCATGACCGCACCGACCACCGCCCCGGCCCGCCCCGCCGCACCCGCCTGGGTGCCCGCCTGCGCCTCGCACCGGCTCCAGCCCGAACGCGGGGTGGCCGTGCTGCTGCCCGGCGGCGCCCAGGCCGCCCTGTTCCGCACCCACGACGGCGCACTGTACGCACTGGACAACACCGACCCCTTCACCGGCGCGGCGGTGCTGTCCCGCGGCATCGTCGGCGACCGCGCCGGCGAACCCACCGTCGCCTCGCCCATGCTCAAGCACCGCTTCGCGCTGCGCACCGGCGCCAGCCTGGACGACCCCGCCGTGCGGCTGGCCGCCTACCCCGTCCGCGAGGACGGCGGCCGCGTCTACGTCGGCGCCCGGCCGCTCTGAACGGCAGGGCCCCCGGCCCCGAGGCCCCGGGGGCCGGCCGGGACCGCACCCACCGCACCCCGCCGCGAGCAGCGCCGCTCCGGGCCGAGGACCCGCCCCGCACCCCGGGGCGGCCACCCGAGGAGAACCGATGACCGCCGCCACCCGACCGGCCGCACCCGACCACCGCACCGGCCCCGCCGACCCGGCGGGCCCCGCGCCCCTGGCCGGCTACACCGTCGGCGTCACCGCCGCCCGCCGCGCCGAGGAGCTGGCCGCCATGCTGCGCCGCAAGGGCGCCGAGGTGGTGTGCGCCCCGGCCCTGCGCATCGTCCCCCTCAGCGACGACCGGGCCCTGGCCGCCGCCTCCCGCGACCTCATCGGCCACCCCGCCGACATCGTCGTCGCCACCACCGGCATCGGCTTCCGCGGCTGGCTGGAGGCCTGCGAGACCTGGGGGCTGGCCGAACCCCTCACCCGCGCCATGCGCACCGCCCGGCTGCTGGCCCGCGGCCCCAAGGCCAAGGGCGCCATCCGCGCCGCCGGCCTCACCGAGGAGTGGTCCCCGCCCTCCGAATCCTCCGCCGAGGTCCTGGACCACCTGCTGCGCGACGGCGTCGAAGGGCTGCGCATCGCCGTCCAGCTGCACGGCGAACCCCTGCCCGACTTCTGCGCGGCGCTGCGGATGGCCGGCGCCGACGTCGTCGGCGTCCCCGTCTACCGGTGGACCGCCCCCGCCGACACCGCCCCCCTGGACCGCCTCATCGACGACGCCGCCGCCGGCGACATCGACGCCCTCGCCTTCACCAGCGCCCCCGCCGCCGCCGGGCTGCTGCAGCGCGCCCGCGCCACCGGTGCCCACCGCCCCCTGCTGCACGCCCTGCACCAGGCCCGCCCCCTGGCCGCCTGCGTCGGCCCGGTCACCGCCGCACCCCTGCTCGACCAGGACGTCCCCGCCCTGTGGCCCGCCCGCGGCCGGATCGGCGCCCTGGTCCGCCACCTCGCCGAGGAACTGCCCCGCCGCGCCCCCGCCCTGCCCGTCGCCGGGCACACCCTGCGGCTGCGCGGCCGCGCCGCCGAAGTCGACGGGGCGCTGCGCCCGCTCAGCCCCGCCCTGATGCGGCTGCTGCGCGAACTGGCCGCCCGCCCCGGCCGGGTGCGCCCCCGCGAAGAGCTCCTGGCCGCCCTGGGCCCCGACGCCGACGCCCACGCCGTGGAGACCGCCGTCGCCCGGCTGCGCACCGCCCTGGGCCGCCCGCAGATGATCCAGACCGTCGTCAAGCGCGGCTACCGCCTGGCCCTGGAGACGGCGCCCTGCCCGCCCCCGCAGACCTGACCGCCCGCGACCCCGCGCCCGCCCGCGACACCCGGAGGCAGCCATGACCCACCGCCCGCCCGCCGCAGCGCCCGTGCTGGTGCTGGCCGTGCACGGCTCCCGCGACCCCCGCGCCGCCGCCGCCACCGACGCCCTGGCCCGGGCCACCGCGCACGCCTCCGGCGCCCGGGTGCGGGTGGGCTACGCCGACATCGCCGCACCCGACGTCGGCTCCGCCGCCGCCGAGGCCGGGGGAGCGGCCGTGGTGGTGCCGGCGTTCCTGGCCTCCGGCTACCACGTGCGCACCGACATCCCCGCCCAGCTGGCGCGGGCCGGCTGCGCCGGGGTCCCGGTGGCCCCCGCCCTGGACGGCGAGCCCCGCACGGTGCGGGCCGCGGCCCGGCGGCTGCGCGAAGCCGGCCACCGCCCCGGCGAACCGGTGGTGCTGGCCGCCGCCGGGTCCTCCGACCCGCACGCCCTCGCCGAGGCCGCCACCGCCGCCCGGGTACTGTCCGCCCTGGTGGGCGCCCCCGTCGAACCGGGGTTCATCGCCACCGCGGCCCCCACCGCCGCCCAGACCGCGGCCCGGCTGCGCCGCCGCCACGGCGGCCGGGTGTGGGCGGCCTCCTGGCTGCTGGCGCCCGGCCTGTTCCACACCCGCCTGGCCGAATGCGGGGCCGACGCCGTCACCGCCCCGCTGTGCACCCCCGACCGCCCCGACGCCGGCATCGCCGAGGCCCTGGCCCTGCGCTACCACCGGGCCCGCTCCTCCCACCCGGCCCCCGCCGCCTGCTGAGACCGGCGCCCGGCCGGGCGGGGCCTCCGGCGGCGATCGGGCCCGGCACCGAAGGCGCGGGCTCCTCCCGCGCGCGGCCCACCCGGTCCTGCCGGTCCTGTTCCGAACCGCCCGCTCCCGGCCGGGCGGGACGGGGCGCGGTGGCCGGCGGACCGTCCGGGGTCCCGGGGCGGCCCGCCCCGCCCCGTCTGCCCGACGCCCCGGTCGGCGCCGTGCGCGGGGAGCAGGCCGAACGAGAACGGACACGCGCCGCCCGCCGGACCCCCGGCGCGCCGCCGCTCCGCCCCGGACCCGAAGGGCCCGGACGCCTCGCAGAGGAGCGCCCGCAAGGGCGCCGGGCGGCGCGCGCCCGGCCGCCGCCGCGACCGGGCCGGGGCCCCTCCCGCACGGGCCGCTCCGCGCCGGCCACCGCAGCCCCCTCCCGGAACCGCCCCCCCGGGGGCCGGTGGCCGGATGCGGCAAACCCGCGGTGACCGGATCTCTAGAGGGCATAAGAGAAGACGGCCGCGGCGCCCACCCCGTTGAGGAGCCCCCTGATGCCCGCCACGCCCGACCCCCGGCCGAGCCCCTCCGCCTCCCCCTGGCACCGCAACGACCCCCGCCACGACCGCGCGGCCGGCGCCTGGCTGGGCGCGGCCGCGGCCGCCTGCATCGTGGGGGCGCCCCCCGCGATGGCGAAGGAGGCCGCCCACCCCGACGGCGACGGCACCGGCCCCGCCCTGCTGGCCTGGCTGGTGGCCACCGCCCTGCACGGCCTCCGCGACCCCTCCGCGATCACCAAGGCCGTGGACACCGCCCCCGAGCTGTCCTGGGCCCGCGCCCTGCGCGCCACCGTCGCCCACGGCGAGATCCCCCCGCCCGACCCCGCCGCCTCCCCGAACACCCCGCTGGGCGCCGGCTGGGCCGCCGCCCGCACCGCCCCCGTCCCCGCCCTGGAGCCCGCCCGGGCCGTGTTCCCCTGCTCCCAGCTGGTCGAAGCGGTGTGGCGGGCCTACGCCGCCGGCGGGGACGAGGCCGCGATGTACGCCGGGGCGATGGCCGGCGCCCGGTGGGGCGCCTCCGGCGTCCCGCTCCAGGCCCAGCGGCGCCTGACCGACATCACCTCGCCGCGCACCCTGATCACCCGCGCCGTCGTGCTGGCCCGCGGCAGCGCCCCCGGGGCCTGGCCGGAGAGCGACGGCGCCCACACCGGCCTGCACCCCTCCATCGAGCAGCCCTTCCACACCCCCCACCCGCACGACCCCGGGGTGGTCCTGGGCAACCTCTCCTACCTGCGCTCGGCCCCCGAAGTGGACGCGGTCGTCTCCCTCAACCGGCTCGGCCCCGGCGAGACGGCGTCCTGGCTGCCGGCCCGCGACCGGGTCGAGGTGTGGCTGGCCGACGCCGAGGACGTCAACCTCAACCTGCACTTCGTGCTGGACGAGGCCGCCTCCGCCCTGGCCGGGCTGCGCGCGGAGGGCAAGCGGGTGCTGCTGCACTGCGCGGCGGGCCAGTCCCGCACCCCGGCGGTGGCCGCCCACTACGCCGCCCTGGCCTGCGGCGCCGACGTGGTGCAGGCACTGCGCTCGGCGATCCGCGCCACCGGCGGCCACCTGGACACCCCGGCCCTGTCCCGGGCGGCGGCCGCCCTCAACGGCGTCGACCTGCCCGACCCGGCCGCGGCGCTGTTCCCCGGCGGCCCGCCGCCCCGCCGCGGCCGGCCCCCGCACCCGCTGCCCGGCCCGCGCCCCGAGGCGCGGCCCGAGGCCCGGGGGGCCGACCGGACCACCGGGTAGGCGCCGGGCGCCGCCCGGAAGCGCTCCACCGCGCGGCACCGGGGTCCGCCGCCGGAGGGCGGTCCGGGCTGCGGCTCCGGGCCGGCGGCGCCTCCTGCCGCGCCCCCGGGGCCCGGCGGCGGGACGCCGCGCCGGGGGAGGAGGGGCCCCGCCGGCGCACCTCGGCGGCCGCGCACCGCCCCGGCCGCCCGCGGTGCGCCGGGCGGCCCTTCCGAAGGCCCCTCGGAGCGGGCGCCGGGAAGGGGCCGCCCCGGGACCGGTGCGCCGCTCCTTCCCCGGCCCGGCGCCCGGCCGCACCCCTCTTCCTTGCCGGTGTCTTTGCTCACACCCGCGCAACCCGCGACCCGCACCCGACCCTCCCCGGGGCCGCGGCCGCCCCCGCTTTCCGCGCCCGCCCCGCCCGGACGCCCCGCACATCCCCGCGAACCCCTGCGGTGCGGGCGATCCGGAACGCACCGGGCGGCTCCCACCCACCCCCGGCACCTGTGACAACCAGCACAAACCCCGGGTTTCGGTTTCCGTTACCTGCCCGTGATGATTTAGGGTCGCATCCGCTGGCCACCGCACCCCTGCGGCCCTGACCAGCCAATACCCGCCGCCCCTGGACCCGGGCGGCCCGCTGCGCCGCCGAGACGAGCGCCCGGCCCCGCCCCAGGCGGGCCGATCCCCGCGCAGCCGATCTCGTGACTCCCGTTCGAAGGAACAATCTCCAGTGGGTAACCACACGCCTTCCCGCAGCTCCGCCCTTCAGCGTGCGACCAAGCGCGCCCTGGCCGTCACCGCCCTCGCCGGCGCCACCCTCGGCGCCGCCGGCGCCGCCACCGCCGCCGCCGACGACACCGCCGGATCCTCCGGCGGCCAGGGCGGCACCTGCCAGGCCTCCATGTACGGCGAAGGCAGCCTCACCGCCAGCGGCGAAGCCTTCGACCCCGGCGCCATGACCGCCGCCCACAAGGAGCTGCCCTTCGGCACCCAGGTCGAGGTCACCAACACCGCCAACGGCAAGTCGGTCACCGTCACCATCAACGACCGCGGCCCCTTCGTCGAGGGCCGCTGCCTGGACCTGTCCACCGCCTCCTTCCAGAGCATCGCCAGCACCGCCCAGGGCGTCGCCGACGTCGAGTGGAAGGTCGTGGGCTGACCCGCCCCTTCCTCCTCTCCTCTCCACGCGGCCCCGGGGCACCCGCCCCGGGGCCGCACCCGTACGGACACACCCCCGCCGAGGCGGCCCCCGGTGACCCCCGGTGGTGGCACAATGCCCCACGAGCCGAAACGGCAGAGAGAACAGGGACCGGCGGGAAAGGGGCGGCTCACGTGTTCCGCAACGAGGCGGGCTGGGTCATCTCACCCACCGACCTGGTCGACGCCATGGAGTGCGACCACCGCAGCGCACTCAAGACCGCACTGGCCGCGAAACTCCCCGGCGCACCCGCCCCCGCCGACATCGACCCCCTCATCGCCCAGCACGGCCACGAGCACGAACGCGCCGAACTGGACCGGCTGCGCACCCTCTTCGGCGACGACGCCGTCATCGCCGTCGACGACCCCCACCCCGGCCACGACGACATGCTCCGCGCCGCCCGCGCCACCGCCCAGGCCATGGCCGACGGCGCCCCCGTCGTCTACCAGGGCGCCTTCTACCACCGCCTGGCCCCCGGCGTCGCCTTCCACGGCCGCGCCGACTTCCTCATCAGCACCGCGGTGGACCCCGCCACCGGCCGCACCGTCGACGGCGCCGACCCCCGCCGCTACGAACCCCACGACACCAAACTCGCCCGCCGCCCCGGCCCCTCCGCCGTCCTGCAGCTGGCCGCCTACGCCCAGGCCCTCACCGACACCGGCGCCCCCGCCCCCGAGCACATGCACCTCATCACCGGCGACGGCACCACCCACACCCACCGCGCCGCCGAGTTCACCCCCGTCCTGCGCACCATCACCCGCCGCCTCACCCACCGCCTCACCACCCCCGCAGGCCACCCCCTCGACCCCGCCGACCTGCACCTGCCGAACCCGCTGTGGGGCGAACCCCGCCCCGCCTGCGACGGCTGCGGCTACGCCGCCCTGTGCACCGAAGGCCGCACCGGCGCCCGCCACCTCTCCCTGGTCGCCGGAATCCGCACCGACCAGGCCCGCAAACTCACCGACGCCGGCCTGCCCACCATCGACGCACTGGCCGCCGCCACCGACACCGACCGCCCCGCCGCCCTGCCCCGCCACTCCTACGACCGGCTGCGCGCCCAGGCCGCCCTCCAGGTCCGCCAGGACGCCACCCGCACCGACACCGACCCCCAAGGGTCGGTCATCGCCGAAGTCCACTCGCCCGACGGCCTGGCCTCCCTGCCCGCCCCCAGCCCCGGCGACGTCTTCTTCGACATGGAGGGCTACCCCTACCACCACACCGGCGCCGGCGAACGCGGCCTGGAATACCTCTTCGGCGCCACCGCCGCCGACCACACCGGCACCGAGCGCTTCCACGCCTTCTGGGCCCACGACCGCACCCAGGAGAAGCAGGCCTTCGAAGCCTTCGTCGACTTCGCCGTCGAACGCATCGACCGCGACCCCGGCGCCCACATCTACCACTACGCCTCCTACGAGGCCGACCGGCTCAAACTCCTGGCCGCCGAATTCGGCACCCGCGAGACCGAGGTCGACGAACTCCTGCGCCACCGCCGCCTGGTCGACCTGTTCACCGTGGTCAAAAAGAGCCTGCGCGTCTCCCAGCGCTCCTACTCCATCAAATACCTCGAACCCCTCTACCTCGACACCGCCCGCAGCGGCGGCGTCACCACCGCCGCCTCCAGCATCGACGCCTACGCCGAACACCTCGCCGCCGCCGCCGAAGGCGACCACCTGCGCGCCGCCAAGATCCTCGACGAGATCGCCGACTACAACCGCGACGACTGCGACTCCACCGCCCGCCTGCGCGACTGGCTCGAAGAACTGCGCACCGACCACGGCATCACCGCCCGCCCCGCCCACCAGGGCGAGGCCGCCCCCGACGACGCCGACGAGCGCGCCGCCGAACGCCGCCGCGCCCGCGAAGACGCCGAAGCCCGCCTGCGCGCCCTCACCGCCCCCCTCCTCGACGGCGTCGCCCCCGACCCCGCCGACCGCACCCCCGCCCAGGCCTCCCGCGCCCTGCTGGCCGCCCTCGCCGGCTACTACCGCCGCGAAGAGAACCCCTCCTGGTGGGACTTCTTCCGCCGCCTCTCGGCGCCCCTGGAAGAACTCGAAACCGACAACGACTGCCTGGTGCCCGTCCGCGTCCGCACCGGCGAATGGCAGGAACCCACCGGCCGCCAGCGCAAATCCCGCCGCGAAGTGCAGCTGCGCGCCGACCCCGCCCGCCCCCACCCCTTCACCGCCGGCGACAAGATCCGCCTGCTCTACCCCGGCCCGCCCGGACAGCCCTCCGACGCCGTCGACGCCGAGGTCACCGCCGCCACCGCCGAGGCCCTCACCCTCACCGAGACCAGCGACCCCGCCGACACCTACGCCCGCGCCCCCGCCGCCGCCCTGCCCGGAGCCCCCGTCCGCTCCGCCCCCAAGGACGCCGCGCTGTGGACCCTGACCGAGACCGCCATCCCCGGCCTGCCCGACCTGCCGCCCGGCCCCGGCCTGGACCTGCTGCGCCGCGCCCGCCCCCGGCTCACCGGCAACGCCCCCCTGCCCGACCCCGCCGACCACCCCGCCCCCGACGGCACCCCCGACACCGTCGCCGCCGCCATCCGCGCCGTGCGGCTCCTGGACGGCTCCTACCTCGCCGTGCAGGGCCCGCCCGGCGCCGGCAAGACCTACCTCGCCGCCCGCCTCATCCGCGACCTGTCCGACCGCGGCCTCACCATCGGCGTCTGCTCCACCAGCCACAAGGCCGTGGAGAACGTGCTGCGCGCCGCCCTGGCCGCCGCCCGCCGCGACGGCGCCCCGCTGCCCTGCGCCAAACGCCCCTCCGGCCGCAAGGCCGACCCCGACGCCCCCTGGGAGCAGCCCTCCACCGTCAAGGCCCTGGCCGCCTGGCGCACCGCCGCCGGCCCCGGCCACCTCGTCGGCGGCACCGCCTGGAACTTCGCCAACGAGGCCCTGTCCGCCGACCCCTTCGACGTCCTCATCATCGACGAGGCCGGACAGTTCTCCCTGGCCGACACCCTCGCGGTGTCCACCGCCGCCCGCAACCTCGTCCTGCTCGGCGACCCCCAGCAGCTGCCCCAGGTCGTCCAGGGCTCCCACGGCGAGGGCGCCGCCGCCTCCGCCCTGGAGCACCTCGTCGGCGGCGCCGAGATCATCGGCCCCGACCTGGGCTACTTCCTGGACCGCACCCGCCGCATGCACCCCGCCGTGTGCGCCCCCGTCTCCGACCTGTCCTACCGCGGCATGCTGCACGCCCACCCCTCCGCCGCCCTGCGCCGCATCGACGGCGTCCCCGCCGGCCTGTACGCCGCCCCCGTCACCCACCAGGGCCGCACCACCCACAGCCCCGAAGAGGTCGACCAGGTCGTCGCGATCGCCGCCCACCTCGTCGGCCGCACCGTCACCGAACCCGGCGCCACCGCCCCCCGCGAACTCACCGCCGAGGACGTCCTGGTCGTCGCCCCCTACAACATGCAGGTGCGCGCCCTGCGCCGCGCCCTGTCCCAGGCCGGACTGGAGGACGTGCGGGTGGGCACCGTCGACCGGTTCCAGGGCCAGGAGGCGCCCGCCGTCATCTGCTCCATGACCGCCTCCTCGGCCGCCGACCTCACCCGCGGCCTGGACTTCGTGCTCTCCCGCAACCGGCTCAACGTCGCCCTGTCCCGCGCCCAGCTCGTCGCCGCCCTGGTCTACTCCCCGGACCTGCTCGCCGCCGCCCCCCGCAGCATCGGCGACCTGCGCGTCCTGGCCGGCTTCGCCGGCCTGTGCGACCGTGCCGAACCCTGGCCCCCGGCCACCTGACCCGCCCGTCGCCCACCACCGCCCTCAACGGAGCCCCTGCGGGGCGCGGATTCTTCTGCCCGTCGCCCACCACCGCCCTCAACGGAGGCCCTTCGGGCCGCCGGCCCGCCGACGCGGAACAGGGGAGGGGCCGCAACCCGCACCCCCGCCCCCTCCCGCCGGCCTCCAAGGCGCTGACCGGCGCCGACGCAGAAAAAAGACGGGCGCCGCCCCCGCACCCGCCGCTACCATCCCCGCCATGCACCACGACACCGCCCCGGCCGCCACCGGCTCCGTGACCCTGCCCGACGGCCGCACCCTGGCCTACGCCGAATACGGCGACCCCGACGGCACCCCCGTGCTGTTCCTGCCCGGCGCCGCCAGCGGGCGGCGGATGAGCTTCGGCGGCCCCCTGCCGCACCGCCGCGGCATCCGGCTCATCTCCATCGACCGGCCCGGCCTGGGCGCCTCCACCCCCGACCCCGCCAAGACCCTGCGCAGCGTCGGCGCCGACCTCGCCCACCTGGCCCGCACCGCCGCCGGCGGCCCCGCCCCCCTCGTCGCCAACTCCCAGGGCGCCCCCTTCGCCCTGGCCGCCGCCCTGGCCGGCGCCGCCACCCGCCTGGTCCTGGCCTCGCCCGCCGACGAGGCCGCCCACCCCGCCCTGCGCCCCCTGCTGCCCGACCACTTCCAGAACCTGCTGGCGAACGTGGCCGCCGACCCCGAACAGGCCGCCCGCGCCTTCGCCGACTACACCGCCGACGGCCTGTTCGACATGGTCCTGGGCTCCCACCCGCCCTGCGACGCCCCCGTCTACACCGACCCCGCCTTCCGGCGCATGTTCCGCGCCGCCCTGGACGAGGGCATCGCCGGCGGCCCGTCCGGCTACCCCGCCGACACCGTGCTGGCCATGTCCCCCTGGAACCTCGACCTGGACCGCATCACCGTCCCGGTCTCCATCCACTACGGCGCCCACGACCACGCCCACTCGCCCGACCGGTGCCGCACCCTGGCCTCCCGCATCCCCACCGCCCGCCTGCACACCCACCCCGACGCCGGCGGCTCCCTGCTGTGGGCCCGCCCCGAACCGATCCTCGACGCCGCCCTGCACACCGGCGACTGACCCCCGAAGGAAGGGGCCGGCGCCCGGCACCGCCCCGCCGGAAAACCACTGGACGCCCCGCACCGGCCTCCGCTGGACTGCGCGCATGGACCGGCAATGGACAGGGCGCACCACCCGGCTGCGCGGCGTGGAACCGGGCGACCGGCGCCTGTTCCAGGAGATGGACGCCGACACCGCCCTGCAGCGCGGCCTCGACGCCGTCCACCCGCCCCGCTCCGAAGAGGGCTACCGGGCCTGGACCGCCGCCGACCCCGACGGCGACACCTTCCGCCTGGTCATCGAGGCCCTGGACGGCACCCCCGTGGGCGCCGTCTCCGTCGACCACGCCGACCCCCGCACCGGGCTGTTCCAGCACGGCATCGCCGTCACCGCCGCCCACCGCCGCAGCGGCCACGCCTCCCAAGCCCTGCGCCTGCTGCCGGCCTACATGTTCGGCGAGCGCCGCCACCACAAGTGCGAAGCCCGCATCCTCGCCTCCAACACCGCCTCCCTGGCGCTGCACCTGGGCCCGGGCTTCACCCGGGAGGGCCTGCTGCGCGACCACGACTTCTTCGCCGGCCGCCACCACGACACCGCGGTCCTGGGCCTCACCGCCCCCGAATTCACCGCCGCCCGCTGAAACCCCGCCCCGGGTGCGCCGGGACACAGCACGCCACCGGTCCCAACGGCCCCCGTCGGCGGTAGCATGCCTTGCACCGCGGGCCGCGTTCGCGAACCCGCCCCTTCCTTTCCTCCTTCCCGCACCCTCCCGCCGTTCCGGCTGAAAGGCACACGCGTCACCGTGCTGGACACACCCGCCCCGCCACCGACGTCCCCCGCGCCCCTACGAGCCCCCGAAGGGAACGCGAACCGTGCCACCGGCTGACAACGGCGGCCGCCCCGGCGGCGCCCCCGGCTCCAACACCCGCCACCCCGCGGGCATCCGCATCGTCGCCGCGGTCCTGGCCGTGGCCGCCCTCGTCCTGGGCCCCATCGGCTACCTCAACGCCATCTCCGCCGGCGACGACTCCGCCGCCGAGTGGTACACCCTCGGCTTCGCCGCCTCCGCCGGCCTGCCGCTGCTGGCCGCCGCCGTCACCACCGTCGCCGGCGACCGCCGCGCCGCCCTGTGCTGCCTGGCCCTGCTCGCCTGGCCGCTCATCTACATCACCGCCATCCACCTGGCCCCCGGCCCCGCCTGAACACCCGCAGCACCGAGAAGCGGGGGGCCGCCGCACCCCGGCCGCCCCCGCCCAGGGAAGAACACCCATGTCACCCAAGAAGAAGAACAAGAACAAGCGCACCCGCCCCGCGGCGGCCCGGCCCGCCCCGGCCCGCGGCGAAGGCGGACGGGAGAAGGCGGCCGGAACCTCCCGCCGCCGCACCCCCGTCCCCCTCGACGGCCCGCCCCGCTGGCCCATCGCCCTGTGGAGCGGGCTCACCGCGCTGTGGCTCATCGGCTCCGCCCTGTTCTTCGTCCTCGTCCTCGCCGAAGGCCTCGCCCTGATGGGCGAGACCGACCCCGCCCCCGACGCCCTGCACACCACCGCCCTCTACCTGCTCGGCCTCATCGTGTGCGCCCTGGCCGTGCCCGCCGCCGGCGCCGCCGCGGCCGCCTGGCTGCGCCGCAAGACCGCCGCCGCCATGTTCGCCCTGGCCACCACCGCCTCCGCCATCGCCCTGTTCTCCCTGGGCTCCCCGGCCGAACTCTTCGACGCGCTGCGCGGCGGACTGGGCTGAGCACCGGACACACCAGCACCGCCCCGCCTGCACCGGCCCGCCCCCCGGATGCGCCATCATGGTGCACCGTGGGCGAAACGACGCACGACAGCACCGGCACCCCCGACGACCCCGACGGCCCCGGCGCACACCCCGCCGCCGGCGCCGACCCGGACGGAGAACCCGGCGCCCTGGCCGTGCCCGCCGAGGTCCGCACCCGCCTCACCCAGGTCACCGCCAGCGTCCTGGTCGACACCCGCGCCCTGGCCCGGGTCCGCGCCCGCTTCGACGACGACCAGGCCCACGCCCTGGCCCGCTACCTGTCGGCCGCCCAATCGCCCAACACCCTGCGCGCCTACCGCGCCGACTGGACCGCCTTCGCCGCCTGGTGCGCCGCGGAGAACCGCACCAGCCTGCCCGCCGAACCCGTCGACGTCGCCGTCTACCTCGCCGCAGCCGCCGACACCGTCCGCGACGACGACCCCGACCGCTGGGCCCTGTCACCCTCCACCCTGGAACGCAAATCCGCCGCCATCGCCGCCGTGCACGGCGCCCACGGCCTGCCCTCGCCCACCCGCTCCGAAGTCGTCCGGATGACCCTGCGCGGCATCCGCCGCAGCCGCCGCGCCGCCCCCCGCCGCAAACGCCCCGTCCTGCTGCACACCCTCACCGCCCTGCTGGAGCAGCGCCCCGACCCCGGCCACCCCGCCGGCGCCGCCCGCGCCCGCGACACCCTCCTCCTGCTCTGCGGATTCGCCGGAGCCCTGCGCCGCAGCGAACTGGCCGCCCTCACCTTCGACGACACCGCCCTGGACACCGACCCCCGCACCGGCGACCCCATGCTCCTGCTGCGCCTCAACGCCACCAAGACCGACCAGGAGGCCCGCCGCGACCAGCAGGTCGCCCTGCCCCGCGGCACCCGCCGCCCCACCTGCCCGGTGTGCGCCTACGCCGACTGGGCCGACCTGCTCACCGCCCACCGCGACGGCGGCCCCGCCGCCCTGCGCACCGCCCTGGAACACGACCCGCCCCCCACCGACCCCCGCGCACCCCACCGCTGCCACACCGCCCTGCCCACCCCCCTCGCCGACGGCGCCGCCCGCCCCCTGTTCCCCCCGATCGACCGGCACGGCCGCATCGCCGCCCGCCCCATGTCCGGGCGCGCCGTCTCCGAACTCGTCAAGCGCTACGCCGCCCGCGCCGGCCTGGACCCCGACGCCTTCGGCGGCCACTCGCTGCGCGCCGGCTTCGCCACCCAGGCCGCCCTCGCCGGCGCCGCCGACCGCGAGATCATGCGCCAGGGCCGCTGGACCAACCCCCGCACCGTCCACGCCTACATCCGCACCGCGAACCCCCTGGAAGACAACGCCGTGACCCGTCTCGGCCTGTGACCACCCCGTGTCTGTTTTATGGAAGGATGCCCGAGTGATCGATGAGTTTCGAGCCGCCTTCCAGGAGCTGATCGACGCCTCCGTGGCCTCCGACACCCACCGATTCCCCGACGCCGTGCACCGCGTCTACAGCGGGGCCCACCAGGTCCCCGCCGAAGAACGGGAACTGGCCCTGGAGGCCCTGGGCACCCTGCTGCAAGGCGCGCACACCGGACCCGGCATCACCGCCGACCTGTGCGTCGTCGCCGGCGCACTGGTCGAATGCGGCACCATGCCCGGCGACGCCGGCACCACCATCGTGCGGCTGCTGCGCACCATGGGCCAGGGCGCCACCGTCTTCCTGCACGCCTGGAACGCCACCGGCCCCGGCGCCCCGCCCGACCCCGACGAGGTCACCGCCGAGGCCGAGCAGCGGGTCGCCGCCCGCCTCGGCGACACCGCCACCACCGCCACCATCTGCTGGTGGACCATCCGCCGCCACGCCCTGGCCGCCGCCACCATGCTCGGCGACCACCGCGTCCGCGCAGCCGTCCGCGGCGACGCCGCCCTCAGCGCCGAACTCATCGCCATCGCCAACCAGCTCTCCGGCACCCTGCCCGAGTTCGACGAGCTGCGCGCCCTGCTGCGGATGACCGGCGCCACCTCCGCCCTGGTCCTGGACCGCGCCACCGGCCGCGGCTTCCAGGTGTTCTTCGAAGGCATCGGCGACAACTTCCAGCTGCACACCCTGCTCGCCGACGCCCTGGTCGGCCCCGAGGGCCAGGGCCTGCCCGGCCACCGCCCCGACCCGCGCTGGACCGCCGCCTTCCGCGACGCCGAACCCGACCCCCAGGCCGGCCCGGTCCGCGGCTGGTGGAACCTGCTCGCCCTGGACGGCTCCTGGGTGTGGAACGACGGCGTGCCCGCCGACATCCCCACCCACGACGGCGAGCACGTCCTGGTCCTGGCCGAGCAGCCCTACCCCCGCTCCTGGAACCCGGGCCGCCGCCACCCCCAGGTCAGCGGGTGGCTGGAGGTCGCCCACGAGGTCACCGGCGAGGAGCTGGAGCGCTGGTGGCGCCTGGCCGCCCCCGCCCAGACGCCCTCCGGCGCCTTCCCCCGCATCGCCCCCGCCGACCCGGAGCCCGCCGCAACACCCTCCGCGGCCGCCCCCGGCGCGGACCCCGCGGACCAGGAGCTGCTTCCCTGGCCGGGCGAGGAGTCCGCCGTCTCCGAGGCCGCCGCCCCGGCGCCGCCGGAGGCGCCCGCGGCCTTCCCCGCCCCCTCGGCGCCGCAGGCCCGCGCGGACTCCGAGGAGCCCGCACCCGCCGCCGGGGAGCCCTTCGTCGGTGATCCCTTCGAGGAGCCCCTGCCGCAGCCGGCCGGCACCGCGGAGGACACCGGGGACGCCGGCCCCCTCTGGGAACCGGAGCAGGAGCAGGAGCAGGAGCCGGGGGAGGGGTGGGACGCCCCCGCTCCGGCCGCCGAGCCCCCTTCCGCCGCCGAGGACGCCCCGCCCTCCGACCGGGAAGCCGAACCCGAGCCCGGGCCCGCCCCCGAGGAGGATCCGCACGGAGCGGACCCGGCGGAGGAGGACCCCGCCGACGCCCCCGACGACGAGGCCGGCGGCCCGCGGCCGGACGCGGACCGGGCCCCCGCCGACGAGGACGCCCCCGGCGGCGCCGATGACGGCGACCGGGCCGAGGAGCCCGCCGGCCGCCCCGACCGGGCGCCCGGCATCGCCCCCGCCGACGACTGGCAGGCCTACCCCCCGGTCACCGAGCAGATCCCCGTGCTCACCCCGGAGATGCTCAGCGCCTACGACGCCGAGCGGGAAGAGCGCGAGGAGCCGCCCCGCGCCCCCAAGATGCCGCCGCTGCCGCCCGGCGTCTCCAAGAACTCCGCGTGGGGGCCCCGCTGGCGGTGACACCGCCGCACCGGCCGCCGAACGCCCCGCCCGGGGCGGCGCGGCCGCCCCGGGAAAGGCCTCCGGCCCGGCGCTGTGCGCACCGGGCCGGACGGGCGGAGGCGGGCGGGTTCCGCCGGCCGAGCCCTTCCCGCGATCGCGGGCGCAGGGGCGGGGGCGCCCGGTCCCGCGCGCCTCACACCGCGTGGCGGCGCCGCCCCCTCGGGGCCTGCTCCGGCTCCTCCTCGTAGTCCTCGTCGTAGAGGCCGTCGAAGTACTCCTCCTCGGTGACCCCCGCCGGGTCGTCGGAGACCCAGCGCGAGGGGACCAGCAGCGGCACCACCAGCACCACCGCCACCGGCAGGAACACGCCCAGCTGCGCGAGGAGCACCGCGCCCTCCGCCCCGGGGACGAAACCGGGCACCCGCTCGGCCAGGGCCGGGCGCACCACCGCCACCGCGCTGGCGGCCAGCAGGCTCAGCCCGGCCACCCCCGGCAGCAGCGGCGTCATCCGCGGGGCGGCCGCCGCGATCCCCACCACCAGCGCCAGCGCGCTCAGCGCGGCCACGGTGACCAGGCCGTCCGCCTGGGTGAACGTCCCCCCGGCCCCCTTCAGCTCGGCCAGGCGGGGCTGGGCCCACCCGGCACCCGCCAAGACCACGGGGGCAAGGAGGAGGCCGACAAAGAAACCGACGACGTGTCGCACGGGCATCTCCTCTCGAAGTCGAGAGAGCACCATAGCGACAACTCCGCCGATATGGGCATCTCGGACACACCCGGTAGTCGGAACGCAGCGTGCCCGGACGCCCGCGCACCGCGACCCGCCCCCGACCACCCCCGCAGCGCACCCCGGGCACCCCGGCCCGGAACCTCCCGAACCCGTCACCCTCCGCGACCGCACCCGCCCCGCCCCCTAGGCTCGGACCCGTGAGCGACACGGAACCGCCCGCCCAAGACCCCGTCGACGACCCCGACGTCATCGACCTGGCCACCAGGATCTTCGACTCCGCCCGCCGCGGCGACACCGACTCCCTGGGCGCTTACCTCGCCGCCGGCGTCCCGCCCGACCTCACCAACGACAAGGGCGACACCCTCGTCATGCTCGCCGCCTACCACGGCCACGCCGACACCGTCGAGGCCCTGTGCGCCCGCGGCGCCGACCCCGACCGCCCCAACGACCGCGGCCAGACCCCCCTGGCCGGCGCGGTCTTCAAAGGCGAGGACGCCGTCGTGGAGACCCTCGTCGACCACGGCGCCGACCCCCGCGCCGGAACCCCCTCGGCCATCGATACCGCCCGCATGTTCCAAAAAGAGAACTACCTGCGCCTCTTCGAAGGCGGACCCCCCGACGGCCCCTCCGGGACGGCCTCCGGCACCGGTTGAACCCCGCGGCCCCCGCGACCTCGGCCCCTTTCCGCCCGCCCGGCGCGAGACACGCCCCTCCGCAGGAGGAAGAACGCGGAGCGGGGGAGCGGCCGCCCGCACCCGCGCAGCACATGCGGCCGATCAGCACGATCACGGCGGCGACGGCACAGGAAGGGCCGAAGTGCGGAAGCCGCCCGGGCGCGGCGCTCCACGGGGCAGGGGTTCAAGCAGGCGGCGAAGGCGGGAGGGGCACCGGCCGGTCGGTCGGGCGCGGCGTCCCACGGAGTGAAGGTTCAAGCAGGCAGCGAGGGCGGTGGTGGGGACCGGCCGGTCGGTCGGGCGCGGCATCCCGCGGAGTGCAGGTCAAGACGGGCGGCGACGGCAGCGGTGGGGGCGGGGCGGAGGCGGTCGCCCGGGCGCGGCGCCTCGCGGGGCCGGGGTTCAACCGGCGGCGAGGGTAGGGAGAGGGGACCGGCTGGTCGGTCGGGTGCGGCAGAGCGGGTGGGGGCGGTCGGGGTGGGCCGGGGGGGCGGGTTCGCCGTTCCCGCGTCGCCCGGTCGCCGGGGCCGGCCGCCCGTGAAACCGCTGCACCTCCCTGACCTGGGTGAATGCGTAGGGTGATGGTTGGGTGGGGTGCCCTGCGCATCGCGAGAGCACCCCGGTGATTCCCGGGCGCGCATCCCGGGCCGGAACGGGCCCCCAAGGGCTGAATCGCCTTGTTCGGGCCGGTGTTCGGGGGTTCGAGCCGCCCGCAAGGCCGGGAGGCAGGGGGCCGGAACCCGGGGAGGGATGGCGCGGGGGCGAGATGTCGCTTTTGCCCTGCCGGGAGGGCCCGCCTTGGCCACTCCGGGTAACCGAGGAGGGGGCAATGGGGGCTTCGGGGCTTGCTACTCGCTGGTAGATGTAATCGGGGTGCTCTCGCGGTGCGCAGGGCGCCTCCGCCTCCGCCCGTTCCCTGCCGCAAACCGGGCATAGGGGATAAGGCCCCCCCTGGCGGGAGCATGCGCCGGGCCTGGCCGGTGAACGCGGCGCCCGCCCCTCTCCCGCCTTCGCCGCCCGCTTGAACCCTGACCCCGTGAGGCGCCGCGCTCGGGTGAGGCGCCCGGCCCCGCCCCTGCCTTCGCCGTCGCCGCCGGTTTGAACCGCCACCCCCTGGGGCGCCGCGCCCGACCGACCGGCCGGTCCCCACCACCGCCGTCGCCGCCTGCTTGAACCTCCGCTCCGCGAGATGCCGCGCCCGGGCGACGCGCCTTTACCGGCGCCGTCGCCGCTGGTCTTGACCTTCGCTCCGTGGGGCGCCGCGCCGGACCGACCGGCCGGTCCCCACCGCCGCCGTCGCCGCCTGCTTGAACCTCCGCTCCGCGGGGCGCCGCGCTCGGGTGGGGCGCCCGGCCCCGCCCCTACCGCCGCCGTCGCCGCTCGCCCTGACCTTCGCCCCGCGAGACGCCGCGCCCGACCGACCGGCCGGCGCCCCTTCCCGCCCTCGCCGCCTGCCTGAACCCTCGCCATGCGAGGCGCCGCGCCCGGGCGATCGCCTGCGCCCCGGCCCTACCGCTGCCGTCGCCGCCCGCTTGAACCTCCGCCCCGTGGGGCGCTGTACCCGACCGACCGGCCGGTCCCCTTTCTGCCTTCGCTGCCCGTCTGAACCCCGACCCCGTGAGGCGCCGCGCTCGGGTGACCGCCTGTGCCCCGGCCCTACCTGTGTCCGCTGTCCGCCGCCGCCCGCCGCCGACGCCGCTGCGGTCCCGTCCACTCGCACCCCTTGCCCCCTCGGCCCCGGCCCGTGGGGGCCGTGCCGGCGGGGGTAGGGGAGAGCCCTCGCGGCCCCTCGGGCGAGGGGACCGGGGCCACCGGGGGACGGCCGGGGGGCGGGCGGGGTCAGGCCTGCCAGTCCACCGGGCGGCCGTCCTCCAGATAGACCACCGAACCCGCGTCGTCGGCGCGCACCGCCCACCCGATCCGGCGGGCCAGCCGCTCCGGCAACAGCCCCTCCAGCTCCTCCGGCCCCACCAGCCGCGCCGCCGACAGCTCCACCCCGTCCGGGCGCAGCCCCGCCGCCTCCTCCGCCGACAGCGGCCCCGCGAACACGTGCACCAGCGCCGGCCGCCCGTTGGGGAACACGCCCCCCGGCACCCAGTCCACCGCCACCAGGCCGCGCAGCCGCGGCACCAGACCCAGCTCCTCCGCGCACTCCCGGCGGCACGCCGCCAGCGGCGACTCGCCCTCCTCCACCGCACCGCCCGGCATCGCCCACCACGGCTTGTAGGTCGGGTCCACCACCAGCACCCGCCCCGTCCCCTCCTCCCGCAGCAGAGCCGTCGCCGCGCCCCGCACCCGCGCCAGCCCCTCGTAGAACGCCACCTCGGCCGGGTCCGCGCCCGGCCTCCCGCCACCGCCCGCCCTGTGCACCATGGCACCGACCCTAAGCCGCCCCCGCCGCCCCGCCCGCCGGTAGGCTCCCCCCATGCGACCCGTCCCATCATCGGCCCGCCGGGCGGCCACATGACCCCGGCCGCCCCCCGCGACCGCGCCACCGGGCTGGGCTACGCCCTCGCCTCCGCGCTGGCCTTCGGCGGCTCCGGCGTCGCCGCCCGCCCCCTCATCGACGCCGGAGTCGACCCCCTCCACGTCACCTGGCTGCGCGTGGCCGGCGCCGCACTCCTCCTGCTGCCCCTGGCCGTGCGCCACCGCGCCGCCCTGCGCACCCGCCCCGCCCTCCTGCTCGCCTACGGCGTGTTCCCCATGGCCGGCGTGCAGGCCTTCTACTTCGCCGCGATCTCCCGCATCCCCGTCGGCATCGCCCTGCTCATCGAATTCCTCGGCCCCGTCCTCGTCCTGGCCTGGATCCGCCTGGCCCGCCGGCAGCGCATCGCCCGCTCCGCCGCCTGGGGCGTCCTGCTCGCCATCACCGGCCTGGCCTTCCTCGTCGAAGTCTGGGCCGGCATCCGCCTGGACCCCCTCGGCCTCGCCCTGGCCCTGGCCGCCGCCGCCTGCCAGGCCGGCTACTTCCTGCTCTCCGACGCCGCCTCCGACGACGTCGACCCGATGGCCGTCATCTCCTACGGCGCCCTCATCGCCACCGCGCTGCTCACCCCGCTGGCCGCCCCCTGGAACCTGCCCTGGCACACCCTGGCCGGGCCCGTCGAACTCGCCGGCACCACCATGCCCGCCCTGCTGCCCACCGCCTGGCTGGCCCTCATCGCCACCGCCCTGGCCTACGCCACCGGCGTCGCCGCGATCCGCCGCCTGTCGCCCACCGTCGCCGGCGCCGTCGCCTACCTCGAAGTCGTCACCGCCATCGCACTGGCCTGGCTGCTGCTCGGCGAAGCCCTCACCCCCGCCCAGACCCTCGGCGCGGCCATCGTCATCGCCGGCGCCTTCACCGCCCAGCGCGCCGTCCCCGAAGCACCCCGCCCGACCGCCCCCGCCCCCGACCCGGCCCGCACCTGACGGCCCGACCCCGGACCGGGGGAACCGGGAGAGGGGCCGCCCCGCGGCCCCCGCCCCAGGGGGGCGCCACCACCGCCGCCGGGGGACCGGCCGCGTACACCGCGGGCCCCGCACCCCCGAGGGGTGCAGGGCCCGGCCACCGGAACCCGGCCGGCTACCCCCCGGCCGCGTCCCGCCCGTCGGCGCGCGTGTACAGCGGCTCCGAACTCACCGGAGTCCGCCCGAACCGGCGCCGCAGCTCGAACGCGACCAGCACCACCGCCACCGCGCCCAGCGTCGCCGCCAGCGGCGGCCGCTGGTCCGGCAGCACCGCCATCGCCACCAGCACCGCGCCCAGCCCCGCCAGCGTCAGCCACGACAGGTAGGGGAACCCCCACATCCGGAACCGCAGCGCCTCCGGCTCCTCCCGCCGCAACCGCCGCCCCAGCACCAGCTGGGACGCCACGATCGTCAAGAACAGCACCAGCAGGATCGCCCCGATCGAGGCCACCAGGAACGCGAACACCGTGTCCGGCCACAGGTAGTTCCCGATCACCGACGCATACCCCACCGCCGTGCCCAGAAGGATCGCCCGGGAGGGCACCCCCCGCCGGTTCACCTTCGACAGCGCCCGCGGCGCATCCCCCTGCCGGGTCAGCACGTGCAGCATCCGCGATGAGGTGTACATCGCCGCGTTCAGCACGCTCAGCACCGCGATGAACACCACCACCTCCATGATCAGCGGCGCCGCCGGAACCCCCACCGTCTCCATCACCGACACGAACGGGCTCTTCAGCAGCTCCGCGGTGTCCCACGGCACCACCGCCACCACCACCAGGATCGACGCGATGTAGAACAGCCCGATCCGCCACAGCACATTGGTCGTGGCCCGCGCCACCCCCTGCTCCGGCTCATCGCTCTCACCCGCGGCGATCGTCACGATCTCCACACCGCCGAAGGAGAACAGCACCACCACCACGGCGGCCAGCACCGCCGCCCACCCGTTGGGCGCGAAACCCCCGTGCACCCACAGATTGGACAGCGTCACCCCCTCGCCGCCCGGCCACAGCCCCAGCGCGTACAACCCGCCCAGCACCAGGAACCCCACGATCGTGGCGACCTTCACCAGTGAGAACAGCGACTCGGTCTCACCGAACACCCGCACCGACACCAGGTTCGCCGCCGTCATCACCACCAGCAGCCCCAGCGACAGCACCCACCCGTCCAGGCCCGTCCACTCCGACAGCATCGCCGCGCCGGCCACCGCCTCGGCCGCCACCAGCACCGCGTACATCCACCAGTACAGCCACCCGATGGAAAAACCCGCGCGCGGCCCCAGAGCCAGCCGCGCGTAATCGGAGAACGAACCCGACGCCGGCCGCGCCACCACCATCTCGCCCAGCGCGCGCAGCGTCAGCAGCACCAGCGCACCGGCCACCGCATACGACACCACCGCCGCCGGGCCCGCGGCGTTGATCACCGCACCCGACCCGATGAACAGCCCGGCGCCCACCGAACCGCCGATCGCGATCATCGCCATGTGGCGCCGGCGCAGCGTATGCGCCAACCGCGGGCCCGAGCCCGCCCTGTCTTCGTCGCGCCCCTCCACGGGGGCCCCATCCTGCGAGGTCACGACCACCGAGGCTACGCCCCCGCACACCACCGCCCGGCCACCGGGGCGCCCCCACCGCCACACCCGCCCCCGATATGACCCACATCACATTCCGCGCGGAGGGCTCACCCCTCCCCGCCGCACAGCACCCCCAGCGCCACCCGCGCATCCTCCTCACTCAGACACCCGCCCCGCGCCGCCGAGCACAGCAGCTCCCGCGCCAGCAGAATGTGCTGCCGCGACCGCCCGCCCGGACGCTCCAACCGCCCCTCCCGCCACAACG
>NZ_ANBB01000012.1 GCF_000341105.1 Nocardiopsis potens DSM 45234
GCATGGGCGTCACTCACCCGCCCCGGCTCCTCCAGCACCGCCACCAACTCCTCGCACGCACCCACGACCGCCACCTCCACGACCCGCGACCGACACCACCCGCCCCGGCCGGGCCGACACACCAGAGCGAACCCATCACCGAACGTAGCGACCCCGCACCCGCCGCGCCCCCCGATCAGCCGAACACACGGTGACCCCCCCGCCGATAACCCTTTGCCCACCCCCCCCCGCCCCTGCTCTGCTACCCCCATGCCACCCATCGCACCCGACGCCCTCCGCACCCGCCCCCTCCTCACCGGCGACCTCGCCCGCCTCGAACCGATGGGCCCCGCCCACGCCGACGCACTCGCCGACCACCTCACCGACCTGCACCCCGACATCCGCCGCCTCACCGGCACCCACACCCGCTTCACCCGCGACACCGCCCGCCGATGGGCCGCCACCCGCCCCCACCACCACGACCGCGCCGACTGGGCCATCTGCGACCCCCGCACCCACCGCCTCATCGGCGACTGCGCCCTCATCGATTTCTCCGCCCCCGACGCCCGCGCCGCCTACCGCATCGCCCTCTACGACACCGCCCGCCTCGGCCGCGGCATCGGCACCCAGACCACCCGCCTCGTCCTCGACCACGCCTTCGACACCATCGGCCTGCACCGCATCGAACTGCAGGTCTACGAATTCAACACCCGCGCACGCCGCACCTACACCGCATGCGGCTTCACCGAGGAAGGCCGCCTCCGCGACCACCTCTACTGGGACGGCCGCCACCACGACGCCATCCTCATGTCCGCCCTGTCCACCGACCGCCCCCGCACATGAAAAAGAGCGCAGGGGCGCCCCCCGGCGCCCCTGCGCCCCCTCAACCGGCGGCGGAACCGGCCGCGGATCACCCCCCGGCGGGCCCCTCCACCGCCGCACCCCGCACCGGCCCCCCGCCCCCAGCGGCACGCAGCTCCCGCACCTCCACCACATCCGCCGCATCCGCCACCAACCGGGTGAAGATCTCCGGCTGATCCAGACTCACCATGTGCCCCGCCCGCGGAACGTTCACCAACCGCCCCTCCGCACACGCGTCCAAGAACCGCTTCTCATGGATCCGGAAATGATCCCGCGCCCCGTTCACCAACCACACCGGACCCGGATACGACCCCAGCGGCCCCAACACGTCCATGTCCGCGATCTCATCGATCACCGACCGCGCCGCCTCCATCGCCAGACCCCCGCCCAGCACCGCCTCCGCACCCTCACCCGGCAACCGCAACCGGTGGAACCGCTCGTTCACCGACGCACCCTTGTCCGGCAGCACCTCCAGCAGCGCCGCCGGAATCCGATACACCTGCGCCAGCGCCTGCGCCGGCCGCGCCGTGCAACTCGCCGCCACCAGCCCCCGCACCCGCCCCGGCCCCGCACCCGCCGCCGCGATCGACACGAAACCCCCCAGACTCAACCCCACCAGCAGCGCACGGCCCCCCACACCGTCCACCGCCTCCAGCACCGCGTCCACCGCCGACCCCAGCGTGAACGGCTCACCCCGCCGCGCCCCGTGCCCCGGCAGATCCGGCGCCGCCACCCGCCGCCCCTGCCCCCGCAACTCCTCCACCTGCGGCCGCCACATCGACGACGACACCCGAAGCCCGTGCACCAGAACGACGCCGACACCCATCAACGGCCCCCGACCCTCCACTGCTCTCCCACACCACCGAAAACGCCGCCTGCCCAGACCTCCGCAGCTTACGGAGACACCATAATCCCACCGCCCTCACACCTCGTAGTCGATTCACCCACCGATTGAATCGCCCTTCAGTACGGTGTCGGCCATGAACCGCCTCCGCGCCTTGAGCGCCATCCGCCTATCGGTCAGAACCGACGAGACCACCTCGCCCGCCCGGCAACGCGCGGCGAACACCGGCGAAGCCGCCCGCCGGGGCGCCGTCCTGATCGGCGAAGCCGAAGACCCCGACGTATCCGCGACCAGGACAACCCCTTTCGACGACCCGGAAGCGGTCGCGATACTGTCCGCCGTCATCCGCGACGTTCTCGACGGGGGGTCACTCACTGCTGTGGCCATGGCCCTCAACGACGCTGAAGCCCCTGCACCCCGCGACTACCAGGCGATCAAAGTCGAAAAGGGCCACCCCGGGGGAGGAAGGGAGCGACTGCTCGGCCCAGACCTCCGCCGGCTGGCATTCGAGATGAGAACATCCACTGCCCCAGCAGCAGCGACGAACGCCCCGCCACGGGCCGAACCGAGCACCCCACAGGCCACTTGACCGTCCCGAACGCACCGCCTCAGGCCCGAGACACTACAAGTCGAATACGACCGTCACAGGCGCATGATCACTCCACCGCTCGACGTGATCGGCCGCCCGCTCCACGTACGCCTCCACGGCCCGTCCGGCGAGGCCGGGCGACGCACAAACCAGGTCGATCCGCCAACCCGAATCATTGTCGAAGGCCCGCCCCCGGTAGGACCACCACGAATACGGCCCCTCCACCCCCGGGTGCAGACCCCGCACCACATCCACCAGCCCCACCTCGTCGAAGACCCGCGACAGCCACGCCCGCTCCTCCGGCAGGAACCCCGAACTCCGCCGGTTGCCCCGCCAGTTCTTCAGGTCCGCCTCCCGGTGCGCGATGTTCCAGTCCCCGCACACCACCAGCTCCCGCCCGGCCCCCTCCACCTCGGCGCGCCGCCGCTCCAGGTACGGCAGGAAGGCGGCCATGAACCGCTCCTTCTCCGCCTGCCGCTCCGTCCCCACCTCACCCGAGGGCAGGTACAGGCTCCCCACCGACACCGCCCCCAGATCCACCTCCACATACCGCCCCGACGCGTCGAACTCCTCCGCGCCGAACCCGACCCGCACCGCATCGGGCTCCGCACGCGAATACACCGCCACCCCCGCCCGGCCCTTCACCGACGACGGCACCAGCACCACATGCCACCCCGGCGGCGCCCCCGCCTCCGCCGGCAGCTGCCCCGCCTCCGCCCGCACCTCCTGCAGGCACACCACATCGGCCCCACTGGAGCCCAACCACTCCACGAACCCCTTGCGCGCCGCCGCCCGCAACCCGTTCACGTTCACCGTCGAAATCTCAAAGGACACGCCGCAACCCTAGTCCGCCCCGGCCCGCCCCGCCGCGGCCTCCCGCGCCCCCTCACCGCCGGCCTCCCCGTCCGCCAGCCGCCGCAGCACCCCATAGGTCCGGTTCGACCGCGCCGCCTCCCGCTGCGCCGACGCCGTCACATCGATGTAGGACTGCGACGACGTGATCGACGAATGCCCCAGCAACCGCATGATCTCGGTGACCGACGCCCCGTCCTCCGCCAACCGCGTCGCGAACGTGTGCCGCAGCGCATGCACCAGCGACCCCCGCGCCACCCGGTCGCCCACCCCCGCATGCTTGTAGCACTGCTGCACCAGGTACTGCAGCCCGCCCCGCCGCAGCGCCCGCCCCCGCACGTCCACCAGCAACGGGTCGCCCCCCGACAACCGCACCCCGAACCGCGCCTCCCGCGACTCCAGATACGCCTCCACCAGGGCCTCCAGCGGCGCCTCGATCGGCAGCGACCGCTCCCGGCCCCCCTTGCCCACCACCCGCAACCGCCGCTCACCCGCCCGCCCGCTCAGCGACTCCACCCGCAACCCCAGCATCTCCGCCGACCGCAGCCCCGTCAGCAGCGCCAGCGCCACCACCGCCATGTCCCGCTCCGGCCACGGATCCCGCGCCCGCCGGCACCCCGCCGCCAACGCCTCCAGCAACCGCTCCGGGGTGTCCTCGCCCATCAGCGGCTTCGGCCCGCCCGGCCGCGCCCGCGGCCGCCGCACCGCCTGCATCGGATTGCCCTCCACCACCCCCTCGGCCACCCAGAACCCGAAGAACCCGTTCCACGTCGACCACGCCCGCACCACACTGGAGGGCGCCCGCTCCCCGGCGAACTCCGCGAACGCCCGCCGCATCAGCCCCGCGTCCAGATCGGCCAGCACCAGCCCCGACCGCTCGCCCCCGCGCGCCCGCGCCGCACACCCCAGCACCCCCAGCAGGTCCCGCCGGTAGGCCGCCACCGTGTGCGGCGACGGCTTCTCCGCCCGCCGCGCCACCAGGTACTCCTCCACCGCCCGCTCCGCGCCGACGGACCCCGCGCCCCGCTCCGACTCTCCGCTCATGCCCCCACCCTTCCCGATGCGGCCGCCGCCCGCCACACCGGCCCCGCCCCGTTTCGAACACCCGCGCCGCCGCTGTTCGAAACCCCGCGCACCCGCACCGCCGCCCGGGGGAGGGGAGCGGGAGAACCTGAGAGCAGGGGGGCAGGGGCGGGGCCGCCGGTGCGCGCACCCGCCGGGGGAGCCGCACACGAAAAAAGAGGGCCGGCCCGGCGCTCCCGCACCCGACCGGCCCCACGGCCCCGCACCCTCAGGGGATGCGCTTGGCCGCCCACATCGACACCCAGTGCAGCGGCCCCTCCAGCGGACCCCGCCGCCGCACCAGCAGCCGCCACCCCGTCGCGAACACCAGCGACCCCAGCAGCACCGTCATCGCCAACCGGTCGGAGACGAACGCCAGCGGCGTGCCGTCCACCCACCCCGACTCCGCCAGCGCGATCACCAGGATGTGCCCCACATAGGTGGTCAGCGCCAGCGCCCCCACCGACGCCAGCGGGTACACCGCCCACCCCAGGTAGGGCGCGGCCAGCAGGCACAGCCCCAGCACCGCGATCGCCACGCCCCCGGCGCCGAACACCTCGAACGGCGTCCCGCTGTGCCCGGTCGGCACCAGCAGCCACGCCCAGTCGTTCACCGGCACCGTCCCCGAGAACCCCTCGTCCAGCGCCTGGCCCACACTGGTGGCGCCGCCGTGCTCGGCCGCCGCCTCCGGGGTGAACGACGCCTCCAGCCGCTCCCGGCCGCCCAGCACCTCCAGCGCGAACCACGAGGCGGTGTAGGCCACCGCCGCGATGGCCGCACCCACCCCCACCAGCGCCGCCTGCACCTTCGTCCGCCGCAGCTGCAGCCGCCCGATCGCCAGCCCCGCCAGCACGAACGGCATCCAGGTGATCGCCGGGTAGGCGCCGGTCAGCAGGAAGTTCACCACCCCGTCGCCGGACCACGCCACCAGCGGGTCGGCGGAGTTGATCGCCCGCACCGGCCGCTCCAGCGGACCGCCGTCCTCCAGCCGCCGCAGGTAGAACGAGATCACCGGCCCCACCACGCCCAGCACCGCGGCCGTGCCCGCCACGATCTTCCACCGCTCGCTCATCAGCGGCGCGGCCAGCACGAAGAACACCGCGTAGTAGGCCAGGATCACCGAGACCGGGGTGCCCATCATCGTCAGCAGGGTGCCCACCGGCAGCATGATCAGCCCCCGGATCACCACCCGCCACAGCGCCACCCCCATGTCCTTGCCCTCCTTGGGGGAGGGCCCACCGGACAGCAGCGCGATCGAGACCCCCGCCAGCAGCGCGAACAGCGCCGCCGACCGCCCCGACACCAGCCCGTACAGCGCGTTGTCGCCCGAGGCCAGGGTCCACCCCAGCCCCACGTGCACCACGAACATGCCCAGCACCGCCAGGCCCCGCGCGACGTCGATGCCGACCAGGCGGTCGCCGCCGGACCCGCGCCGCCGACCGGCGGGGGAGGGGGAGCCCGCGGCGGCCGCCGCGGGCGGCTCCCCGCCGCCGGCGCGCTCGGCCGCCCGCTCGGCGGAACCGGCGGAACCCTCCGCCGGGGGCTCGGGCTCGGGGACAGGGCGCGCGGCCTCCACGGCGGTCTCACCGGGGCCGTCGGAGGAACTGGGCATGTTCGACACCCTTCGAGCATCGCGCGCCGGCGCCGCGATTGCAGGGGGACACGCGGCTTGTGACCGCTTGTGGCCGGACATCTACAGGGAATTCCGCATCGGCCAACGGAACCGGGGGGCGGCGCGTCCTATACGACCGGGGTGCGCCCGGGAAACGGTGCGCCGGTTCATCCGGATTCGCCATGATTTGCCCCCGTTTCATGCATAACACACTTTATGCATGAAAAACCGGGGAGGTGAAGCCCCCTTTTCCCAGGCCACCCCACGGCCACCCGCACCGGCCCGGAACAGGGGACACCCCGCGGACCAGCCCCGCGCCGCCCTCCCGGCCGCCAGGAGAGCACGGCGCACGGAAGGCCGCCTCGGAAGGCCGCACTGGTCGGGCCCGGACCTCGGGAGGCCGGAGCCTCCAGGGCACCGCCGGACGGAGGCCCCGCGAGCGAGCCCCGGCGACACCGGCACCGCGCCGGAGCAGCGGGAACGCCGGACGGCCGCAGTCCCGAGTCCCGGCGGGCGCGTGCGGGCCGACGTCGGCCGCGCACCGGACGGAAGCCGCAGCCGTGCACGCCCGGGCCGATCTCCGGGACACCGCGGCCGCCGGCGCGGGCGGCCCGCCCGCGCACGACTCCGTCCGAGGCGCCGAGCAGGCCGGCCGCGCCCCGACGGCCGGGACGAACCCGAGCCCGCCGTGCCGACCGCGCGGCCGCCGCCGGACACCGGTCCGGCCGAACCGCCCGGCGGCCGCGCGCATCGGAGCCGCACAGCACCGGGACGCACCGGCGGGAACACGGCCCGCAGCCCCTTCCCCGACATCCCGCATAGAACGCCGATAATCAGCATTATGTAAAGTCGAACCGTTCGGGCCCTCCCCGCCACCGCCCCGCGAAGCCACGACGGCCGGGACCGAAGACGCACACCACCGCGCACCGCGACCGGCGCATCGGCACAGGCCCACGACCGCTCCACCCGCCGCGGCTCTTCGACCGAACCCGCGGCCGCCTTCGCCGGCCCGCCCACCACCGGACCGCGAAGACCACCCCGACCGCACACGGACACCCGGACGCACCGCGCTTCCCCCGCACCCCGGCCCCGACCGCCTATAGGGTTGGGCCATGGTGTGGCAACGAGACGTCGACCTGGTGGTCCCCCTCTGGCAAGGCGGCGACGACATGCGCGTCGCCCCCGGCGCCGCCGCCCTCGCCCGGCTCATCCCCACCGGCGGCAGCAGACTCCACATCTCCGTCACCGACGGACCCCGCACCACCGTCGACGGCATCCTCAACCTCGACATCGTCGCCGAAACCCAGCGCCAGCTCCGCGACCGCCTCACCCGCCGCGACCCCCACCGCACCCTCACCCTCGGCGGAGACTGCACCAGCGACCTCGCCGCCGTCCAGCACCTCGCCGCCCGCCACCCCGGCATGACCTGCTACTGGGTCGACGCCCACGCCGACCTCAACACCCCCGCCACCTCCCCCAGCGGCCGCGCCCACGGCATGCCCCTGCGCACCCTCCTCGGCGAAGGCCACCCCCGCATGGCCGGCGACCGCCCCGCCGCCCTCCCGCCCGCCGCCGTCACCCTCCTCGCCACCCGCGACTTCGACCCCGCCGAACTCGACTACGTCCGCGCCAACCGCATCACCCACATCGGCCCCGACGCCCTGGCCGCCGACCCCGCCGCCGCCACCACCGGCCGCACCCCCCGCTCCCCCGCCTACATCCATCTCGACATCGACGCCTGCGACCCCGCCGACCTGCCCGCCGTCGCCTGCCCCACCCCCGGCGGACCCGCCGCACCCGTCCTCGCCGACACCCTGCGCGCCCTCCACCGCCACCACGACATCGTCGGCATCGGCATCTGCGAATACGCACCCGTCATCGAGCACACCCCCGACCGGGTGCAGACCCTGCTGCACGCCCTCGCCCTCACCGCCTGACCCCGTCCCCGGGCCCCGGCGGCACCGGAAGGCTCACCGCAGCCGCAACCACCCCGTCCGCACCCGCCACTCCCGGCCCGCCGCCACATGGTCGGCCGCCGCCCGCTCCAACCGGCTCCCCCGCGGCGCCCGCACCGGATCCACCTCCGGCATGCCCAGCACGAACCGGAACACGTCCGCGTCCCCCGGAGCCCCCCGCTCCACCAACCGGAACAGCCGCTGGAACCCCAGAATGTTCGACCCCTCCGGCAGGTACTCCGCCAGCTGCGGATCCAGCAGCCACGACGAACACGTCGCCACCGGGAAGTCCACCCCCAGCCACCCCGCGAAGAACGACCGCGCCCGCCCCAGCGACTCCGCCACCTCCCCCGCGCCCAGCGGCCCGCCCGGCGGAATGTGCACCCGCAGCACCCGCGCCCCCTCCGCCAGCTCCGCGACCCCGGCGGCCTCCCGCCGCTCCCCTTCCGACAGCCACCGCACCGCCCCCATCTCACGCAGCACGTTCGGCTCGAACTGCAACCGCCCCAACTCATAGAAACCCGACCGGAACAGCAGCGCCACCCACGCCGCCGTCTCCAACCCCACCCGGCCGAACATCCGCCGGTTCGCCGCCGCCTGCCGCCCCACGTCCAGCAGCGTCGCCGCCACCACCTCCCCCGGCACCCCCCGCCCCCGCTGGTACTCCCCGAACGCCCGCACCGACACCGCGAACGCGAACAGCGCCGCACACCGCGCCCGGTCATCACCCACCTCCGCCAGCCCGGGCCACCCCACCCACACCGGCTCCGGCTCCAGCGCCGCCCCCAGATCCGCCCCCACCCGCGCGGCCATCCGCTCCACCAGCCACGCCGCCTCCCGCGGCCACTCCCCCGCCCACAACCCCGCCAGCTCCGCCTCGTCCGCACCGCTCAACCCCAGCGGCGCCAGCAGCTCCCGCGCACCCCGCTCCCCCACCGAGGCCACCTCGCCCGCACCCCACCCCGGAAGCACCGGCAGCCCCGCCGCCTCCTCCAACCACTCCGCGGCCTGCGCATCCAACCCGAACCGCCGCACCACCGAACCCGCGTCCAACCCGAACCCCTTCCGACCTCTACCGCCCCCACCGATGAGGGCGCCGTCACACACCAAGGCATACTCTTAAATACCGAAACCCGCCCACACCACCGACCGCGGAAAACGAGGACACACCCCGATGCCCACCCCGGCGCAGCAAGTGACCGACTGGCTGGCCACCTACGACGCACCCGACTCCTCGGTGGCACACCTCCTCTGCGACCGGCACCCCCGTGAGGCCCCCGCCCTCACCGAGATCGCCCCCGACCTCACCTCCACCCACCTCACCTACGGCGACCTCGCCGACCGCTCCACCCGCCTGGCCACCGGCCTGGCACAGGCCGGCATCGCCCCCGGCGACCGCGTCGCCACCCTCCTCGGCCGCGGCGCCGACCTCGCCGCCACCGCCCTGGCCATCTGGCGCCTGGGAGCCGTGCACGTCCCCCTGTTCACCGCCCTGGCCCCCACCGCCGTCCGCCAGCGCCTCACCAACTCCCGCACCCTCCTGGTCGTCTGCGACGACCGGCAGCGCCACAAGCTCGACCCCGGCCCCGGCGACACCGCCCCCTGGCAGGTCGCCACCACCGGCGACCGCCCCGCCCGCCCCGGCGACCACACCCTCGCCGCCCTCGCCGAAGCCCCCGGCCCCGCACCCGCCACCGCCGCCCTCGGCGGCTCCGCCCCCTTCCTGCACCTGTTCACCCCCGGCCCCACCGGCCGCCACCACGGCTTCGACGTCCCGGTGCGCGCCCTGGCCGCCTTCCACGCCCACCACCACTACGGCCTCGACGTCACCGACGACGACGTCTACTGGAACACCCACGACCCCAGCTGGACCTACGGCCTCTTCTACGGCCTGATCACCCCGCTGCTCGCCGGGCAGCGCACCATCCAGCTCCGCGCCGGCTTCGACCCCGAGCTCACCCTCGACGTGCTGGGCATGCACGGCGTCACCAACCTCAGCGCCGCCCCCACCGTCTACCGGACCCTGCGCGCCACCGTGAAGACCCCGCCCCCCGAGATCTCCCTGCGCTGCCTGTCCAGCGCCGGCGAGCCGCTCCCCGCCGACGTCGCCGACTGGGCCGCCGACGTGTTCGGCATCCCCGTGCACGACCACCACAACCAGGCCGAACTGGGCGTGTGCGTCGGCCGCCACCAGCACCCCGACGTCGCCCCCGAACCCCGCGCCGCCTCCATCGGCACCCCGCTGCCGGGGTGGAGCCTCACCGTCCTGGACCCCCTCGACGACGCCGAGGCCATGCCCGGCGCCCGCGGCCGGGTGGCCGTCGACACCAAGGCCAGCCCGCTGTTCTGGTTCGAGGGCTACGAGGACGGCGAGGGATTCACCGGCCCCCGGTTCACCCCCGACGGCCGCTGGTTCCTCACCGGGGTGACCGGCACCCGCGACCGGGAGGGCTACTTCTACTTCTCCGACCGCGACGACGAGGCGATCACCAGCGGCGGGTACCGCATCGTCCCCGGCGACGTGGAGACCGCCCTGCAGGAGCACCCCGAGGTGGTGGAGGCCGCCGTCTACGGCGCCCCCGACGAGCTCGCCGGGCAGGCGGTGGCCGCCAGCGTGGTCCTCGCCGAGGGCTGCACCGGCGGTGAGGAGCTCGCCGAGGAGCTGCGCGATCTGGTGCGCACCCGCTTCGCCGAGCACGCCTACCCGCGGGTCGTCGAGTTCGTCGCCGAGCTGCCCAAGTCCCCTTCGGGCAAGATCCGCCGCTCCCGCCTGCGCGCCCGGGGCGGCCGCAGCTGACCCGGCCCCTCTCCTCTCCGGGGCGCCCGGCGGAGGCTCGGGCGCCCCGAGGGGACCGGGGGGAGGACCGCACCGCCCCCTCCCGGCCGGGGCCGCCGCGCCGTCCTGCTCCACCCGCCGGACGCGCCCCGGTCGGCCGGGCGGGTGCACGGCGGTCGCGCGCCGCCGGGGGCGCGCCCGGGAACGGGTCTTCCCCCCTCTGCTCCCCTCCCCCGGGGTCCGCCCGTGGGAGGGGGCGCGCTCAGTCCGCCGGCAGCGCCTCGGCCACCAGGGCGTCGATGCGGGAGGCCAGGCGCAGGTCGGCGCCGGTCACCCCGCCGACGGCGTGCGTCGTCTGGTGGAAGGTCAGCCGGTTGTAGCGGATGTCGATGTCGGGGTGGTGGCCGGCCTCCTCTGCGGCCTGGGCGATCGCGTCGACCAGGCCGATCGCGGACATGAAGTCGGGCATCGCGACGGTGCGCCGGATCTCGGCGGCGTCGGGGTGCCACTCCCAGCCGTCCAGTTCGGCCAGTCCCTCGCTGATCTGCCGTTCGTCCAAGAGCGCCATGGTCGTGTCTCGTCTCCGGTCGGGGCCGTGCGGTCTCGCCGGGTGTCCTACCTCGCCGCGGCCGCCGCCAACCGTCCTGTTCAGCGGGGGGCGTCGCGCCACCGGGCGAGGCCGCCCTCGCTGTGCAGTACCTGGCCGGTGATCCAGCGGGCCTCGTCGGTGGCCAGCCAGGCGATGAGGCGGGCCGGGTCGTCGGGTTCGCCGATCCGCCCGAAGGGCAGCTTGTGGCGGATGGAGTCGATGGCGGCGTCGGTGAGGTAGCCGGTCTGCACACCGCCGGGGTTGACGGTGTTGACGGTGATGCGCCGGTCGGCGAGTTCGTCGGCGATGGTGAGGGTGATGGCGGCGAGGGCGCCCTTGGCGGCGGCGTAGGCGATCTCACCGGGCATCGGTCCCTGCCCCTGGCCGGAGGTGAGCATGATGATGCGCCCGCCGGGGCGGGTGTCGTCGTGCGCGGCGGCGTAGGCCTGGGCGAGCAGGAGGACCGAGCGGGCGTCGACGGCCCAGTGCCCGTCGAGCATGTCCTCGGTGACCTCGGCGAGTGTTCCGTCGCCGCCGGATCGGGCGTGGTTGCAGACGAGGACGTCGATCGGGCCGAGGGCGTCCTGGGCGGCGTTCAGGAGGTCGCGTGGGGCGCCGGGGCGGGCGAGGTCGGCGCCGAGTCCTTCGACGCGGGCGGCGGGGTCGGTGCGGGCGGCGCGGACGCCGTCCAGGACGGCGGTGATGTCGTCGCCGCCCCAGGGCTGTTCGAGGTCGTGGGGGCGGTGGTGGTGGCAGAAGACGGATGCGCCGTGGGCGGCGAGGCGCCGGGCGGTGGCGTATCCGATGCCGTCGCGGCGGCTGGCGCCGGTGACGAGGGCGGTCCGGCCGAGGAGCGGCCGGGGGTCGCGGGCGAGGTCGGTGGGGGCGGTGCCGTGGTGGCCCATTGCGGGGGTTCCCTTCTGTCGGAGGGGTCTGCTCCCCCGCTCCGTGCGGCCGTGCCCGTTCGATGTGGCGAACGGTGACGGGGTGGTCGCGGTTCGGAGCGGCGGATGGCGTGCGGCTCTGATGATGGGGGCGGCGCAGCCGCTCCTTTGTGTCGTTTTTTGCTTTCGGAGGAATCGAAACCACGGCCTTTACATTATAGATTCATAAGTTTTCGCAGTTCAGGGGAGGAATTGAAGGGGCGGCAGAGGAGGAGTTCGCGGAGGCCTTCCCGGCCCGGCGCACCCCCTCTCCCCGCCCGCTCCGCGCGCCCGGCCGCCGGCGCCCCTCCTCTCGCCTCGGGGCGGGAGCCCCCTCACTCCCCTCCCCCTGCCGCGCCAGCCCCCTCCGGGCCCGCTCCCCTCCCCCGGCGGGGTGTCGCTCCGGCCGGACCGGGCGCATGGTCCGATCCGTTGACAACACTTCATTGACAACATTTCGTTGACAACTGATCGTTGAAAAGCGAGGGTGGGGGCATGACCGCGAACGAAGACGGACGCCCCCGCGCCTACGAAGGGCTCGCCCGCATCACCGAGCGCCACGCCACCGGCGAAGACCGCGAGCGCTGGGAGTCCCTGGGCCGCCCGATGGCCCCCTACGACGCGCTGCTGCGCGTCTCCGACCTGGCCTCCGGCTCCGCCTTCCCCGAGGAGGGCGCCCCCGCCGTCGACGAGCACGACATCACCGCCGCCCTCGCCCTGCTCCCCCTGGCCCGCGCCGAATTCGACCAGCTGGAGCTGGGGCTGCTGCGGATGGCCAAAGGGCGCGGCCTGACCTGGCAGCAGATCGGCTCCGGCCTGGGGCTGGGCTCGGCCCAGGCCGCCCGGCAGCGCCACGACCGCATCGCCCGCCGCGCCCGAGACGGCGCCTGACCCCCGCGCCGCCCCGGCCCCGCTACCCGGCGGGTCAGGCCAGCGACCCCGGCCCGCCGGGAAGGTCCTCCAGCTCGTCCTCGTCCACGGTCGCCTCGGGCGTGCCGTCCGAGGGCTCGGGCGACGGCGACGGGTCGCCCTCCTCCCCGCCCGGGCTCTGCGACGGGGACGGCGAGGGCGACTCCGACGGGCTGGGCTCCTGGGAGGACGACGGGGACGGAGACGGCTCCACCTCGCTCCCCCCGGCCTGCCGGGACAGCATCGACATCCAGAAGTACAGCAGCACGATCAGCAGCACCGCCAGCAGCAGCAGGAGCATCACCCCCACCACCACGCCCCGCTGCGGGGGCGCCTCCGCGGCCCCCGAGCCGCCGTGCCCGCCCGGCCACAGCCAGCGCGCCGACGCCGGAGCGGACCGGACCGACCAGTGCGGGCGCAGCACCGCGGCCGACCCGGCGCGCACCGGCCCCGCGCCGCCCTCCACCGACTCCAGGAAGGCCGCGGCGCCCGGCCCCGGCCCGCCGTGCGGCACCGCCACCCAGGCCGCCGAGGCGGCCGCGGTGCCGGCCCCCAGCACCCGCTCCCCCTCCGGGGCGCCCCGGCCCTCGGCGACCGCCGCGCGGAACCGCTCCCGGGCGTCGGGGTCGGCGGCGGCGCCCTCGCTGAGCAGGGCGACCTCCACCCGCCGGCCCGATCCGTCCTCGCCCAGGTAGACCACCCCGGACGAGCCCCGGGACAACCTCCCGCTCAACCGGTACCCGCCCAGTTGGCGGGGGTCGCTGTCGTGCAGCGGAGACGACACCGGCCTCACGCCCCCGTTCCCCTCGTATCGGTCCGCGCCGCGGCGGCCCCGGCGTCGGCGCCGGGTCCCCGCTCGGCGGTAGCATCGCCGATGTGTGAGCATTCCCGACCCTGCGTGCGCCGTCCCGGCGGACGCGCCGGGGCGGTGCACCCCATGCTATTGCGGGCGGCGCCCGCGGCGCGGTGCGCAGGGCCCCGGGGGTCGACGAGGCGAGCGGCGCCGGGGGCGCCGAGCGAAAGGCTGGACGCATGCAGGACGCCAACGCCGCGCCGGGGGACGACGAGGAGCCGCGGCGCGCCGCCGAGGGACCCGAGCCCGCGGGGGACCCGACCCGGCTGCTCAGAGCCGCCCTGCAGGAGGTCTCCACGGTCATCGTCGGCCAGGACCAGATGGTGGAGCGCACCATGGTGTGCCTGGTCGCCAAGGGCCACTGCCTGCTGGAGGGGGTTCCCGGGATCGCCAAGACGCTGGCGGTGTCCACCCTGGCCAAGGTGACCGGCGGGTCGTTCTCCCGGGTTCAGTTCACCCCCGACCTGGTGCCCTCCGACATCGTGGGCACCCGCATCTACCGGCCCTCCGCCGAGGCCTTCGACGTGGAGCTGGGGCCGGTCTTCGCCAACTTCGTGCTGGCCGACGAGATCAACCGGGCCCCGGCCAAGGTGCAGTCGTCGCTGCTGGAGGTGATGGCGGAGAAGCAGGTGTCGCTGGGCGGCACCACCTACCCGCTGCCCGACCCGTTCGTGGTGGTGGCGACGCAGAACCCGGTGGAATCGGAGGGCGTCTACCCGCTGCCCGAGGCCCAGCGGGACCGGTTCCTGATGAAGATCAACGTGCCCCACCCCACCGCCGGCGAGGAGATGGAGATCCTGCGGCGGATGAGCACCTCCCCGCCCGAGGCCCACCAGGTGCTCGACCCGGTGACCCTGCGCGAGCTGCAGGTCGGCGCCGAGGCGGTGCACGTGCACCAGCTGGTCGCCGACTACGTGGTGCGGCTGGTGATGGCCACCCGCGAGCCGGAGCGGTACGGGGTGGGCGACCTGCGGCGGGTGCTGGAGGTGGGGGCCAGCCCGCGGGCGACCCTGGGGCTGGTGGCCGCGGCGCGCGCGCTGGCGCTGATCCGCGGCCGCGACTACGTGCTCCCCGACGACGTGCGGCTGCTGGCCCGCGACGTGATCGCGCACCGGCTGGTGCTGACCTTCGACGCGCTGGCCGACGGCATCAGCACCGAGCAGGTGGTGGACCGGGTGCTGGCGGCGGTGCCGCCGCCCCGGGTGATCTGGGACGAGCCGTCGGCCGGGCCGGCCGCCGACGCGGCCGCGGCGGGCTGAGGCGTGCCCCGGGCCGACCGGTCGCCCCTGGCCCTGGACCCCCGCGCCCACCAGGCGCTGCGCCGGCTGGACATGCGCATCGTGCGCCGCCTGGAGGGGCTGCTGCACGGCGAGCACCTGGGGCTGCGGCTGGGGCCGGGCAGCGAGCCCGCCGAGGCGCGCCGCTACCAGCCCGGTGAGGACGACGTGCGGCACATGGACTGGGCGGTGACCGCGCGCACCACCGTTCCGCACGTGCGCGACCTGGTGGCCGACCGGGAGCTGGAGAGCTGGACGCTGCTGGACCTCTCCCCCAGCATGGACTTCGGCACCGCCGAGCGGGACAAGCGCGAGGTGGCCATCGGCGCGCTGGCCGCGGTCAACGTGCTCACCCAGCGGGTGGGCGACCGGTTCGGGGCCTACTTCCTGCACCGCGGGCGGGTGCGGCGGTGGCCGGCCCGCTCCGGCAAGGCGGCGCTGACCACGATGCTGGCGACGGTGCAGGCCGCGCCGCGCGGAGACGGCCCCGTCACGGGCGGCGCGTCGCTGCCCGACGCGCTGACCGACCTGGCGCGCGCCCAGCGGCGGCGCGGGCTGCGGGTGGTCATCTCCGACTTCCTGGACACCCCCTCGGGCGGTGCGGTGCCGCTGGAGGCGCCCTGGGAGCGGCCGCTGCGCCGGCTGTCGGCCCGGCACCAGGTGCTGGCGATCGAGGTGGTCGACCCGCGGGAACTGGACGTTCCGGACATAGGATGGGTCACGCTGTCCGACCCGGAGACGGGGCGCTCGCGCGAGGTGCGGCTGAGCCGCGCGGTGCGGGAGCGCTACCGGGAGGCGGCCCTGGCCCAGCGCACGGCGGTCGCCGCGGGGCTGCGCCGGTGCGGCGTGCCGCACCTGGTGCTGCGCACCGACCGCGATTGGATCGTGGACATGGCCCGCTTCGTGGTGGAGCAGCGGCGCACCGCCCACAAGCTGGCCCGGCACACGCCCGCCGCGCCGCACTGACTCCGGCGCCGCGGGCCGCGGCGGCCCGCGGCGCCGGGCCCCCGAGCAAGGAACAGGACAGGAGACGACAGGTGAACTTCCTGGCCCCGGGTTGGATGCTGGCGGCGCTGGCGATGCTGGCCGCGCTCATCGCCGGCTACGTCTGGGTGCAGCTGCGGCGGCGCTCCGACGCCGCGCGCTTCACCAACCTGGCGCTGCTGGACCGGGTCGCGCCGCGCCGCCCGGGGTGGCGCCGGCACGTCAGCGCCGGGCTGCTGTTCGCGATGCTGGGGGTGCTGGCCGTCGCGCTGGGCCGGCCGGCGATGCCGGTGGAGGTCCCGCGGGAGCGGGCCACCATCATCGTCGCCATCGACGTGTCGCCGTCCATGGTGGCCAACGACATCGACCCGGACCGGATCACCTCGGCGAAGAAGGCGGCGGTGGACTTCGTGGAGTCGCTGCCCGACCGGTTCAACGTGGGGCTGGTGAGCTTCTCGGCGACGGCGGGGGTGGTCGCCTCGCCCAGCCAGGACCACCAGGCGGTCGCCGACTCGGTGCACAACCTGCAGATCTCCCCGGGGACCGCGATCGGCGAGGGGGTGTTCGCCTCGCTGCAGTCCATCCAGTCCTTCGACGACGACGCCGCGGAGGACCCGCCGCCGTCGGCGGTGGTGCTGCTGTCGGACGGGGAGAACACCAGCGGGCGGCCGATCTCCTCGGCGGTGCGGGCCGCCGCCGACGCCCGGGTGCCGGTGTCGACCATCGCGTTCGGCACCGGGGCGGCGCTGGTGGAGATCAACGGCGAGCCGGTGGAGGCCAACATCGACAAGGAGGCCCTGGAGCGGCTGGCCTCCGACACCGGGGGGCACTTCTACGAGGCGGAGTCGGGCGCCGAGCTCAGCGACGTCTACGACGACATCGGGTCCTCGCTGGGCAGTGAGACCGAGTACCAGGAGAACCTGATCTGGTGGGTGCGCGCGGCCGCGCTGCTGGGCGCCGGCGCGGTCCTGGCGGCGCTGGCGTGGTCGCCCCGGCTTCCCTGACCAGGTCCGGCCGCGCCATCCGGTGGCGCTTCGTCCCTGTTCGACCGGTACCGTAGCCCTGTTTGTCACTGTCCGACGAGCTTGACGAAATAGGAACGATGCCGGATACCGCCACCGCACCCGCGGTGATCTTCTTCGATCTGGACGACACGCTGCTCGATGAGCGGGCGGCGAGCTCCGCAGGCCTGCGCATGCTGATGGAGCGGCTCGGCCACCCCGACTTCAACGCCGCGCGCACGCTGTGGGACGTGCAGACCGAGATCTCCTTCGGCGCCTACCTCAACGGCCGGCTCGGCTTCGCCGAGCAGCGCCGCGAGCGGGTCCGCGCCCTGGCCGTGCAGGCCGGTCACGCCTCCGTCCCCGACCAGGCCTGCGACGACCTGTACCGGCAGTACCTGGACGCCCACCGGGCGGCCTGGCAGCCGTTCCCCGACGCCGCCCCCGCGCTGGGCGAGCTGGCCGCCGCCGGGATCGGGCTGGGCGTCATCACCAACGGGGTGGAGGCGCTGCAGCGCGAGAAGCTGGAGCGGATCGGGCTGGCCCGCAGCTTCCCCGTGGTGGTCTGCCCGGACACCGCCGGGGCGGGCAAGCCCGCGCCGCGGATCTTCGAGGCGGCCTGCGCCCAGGCCCGGGTGGCCCCGGAGAACTGCTGGCACGTGGGCGACCAGCTGCACGCCGACGCGCTGGGCGCGATGGGCGTGGGCATGCGCCCGGTGCTGGTGGACCGGGAGGGCCGGCACGCCGACCGCACCGACCTGACCGTCATCGGCGGCCTGGACCGGCTGCCGTCCCTGGTCCGCGGCGCCGGGCGCCCCCAGGGGGTGCTGTGACCCCGCCCGGGCCGCTGCGCCGGGTCACCGTGCACGTCGCCGGGGAGGTGCCGGCCGGGGCCCGCCTGCTGTTCGGCGAGGACCCCGCCGAGGCGGCGCGGCGCGCGGCCGGACTGGACGCCCGGACCCCGCTGGAGCCGGTCGAGGTCCGCACCGAGCTGGCCTCGGTCCCCGGGGCCGGCGGCCCGGTCGGGCTCCACATCGACCGGGTGTTCTACCGGGTGCCGGGCTCTGCCGCCGCGCCCTCGGCCGAAGCGGTGCCCGCCGCGGCCGACCTGGTCGCCGAGGAGCCGGCCCGGCCCGGGCCGGCGCTGCGCCGGTTCGCCGCCTACGGGCTGGTCACCGACCCCGACGGGCGGCTGCTGCTGTCCCTGATCGCGCCGGGCTACCCGGGCGAGGGCACCTGGCACCTGCCCGGCGGGGGCGTCGACGACGGCGAGGACGCGCGTGCGGCGCTGCGCCGCGAGGTGTTCGAGGAGACCGGCCAGCACGCCGGGGTGGGCCGCCTGGTCGGGGTCCGCCACCACCACCGCACCGGGCAGATGGGGCCGGAGAGCGCCGCCACCGAGATCTATGCGGTGTGGGCGTTCTTCCACGCCCATGTGGCCCGCCCGACCGCCCCCCGGGTGGTCGAGGAGGAGGGGTCCACGGCCGACTGCGCCTGGTTCGCCCCTGAGGAGCTTCCGCGGATCCCCCTGTCGGCGACCGCCCGCAAGGGGCTGGACGCGCTGGCGCCGCCGGGGGGCTGAGCGCGGCCCGGGCCGGCCCGCCTGCGGGCGGCCGGCCCGGCGGGCGGCGGCGGGAGACCCCCGCCGCCGCCCTTTTTCGTTCCTTCTCTTTCCGGCCCGCCGCGCCGGGGCCGCGGACGGAGGCCGGAGAGGCGGGGCGGCCCGCCGGGGGCGTCCGCCGGCCCGGCGGCCCCTTTCGCGCGGTCCCCGCCTGCCCGCGCCGCCCCGGTACGGCGCCGCTCGCGGCTTCTTCCGCGGGGCCGGGCCCCGCGGCGGAGGGCCCGGCGCAGCCGGAGCCGCCGGCCTTCAGCCGCCGCGGGCGTCCAGGGTGCGGACCAGCAGCCGGCCCAGCGCGCCGGCCGCGATCACCGCGAGGCCGGCGGCCACCAGGTGCAGCGGCAGGCTCAGCGCCAGCACCACGCACCCGCCCAGCCCGCCCAGCGCGATCAGCAGCGGGGGGCGGTTCTCCTCCGCCCCCAGCCGCAGCGCCGAGGCGTTGGCGATGGTGGAGTAGACCAGGGCGCCCAGTGCGGCGAGCACGATCGCCGCGCCGAGGTCGGCGACCAGCACCAGCAGCAGGGCCGCCGCGCCCAGCAGCGGCTCGGCCAGGTAAGGGGTGTCCTTCCCCGGGCGGACCGCGGCCAGCGCGCGCGGCAGGTCGCCCTTGGAGGCCATCTCCGCGGCGGTGCGCGAGGCCCGCGGCAGCACGGCCAGCAGGCCGCCCAGGCAGGCCAGGGCGGCGCCGGCCGCGACCACCGGGGCCAGGCCCGGCCGCCCCGAGGCGCGCACCAGGTCCAGCAGGGGCGCGGCGCCGGCCGCGAGCCGGTCGGGCCCCAGCACCGACAGCGCCGCCAGGCACACCGCCATGTAGACCGCCAGCACCCCGCCGATGGACAGCGCGACCGCGCGGGGGACGGTGGTGCGCGGGTCGCGCACCTCGCCCTCGGGGGCGGCCGCCCGGGAGTAGCCGGTGAAGGCGAAGAACAGCATCCCGGCCGCGCCCAGCAGGCCGAAGGAGCCCGGCCAGGCCCCGGACAGGGAGAGGTTGCGGAGGTCGGCGCCGCCGTCCGCCGCGGCGGCGGCCACCGCCACCGCCAGCACCGTCACCGTGGCCGCCAGCAGGACCTTCGCGGCCCGGTCGGTCACCCGCACGCCGATCATGTTCAGCGCGGTCAGGGCCGCCACGGCGGCGGCCGCGGCCGGGCGCTCCCAGCCGGGGGCGACGTAGGAGGCGAAGGCCAGCGCCATGGCGGCGCCCGAGGCCGCCTTGCCGACCAGGAACGACCAGCCCGCGGTGTGCCCCCACAGCTCGCCCAGCCGCTCCCGGCCCCAGACGTAGGCGCCCTCGGGCTCGGGGTGGCGGGCGGCCAGCCGCGCCGAGCAGGTGGCGTTGCAGTAGGCGACGGCGGCGGCCAGCAGCAGCGCCACCGGCAGCCAGGGGCCGGCTCCGGCGGCCGCCGGGGCGAACGCGGCGAACACCCCGGCCCCGATCATGGCGGCCGCGCAGGCCGCGCCGAGGCCTGCGGCGCCCCTCGCCCGGGCGGGCCGGGCCTGCGGTCCGGTCGGAGTGGGCATCGGTCCCTCCTTGTGCGGTCGTCCTCGGACCCCCGTCGCGCCGCGCGGGCGGCCGGGGCCGGCGTGCGCCGGATTCGGGGGGTCTTCGGCCGGGGTGTCGTGCATCCGCCTACCCCGGGACCGCGGTGGCATGGGCGTGGAGTCGGCTGTCGCGCACCGGGTTCTGCACCGTCCTTCGTCGTTCGGTCCGGGCGGACGCGGTCCCGAACGCAAAAAGCCCCGCCCCTGGGGGACGGGGGCCTCCGGGTGGCCGCGTCCTATCAGCCGAGTCTGCCCCACCGTGATCACCGGGCAGTGTAGGAGCGCCTTCCCGCGCGCGTCCACATTCGGCCGTTCACGGGGCGGCGCCCGCCCTTCCGCGGGGCGGGACCGCCGCCGCCACCTGCATTCGCGCGCCCGGGCGCGCCGCCGGGGCGCGGGCCGGTGACATTTCCCCTGGAGAGGACGGGGCGCCCCGGGGCGTGCACGGACCGTTGCGGGCCGGCCGGGGGCGGGTCCGGCCGCCGGGCCGGCGGTGCGGTGCGGGACGCTGCGGGGCGCGGCGGGCCGCCGGCCCCCGGTCGCGGTCGGCCCGGGCCCTGTTTTTCCTCCCGCCCGGAACCGCGGCCCGGCCGGGTGCTCCCCTTCCGGGCCGCGCGGGCGGAGGCGGGCCGGCGCGGCCCCGTCCCCTTTCGGACGGCTCTCGGCCCCGCTCGGGACGGGGCGCCTTACTCGAACCGCGGAGTCTCCGCAGGTCGAACGGGTCCTCGGGCGGCGCGGGCAGGGCACGGGTGCCGCGCGCCGGTCCCCGGCGCGCGGGTGCGGGCACCGGTCCCGGGGGGCGCGGGACCGGTCAGAGGCGCGGGTCAGGGACGCCAGGGAGTGCCGGTGTTGCCGGAGATGTCCTCGGCGGCCACCTGGCGGAGCTGGCGGGCGAGGTCGGCCAGGGCCCGGGAGACGGCGAGCTCCTCGCCGATCTCGGGGGCCTCGGGGTCGGCCGGGTGCTTGCGGGCCATCCCCCGGCCGTGCAGGTCGGTTCCGCCCTCGGCGTGCAGACCGGCGTCCGCCCAGGTGTTGGCGGTGTCGCCGTCGGTCTCCTCGGAGAGCAGGATCTCGATGTTCCAGCGCTTCATGGTGTGCATCGTGGACCTCCTGGAACGCCCCGGGACCGGCCCCGGGGAGGATGCGGACTCGTGCGGAACGGGTCGGGGGGCTCGCTCCTGGGGGAGGTTCCGTGCGGTGCCGGGCGCGGGGGTGCGGGGGTGCGCGCGGGGGCGGGGGAAGGCGCTGCGGTGCGCATCAGGCTCACCCCCGTCGCTCCGGGGAGGCGTCCGGCCGCCGCGGCCGGTCCTCCGCTCCGGAGCCGTTCGCGTTCGCGCGTCCGACCGGGCGCGGGCGGGGCCGCGGTTCCGCCGCCCCTGACCAGGGCGGGCGGCCCGTTCCGGCGGCGTCCGGTCGCTCCCATCATCCGTCTCCGCGGGGCCGAATGCAACGGGGCCGGGGCGCCGCCCCGGCCCCGCCGGGCGCTATTCCACGCCTGCGCCGAGCGTGCGGCCGCCGTCCAGGGTGTGGGTCTGGCCGGTGACCCAGGAGGCGTCGTCGGAGGCGAGGTGGGCGATGGCGGCGGCGATGTCGGCCGGGTCGCCCAGGCGGCCGAGCGGGTAGCCCTTGGTGACCTCCTCCTCGTTGTCGGCGTAGAGGGCGGTGGCGAAGGCGGTCTTGACGACGGCGGGGGCCACCGCGTTGACCCGGATCGAGGGGGCCAGCTCGTAGGCGAGCTGCTCGGTGAGGTTGATCAGGGCGGCCTTGCTCGCGCCGTAGATCCCGATGCCCGGGGAGGGGTGCTGGCCGGCCAGCGAGGCGACGTTGACCACCGCGCCGCCGTGCTCCTTCATCCAGGCGTGGTAGGCGGCGGAGACCCAGGAGGCGGCGGCGATCACATTGATCTCGAAGATCTTGGCCATGGCGGCGGGGTCGACGTTGACGATCGCGTCGAAGACGGGGTTGGTGCCGGTGTTGTTGACCAGTACGTCGATCCGGCCGAAGGCCTCCAGGGTGCGGCGGACGACCTCGTCGCGGTGCCCGGCGTCGTGGGCCTTGCCGGCGATGCCCAGGGCGTGCTCGGGGCCGCCGAGTTCGGCGACGGCCTGCTCCAGGGGCTCGGGCTTGCGGGCGGTGACGACGACGCGGCCGCCTTCGTCGACGATGCGCCGGGCGGCGGCCAGGCCGATGCCGCGGCTGGCTCCGGTGACGATGGCGACTCTGCCGGTGAAACGCTGCACTGGGCGGTCCTCTCTTGGCGCGGGGGCGGGCGGGCGGTGCCCGCGCCCAACGATACCGACCGACCGGTTTGTGGCGTGCGCCTCCCCCGCCGCCCGCGCCGCCGGAAGGGCCCGCGCCGGCCCGGCCGGGCGGCTCCGCCCCTGGTGGTAGCGTCTTCGGGTGGCTCAGCACTACTTCGACTCCGACCCCGAGGCCGCCAGCCGCCCGGCGACCGTCGACCTCGTCCTGCCCGACCTGCACCTGCGCCTGGGCACCGACCGGGGCGTCTTCTCCCCCGGCAAGGTCGACCTGGGCACCCGGGTGCTGCTGGAGTCGGTGCCGGCCCCGCCGGCCGGGGGCCGCCTGCTCGACCTGGGCTGCGGGTACGGGCCGATCGCGCTGGCCATGGCGGCCCGGGCGACGGGCGCATCGGTGCTGGGCGTCGATGTCAACGGCCGGGCGGTGGACCTCGCCCGGGCGAATGCCCGGAACAACCGCCTTTCCAACGTAGATTTCCGACATGTCGCCCCGGACGGGCGGCCCGCGGACGGCGCGCCCCCCGGCCCCGAGCAGGGCCCCTTCGACGCGATCTGGTCCAACCCGCCGATCCGCATCGGCAAGCCCGCCCTGCACGCCCTGCTGTCCACCTGGCTGGACCGGCTCGCCCCCGGCGGCACCGCCCACCTGGTCGTCCAGCGCAACCTGGGCGGCGACTCGCTGCACCGCTGGCTGGAGTCCCAGGGCCGCCCCACCGAGCGCGCCTCCTCCCGGGCCGGCTACCGGGTGCTGCTGGTGCGCCGCGGCTGACCTCCCCTTGCGCCGCGGCGCCGCCCTGCGGTTATCCTGTCTGGCGAAGCGCCGCAATCCCGGCGGCCCCGACCGGCACCGCCGCACGAATACGAGGTACGCACACCAGGTGAGCACGCAGCTGCGCCCCACCGACGTCAAACGTCTCAACCGCCAGTGGCGCAGGCGCACCGAGGGCCGCGTCGCCCTCATCGCGGAGTCCGTCACCCAGCCGTTCAACCTCGGCTCCGTGCTGCGCACCGCGGCCGTGTTCGGGGTGGAGACGCTGTGGCTGGCCGGCAACACCGCCGACCCCGCCCACCCCCAGGTCGGCAAGACCGCCCTGGGCTCGGAGCAGAAGATGCGCCTGGAGCGCACCCGCACCGCCGCCGAGGCCGCCGACGCCGCCCGCGCCGCGGGCTACCGGGTGGTCGCCCTCGAACTCGCCCGCGACGCCCTGCCGCTGCACGAGGCCGCGCTGGAGGGCGACGTCTGCCTGGCCATCGGCTCCGAGGACCACGGCTGCTCGCCCGCGCTGCTCGCCGCGGCCGACGCCGCCGCCTACATCCCGCAGATCGGCCGGGTCGGCTCGCTCAACGTCGCCGTCGCCGCCTCCATCGCCATCGCCGAGGTGCGCCGCCGCGAGTGGGCCGCCGCGCCCGCCGGCGACCCCGCCCTCCCCGCACCGGACGCCGCCGCAGGCGTCTGACCCGCTCCGGCACCCTCCCGCCGCCTCCGGCGGGTGAGGTGTCGGCAAAACCCGGAGCGTTCGCGGTTGGAACCGCCGCTTCCGGGAATTTCCGAGGCCGCACGGTCGTATCTCCGTCGTACCCGATTCAGAGAGAGGAACAGTGGATCCGTCCCGAAGTACCGGCAGCGCCCTGGAGATGGCAGGGTGCTGCAGTCCCGACCCCGAAGACCCGCCCTCACCAACGGGCGCGCGCGCAGGACACCACCGCTCCGAGGCCGCGCGCAGCGCCCTGAAGCGGCGGGCCCGCACCCGCACCGCCCTCCCCGCCTGGGAGCGTGAGCGGTGAGCATCCTGCTGAACATCCTCCTCGGAGCGCTGGTGATCTTCCTGATCACCGTGGCGACGGGGTACTTCGTCGCCCAGGAATTCGGCTACATGGCGGTGGACCGGTCCCGCCTGAAGGCCCGCGCCGCCCAGGGCGACGCCGGCGCCCAGCGCGCCCTGGACATCACCAAGCGCACCTCGTTCATGCTCTCCGGCGCCCAGCTGGGCATCACCGTCACCGGCCTGCTGGTCGGTTCGGTGGCCGAGCCGATGCTCGGCGACGGCGTGAGCGACCTGCTGGGCATCGCGGGCGTGCCGGCCGGCTTCGGCCTGGCCGTCGGCGCCGCGGTGGCGCTGCTCTTCTCCACCGTGGTCCAGATGGTCTTCGGTGAGCTGTTCCCCAAGAACCTGGCGATCGCCCGGCCCGAGCCGGTCGCCCGCCGGCTGGCCCTGTCCACCGGCATCTACCTGCGCCTGTTCGGCTGGATCATCCGGCTGTTCGACCAGGCCGCGGTGGTGCTGCTCAAGGCCGTGGGCATCCGCCCGGTGGAGGACGTGCAGCACGCCGCCACCCCGGCCGACCTGGAGCGCATCGTCGAGGAGTCGCGGGACAGCGGGGACCTGCCGGCCGAGCTGTCCACCCTGCTCGACCGGACCCTGGACTTCCACGACCGCACGGCCGGGCACGCGATGATCCCGCGCCCGCACGTGGACACCGTCCAGGCCGACGACCCGGTCGTCCGGGTGGTGGAGCTGATGGCCGGCGGCCACTCCCGGTTCCCGGTGATGGGCGGCGACGTCGACGACATCGTCGGCGTGGTGTGCCTGCGCGACGTGCTCGCCCAGGGCGACGAGGCCGACCTGGACACGGTGCGGGTGGCCGGTGTGGCCCGCCCCGCGGTGCTGGTCCCGGCCTCCCTGCCGCTGCCCGACGTGCTGGACCGGCTGCGCGACTCCGGTGAGGAGTTCGCCTGCGTGGTCGACGAGTACGGCGGCCTGGCCGGCGTCATCACCACCGAGGACATCGCCGAGGAGCTGGTCGGCGAGATCGCCGACGAGCACGATCCGGCCGACGAGGGCGAGGCCCGCGTCACCGAGGACGGCGCCTGGCTGCTGCCCGGGGCCCTGCACATCGACGAGGTCGAGCGGCTGCTCGGGCACGACCTGCCCGAAGGCGACTACGAGACCGTCGGCGGGCTGGTCATCAGCGGGCTGCGGCGGCTGCCCGAGGACGGCGACCGGATCGAGGTGGCGCTCCCCCGCCACCCCGGCGCCCCCGAGGACGAGCCCGACCGCTCGGTGACGCTCAGCGTCGAGGGGGTCGACCGGCACGTGCCCGAGACGGTCCGCCTGGAGCTGCACGAGGCCCCGGCCGAAGAGGGCGAGAAGTCGCGGGAGGTGAGCGCGTGAGCGACATGAACCCGCTTCTCGCGATGGTGATCTCGGTCGGGCTGATCGCGCTGAGCGCGTTCTTCGTGGCCATCGAGTTCGCCCTGGTGGCGGCGCGCCGCTACCGGTTGGAGGAGGCCGCCGAGACCAGCATGTCGGCGCGGGCCGCGCTGCGCAGCGCACGCGACCTGTCGCTGCTGCTGGCCGGCTCCCAGCTGGGCATCACGCTGTGCACGCTGGCGCTGGGCGCCATCACCAAGCCGGCGGTCAAGCACATGCTGGAGCCGCTGCTGTACGGGCGGATGCCCGACGCGGTCGCCGCGACGCTGGCGTTCGTGCTGTCGCTGGTGGTCGTCACCTTCCTGCACCTGGTGGTCGGGGAGATGGCGCCGAAGTCGTGGGCGATCTCGCACCCGGAGAAGTCGGCGACGCTGCTGGCGATCCCGATGCGGGCGTTCATGTGGCTGACCCGGCCGCTGCTGGTGGTGCTGAACGGGATGGCCAACTGGTGCCTGCACCGGGTGGGGGTGAACGCGGTCGACGAGGTGGCCTCCGGGCACAACCCCGACGACCTGCGCGAGCTGGTGGACCACTCGGCCAAGGCCGGCGCGCTCGACGAGGAGCGCCGGGACCAGCTGGCCAGCGCCCTGGAGGTCAACTCCCGGCCGCTGCGGGAGATCACCACCCCGCTGGTGGAGCTGGCCGGGGTCGGCCCGGGCGCCTCCCTGGAGGACGTCAAGCGGGTCTCCCGGGACTCGGGCCACCTGCGGCTGGTCGTCCTGGACGAGCACCGGCCGCTGGGCGTGGTGCACGTCCGCGATGCGCTGACCAGCCCCGAGGGGACCACCGCCGCCGACCTGATGCGGCCGGTGCCCACCCTGGGGGCGGACACGCCGATCTATGCGGCGCTGAGCATCATGCGGGAGAGCCGCAGCCACCTGGCCCTGGTCGAGGAGATCGACGCCGAGACCGGCGCCGCCGACCCGGCCCGCGGCCGCCCGTCCCTGGTCGGCCTGGTGACCATGCAGGACATGATGGACCGCCTGCTGCTCATCGAACCGCGCGCCTGACCGGTGCCCGCGAGCGCCCCCGCCCCTTCCCCGGGCGGGGGCGCTCCGCGTTTCCCGGCCTCTCCCGGCGCCTCCCCGGTGCCGCTCCCCCGCCCGGCCGGGTCCTGCCGCCGCGCCCCGCTCTCCGGCCGGGCCGGACCCGGGATCCCGGCTCCCCCGGCTCCTTCGCGTCCGGAGCGGCCGGGGCGGCCGGGGCGGCCGGGGCGGGACCGCACGGTACCCCTGTCCGCCGCCCCCGGGGCCCGCCGGCCGCTCCGGGCCCCTCGGGGCGGGCCCCTCCGGTATGCGGCGCCTTCCGCCGACCGGGAGCAGTGTGCGCCGTTCGCCGGGAATGGGATGATTCCGGGGTCGTCGGAACAGCGGAAGGACGGGGAACGTGGCCCAGCGCAGCGGGGACCGGATGTGGGCGGTGGCGGCGGCCGCCGGGCTGTGGGGGACGTCCGCGCTGATGCGCGAGCCGCTGTCGGCGGTGATGCCCGCCCCCGCCGTCGTCTTCTACGAGCACCTGATCATCGCGCTGTGCCTGTCCCCGTGGGCCGTCCCGGCCTTCCGCGAACTGGCGCGCTCGGGGGCGCGGACCATCGCCGCGATGGCGGTGGTCGGCGGCGGCTCCTCGGCGCTGGCCACCACCCTGTTCACCCTGGCGTTCACCACCGGCGACCCGATCACCCCGCAGGTGCTGCAGAAGCTCCAGCCGGTCTTCGCGATCCTGCTCGCCGTGCTGCTGCTGGGCGAGCGGCTGCGCCCGCGGTTCGCGCTGTACGCCCTGCCCGCCCTGGCCGGCGCCTGGCTGCTGGCCTTCCCCGACCCCCTCTCGGTGACCCTGGGCAGCGCCAAGGCCGCGGCGCTGGCGCTGGGCGCGGCCGCGCTGTGGGCCGGCGGCACCGTGCTCGGCCGGCTGGCCGGCACCACCATGGCCTTCATGCACGTCACCGCGGTGCGGTTCTGCATCGCGCTGCCGGTGGCGCTGGCGATCTCGCTGGCCACCGGCTCCTCCCTGGCCCTGGACCCGGCCCGGATCCCGATGCTGGCCGCCCTGGCGCTGGGGCCCGGCCTGCTGGCGCTCTCCCTGTACTACTGGGCGCTCGGCCGCACCGCCGCCAGCCGCGCCACCCTGGCCGAGCTGGCCTTCCCGCTGGTGTCCGCGGTGGTCGGGGTGGCCTTCCTGGGCGCCGACCCGACCTGGTCGCAGTGGCTGGGCGGCGCCGTGGTGCTGGTGTCGGTGACCGCGATGGCGCTGTCCCGCGGCACCGAGGCCCCCGGCGGGGTGCGGGCGCCTG
>NZ_ANBB01000013.1 GCF_000341105.1 Nocardiopsis potens DSM 45234
TCTGTCGTACCGGGTGCGTAATGTCCGGGGTGTTCGGCCGACCGCGCCCCGCCGGGGCCGGTCCGAGGCCGTTCCCGGACGGACGGAGGCACCCCCTGATGACCGCTGCCGTGAAGGGCCCGGCGAGCTACTTTCCCTCGATCGAGAAGAAGTACGGGCGCCCGGTCGCGGAGTGGCTGGAGCTCGTCCGCTCCTCGCCGCTGACCGGCCACATGGAGCTGGTCTCCTGGCTCAAGAGCGAGCACCGGATGGGGCACGGGCACGCCGGCGCCCTGGTCGCCCACGTCCGCGCGGAGGCCGCCGGGGCGGCCTGAGCCCGGCTCCCCGGTGACCCCTCGGAGCGTTGACGGGGAGACCCGCCCCGAGCCGGGAAGAGGTCAGAGCGCCAGGAGGCCCACCGCGCCGGCGACGAGGACCACCGCCCAGGCCGGGGCCCGCCACACCGCCAGCGCCGCGAAGGCCGCCGCCGCCACCGCCATGGTCCGGGCGGAGGTGACCCCCTCGGTGAACACCGGGTCGTACAGGGCGGCGCCGAGCAGCCCGACCACCGCCGCACCGGCGCCGGCCATCGCCCCACGCGCCCAGGCCGCCGCGCGCAGCCGCTCCCAGAACGGCAGCACCCCGGCGAGCAGCAGTGCCGAGGGGGCGAAGACCGCGACCAGCGCGACCGCCGCACCGGCCGCGGGGCTGCCGGCGACCGGCATCAGCGCGCCGAGGTAGGCGGCGAAGGAGAACATCGGCCCCGGCACCGCCTGGGCCGCGCCGTAGCCGGCGAGGAAGGACTCCCGGTCCACCGCGCCGCCGCCGACGAACTCGGCCTGCAGCAGCGGCAGCACCACGTGGCCGCCGCCGAAGACCAGCGACCCGGCCCGGTAGAACCCGTCGGCCAGGGCGGTCGCGGGGGCGGGGACGGCCGCGGCCAGCACCGGGAGCCCGGCGAGCAGCACGGCGAAGGCGCCCAGGAAGGCCAGGGCCCTCCGGCGGCCGACCGGGGCCGCCGGGCCGCCGTCCGCGCCGCCCCCGGCTTCGGGGGCGGTCCCGGGGGCGGCGGGGCCGCGCAGCCACAGCAGCCCGGCCGCGGCGCCCAGGAGGATCGCCGCGAGCTGGCCGACGGCGGAGGGCAGCAGGAGCACAAGCACCATGGCCCCGACCGCGACCGCGGCCCGCCTCTTTCCCGCGGCCAGCGTCGAGGCCATGCCCATGACCGCGTGGGCGACCACCGCCACGGCCGCCGCCTTCAGCCCGAGCAGCCACCCCGCGCCGTCCTGGGCGCCCACGGCCTGCACGCCGAAGGCGAAGGCGGCCATCAGCACCGCCGAGGGCAGGGTGAACGCGGTCCAGGCCGCCGCCATCCCGGCGAACCCGGCGCGGCGCAGCCCGATGGCCATGCCGACCTGGCTGGAGGCCGGCCCGGGCAGGAACTGGCAGAGCGCGACCAGGTCGGCGTAGGCCTGCTCGCCGATCCAGCCGCGGCGGACCACGAACGCCTCGCGGAAGTAGCCCAGGTGCGCCACCGGCCCGCCGAAGGAGGTCAGCCCCAGCCGGAGGAACACCCCGAACACCTCGGCGGCCGACCCCTGCGGCGCGGGGGCCCGGGTGCCGGTCCGGCTCATCCCGGCTCCCCGCGGCGGTGCGGGGGCGGTACTGGGGTCATGCTCGTCTCCTCGGCCGGTGCGCCCGGTGCCGCTGGGGACCGGTGTACCGTCCGAGGCTACCGGCGCCGCGCGGCGCGGAAGTGAACGGGCGCGGACCCTCCGCGGACCGCCGGGGAGCGGGCGGGGTCAGCGCCGGCCGACCGCGGCCAGGACCGCCGCGGCGGCCTCGGCGGCGGTGAGTCCGTCCGTCTCCACCTCGGTGCCGGCGATCCCGGCGCGGTCCAGGACGGCGTCGAGTTCCGCGTGCCGGTCCAGGTGCCACCGGAGGCCGTCCGGGTCGCCGCGGTGGCGGCGGGCCAGCCGGCGGCGGAGCTCGGCGGGGCCGGTGCGCAGCCGGCAGACGGCCAGGCCGGTGCCGACCGCCTCGCGGCAGCGCCGCAGCTCCTCGGGGGTCTCCACGACTCCGGCCAGGATCAGCATCCGGGCCCCGGCCTCCCGGTGCCCGGCCGCGACGCAGCGCAGGTTGCGCATGAGGAGGCCGAAGTTGAACCGATCGCCGGCGGGGGCGGGCCAGAACCGGCAGAGCTCGTCCAGGTCGATGACGGCGTGCGGGGTCCCGGCCTCGGCGAGCAGTGCGCCGGCGGCGTCGGCGGTGGTGGTCTTGCCCGCTCCGACGGTTCCGGTGATCAGCAGGGCGGGCGGCCCGGGGTGCTCCGCGGAGGGGGTGTCGTGCACGGGGTTTCTCCTGGTGGTCCCGGTGCTCGGGCGGCCGGATGCGGGGGCGCCGCATCCGGCCGGGAGGGGGCGGGGGCAGCCGGCCAGCGCGGTGACCGTGACGTCGATGTTGCCGCGGGTGGCCTTGGAGTAGGGGCACATCTGGTGGGCGGCGTCCACCAGCTTCTGCGCGGAGGGCTGGTCCTGGCCGGGGATGGTGACGGTCAGCTCGACCGACAGGCCGAACCCGTCGTCGCCCTTGCCCAGGGAGACCGCGGCGGAGACGGTGGAGTCGGCGGCGTCGACCTTGTTCTGGCGGGCCACGTTCTTCAGCGCGCCGTGGAAGCAGGCCGCGTAGCCGACAGCGAAGAGCTGCTCGGGGTTGGTGCCCGGGCCGTCGTCGCCGCCCATGCCCTTGGGGACCGACAGCTCGACGTCGAGGCGGCCGTCGTCGGTGCTGCCGCGGCCCTTGCGCCCCTCGCCCTGGACGCTGGCCTTCGCGGTGTAGAGAACGCTCATGTTCACTCCTCGTGGCGTGGTGGTCGCGCCGCCTCCGCGGAGGCGGCGCCGGTGAGCGAGGCGGTGACCCCTTCCAGGCGTTCGCGCAGGTCCCGTGCGTCCTCGGTGGACAGGCCGGCCGAGCACAGCAGCCGCTCGGGGATGCCGGCGGCGCGTTCGCGCAGCCGCGCGCCGCGCTCGGTGGGCACCGCCCGGACCACCCGCTCGTCCTCGGTGGAGCGCTCCCTGCGCACCAGGCCGGCCGCCTCCAGGCGGCGCAGCAGCGGCGAGAGGGTGCCCGAGTCCAGGTGCAGGGCGGTGCCCAGCTCCTTGACCGGGACGGCGCCCCGCTCCCACAGCACCAGCATCACCAGGTACTGCGGGTAGGTCAGGCCGAGGTCGGCGAGCAGCTCGCGGTAGAGCCCGGTGAACGCCCGCGACGCCGAGTAGAGCGCGAAGCAGAGCTGGTTGTCCAGCGAGAGCGCGTCACTCCCGTACTCGTCGTGCACGTCAGGGTCCTTCCTCGTTCGCCGATGAACCTAGCATATTAGGTTGTGCGCAATCTAGTTGCACAAAACCTGTTTTTCGAGAATCCTTCACGGAGCCATCCGGGAATGAAAACGGTTTTCGTTGGCTTGTAGAGTACGGGCAGACGCCGGGAGACCGACCCCCGACCGGGCGCCGCCGGGCGCCGCCGGGCGCCCGCCCAGCGAGGAGGCAGCATGAAGAAGGACATCCACCCCGACTACCAGCCGGTGGTCTTCCGCGACAAGGCCGGCGACTTCGCGTTCCCGACCCGCTCGACCGCCACCTCCCAGGAGCGCATCACCTGGGAGGACGGCCGCAGCTACCCCGTCATCGACGTGGAGGTCTCCAGCGCGTCCCACCCCTTCTACACCGGGAAGGGGCGCGTGGTGGACACCGCCGGGCGCGTCGAGCGGTTCCGGCGCCGCTACGGCGGCTGAGCACCGGCCCGCGCCGGGGCGGGGATCAGATCGCCTTCCACCGCTGCAGCAGGTGGAAGGCGCCCCACCCCGGCAGCACCGGGAACCAGAACGTCAGCACCCGGAACAGCAGCACCGCGGGCAGCCCCACCGCGACCGGCACCCCCGCCACCGTGGTCAGGCCGGTCAGCAGCGCCGCCTCCACCGCGCCCAGCCCGCCCGGCGTCGGCGCGGCCGACCCGATCGCGTTGCCCGCCAGGAACACCACCGCCACCGCGGCGATCCCCGCCTCGCCCCCGAACGCCGCCACCGAGAAGTACAGGGCCAGCACGAAGAAGACGGTCAGCAGCACCGTGCCGCCCACCCCCATGGCCAGCCGCTGCGGCCGCTGCAGCAGGTCCAGCAGCTGCGGCAGCACCCCGCTGAAGTAGGGCCGCACCCGCTCCAGCACGAACGCGCGCAGCGCCGGCACCAGCAGCACCGCCGCCGCCACCGCGACCACCGCCACCACCAGGCCGATCAGCGTCCCCGACGGGGAGAAGTCGGTGAACCGCCCGGTCCCGGTGATGTAGGCGCAGAACAGCAGGATCGGCACGTGCGTGATCAGGCCGACCGCCTGGGACAGCCCCACCGCCGACACCGCCAGCCCCGGCGAGGCCCCCCGGCAGGCGACGTAGCGGGTGTTCAGCGCCAGCGTGCCCAGCCCGGCCGGCGCCGCGATCCGGATGAACGACCCGGCGTACTGCACCAGCACCGTCATGCCCAGCGGCAGCCGGAACGGGACGAACCCCATCAGCGCCAGCGCGGCGGCGAACATGCACCCGGTGGCCGCGGCGAACGCCGCCCCCGCCCAGGCCGGGTCGGCCGCGGCGATGGTGGACAGGTCCACGCCGGCCAGCTGGTTGGCGAGCACCAGGCCCACCACGGTGGCCACCGCGAAGCTGAGCACCGTGCGCGGGCGCATCCGCTCCAGGCGGGCCGGGCGGGCCGGGGCCTCCGGCGCCAGCCCGATGATGCGGGTGCGCAGCTCCCCCAGCACCTCCCCGCGGCCCCGCAGCCGCCGGCGCAGCCCGAACGGCAGCGCGGCCGGCTGCAGCAGCGGCAGCACCGCCGCCACCGCCTCCAGCCCCTGCACCCGGACCGCCGCGTCCACCGCCCGCTCGGCGCCCACCCGCAGCGCCAGCAGGGTCAGCAGGGCCGCGCAGTCCAGCGAGGTCTTCAGCGGCGGCGCCGCCACCGCCCCCGAGGACAGCCCGGTGAACGCCGCCCGCCCCGCCGTCGTCCAGCCCACCGTGTCGCCGTTGAGGGAGCCGTGCGCCACCCGGTGGCGGTGGAGCAGCCCCAGCTCCTCCCAGAGCCCATCCAGGACCGGGTCGGTGAGCTCGGCGGTGTCGGCCTCGTCCAGGGTGCGCAGCCGCATGTGCTCGGTGACCAGCGCCGCGGTCCCCGCCCCCGGCTCCCCGACGGCCTCGACCCGCGGTGCAGCCGCCCCTGCGGCCCGCGCCGCGAAGCACATCAGCGCGGTGTGCTCCAGCCGCCGGCCCAGGCTCAGCATCAGCGGCGGGGCGACCGGGCCGCGCAGCAGCGCCACCCGCACCAGGCGCTTGAGCACCCGGGGGGTGTCGTCGGCGCACAGCAGCACGATGTCCAGCCGGCGGTCCGGCAGGTCGGCGGTGAACCGCAGGTCGCCCTCGCCGCCGGTGCCGGCCGGCTCCAGCGCCAGCGGCTCCAGGCCGAACCGGCGCAGCTCGCGCAGGAGCGCCCCGGCCAGCGGGGCCGGCCGGGAGGCGCCGACCGCGTACCCGGCCAGGGACGCCCCGGTCGCCCCGACCAGCGCGGTCAGCGCCAGCGACGGCACCGTCAGGAACCCGGACAGCAGCACCGACAGGGCGGTCACCGCGATCCCGCTCCACAGCGCGGTGCGCAGCCGGCGCACCCGCACCGCGCCCAGCGCGGCGACGTAGCCGATCGCGGCCGCCAGGTAGGCGTGCAGCGGCGAGCTGAGCGGGCCCGCCTCCACCGTCCCGGTGAGCAGCTCCGGCGGCCCGCCGGGCCCCGACAGCGCCAGCACCGCGGCGTTGACCGCGCCCGCGCCGCCGTAGCCGAAGGCCGCAGCGGCCAACCCGCGCAGCAGGTCCCGGAAGGCCCGGCGGACCATCCGCTCCACCGCGACCACCGCGGCCAGCACCAGCACCGCGATGTTGGACACCGCCGCCACCAGCGCCAGCAGCGACGGCGGCAGCAGCGCGCGCAGTTCCTCCGGGGCCGCCGGGTCGCTCGGGTCGGCCCCCAGCGCGACCGCCGCCGGCACCGCCAGCAGCAGGACCGTCCCCGCCGCCGCGACCAGCAGGTCGGTCGGCCTGCGGTTCCCCGCCCGGATCCCCCCCAGCGACTCGCCCGCGCTCCGTCTCGGCCCCTCTGATTCCGCTCTCACGCCCCCAGACTGCCGCACCCCGGGGGAGACCCGCGCCAACGGCCCGCCGCACGCCCGCCCGGGACGCTCCCCGGGCGGGCTCAGTGCCCGGACAGCGCCGAGATCAGGTCGCTCACGTGCACGACCCCGGCGACCTGGCCGAACTCGTTGACCGCCACCAGGTCGTCGTAGACCCGCTCGCCCGAGGCGCCCGCCTCGCGGAGCGCGACCAGCGCCGGGGCGTGCCGGGGGATCGTCCGCGGCGGGTCGGCCAGGCGCTCGGCCGGGCGGCCCGCGTGCAGGGCGTGCCCGTAGGGCCCGGTCACCGCCAGCAGGAACCTCGACCGGTCCAGCACCGCCGCCGGGCGCTCCCGGTGGTCGATCAGGATGACGCTGTTCAGCGCCGGGTCGTTGGTGAAGACCTCCAGCACCGCCTGCGCCTGGGCGTCCAGGGGCATGTCCGCGGGCGGCCGGATGAACTCGCTGACCCGCGGCCCGCCGTTCAGGTCCGGGCCGCCGGCCCGCACCGGCATCTCCGGGATCTGGCGGACCCGCACACCCGGCGCCCACCCCTCGTCGGCGAAGAGCGGGCCGCTGCCCAGGCGCACCCCCGCGTCGCGCAGCGCCGCCAGCTGCTCCGCCGTGGACACCCCCGCCGCCAGCGGGAACACCCCGCCGCCGCGGCCGATCCGGGCCAGCCCCTCCACCTTCGCCGTCCGCCGCTCGTCGCCGGGCAGGCCGGCCACCGTCTCCGGGGAGAAGCGGAACAGGAACGGCTCCATGTCCAAGATCAGGTCCGGGGAGAGCACATCGGTGCCGAAGGCGCAGCGGAACCCGGCGCCGCGCACGTGGCGCACCGCTCGCACCACGTCCGGGCGGCCCAGGCCGGCGAGGTCGGCGCCGAGCATCAGGGTGACGTCGCGGGGGCGGCGGCCGGAGCGGCGCAGCGCGGTCTCCAGCAGCGCGGGGACCTGCGGGCTCGCCGCGGCCGCCGCGGCGGGGACCGGCAGCACCAGGGGCAGCAGCGGCTCCTGCGCGGCGACCCTGCGGCCCACCGCGGCGAGGCGCTCGGCCTCCACGGAGACGTCGAGGGGGCCGCGCGCGGCGGCGGGCGGCGCCGCCTCCACGGCGAGCACCGCCCCGGACTCCAGGTCGATCACGGGGCTCAGTACGGGCGTCTGCGTGGCGTCGGGCGATGCCTGGGCGGACGGCGGAGGTTGCGGCCGTGCATGCGGCAGCGCCGACGGGGGCGGGGTGGACACGGCACCATCCTCCCCCGGCGCTCCCCCTCCGTCACGGGTCTCCCGGCAGAGTTCAACCGCCCCTGGCCCACTGTTCAACGGCCGCTCAACCCCGCCCCTCCGTGTTTCCGCACGGTATCGCCCTACCGACCGGCCGTGGCCGTATGAGGACACGCTCCGTTCACCCCCGCGGGCGGCGGTCCCGCCGCGGACCGCCATTACGGTCATGCCGCCACCGCGCCGCCGAACGGCCCTTGCCGGACGCCGCCGGGGCGGTGCGTTACCGTTCGCCACGACCGCCGACCGAGCATCGACGGAGGAACCGCGGCGATGGAGGAGACGGGCATGACGGTGTTCCTGGAGACCGAGCGCCTGGTGCTGCGCCGGTTCACCGAGAACGACGACGGGCTGCTCTTCGGCCTGGACGCCGACCCCGAGGTGATGCGCTACCTGACCGGGGGCCGGCCCACCCCGCGCGAGGAGGTGCGGGAGCGGATCCTGCCCGCGATGCTGGGCTGGTACGAGCGCTCCTCCGACCGGGGGTTCTGGGCCGCCCAGACCCGGGAGGGCGGCTTCCTCGGCTGGTTCCACCTGCGCGAGCCCACCGGCGCCGACCCCGACCGGCCCGAGCTGGGCTACCGGCTGCGCCGCTCGGCCTGGGGCCGGGGCTACGCCACCGAGGGCTCCCGGGCGCTGGTGTCGGCCGCGTTCGCCGACCCGGCGGTGGACCGCGTGTTCGCCCGCGCCATGGCGGTCAACGCCGGTTCCCGCCGGGTGATGGAGAAGACCGGGATGCGCCTGGTCCGCACGCTCGACGAGGGCGGCCACCCCGTCCCCGGCTCCGAGCACGGCGTCGTGGAGTACGCCATCACCCGCCCGGAGTGGGAGCGGTCCTACCGCCCCTGACCGGAACCGGCGGCCCTTCCCCGCCCCGGCGGCCCCTGCTCGGAGGCCGCCAGGTGTGCGGGGTCCTCCGGCCCGGCCCGCAGGACAGCGGTCCCGCCCTCCCGAGGAGGAGCGGAGCGGCCCCCTGGCCCGGCCGCACCCCGGCGGATCCGGAGCCGCCCCGCCGCCCGGCGGGAGACCGCCCGCCGGTACCTGACAGGACCTGGCAGGATCCCGCCGCATACTGGGGGCATGCGCGCCGACCGACTCCTCTCCTTCCTGCTCCTGCTCCAGAACCGGGGCCGGATGACCGCGGCCGAACTCGCCGAGGAGCTGGAGTGCTCCGAACGCACCGTCTACCGCGACGCCGAGGCGCTCGGCGCCGCCGGCGTGCCGATCTACGCCGACCGGGGCACCGGCGGCGGCTACCGGCTGATGGAGGGCTACCGGACCCGGCTCACCGGGCTCACCGAAGGCGAGGCCGACTCGCTGTTCTTCACCGGCCTGCCCGGCCCCGCCGACGCCCTGGGCCTGGGCTCGGAGCTGGCCCTGGTCCGGCTGAAGCTGCTCGCCTCGCTCCCCGGCGAGCTGCGGGAGCGCGCCGAGCGGGTCGGCACGCGGTTCCACCTGGACGCCACCGCGTGGTGGCGCACCCCCGCCGCCACCCCGCACCTGGCGGCGCTGGCCGCCGCGGTCTGGCAGGAGCGCACCGCGGAGATCGGCTACCGGCGGTTCGACGGGAGGACCGTCCGGCGCACCGTCGATCCGCTGGGCATCGTGCTCAAAGGCGACACCTGGTACGTCCTGGCCCGCCCGGCCCCCGCCGCCGGCCCGGCCGGGGCCGCGCCCGGGACAGAGCGCGCCGGCGGGCCGCCCGGGCGGCGGGGAACCGGAGAGCGGCGGGATTCGGACCGGCAGGTGCGCACGTACCGAGTCGACCGGATCACCGAGTTCACCGACACGGGGCTGCACTTCACCCGCCCCGACGGCTTCGACCTGCCGGCCCTGTGGGCCGCCTGGGCGGAGGAGTTCGAGGCCTCCCGCTACACCCTGCGCACCCGGGTCCGCCTCACCGAGCGCGGGCTGGGCCTGCTGCCCGTGCTCTCCTCCCAGCGCACCGCCGCGGGCGCCGAAACCGCGCGCCGCCTCCCCGACGGCCGGTACGAGGCCGACCTGGTGGTGGAGTCCGTGCCCATCGCCGTGCACGAGTTCTCCGCCTACGGCGCCGAGCTGGAGGTCGTCGACCCGCCGGAGCTGCGCACCGCCCTGGCCGAGCACCTGCGCGCGGCCGCGGACCGCTACGCCCCCGCCTCCGGCGCGCCCCCGGAGCCGCCCCGCGGGCAGGACCCGCCGGACTCCCCCGCCGGCCCCCGCGGCGACACCCCCGAAAACGCGGTTTGACCCTCCAGCGACGGGAGACTCCACAGTGGTCCCCATGGACGCACAGCACGGCCCGGAGGGCCTGCACACCATCGGCGAACTGGCCCGGCGCACCGGCCTGAGCGTGAAGACCATCCGGTTCTACGCCGACGAGGGCATCGTCCCGCCCACCGCCCGCAGCGCCGCGGGCTACCGGCTCTACGACGCCGAGGCGGCCGCGCGCCTGGACCTGGTCCGCACGCTCCGCGAACTCGGTTTCGGCCTGCCGGACATCCGCGGCGTGCTGGACGGCGGAGGGGGCCTGGACCGGGTGGCCGCGGCGCATGCCGAGGCGCTCGACGCCCGGATCCGCATCCTGCGCCTCCGCCGGGCCGTGCTGCGCACCATCGCCCGGAAGGAACCGACCGCAAGGGAGATCTCCCTGATGAACCGCCTCGCCCAGCTGTCCGCCGAAGAGCGGCAGGCGATCCTCGACGACTACCACGATCACGTGTTCGGCGGCCTGGACATGGCCGAGCAGCCCGCCGCCAAGATCCGCTCGATGCGGGTGGAGCTGCCCGACGACCCCACCCCCGAGCAGGTCGACGCCTGGGTGGAGCTGGCCGAACTGGTCCAGGACCCCGGCTTCCGGGAGCGCACCCGGCAGATGGCCGAAGAGGGCGCCCGGGCCCACGCCGCCGGCGAGGACCCGCAGCCCGGCCCGGAGGCGCAGCAGGCCGCCGGGATCGTCATCGAGACCGGCCGCGCCGCGCTGGAGGCCGGCACCGCGCCCGACTCCGCCGAGGGCCGCGCCGCGCTCGCCGCCGCCATGGCCCGCCTCACCGGGGCCGACCCCTCGATCGAGGACACCCCGCAGGGGCGGGCCCGGCTCGCGGACGACTACGCCGTCTTCACCGACGCCCGCGTGGAGCGCTACTACCGGCTCCTCGGCCAGGTGAACGGGTGGCCCGCCTTCGAGCCGAGCGTCCCCGCCTTCGAATGGTTCATCGCGGCCCTGCGCGCCTCGGCCGCCTGACCCCGCGGGGCCGGCGCGGCGCCTCCGTGCCGGCCCCGCCCGTTCCGGACGCGCCTGCGGCGCCGGGCGGACCGGTTCCGGGGCGGTGGCCCGGCCCCCTTTTCCAGGGCCGGGACCGGGTCCGTCCGCCGCTCGCGCCCCGGCCCTCGCTCCGCGCTCGCCCGGGAAACGCCGTGGGCCCCCTCCGCACGATCGCGGAGGGGGCCCACGGCGCCGGGCCGGCGGCCGGCTAGAAGGACTCGAAGAACCCGTAGTAGCTCAGCGCGCCGTTGGTGGCGATGAGCGCGACCGCGGCGAGCATGACCCCCACGATGAAACCGCTGCGCAGCGAGCGGATCAGGTACTCCAGCGACAGCACGTTGTTCAGCAGGAAGTAGCCGAGCTGCATCGCCAGCACGAACCCGGCGAAGTTGAAGCCGTCCATCAGCTCCTCGCCCCACAGCCCCTCGTAGTACCAGGGCTGCCCGGTCCACACGTCGGTGGCGGTGAACCACTGCCAGGCCTGGGCCGCGCCCCAGCCCAGCGGGATCTGCAGGATCGGGATGACCAGCAGCGGCACGAGCTTGACGAAGCCCCACACCCCCGGGCTGGACGCGCGCCGCGCGTCGGAGCGGGCCCGGCGGGCGGCCTCCTCCTCGGCGCGCAGCCGGTCCCGGTGGGCGCGCTCGGCCTCGCGGCGGCGGCGCTCCTCCTCGCGCTGCGCCTCCTGGCGGCGCCGCTCCTCCGCCTGCCGGTAGTGCTCCTCCTCGGCCCGCCGGCGCTGCTCCTCCTGCTGCTGGGCGCGGGTGGCCGAGGCCGTCTCCCGCCCGGAGCCGCGGTACAGGTCGCCGTAGGCGTCGTCGGCGGCCGGCGGCATCGCCGAGGTCGCCCCGGGCCCGCCGGACGGGTCGTAGGCCGCGGTGCGCCCTGCGCCCTGCCCGTACTGCGCGGTGGGCTGGGGGCCGGCGGCCGGCGCCTGCCCCGGGTACTGGGCGGTGCGCCCGTCGGCGCCCATCACCGAAGTGGCGTCGCCTCCGCCGGGCCCGCCCATGGCCTGGCCGGCGGCGTAGCCCGCCGCAGCGCCGGCGGCGCCGGCCGCGCCCGCGCCCAGCACCGAGGTGCGGCCGTCCGCGGCGCCCTCGGTGGCCCCGGTCGCGGTCGGGGCGCCGCCCAGTGCGGCGTTGACCTTCTCCACCTGGTCGCGGATGCCCTGCTGGAAGACGGGCGGCAGCCAGGAGGCCCCGCCGGGGGCGTCGCCGAGGAAGTCGAGCAGCTGGCCGGGGGTGGGCCGGTTGCGGGCGTCCTTGGCCAGGCAGGCGGCCACCAGCCGCTGCAGCGACGCCGGCACCGCGCTGATGTCCGGCTCGTTCTGGATGATGCGCATGACCATGGTGTGCATGGCGCCCTCGCCGAACGGCCCGGTGCCGGCGGCCGCGTAGACCAGCACCGCGCCGTAGGCGAACATGTCGCTGGCCGGGGTCATGTGCTCGCCCTGGACCTGCTCGGGCGACATGAAGCCCGGCGTGCCGATGATGGACTGGGTGGCGGCCGTGCCGTCGGTGGCGCGGGCGATGCCGAAGTCGATGACGCGCGGCCCGTCCTCGGCGAGCAGCACGTTGCCCGGTTTGAGGTCGCGGTGGATCAGCCCGACCCGGTGGATCTCGCTGAGCGCCTCGGCCAGGCCGGTGGCCAGCACCCGCAGCGAGTACTCGGGCAGCGGGCCGTGCGCCTGGACCGCGTCGTCCAGCGGGAGCGAGGGCACGTAGGAGGTGACCAGCCAGGGCACCTCCCCTTCGGGGTCGGCGTCGATGACCGGGGCGGTGAAGGCGCCGCTGACCTGGCGCGCCGCGGTGACCTCGCGGGCGAACCGCTCCCGGAAGGAGGGGTCGGCGGCCATGTGCGGGTGGATCCGCTTGATCGCGACGGCCCGGCCCCCGGCGGAGCGGCCGAAGTAGACCTGGCCCATGCCTCCCGCGCCCAGTCGGCCGATCAGGCGGTACCGCCCGATGCGCTCCGGGTCGCCGTGCTCCAGTGGGCCCACGTTGAAACCTCCGTTGATCGCCGCCGCGGGGTGGCCGCCCCTTCCCGCGATCGTAGCCGGATCTTCGGGCGCGGCCCGTGTCCTCAGGAGGGCGCGTTCGTCCTTTTTTCCCGGCGCCTCACCCCTCATCGGAAGACGCCCAGTCTAGGGGGTGGGAGTACGCTCCAGGCCGACCTTACTGCGTAGATCCTAGTGGGGCGCGCCATGTCCCGCGGCCCGTTCGACGCCCCTTTCCGCAGGAGTCAGCCTGCGGACCATGGCACGCCTGCTCCCTCCCGAGCAGTGGTTCGCCACCCTGCCCACCGCCTACCTCACCGCCTCCGGGCTGATCACCGCCCCGGACGGCCGGGTCCTGCCGGTGGAGCCCGACTACCGGGAGCACTGGACGCTGCCGGGCGGCGTCGTGGAGCAGGCCGAGGAGCTGGACGGCGCCGCGTTCCTGGACCCCGGGACCGCCCTGGACCGCATGCACCCGGCGCTCTCCCTCCGCCTGGCCGCCGCCCTGGAGGCCCGCCGCACCGGCCGCACCGCCTACGTCGCGACCTGACCCCGGCCCGCCCCGCTCCCCCGGCGCTCTTCTTCAGCGGACCGAGGTCTTCGGCGCGCCCGGATCAGCGGGCCAGAAAGCGCGCCGTATCCAGGTCGAAGCCGAACGGCTCGGGGACCGCGAGCCGCTTTCCGAAAGCCACGGTCTCCGACTTGCGGTACTCGCCGTTCTCCGGGGCCGTGTAGAGGGTGACGGTCGCCCGGAGCGGGTCGATGAGCAGGTAGGCCGGGATCATCGCCGCCGGGTAGATGCCGAGCTTGAGGTCCCGGTCGTTCTCCGCGTTGGTCGGAGAGACCACTTCCGCGACGAGCAGGACGTCGTCCGGCGGGATATGGCTCGCGTCGGTCGCCAGTACTTCGTACGGTGCGACGAACAGGTCCGGAATGGTGCTGCGTCCGATGTGATGCATCCGGATCTCAAGGTAGGACTCGACATCGTAGCCCTGCGGAAGCACAGGCTTGATCTGCCAGAGCAACTCGAAGACATTGCGCTGGTGCTTGCCCGCGGGGGTGGGCGACATGGTGATCTCTTCCTTGAGGATCTCCACCCGGTATCCCGCCGGGGGGTCGAGGGAATCGAGTGCCTCGAACAGGTCGGCCGCGCACTCGGGTGTGGTCACTGCCATCTGCGGCCTCCGTGCCATGAGGTGCCGTCCCCTCGATCCTGGTGCATCGCCCACCGGCGCCGCACAGTTTTCAGGTTACTCGTCCCCCTTTTCCCAAGGGTTCAGCGCACCGGGCGCTCGAGAGAGGACTTCCTGTAGAAGTCCGCGGCTCCGGATGACGGGCGGATCAGGCCGGTTCCGGCGGGGCGACGGTGATGCCCAGGGAGGAGAGCAGCATGCCGGCCTGCTCCGGGGAGATCACGGCGCCGCGCAGCGCGTCCGCCCGCTCCAGGCGGATCTCGCCCAGGTCGGCGCCGCGGAGGTCGGCTCCGCGCAGGTCCGCCCCGGCCAGCAGGGCGCCGCGCAGCCGGCTCTCCCGCCACACGGTGCCGCGCAGGTCGGCCTCTGTCAGGTCCGCCTCGTCCAGCCGGTCGGCGGTGAAGGTGCGGCCGCGCAGCGCCATGCCCTTGAGCGAGGCGAGCATCAGGTTGCACCGGGTGAAGGAGGCCCCGATGCCGCGGGAGGACGCGAAGTCGGCCCCGGTGAGGCGGCAGCCGGTGAAGGCGGTGTCGGCGAGGACCGCGCCCGCCCAGCGGGTGCCGGCCAGGTCGGTGCCGTCGAACGCCGCGTCGGCGCACTCCGCGGAGGCGAAGGAGGCCTTCCCGGCCGTGCCGCCCTCGAAGCGGGCGCCGTCCAGGTCGGCGCGGTCGAACCGGGCCCCGTCGGCGGCGCACCGGGTGAGCACCGCCCCGGTCAGATGGGCGCCGCTCAGGTCGGCGCCGCGCAGGTCGCACTCGGTGAGGGTGAGCGGTCGCCCGGAGACGGCGGACAGCGCGGCGGTGAGGTCCCGCCCGGAGAGGTCGGCGCCGCGGATCTCCCCGCCGGCGGCCAGTTCGTGCAGGTGGTCGGTCATGCGGGCAGGCTAGGGGGCGGCGCTGACAGGCCGGGGCCGCCGGGCGGGTCGGAGCCACCGTGCCGGGTGGAACGGGGCCCGGCGGGAGCGCGGGGTGCGGGCGGGCGCACCCGCCCGCACCGGGGTCACTCCACCTTGTCGGGCTCGGTGCCGGGGTCGCCGTCGAGCAGCTCGACCAGCCGCGGCGGGAGCTCGTCCAGGGCGTAGTGCAGGCTGAGCACCGACCCGAAGGAGAGCGCGCCGTTGAGCCGGCTCATCTCCGGCATCTCCAGGACCCGGCCCTCCTTGGCGGTGTCCAGCTTCTTGAAGACGTCCCGGCCGGTGACGCTGTCCTCCTCGGCGCCGTAGAGCCCGACCAGCAGCACGTCGGCCTCCAGCGTCTCCAGGTCCTCCAGCGCGACCTGCTTGGGCTCGCGGTTCTCGTCGGTGAACAGCGCCTCGGCGTCCTCGGGCAGGGAGAAGCCGAGCTGGGTGAGGAAGCCCGGGGCCGGGCCCTCGGCGTAGGCCCAGGCCTCCCCGGCGATGGAGCTGGCCAGCAGCGCGGTGGACTTCGCGAAGTCGGGGTTGTCCTCGCGGATCTCCTCGAAGCGGGCCTCGATGTCGGCGATGAGCGCCTCGGCCTTGTCCTCCTGGTCGAGGGCGGTGCCGACCATGCGGGCGATGTCCTGCCAGGGGGTGCCGTAGTCGGCGTGGTCGGCGTGCTGGGCGACGGTCGGCGCCAGCTCGGACAGGGTGGTGTACTCCTCCTCGGTCAGCCCGGAGTTGACGCCCAGGATGAGGTCGGGGCGGAGGCTGCCGATCTGCTCGAAGTTGAGCTCCTCCACCGGGAGCACCTCGGGGGTCTCGGCGTCGCCGAGCGCCTCGGCGGCCCAGGGCCACAGCGCGCCGGGGTGCCCGCCGAACCATTCGCGCACGCCGACCGGGGCGACGCCCAGCGCCAGCGCGTAGTCCTGCTCGGTGAGGCCGACGGTGACCACGCGGGAGGGGGTTCCGGAGATCTCGGTGCTGCCGTACTTGTGCTCGATGGTGCGGGTCGGGCCGCTCTCGCCCTCGCCGCCGGCGGTGCCGCTGCTGCAGCCCGCCGCGCCGAGCGCGGCGATCCCGCCGATGCCGAGGAGGGCGCTGCGCCGCGAGAGGGCGGGGCCGGAGAGGGCGCGCCGCGCGCGCCGGGTCCGCCGTGCTGTCCTGGTGTCCACTGTGCCTGCTCTCCTGAACGTCTGCTGCGGCCGGAGCGCGGGGCGCTCCGGGCACGGCGGCGCCTCCCCTGTTCAGAGGGGACGATCCGCCCATCGATCAGGGATTAGGTTAGCCTAAACTGACATCGCCGCGAGCAGTGGGGGCCGAGGAGGCTCCAGGGCCGGAAGGCGCGCCCGGCGGCCCGCCGGGACCGGCCGGGTGCCCGGCCGCCGGGGCGGGGCGAGGGAGGTCCGGGGCGGTGTCCGCGGGCTTCCCGCGCGGAGCCCCGGGCACGCCGCATCCCGGCCGCCGGTCGGAGACCGGAGACGAAAGCGCCCGCGACCGCGCCTGCAGGCCTCCCGGGCGGAGCGTCCGATGCGGCGTCCGGCGGGCGGCCGCGCGCAGGGCGCCGCCGGCGCGCCCCTCGCGGCGCGCCCGGGGCGCGGGCGCACCGCGCCCCCGGGCGGTGCCGGTCAGGCGCCCCGGGCCAGCAGGGCGCGGGCCCGGCGGGCCACCGGGGGATCGACGAAGGTGCCGTCCTCCAGCCGGATCGCCGCCGACCCGGCCGCCTCGGCCTCGGTGAAGGCCCGGTCCACCGCGCGGGCCCAGGCCAGGTCGGCCGCCGAGGGGGCGAAGCACTCCCGGACCGCGGCCACCTGGCCGGGGTGGATCGCGAGCTTGCCGCCGAAGCCCAGCCCGCGCGCGGCCTCGGCCGAGGCGGCCAGGCCCTCGGCGTCCGAGAGGTCCAGGTGCGGGCCGTCCAGCGGCGGCGCGACCCCCGCCGCCGCGCAGGCCAGCACCAGCAGCGACCGCGCGGTGAGGAACGCCCCGTCGGCGTCGGCGCCCAGCTGCGAGGCGAGGTCGGCCGGGCCGAAGGCCAGGGTCAGCACCCTGCGGGACGCGGCGGCCAGCGAGCGCGCCTCCAGGACGCCCTCGGCGGTCTCCACCATGGGCACCAGCGGGACGCACCGCTCCGACCCGGCGGCGCGCTCGGCGGCGGACAGGGCCCGGTCGGTCGCGGCGACGTCCTCGGCGGTGCCGGTCATCGGCGCCACCACGAACGCCACCCGGTCCAGCAGCGGCTCCAGGGCGGCGAGGTCGCGGGCGAACTCGGCGGTGCGCGGGCCGTTGACGCGCACCGCGACCGGCACCGCGGGTCGGCTCGGCAGCAGCGCGGCCAGGCCGGCGCGGGCCTGCTCCCTGGCCGAGGGGGCCACCGCGTCCTCCAGGTCGACGATGACCGCGTCGGCCTCTCCGGCCAGGGCCTTGGGGAGCAGATCCGGCCGGGTGGCCGGGACGAACAGCGGGCTGATCGGGGTCATCGGTCCTCTCCGCAGGTCGGTGGGCGGGGCGTCAGCGGGCGCGGCGGCGGCCGGCCGAGCGCGCCACCAGCTGGCGGGCGATGACGTCGCGCTGGATCTCGTTGGTGCCCTCGCCGACGATCATCAGCGGGGCGTCGCGGAAGTAGCGCTCGACGTCGAACTCGGTGGAGTAGCCGTAGCCGCCGTGCACGCGCACCGCGTTCAGGGCGATCTCCATGGCCGCCTCGGAGGCGAACAGCTTGGCCATGCCGGCCTCCATGTCGGCGCGCTCGCCCGCGTCGTAGACCTCGGCGGCGCGGTGGGTGAGGCAGCGCGCGGCCTCCAGGCGGGTGGCCATGTCGGCGAGCATCCCGCCGACCGCCTGGTGCTTCCAGATGGGGCGGCCGAAGGTCTCGCGCTCCTGGGCGTAGGCGAGCGCGTCGTCCAGGGCCGCCTGGCCCACGCCCAGCGCCCGCGAGGCCACCTGGATGCGGCCGATCTCCAGGCCCCGCATCATCTGCGCGAACCCGCGGCCCTCGGCCCCGCCGAGCAGCGCGCCGGCCGGGGCGCGGTGGCCGTCGAAGGACAGCTCGCAGGATTCCACGCCCTTGTAGCCCAGCTTGGGCAGGTCGCGCGAGACGGTGAAGCCCGGCCCCGGCTCCACCAGCAGGATGCTGATGCCCTTGTGCGCGGGCTCGGCGCCGGGGTCGGTCTTGCACAGCAGCGCCACCAGGCCCGAGCGGCGGGCGTTGGAGATCCAGGTCTTGGCGCCGTCGACGGTGTAGCCGTCCCCGGTGCGGCGAGCGGTGGTGCGCAGGGCCTGCAGGTCGGAGCCGCCGCCGGGTTCGGTCAGCGCCATGGTGGCGCGCAGCTCGCCGGTGGCCATCCGGGGCAGGTAGCGCCGCTTCTGCTCCTCGGTGCCGAAGTCCAGCAGCAGCTTGGCGACGACGGTGTGGCCGCCCATCGCCCCGGCCAGGCTCATCCAGCCGCGGGCGAGCTCCTCGGTGATGCGGGAGTAGCACACCGCCGACACCGCGGCGCCGCCGTAGGACTCGGGGACGGCCAGGCCGTAGATGCCCATCCCCTTCATCTCCTCGATGAGCTTCTCCGGGTAGGCGTCGGCGTGCTCCAGGTCCCGGGCGACCGGGCGGACCTCGCGGTCCACCCAGTCGGCGACGGTGTCGACGATGAGCCGCTCTTCTTCGGGCAGGCGGGGCATGGCGGGCCTTTCTGGTGCGGTGGGCGGTGCGGTCGGGGGGCGGTGGTCCGGCGGCGGGCTCAGCCGGCCGGGGCGGGCAGGTGCCCGGCGGCGAACGCGGCGGCGTCCGGCCAGGTCAGCGCCGCGATGTCGGCGGCGAGCGCGGGCGCGCAGTCGGCGATCTTGGCGTCGAGCTCGGCGGCCGTGGGCGGGCGTCTCGGCGCCCCGGGCGGCAGGCGGAGGGACGCGGTGCGCACACCGCCGCCGCGCAGCGCCGCCTCGATCTCCACCTCGCCTTCGAGCAGGCCGCCCGCGCCGGGGCCGGGCTCGGTGCGCACCGCCGCCACCAGGCGGCGGGCCTCGGGGCGGCGGACCGCGGCGTCGGTGAAGGAGGCGAACCCGGGGCGGCCGTCCAGCAGCGCCGCGGCCACCGCGTACTCCAGGCTGAACTTCCCCTCCAGCCCGGTGCGCGGGGAGCGGTGGATGAGCGGCTGCAGGGTGCAGGCGGGGGTCCGCACGGTGACCGCCTCCACCCGGGCGGGGTCCAGGCCCAGCTCCAGGACGGCGCTGATCGGCCGCTGCATGGCGTAGCAGCAGGGGTACATCTTGACGGCGAGCCCGCCCGGGACGGCCGGGCCGGGGGCGGGGTCGACCGGGCCGCCGCCGGCCAGCTCCAGCCACTGGTCCACGGCGGCCGGGTCGGCGGTGGCGCCGTCGGCGGCCAGCGCCGCCGCGCGCAGCCCCGCGTCGGCGGCGAAGCCGACCTGCAGCGCCTTGGCGGAGGTGCCGAAGGCGCGCTGGACGCCGCCGGCGGCGGGCACCGCCAGCGCGAGCGCCCGCTCCACCCCGGCGGCGTCCAGCCCGGCCTTGACCGCGGCCGCCGCGGCGGAGCCCAGGGCGCCCGCGGCGCAGGTGGCGTGCCAGCCGGCGGAGTAGTGCCGCCACCCCAGGGCGGCGCCGACGCGCGCCATGACGGCGGCGCCGGCCAGGTAGGCGCGCTCGGCGCGCCCGTCCGGGCCGGGCGCGGCGACGGCGGCCGGCACGCAGACGACGCTGATGTGGGCGGTGGACTCCATGTGCAGGTCGTCGAAGTCCAGCACGTGGCCCGCCGCGGCCAGCCGGCCGGCCGGGCCGAGGTGGCGGGTGAGCGGGACGATCGGGTCGCCGTGGGCGGCGGCCGCGGCGGCGGCGGTGTCGCGCAGCGCGCGCAGGGCCAGGGCGCGGTCGGCGGCGTCGGGTTCGGGCCCTTCGGCGGCCAGGCGGGCCAGTGCGGCGGCGGTGCTCATGCGTCCTCGAATTCGGCTCGGGCGGTGGCGGCGGGGTCGGCGGCGGCGCTGTGCGCGCGCAGGTCGGCGCCGGTGGCGTCGAGGTCCCCGCCGATCAGGACGGGGGCGCCGAGGAAGGCGGGGCGGCGCAGCCGGAAGGCGTAGCGGCGCACCGGCCGACCGAGGCGGCGCAGGGGCTCCAGCATCGCGATGGCCAGCAGCGGCCCGTGCACCACGAGGCCGGGGTAGCCCTCCACCCCGGTGGCGTAGGGGTGGTCGTAGTGGATGCGGTGGGCGTTGTAGGTGAGCGCGCTGAACCGGAACAGGGTGGCGGCGGTGGGCTCCAGACGCAGGGAGAGCGGGCCGCCGTCCGGGGGCGGGGGCTCCCCTTCGGGGGCGGTGCGCTCGGGCGGCAGGACGTGGCGGCGGTAGACGACGTCCTGCTGCTCGGTCATCCGGGTGCGGCCGTCCACGGTGAACACGTGCTCCTCGGTGACGAAGAGCAGTTCGCCGCTGCGCCCCCGCTTGGCCTGGACGCGGGCGACCCGCGAGGTGCGCACGGCGCGCTCGCCGGCGCGCAGCGGCTCGGCGACCTCCAGCCTGCCCCCGGCGAACATGCGGTGCCGGCCGGGGATCGGCGGGAGGAAGGCGCCGTCGGCGCGGTGGCCGTCGGGGCCCAGCTCGGACTCGGCCGGCCGGTCGAGGAAGTGGGTCCAGTGCCACAGCGGGGGCAGCGGGTCGCCGTCCCGCCGCACCGGGGAGGGGCGGTCCAGCACCCCGGCCAGCGCGGTGCACGGGCCGGGGTCGAGCGTCTCCTCCCGGGTCTCCTCGGGCGGGTTCCAGCCCTGCACGTACGCGGCGATGGAGGCGGTGTCCTCGCTCATCTCCGTACTCTCCTCACTTCTCCGGCGGGTCGGGTCGCGGGTCTCGGGTCACAGGTCCAGGGAGAACACCCAGGCGCCCAGGGTCAGGACCGCGAGCGGGACCAGGGCGATGCCGACGAGGTTGAGCCACCAGCCGCCGCGCACCATCTGGCCGATGGTGATGTGGCCGGTGGCGATCGCGATGGCGTTGGGCGGTGTGGCCACCGGCAGCATGAACGCGAACCCGGCGGCGAAGACGGTGGTCAGCACCAGCACCAGCGGGTCCATGCCCAGTCCCAGCGCGATGCCGCCGAAGACCGGGACGTAGGTGGTGATCGTGGCGGTGGTGGAGGTCAGCTCGGTGAAGAACAGCATCAGGACCGCCACCGCGACGACCACGGCCGCGGTGGGCACGCCCTCCAGGACGGCGACCCGGTCGCCGATCCAGGCGCTCAGCCCGGTCCGGGTGATCATCGCCGACATGCTCAGTCCCCCGCCGAACATCAGCAGGATCCCCCACGGCAGGTCCTTGGCGTCCTCCCACTCCATCAGCATCTGCCCGCGGGAGGGGCGGACCGGCAGGAGGAAGCAGGCCAGCGCGGCCAGGACCGCGATGCCGGCCTCGGAGAACCGGCCCAGCCACGGCGCCACCGCCTGCACCGGGCCGGTCCCGCTGATCAGCGGGATGAAGATCCAGCTCAGTGCGGTGGTCACGAAGACGGCGGCGGTGATGCGCTCGCCGCGGCCCATCCGGCCCAGCCGCGCGTACTGCTCGCGGATGAGTTCCCGGCCGCCGGGGAGCTCGTCGATGCGCGGCGGGTAGACGATCCGGGTGAGCAGGAACCAGGCCACGGCCAGGAAGACCAGGGCCAGCGGGGTGCCCACCGCCATCCACTGGGCGAAGGAGATGTGCACGCCGTGCGCCTCGGCCATGTAGGCGACCACGAAGGCGTTGCCGGGGGTGGCGACCACGGTGGCGGTGGTGCTGATGGTGGCGGCGAAGGCGATGCCCAGCAGCAGGCAGGTGGAGAAGTTCCGGTCGAGCTCGGCGCCGTCCCTGCGCAGCAGCGCGACCACCGACAGCCCCATGGGCAGCATCATCATGGTGGTGGCGGTCGAGCTGACCCACATGGAGATGAAGCAGGTGGCGATCATGAAGCCGGCGATGATGCGGGTCGGCCTGGTGCCGGTGGCCAGGACCGTGCGCAGGGCGATGCGCCGGTGCAGCCCCCACTTCTGCATGGCCAGCGCCATCACGAAGCCGCCGAGGAAGAGGAAGACGGTCCCGGAGGCGTAGGGGGCGGCGGCCTCGGCGACGTCGGCGACGCCCAGCAGCGGGAACAGGGCGACGGGCAGCAGCGCGGTGGCGGCGAAGGGCAGGGCCTCGGTCATCCACCAGACCGCCATCAGCACCGTCACTCCGGCGACGGCGCAGGCCTGGAAGTCCAGGCCGTCGGCCCAGGCCGACAGCGCGAGGTGGGCGGCGGCGCCCAGCAGCGGGCCGAGGACCAGTCCGAGGGCCCGGCGCAGGGGCATCCGCTGCGGCGGCGCGCCGGCGGTCGGCGGCGCCTGCGGCGGGTCGGTCTCGGCGGGGGTGGCACCGGTGGAGTGCATCGGGGGCCTCCTGGGGGCGGGGTGCTTCGGGGGTCGGGGCGCCGGCGGGGCCGGGGGCGCGGGCTCAGCGCGGCGGGGCCGGGGCGATCTGCAGCGGCGGCTCGGCGATGGAGGCGTAGAAGTCGCCGCCCTTGTCGTCGATGACCATGAAGGCCGGGAAGTCGCGGACCCGGATCCGCCGCACGGCCTCCATGCCGAGGTCGGTGTGGTCGATCGGCTCGGAGGAGAGGATGTGCTCGGCCGCCAGCCGGGCGGCGGGGCCGCCCACCGACCCCAGGTAGAAGCCGCCGCGGGCGCGGCAGGACTCGGCGACGCGGCGGGACCGGTTCCCCTTGGCCAACATCACCAGTGATCCGCCGGCGCGCTGGAAGTCCTCCACGTAGCGGTCCATCCGCCCGGCGGTGGTGGGGCCGAAGGAGCCGGAGGGGCGGCCATCGGGCGTCTTGGCCGGGCCGGCGTAGTAGACCGGGTGGTCGCGCAGGTAGCCGGGGAGGGGGCGGCCGCGCTCCAGGTCGGCGGCGATGCGGGCGTGGGCGATGTCGCGGGCGACGACCATGGTGCCGGTCAGTGCGACGCGGCCGCCCACCGGCACCGCGGACAGGTCGGCGCGGATCCGCTCCATCGGCCGGTCCAGGTCGATGCGGACCGGTTCGGGCAGGGCGTCGGCGTCGACGTCGGGCAGGAACCGGGCGGGGTCGGTCTCCAGCCGCTCCAGGAACACCCCGTCGGGGGTGATGACGGCCTCGGCCTGGCGGTCGGCCGAGCAGGAGACCGCCAGCGCCACCGGCAGCGAGCCGCCGTGCCGGGGCAGGCGCACCACCCGCACGTCGTGGCAGAAGTGCCGGCCGCCGAACTGGGCCCCGTAGCCGATGCGGCGGGTCAGTTCGAGCACCTTGCGCTCGAAGCCGCGGTCGCGGAACCCGCGCCCCTGCGGCGTCCCGCCGCCGGGCAGGGAGTCCAGGTGGCGGGCCGAAGCCAGTTTGGCGGTCTTGAGGGCGGCCTCGGCGCTGGTGCCGCCGACCACGACGGCCAGGTGGTAGGGCGGGCAGGCCGAGGTGCCCAGTTCGCGCAGCCGGGCCTCCAGGAAGGCCAGCATCCGCTCTTCCTCCAGCAGCGCCTTGGTCTCCTGGAACAGGAACGTCTTGTTGGCGCTGCCGCCGCCCTTGGCCAGGTAGAGCAGCCGGTAGCGGAGGTCGGTGCCCGGGGCCAGCCCGATGTCGATCTGGGCGGGGAGGTTGGTGCCGGTGTTGGCCTCGCGCCACATGGTCAGCGGCGCCATCTGGGAGTAGCGCAGGTTCAGCCGCCGGTAGGCGGCGTGCACGCCCGCGGCGATGCGGCGGTGGTCGTCGCCGTCGGTGAGGACGGCGGCGGTGCGCGCGCCGACCACGATGGCGGTGCCGGTGTCCTGGCACATGGGCAGCACCCCGCCGGCCGCCACGCAGGCGTTGCGCAGCAGGTCGGCGGCGACGAAGCGGTCGTTGGCCGAGGAGAGCGGGTCGTCCAGGACCGCGCGCAGGCCGGCCAGGTGGGAGGGGCGCAGAAGGTGCGCCAGGTCGCCCATGGCGGTGTCGGTGAGGGCGGTGAGCGCCTCGGGCTCCACCCGGAGCATGTCGCGGCCGGCGGCGCGCACCACCGAGACGCCGCCGTCGGTCAGCCGCCGGTAGTCGGTGGTGTCGGGGCCCAGCGGCAGGAGCTCGGTGTAGGCGCCGTCGAAGTCCGGCGCCGCGCCGGGGGCGCTCACGCGTCCCGCCCCAGGCCGAGCTCGGCCAGGATGGCCTCGGTGTGCTCGCCGAGCCGGGGGACGGGGCCCATGGCGGGTTCGGCGCCGTCGGGCACGGCCGGCGGCAGCAGGGTGCGCAGCGGGCCGGCCGGGGAGTCCACGGTGCGCCAGCGGTCGCGCGCCGCCAGCTGCGGGTGGTCGGCGAAGCCGGCCATGTCGCGCAGCCGGGCGTTGGCGATCCCGGCGTCCTCCAGCAGCTCCTCGGCGCGGGCGGCGTCCAGGCCGGCGAAGGCCGACTCCACCGCGGCCCGCACCCGGTCGGCCTCGGCCACCCGCAGGGCGTTGGTGGCCAGGTCGGGGTCCTCGGCCAGGTCGGGGCGGCCCAGGACCTTCTCGCACAGCGCCCGCCACTCGCGGTCGTTCTGCACGGCCAGGAAGACCTCCTCTCCGCTGCCGGTGCGGAACGGGCCGTAGGGGGCGATGGCGGCGTGCCGCGCCCCGGTGCGCGGCGGCGGGGCGCCGCCGTAGGCGGCGTAGAAGTAGGGGTAGCCCATCCATTCGCCCAGCGCGTCGAGCATGGCGACCTCCACGTGGGCGCCCTGGCCGGTGCGCTCGCGCCGGAGCAGGGCGGAGAGCACGCCGGAGTAGGCGTACATGCCGGCGGCGATGTCGGCGACCGAGATGCCGGCCTTGGCGGGGTCCTGCTCGGTGCCGGTGATGGAGAGCAGGCCGGCCTCGCACTGCACGAGCAGGTCGTAGGCCTTCTTGTCACGGTAGGGGCCTTCGGGTCCGTAGCCGGAGATGCTGCAGGTCACCAGGCGCGGGTTGCGGGAGCGCAGCTCCTCGTGGCCCAGTCCGGCGCGGGCGGCGGCGCCGGGGGCCAGGTTCTGCACGAACACGTCGGCGGTGCCGATGAGCCGGTCGAGCGCGGCGGCGCCGGCGGGGTCCTTCAGGTCCAGGGCCAGGCTCTCCTTGCTGCGGTTGAGCCAGACGAAGTGGCTGGCCAGGCCGTTGACGGTGGTGTCGTAGCCGCGGGCGAAGTCGCCCGTGCCGGGGCGCTCGACCTTGATCACCCGGGCGCCCAGGTCGGCCAGCTGGCGGGTGGCGAAGGGGGCGGCGACGGCCTGCTCGACCGCGACGACGGTGATTCCGTCCAGTGCGCCCATCGGGGGCTCCTCCTTGCGGGGCGGGGGCGGCTGGGGCGCCGGGGCGCACCCCTGGTGTGAGGGGGGTCACCGCCGGACACCCGGTCAGAGTAATTTATAAAATGCAAAAAGCAAAGATGCGCTAGCCTTCTTCCCATGCCGATCGAGCGCGTCGAGGCGCCCACCAAGTCCGAAGTCGCCTACGCGGCCCTGCGCGACGCCATCCGCTCCGGTGAGCTGGCCCCGGGCGAGCGGCTGCTGCTGCAGGACCTGGCGGGCCGGCTCGGCATGAGCCTCACCCCGGTGCGCGACGCCCTGCGCATGCTGGCCGCCCACGGCCTGATCGAGCAGCGCGCCAACCACGGCGCCGTGGTCGCCGAGTTCACCCCCGAGCGGGCCGAGGAGGTGTACCGGCTGCGCACCGTCCTGGAGCCGATGGCCGCCGAACTGGCCGCCCGGAACGCCACCGGGGAGCGGCTGGCCGAGATGGAGGCCGCCCTGGAGGTCCTCGACCGGGCGGTGGACGACGGCCGCGAGAACGACATCGCCGACCTCAACGCCCGCTTCCACCGCGCGATCTACTCGGCCTCGGGCTCGCCCTACCTCCAGGAGTTCATCGACCGGCTCTGGAACGGGGTCCCCTACCAGGCGATCAGCCTGGCCGGCCGGGCCCGGGACTCCTCCCGCCAGCACCACGCCATCATGGACGCGCTGCGCGCCGGCGACGCCCCCGCCGCCGCCGAGGCCATGCGCGCCCACATCGCCGAGGCCGCCGAACGCACCCTGAGCCAGCTGCGCCGAGGCACCCCCGAGAACTGACCCTGCAGGGCCGGGGCGGGGCGCAGGCCGGTCGGTCGGGCGCGGCGCCCCACGAGGCCGGGGTTCAGGCGGGCACCGACGGCGAAGGCAGGGACGGGCACCGGCCGGTCACCCGAGCGCGGCGCCCCACGAGGCCGGGGTTCAGGCGGGCAGCGAAGGCAGCGGCGGGCACCGGCCGGTCGGTCGAGCGCGGCGCCCCGCGGAGCGAAGGTTCAGACCAGCGGCGACGGCAGCGGTGGGGCGGGGCGGGGGTGGTCGCCCGGGCGCGGCGCCTCACGGGGTGGGGTCGCCGTGCCCGGGCCGCCCGGGCGTCGGGGCCGGCCGCCTTTGAAACCGCTGCACCTCCCTGACCTGGGCGAACACGCACAGTGAAGGCCGGGAGGAGCGCCCTGCGCACCGCGAGAGCACCCCGATGATTCCTGGGCGCGCATCCCGGCCCGGATCGGGCCTCCCAGGCCCTGATTAGCCCTGATCGGGCCGGTGTTCGGGGGTTCGAGCCGCCCGCAAGGCCGGGAAGCAGGGGGCCGGAACCCGGGAAGAGCAGGAGTGCGGGCTAGATGTCGCTTTTGCCCTGCCGGAAGGGCCCGCCTTGGCCACTCCGGGTAACCGAGGAGAGGGCAACGGGGGCTTCGGGGCTTACTACTCGCTGGTAGATGTAATCGGGGTGCTGCAGAGGTGCGCAGGGCGCCCCCACCCCCGCCCGATCCCCGCCGCAAACCCGGCATGCGGGATATAACCACCCCGGCGGTGCGGGCAGGCTCGACCGCACCGCCGGGGCGCCGCCTCCCCCACCGGGAACACGCACCGGGCCTGGCCGGTGAACGCGGCGTCCGACCCGCTCTCGCCTTCGCCGCCCGCTTGAACCCTCACCCCGTGAGGCGCCGCACCCGGGTGAGGCTCCCGGCCCCGCCCCCACCGGCGCCGTCGCCACTGGCTTGACCCTTCGCTCTGCGGAGCGCCGTGCCCGACCGACCAGCCGGCACGCCCCCTTCCCGCCGTCGCTGCCCGTCTTGACCTTCGCTCCGCGGGGCGCCGCGCCCGGGCGACCACCCTCACCTTGCCCCTTCCGTTGCCGTCGCCGCCCGTTTGAACCTCCGCTCCGCGATGCGCCGCGCCCGACCGACCGGCCGGTCCCCTCGCCGCCCTCGCCGCCCGCTTGAACCCCCGCTCCGCGATGCGCCGCGCCCGGCTGAAACGCCGATGCCCTCCGCCTCCTCGTCGCCGCCTACTCGAACCGCCCCGGTGGCGCCTCACCGGGGCACCTCGGCGGCCCGGTCGGCCCGACCGGGCCGACCGGGTTGGCCGGCCCGACCGGGTGCGCGGGTCAGTCGCGTAGGCGGAGGGCGAGGAAGAGGTCCACCCGGTGGTCCAGGCGTCCCAGGTCGCGGCCGGTCAGCTCCTCTACTCGGCCGATCCGGTAGCGGAGCGTGTTGACGTGCACGTGCATCGCGTTGGCGCAGCGCTGCCAGGAGCCGGAGTGCTCCAGGAACCGCTCCAGGGTCTCCACCAGGTCGGAGCGGTGGTCGCGGTCGTAGGCCAGCAGCGGGCCCAGCAGCCGCTCCCGGTAGGAGTCGCGGATCTCCTCGGGGACCGAGGCCAGCAGCAGCTCGTGGGTGTCGATCTCGTCCCCGGCCACCACCTGGGCGCGGCCGCCGCGCAGCCGGGCCAGGCGGCGGGCGTGCCGCGCCTCGGCGGCGGCGCCGCGCAGGTCGTCCAGGGGCCGGGCGGTGCAGCCCACCCCCACCGCCAACCGGTAGTCGGTCAGCCCGGGCTCCAGGGCGCGCGCGCCGCGCTCCAGTTCGGCGCGGAGCGACTCGGCCCCGCCGCCGTCACCGCCGCCTCCACTGCTGCCGTCGCCGCCACCGCCGTCGCCCCGGTCGCCCCCGTCGCCGACCGCGGCGACGGCCAGCACGTCTCCGTCGCCGGTGACCACGGTGTCGGGGCGGCCGGCCAGCAGCTCGATGATCACCCGGCGGGCCAGGTCGGGCAGGCGCGGCTCGGGGCTCAGCTCGGCGCTGACCGCCACGAGCGGGGCGCCCCCGGGGTCGGCCATGCCGCCGGCCCGCAGCAGCGCGGCGGCCTCCTCCATCCGGTGCCCGGTGAGCAGCCGGGGCAGGCCCTCGGCGTGCCGGGCGTCGTTGAGCGCCCGCTCCTCCTCGCGGCTGCGGGCCAGCACCGCGATGGAGGAGAGCTCGGCGGCGGTCTCGTGGGCCTCCTCGGCCCAGGAGCGGTGGTCGCCCGCGCACACCAGCAGCCACCGGGCCAGCGGGTGGGACTCGCGGGTCTGCACCGGCAGCACGGTCAGCACCCGCGGCGGGGCCTCGCCCGGGGCGTGCACCTCGCGCGGGAAGGACGGCGCGGTCAGCGCCCGGTGCGCGATCTCCAGCCGGGTGTCCTCGCCGAGCTCCGGGCCGGCCGCGGCGACCGCCCGCCCGGTGCTGGAGACCACCCAGGCGTTCATCCCGGCCTGGTCGGCGGCGTGCGCGAACACCTCCGGGAAGTCCGCCCCGGCGGCGACCTCGGCGATGAACCTGCGGTGCCGGTCGTGCCGCTCGGTGATGGTGGTGAAGCGGTTCCGGTTGAGCAGCCGCAGCACCTCTTCGGTGACCGCGCCGAAGGAGGTCTCGGTGGGCACCTCCACCAGCGGCATGCCGTGCCGCTCGCAGGCCCGCACCAGGTCGTCGGGGATCTCGCCCAGGGCGGTGCCGGCGCCCAGCGCGACCGCCCCGGCCTCGACCAGCGAGGCCACGAAGGTCTCGGAGTCCTCCGGGCGGGTATGCCACATCATGCCGGTGAGCACCAGCTCCCCGCCGGACAGGTAGCGCGCGGGTTCCAGCAGGTCGGTGGTGTAGGCCCAGCGGATCGGCAGGTCCGACTGGTCGCCGCCGCTGAGGACCCGGAGCCTCAGCCGCGGCAGGGAGAGCAGTTCGCCGAGCCGCATGGGCGTCCCTTCGTACCGGCGTGTCGCGGAGTCCGAACGCCGCCCGTACAGCGGACGGGAGCGTCGGTGTGGCGGACACGTTAACTCAAACCCGGCGGTTGTAGGAATCCACCAACCACCGGCGCCGACCAGCAGGTCGGTTCGGCGCTTCACCGGGTGGTCGGCGCCGGTTCCCCGGTGGTCTACTTCACATACACGCACGGCGTAGACCACACGGGCGAGGCGGACCCGCTCCGCACCGGACCCGCTCCGCACCGGGCCAGCGACGAGGACGAGCATGGACTTTTTGCGCCCTTCCACCTTGGAGGAAGCGCTCGCCGCCAAGAGCGAGCGCCCCGCCGGGGTGCCCATCATGGGCGGCACCGACGTCATGGTCGACCTGAACTTCGACCGGAGCCGCCCCCCGGCGCTGATCGACCTCACCCGGATCGCCGAGCTGCGCGAGTGGAGCCTGGAGGGCGGCGCCCTCCGGCTGGGGGCCGGCGTCTCCTACACCCGGGTCATCGACGGGCCGGGCGCGCACGCCCCCGCCCTGGCGCAGGCCTCGCGGTCGGTCGCCTCCCCGCAGATCCGCAACCGGGGCACCGTCGGCGGCAACCTCGGCGGCGCCTCCCCGGCCGGGGACTGCCACCCGCCGCTGCTGGCCGCCGGCGCGGTGGTCGAGCTGGCGTCGGTGCGCGGCGTGCGGCGGGTCCCGGCCCGCGACTTCTACCTCGGGCCGCGCCGGACCGCCCGGCAGGACGACGAGCTGATCACCGCGGTGCTGCTGCCCCGACCGGCCGGCCCGCAGCACTTCTCCAAGATCGGCACCCGCAACGCGATGGTGATCGCGGTCGCCGCCTTCGCCCTGGCCCTGGACGCGGAGAAGCGCACGGTCGGCACCGGACTGGGATCGGTGGCGCCCACCCCGGTCCGCGCCGAGGAGGCCGAGGAGTTCCTCGCCGCCGAGTTCGACTGGGACACCGGCGCGCCGCCGGCCGAGCCGGTGGTGCGCCGCTTCGGCGAGCTGGCCGCCTCGGCCACCCGCCCCATCGACGACCAGCGCGGCTCCGCCGAGTACCGCAGGCACGCCGTCGGCGTGATGGCGCGGCGCGCCCTCGCCTGGGCGGCGGCCGAGTACCGCGGCGGCCTGGGGGGAGGAACCCGATGCGCGTGACCTTCACCGTCAACGGCGAGGAGGCCTCCGCCGACGGCGTGTGGGCGGGCGAGAGCCTGCTGTACGTGCTGCGCGAGCGGCTCGGCCTCCCCGGCAGCAAGAACGCCTGCGAGCAGGGCGAGTGCGGTTCGTGCACCGTCTACCTGGACGGGGTCACCGCCTGCTCCTGCATGGTGGCGGCCGGCCAGTGCGAGGGCCGCGACGTGCGCACCGTCGAGGGCCTGGCCGAGCAGGGCGGCGAAGGGGCGGAGAGGCGCCTCGCCGCGGTCCAGGAGGCCTTCGTCGAGATGGGCGCGGTGCAGTGCGGTTTCTGCACCCCGGGCCTGCTGGTGCAGAGCCACGACCTGATCGCGCGCACCGCCGCCGCGGGCAGGGGCGTGCCCGCCGACGCCGAGATCCGCGAGGCGCTCGCCGGCAACCTGTGCCGGTGCACCGGCTACGAGAAGATCATCGACGCGGTGCGGGTCGCCGCCGAACGCGAGGCCGCCGAGGCCGGGGAGGCAGTATGAGCAGCGGAACCAGCGGCGCGGGCACCGTCGTCGTCGACGGTGCCTACATCGCCACCGTGGGCGGCGCCGAGTACCCGGTCGGCCACATGGTCATCGAGGACGGGCGGATCACCCGGGTCGGCTCCGGCGCGGCACCGCCGATCCCCGGGGCGCGGCGCATCGACGGCCGCGGCTGCCTGGCCACCCCCGGCCTGGTGAACACGCACAACCACCTCTACCAGTGGGCCACCCAGGGGCTGTTCACCGACGGCACGCTGTTCGAGTGGCTGGTCGGCTCCTACGAGGTCTGGCACCGGCTGGACGCCGAGGCGGTGGCCGGCACCACCACCGCGGGCACCGCCTGGCTGGCGCTGTCCGGCTGCAGCACCGTCTCCGACCACCACTACATCTTCCCCTCCGGGCGGGGCGACATCGCCGCCGCCGAGGTGGAGGCGGCCCGCGCGGTCGGCGTCCGGCTGGACCTGGCGCGCGGCTCCATGGACCGCGGGCGCTCCCAGGGCGGCCTGCCGCCGGATGCGGTGGTGGAGAGCACCGACGGGGCGCTGGCCGGCACCGCCGCGGCCGTCGACGCCCACCACGACCCGGCGTTCGACTCGATGACCAGGGTCGCCGCGGCGCCCTGCTCGCCGTTCTCGGTCAGCGCCGAGCTGATGCGCGGCGCCGCCGAGCTGGCCCGGGACAAGGGCGTGCGGCTGCACACCCACCTCGCCGAGACCCTCGACGAGGAGGAGAAGTGCGCCGCGGAGTTCGGCTGCACCCCGGTGGAGTACGCCGAGAAGCTCGGCTGGCTGGGCGAGGACGTGTGGTTCGCGCACGCGGTGCACCTGTCCGACGCCGCCATCGCGCGCATCGCCGAGACCGGCACCGGCATCGCGCACTGCCCCACCTCCAACGCCCGGCTGGGCGCGGGCATCTGCCGCACCACCGAGCTGCTGGCCGCCGGCGTCCCGGTGGGCCTGGGCGTGGACGGGCCGGCCTCCAGCGAGCTGACCCCGCTGGCCGGCGAGATCCACCAGGCGCTGCTGATGGCGCGCGCCCGCAAGGGCCCGCAGGCGCTCACCGCCCGCCAGGCGCTGCACATGGCCACCCTGGGCGGCGCCCGGGTGCTGGGCCGCCACGCCGAGCTGGGGTCGCTGGAGCCCGGCAAGCTCGCCGACGTGGCGCTGTGGCGCATCGACGGGTTCGGCTACGACGTCATCGACGACCCGGTGGTGGCGCTGGCCTTCGGCCCCGTCCCGCCCCTGGAGCACCTGCTCGTCGGCGGCCGGACCGTGGTGGAGCGCGACGAGCTCCGCACCGTCCCGCAGCAGGCCGCGGCCGAGGCCGGCCGCGCCGCGCACCGGAGACTGGCCGAGGAGGTGGCCCGGTGACCGCGCCCGGCACCACCCGGGCGCCGGCCGGGCTGTCCAGCGGCACCCCCGACGGCATCGGCACCAGCCCCCGCCGCCCGGACGGCACCCTCAAGGCGACCGGCGAGTTCGCCTACTCCTCCGACATGTGGGCGGAGGACATGCTGTGGGGGATGACGCTGCGCAGCCCCCACCCGCACGCCCGGATCCTGGGCATCGACACCACCGGGGCGATCGCGCTGCCCGGCGTGTACGCGGTGCTCACCCACGAGGACGTGCCCGGGGAGAAGCGCTACGGCCTGGAGTACCGGGACCAGCCGGTGCTCGCCTTCGGCAAGGTGCGCTACCGGGGCGAGCCGGTGGCGGTCGTGGCCGCCGACCACCCGGAGACCGCCCGCCGCGCGCTGGACCGGATCAGGGTCGGCTACGAGGTGCTCGAACCGGTCTCCGACCCGCGCGCCGCCGCGTTCGACCCCGACTGCCCGCTGGTGCACGAAGAGGAGCCGCCGGAGGCCCGCGAGGAGTACGGCCGGCGCGGCAACCTGGTCCGGCACCAGCCGATCCGCACCGGCGCGTTCGCCTCCGGCGCCGCGGTGGAGGAGCTGCGCGCCCGGGCCGGCGCCGTGGTCGCCGCCGACTACGAGGTCGGCATGCAGGACCAGGCGTTCCTCGGCCCGGAGTCGGGCATGGCGGTGCCCGCCGAGGACGGCGGCGTGGACCTGTACATCGCCACCCAGTGGCTCCACGTCGACCAGCGGCAGATCGCGCCGGCCCTGGGGCTGCCCGAGGACAAGGTGCGGCTGACCCTGGCCGGGGTGGGCGGCGCGTTCGGCGCTCGCGAGGACCTGTCCATGCAGATCCACGCGTGCATGCTGGCGCTGCGCACCGGCAGGCCGGTCAAGATCGTCTACGGCCGCGAGGAGTCGTTCTACGGCCACGTGCACCGGCACCCGGCCACGATGCGCTTCGAGCACGGCGCGATGGGCGACGGGACGCTGCTCTACGCGACTCTGGAGATCGTCCTGGACGGCGGGGCCTACGCCTCGGCGACCCCGGCGGTGGTCGGCGTCGCCTCCTCGCTGGGCCTCGGCCCCTACGAGGTGCCCAACGCGCGGGTGGACGCCTACGGGGTGTACACCACCAACCCGCCGTGCGGGGCGATGCGCGGCTTCGGCGCGGTGCAGGCCTGCTTCGGCTACGAGTCGCAGATGGACCGGCTCGCCGCCGAGCTGGGCATGGACCCGGTCGACCTGCGGATCAAGAACGCCGTGTCGCAGGGGTCCCGGATCATCACCGGGCAGGAGATCGACATGCCGCTGCCCATGGCGGAGATGCTCCGGCGCTGCCGGGACATGCCGATGCCGCCCGCCCGCGAGGAGCTGGAGGACCCGTCGGACCTGCGCACCCTGCCCGGCGGCACGGGCAACACCACGCACGGCGAGGGCGTGGTGCGCGGGGTCGGCTACGGCGTCGGCCTGAAGAACCTGTGCTACTCGGAGGGGTTCGACGACCACTCCACCGCGCGGGTGCGGCTGGAGGCCGTCGGCGGCGAGCCCGCGGTGACGGTGCACACCGCCGCCGCCGAGGTCGGCCAGGGCCTGGTCACCGTCCAGGGCCAGATCGCCCGCACCGAGCTGGGCGTGGAGCGGGTGACCGTCCTCCCCGCCGACACCCGGGTGGGCTCGGCCGGCTCCTCCTCTGCGTCCCGGCAGAGCTACATGACCGGCGGCGCGGTGAAGACCGCCTGCGAGGCGGTCCGCGACCGGGTGTTCGCGCTGGCGCGGGAGCGCGGGACGATCCCCGCCGGGCACTCCGGCGAAGGGCTGTCCCTGGCCGGCGGGAAGCTGGTCTCCGCCTCCGAGGGGGTGCTGGCCTCCCTGGCCGAGCTGCTCGGGGGCGCCGCCGTCGAGGAGACCCGGGAGTACCGCCACCGGCCCACCGAGATGCTCGACCCGACCCGGGGGCAGGGCTCCTCGCACACCCAGTTCGGGATGTGCGTGCACCGCGCCGTGGTCGACGTCGACCTGGAGCTGGGCCTGGTGAAGGTGGTGGCGCTGGACGCGGTGCAGGACGTCGGCAAGGCCCTGCACCCGCAGCAGCTCGCCGGGCAGATCCAGGGCGGCGCCGCCCAGGGCCTGGGGCTGGCGCTGATGGAGGAGATCCAGGTCGAGGAGGGCCGGATCAAGAACCCGTCGTTCACCGACTACCTGATCCCCACCATCCTGGACACCCCGCCGATGCGCATCGACGTGCTGGAGCACCCCGACCCGCACTCGCCCTACGGGCTGCGCGGGGCGGGCGAGCCCCCGACGCTCTCCTCCACCCCGGCGATCGTCGCCGCGGTGCGCCATGCCACCGGCCGCCCGCTCACCCGCGCTCCGGTCCGCCCGGAGGACATCGCGGGGATCGGGCCGCGGCGGCCGTGATGCGGGGGCGGCGGTGGAGCGGGCCGGCCGGTGCGGCGCCCGGGGGCTTCGGCCCCGGGCTCGGTCGGCCCGGTGTTCCCCTCCTCCACACTCCGCCCCCGGCGGACCGGGGCGGCCGGGAGCGCGTGCCCGGCCCCCCGTCCGCCGCCCCGCGGGGCCTCCGGAGGAGGCCCCGCGGGACACAGGACCACCCGCTCCTCCCCCTGCGCGGGGGAGACCGCGGGGCGAAGAACCGCCCGCCCGTCTCCCGCCACCACCCTCAGCGGAGACCCTGCGGGTCGCAGACCTGCCCGCCCCGGTCCGCCGGCGCCCTCGGTCGCCGGGGCGGGCAGCCATACCGCATCGACCCCTCCGGACCCAGGAGGAACCAGGGCGCCGGGCACCGGGACACCCCCGGGTGCCCGCACCGCCCCGCCGCGCACCGCGGCGCGGGCCGCCGGTAAGGTACACCGGCTCCGGACCGGCCCCCATGGACCGGCCCGCTGCGGCACGGCCATGACGGGCCTTGCCAAAGATCGATACGCAAGGTAACGATCCCCCCACTACCGGTGACCGGGCAGGGCAAGCCCGGCTCCGAATCCCTCCAGGAGGGGCAGACATGACTCAACTCGACGCGAAGGGGTCCGGGCCGGAGCAGCCGGCCCAGGCCTCCGGAACCGCTCGATCCTGGCTCGACCGGTTCTTCTTCGTCACCGAGCGCGGCTCCAGCTACGGGCAGGAGATCCGCGGTGGCCTGACCACCTTCATGGCGATGGCCTACATCATCGTCCTCAACCCGATCGTGCTCAGCGGCGCGCAGGACATCAACGGCTACGCGCCGACCTTCGCCCAGCTGACCACCATGACGGCGCTGTCCGCGGGCATCGCCACCATCCTCATGGGGGTGGTGGGGCGGGCCCCCATCGCCCTGGCGGCCGCGCTCGGCGTGATGGCCGTGGTCGCCTACCAGGCGGTGCCGCTGATGACCTGGCCGCAGGCGATGGGCCTGGTGGTCTGGCAGGGCATCGCGATCATCGTGATGGTGGTCACCGGGGTGCGCACCGCGGTGATGAACGCGATCCCGCACAACCTCAAGCTCGCCATCGGCGTGGGCATCGGCATGTTCGTCGCGCTGATCGGCCTGAAGAACGCCGGGTTCGTCAGCGCCGGCGAGGGCAGCCTGCTCCAGCTGGGCACCACCGGGCACCTGTCCGGCTGGCCCGTGGTGGTGTTCGTCATCGGCCTGCTGGTCGCCGCGATCCTGCTGGCCCGCAAGGTGCCCGGCGCGATCTTCTACGGCATCCTCACCGCCACGGTGATCGCCATCGCCGTCACCTACGCCTTCCGCATCCCCGACGAGACCTGGGGCGACTCGGTGCCCCGGCTGCCGGACACCCTGTTCGTCGCCCCCGACTTCAGCCTGCTCTTCCAGATCGACCTGTTCGGCGCCTGGACCCAGGCCGGGGTGGCCAGCAGCGCGGTCATCCTGTTCACCCTGGTGCTGGCCGGCTTCTTCGACGCCCTGGGCACCATCCTGGCGGTGGGCAACAAGGCCGGCCTGACCGACGACAAGGGCCAGATGCCGCGCACCAACCAGATCCTGGCCATGGACGGCACCGGCGCCGTCACCGGCGGCCTGACCAGCTCCTCGGCCACCCTGGTGTTCGTGGAGTCCACGGCCGGCGTCACCGAGGGCGCCCGCACCGGCCTGGCCAGCGTGGTCACCGGCGGCCTGTTCCTGCTGGCGATCCTGTTCTCCCCGGTCTTCGGCATGGTCCCCGGCCAGGCGGCGTCCTGCGCGCTGGTGCTGGTGGGCGCCATGATGATGATGGGCGTCAAGGCCATCGACTGGGACGACATCTCGATCGCGGTCCCGGCGTTCCTCACCATCGCGCTGATGCCGTTCACCTACGACATCGCCACCGGCATCGGCGCCGGCATCATCTCCTACACCGTCATCAAGACGGCGATGGGCCGGTTCCGCGAGGTCGGCTGGCTGATGTGGATCCTGACCGGGGTGTTCCTCATCGACTTCGGCCTGGCCGGGATCGAGCGGATACTCGGGATCTGACCCCTCCCCGCCCCCGTCCCCCTCGCAGCGGCGGTGCCCGCGTCCCCTCCCGGACGCGGGCACCGCCGCTGCGCACCGGGGTATTACGGCCGGCCGCGGCGCTCCACCCGCAGCGTGGCGATCTCGAACGGGCGCAGCTCCAGCCGGACCGCGCCCTCCTCGGCCGCCGGGGGCGGGGCCGAGTCCAGCGGGCGCTCCAGCAGGTCGACCCGGGACGCCGCGCCGGCCGGGAAGCCGAAGCCGACCCGCACCCGGGCGCGGGCGCCGCGCGCCTCGTACAGCCGCACCACCACGTCGCCCGAGCGGTCCTCGGCGAGCTTGACCGCCTCCACCACCGCCCCCGGGTGGTCGGCCTCCACCAGCGGCGGCACCGACCCGCTCCCCGGCACCCGCCGCTCGGGCAGGTTGATCCGGTAGCCCTCGCGCGCCGCGTCCACCGTCTCCGCGCCGGGCACCAGGGCGTAGCCGAACCGGTGGACGCCGTGGTCGGTGCGCGGGTCGGGGAAGCGCGGCGCGCGCAGCAGCGACAGCCGGACCGCGGTGGTGGTGCCGCCGTCCGGGCGCACCCGCCGGGACACGTCGTGGCCGTAGGTGGAGTCGTTGACCAGGGCGTGGCCGTAGTCGGGCTCGGCCACCCGGATCCAGCGGTGCGCGCACGTCTCGAACCGGGCCGCGTCCCAGGAGGTGTTGGTGTGCACCGGGCGGCGCACGTGCCCGAACTGGATCTCCGAGGCGGCGTCCTCGGCGCGCACGTCCAGCGGGAAGGCGGCCTTGAGGAACTTCTCCGACTCCCGCCAGTCCACCTCGGTGACCAGATCCACCCGGGCGGCGCCGGGCCGCAGCACCGTCCACTGCACCGCGGTGGAGTCCCCGAAGCGGCGGCGGGCCCGGACCGCGACGCCGCCGCCCCCGGCGTCCTCCACCGCGACCTCCTCGGCTCCGTCCAGGTCGCGCACGGTGTTGCGGTAGAAGGAGTCCACGTCCCAGGCGTCCCACATGTTCGGGAAGTCCGGGTGGATCTGGAGCAGGTTGCCGCGCTCGCCCGGGGCCAGCGCCTCCCGGCCGGCGGCCAGGTCGTACACCGAGGCGAGCAGCCCGCCGGCGTCGACGGCCACCCGCAGCACCCCGTTGTCCAGCACGTGCGCGCCGCCGTCCCGGGTGTGCCGCACCTGCGGGCCGGGCCCGGCGGCGGGGGCCGCGCCCAGCGCCGGCACCCCGCCGCGGGCGTGCGGGGCCGCGTTGAACACCAGCTCCGCGCCCTGGTCCGCGCTCCCCCGCCCGGCGCCCGCCGCCAGGGCCCGCTGGGCGTCGCCGATCACCTCCTCCAGCTCCGCGGCGAGGCCGGCGTAGGTCTCGGCGGCCTCCCGGTGCACCCAGGCGATCGAGGTGCCCGGCAGGATGTCGTGGAACTGGTGCAGCAGCACCTGCTTCCAGATCCGCTCCAGCCGGTCGTAGGGGTAGGCGGCGCCGGTGCGCACCGCCGCGGTCGCCGCCCACAGCTCCGCCTCGCGCAGCAGGTGCTCGCTGCGCCGGTTGCCCTGCTTGGTGCGGGCCTGGCTGGTGTAGGTGCCGCGGTGCAGCTCCAGGTAGAGCTCGCCGGCCCAGACCGGCGCCTGCGGGTACTCCTCCTCCGCGGCGGCGAAGAACTCCGCGGGCCGCTCCAGCCGCACCCTCGGCGAGCCCTCCAGGTCGGCCAGGCGGTCGGCGCGGCCCAGCATCTCCCGGGTGGGCCCGCCGCCGCCGTCGCCCCACCCGAACGGCACCAGGGACCGGGTGGCCGCGCCCTTGTCCCGGAAGTTGCGGGCCGCGTGCGCCAGCTCCCGGCCGGCCAGCTCGGAGTTGTAGGTGTCGGCCGGCGGGAAGTGGGTGAAGACCCGGGTGCCGTCGATGCCCTCCCACTGGAAGGAGTGGTGCGGGAACGGGTTGGTGCGGTTCCAGGAGATCTTCTGGGTGAGGAACCAGCGCGCCCCGGCCAGCCGGACGATCTGCGGCAGCGCCGCGGAGTAGCCGAAGGAGTCGGGCAGCCACACCTCGGGGGTGTCCACCCCGAACTCCTCGGCGAAGAACCGCTTGCCGAACACGAACTGGCGGGCCATCGCCTCTCCGCCGGGCATGTTGGTGTCGGCCTCCACCCACATGCCGCCCACCGGCACGAACCGGCCCTCGGCCGCCTTCTCCTTGACCCGGGCGTAGACCTCGGGGCGGTGCTCCTTGATCCACTCCAGCTGCTGGGCCTGGGACATCGCGAAGACCAGGCCCGGGTGGTCGTCCATCAGCGCGGTGACGTTGGCCGCGGTGCGCGCCACCTTGCGCACCGTCTCGCGCAGCGGCCACAGCCAGGCCGAGTCGATGTGGGCGTGGCCCACCGCGGAGACCCGGTGCGCGCTGGCCTCGGCCGGGGCGGCCAGCGCCGGCGCGAGGGCCTCCCGGGCCCGCCCCGCGGTGCCGCCGACGTCCTGCAGGTCGACGGCGTCCAGGGCGCGCTCCAGCGCGCGCACCGCCTGCCAGCGGCGGGCCGAGTCGGCCGGCAGCTCCCGCATCAGCTGGTCCAGCACCTCGATGTCGTGCACCAGCTCCCACACCTCGGGGTCGAACAGCGCCAGGTCGACGCCGCGCACCCGGTACAGCGGCCGCTCGGGGGCGGTGGCGGCGTCGCCCAGCTCGGTGGGGCGGAACGGCGGGGCGCCCAGCACCACCGGGTTGGCGGCGGCCTCCACGAAGTACTCCGCCCGCTGCCCGCCGGCCGCCGGCGCGCCCACCCGCAGCCAGTGGTTGCGCGGGCTGAGGCCCTTCACCGCCGCGCCGCCGGCGGTGTAGGCCAGGCCCTCGCACTGGAAGCCGGGCATCCGCTCGTCGAAGCCCAGGTCGACCAGGGCCTCCACGGTGCGCCCGGCCCAGGCGCCGGGGACCTCGCCGCGGATCCGGAACCAGGTGGTGCCCCACGGCGGGCCCCACTCCTCGCCCGCCTCGGCCGGGCGGTAGGGCGCGGCCAGCCCCTCGGCGACCGGGACCGGTTCGCCCGGGGCGTCCCAGCGGGCGATCTCCATCGGCACCCGCTCCGGGTGCACGGCGGGGCGGATCCGCTCCTCCAGGACCCGGGCGACCCGGTCCTCCACCTGTGTGCGGTCGTCGTGCATGTCCACCTCTCCCATCAGGGCCCGTCGCGGTCCTCGGTCACCGGCGGCGCGCCTCCGCCGGGGCGGGGCGCGGTCGGCCGCGCCCGGCGGCGCGGGTCCCCGGCCGGCCCGCGGCGGCGGGGGCGGCCGGGAGGGGCCCGGCGGGAGGGAGCGGCCATCGGTGTGCTCCTTCCCCCGCCCGCCCCGTTCCTCCCCTGCGGCCCGGCGGCGGCAGCGGTTCCGCAGGGCGCCGGCGGGGCGGCGGGCACCCGGGCGGGCGGGCCGGATCCGGCCCGCCCGCCCCTGTCCACAGGGGAGGGCGCCACGCCCCCGCCTGTCACTCCCGGCCCCTAGGGTGGAGACCCCCTGACAGGGGCAGGCGCACGGAGTCAGACACGGGCGCGGCGCGGGGCCGACCGGGGTGGAAGCCGGGCGGCCCCTTCTCGTCTCCTCCCGCCCCTGCCGGAGCATCGCCGCAGGGCCCCTCCGTGCTCCCCGCCCCGGCGCGGTTCCGTTCCCCCTCTCCTCCCCGGTCCGCCCGGCGCGGGTCTGGTTGAATGAGCGACCGCCGGAACGGAAAGGTGGAAATGGACGAAAAACGCGGCAAGCCGTGGTTCTCCGCGCCCGCGGCGCTCATCTGCTGGGCGGTGGCGCTGTTCCTGCTGATCGGACCGGTCCCCTGGAACGGCGAGGAGTACGGCACGGGGCCCTCCTGCGAGGTGGGCATGGGCAGGGCCCTGGACGTCAGCCAGAGGTTCTACGACGACCCCGACTACTGCTCGCAGACGGCGACGCACCAGATGCGCACGGCGCTGCTGTGGATCCTCGCGTCATTGCCGTTCACGGTGGCCTGGGCCCGCCACCGGGGCGCCTGACCGCCCTCCCCCGGGGCCCGGCGGCGGTCACCGGCCCTCGGCCTCTCCGGCCGGGGCGGGGGTGCCGCCCATCGCCCGCCGGTACAGGTCCTCCAGGGCGCCGTCGAGCGGGTGGGGCAGCGGCCTCCCATCGGCGTCCAGCCGGTTCCACCGCATCAGGTTGACCGCCACCGACATCTGCCGCTCGCCGTCGGCGCTGATCATCGAGACCGCCCCGGCGCCCCAGACCGTGCCGTCGTGGCCCCAGGCGGTGCCGCCGCCCGGCAGCAGGCTCCGCTTCAGGCCCAGCCCGTAGTCGATCGTCTTCCCCTCGAAGGAGACCACCGGGACGGTGCGCTGCATCTGCTCCAGCGAGGAGCGGGAGACGATCTTCCCGGCGAGCAGCGCGCGGAAGAAGGCGTTGAGGTCGGCCGTGGTCGACACCAGGGCGGCCGCCGGCCCCACCCAGGACATGTCGTAGACGCTGTGGTCGCGCGGCGGGTCGAGCAGGCCGAACCACGACTCGTACATCCGCGGGTGCGGCCCCTCGATGCGCGGGGACGCCGGGAAGGCGGTGTCGCCGAGCCCGGCGGGTTCGATGGCGTCCCGGGTGATGCACTCCTCGGCGGTGTCCCCGGTGACCCGCTCCAGCAGCCGGCCGAGGAGCCGGTAGTTGGTGTTGGAGTAGGCCCCCGGCGTCCCGCCCGGGGCGCCGGCGGCGGGGGCGGCGACGCCCATGCCGATCAGCTCGTCCGCGCCGAACCGCCGGAACCGGTTGTGGCCCAGGCTCTCCGGCCGCATCCGCGCCGGCGCCGGGAACCCCTTGAGGGACGGGAACGCGCAGGGGATGTAGTCCGGGAGGCCGCTGGTGTGGTCGAGCAGCATCCGGACCGTGATCGCCTCCCCCCGCTCCCCCGGCACCAGGTGCGGCAGGTGCCGGCCGATCGGGTCGTCCAGCCCGAACCGCCCCCGCTCGGCCTGGCGCAGCACCGCGGCGGCGGTGAAGGCCTTGGTGATGCTGCCGACCCGGTGCCGCATGCCGGGTTCGGCCGGGCGCCCCGCCTCGGCGTCGGCGAACCCGGCCGCGCCGCGCCACACCCTCTCCCCGTCGCGCACCTCGGCGAAGACCCCCGGCATGCCGGCGCGGTGCACCGCCGCCAGCGCGTCCTCCAGCTCCTCAGGGTCGAGCGGTCTCCTCATGGCCTGCGGTCCTCTCCTGGTCGGCGGGCGGTGCTGCGGGTCCGGTCCTGCTGCCGCGGGCATCTCCGCCTCACCCGGCCAGCGCGCGGCGCAGCACCGCGCCGAGCTCGGCGATCTGGCGCTGCGACACCTCGGTGGACAGGATCGCCTGCGACCCGTGGAAGGTCCCGGCCCACTGGTGCAGCTCGACCGGGACGCCCGATTGGAGCAGGCGCTGGGCGTAGGCGATGTCCTCGTCGCGGTTGGGGCACAGCTCCGCGGAGGCGATGTAGGCCGGGGGCAGGCCGGACAGGTCGGCGGCGCGCGCGGGGGCGGCGTAGGCGTCGGCCGGCGCGGAGCCCAGGTAGTGCCGCCACGCGGCGGCGACCTTGTCCCGGTCCATCCACGGCGTGTCGGTGAAGTTCCGCTGCGACCAGGTCTCCTGCCGGTCGTCGAGCGCGGGCTGGTTGAGCAGCTGGAAGCGGATCGGCGGGCCGCCCCGGTCGCGGGCGCGCAGCGCCGCCCCGGCGGCGATCCCCCCGCCCGCGCTGTGCCCGCCGACCGCGATCGCCCCCGGGTCGAGGCCGAGGCCGACCGCGTTCCCGGCCGCCCAGTCCAGCACGGCGCAGGCGTCGTCCATGGCGGCCGGGTAGGGGTTCTCCGGGGCGAGCCGGTAGGCCACCGAGACCACCGCCTCCCCGGAGGCGGCGGCGAGCCGGGCGGCCCAGGGGTGCTCGGTCTCCAGGTCGCCCATGACCCACCCGCCGCCGTGCAGCCAGACGAGGGCGCCCCGCGCCCCGTGCGGCCGGTAGACCCGCACCGGCACCCCGGGGCCGGCGGGGACCACGGCGTCCTCGACGTCCATCCCGGCGGTGTCGGGGGCCGGCACCGAGGTGGCCAGCCGCGCGTAGCTCTCGCGCTCGGCCGCCGGGTCGGCCAGGTCGACCTTGGGGAACAGGGAGAGGAAGGCTTCGAGTTCGGGATCCATACCGGCCATCCTGGCCGCCGCCGGCCCCGGGATCATCCGCCGTCCGTCGGGCTTCCGGGCCCGCCCGCGCACCGTTCGGCGCCTATCCTCGTGCCATGGAGGCATTGGCCGAACGGCTGTCACACCTGGACTCCCAGGCCGGGGGCGCGCTCCGGGTCATCATGTTCTACGACACGCTGATGCGGCGGCGGGCGGACCTCCCGGCGCTGGCCCGCGCCTCGGCCGGCCTGGCCGAGTGCACGGTGGGGATCCGGCTGCACGGCACCGGGCGGGCGGTCCGCTTCGCGCCGGACGGCCGGCCCGACGGGTCCCCCGCCCCGCCGGAACCGGTCTCGGAGCCGATCACCCTGGACGAGGAGGAGATCGGCACGGTGTGGCTGGAGCGGCCCGCACCGCCGAAGGCCCTCGACGAGCTGGTGCTGGACCGGCTCGCCCTCGCCGCGGCGGCGGTGGTGGAGCGGTACGGCCCGGCCCGCACCACCATGGCCGACCCCGCCCTGGTCGAACTGGCGGTCAGCCCGGACGGCGACGAGGCGGCCCGGGCCCGCGCGCTGCGCCTGCTGGGGTTCGCGGCCGGGCTGCCGGTGTGCGCCGTCGCCGTGCGCTCGCAGGTCCCGCTCGACCGGGTCGGCGCGCTGATCTGCCCGTCCCGCCCGGTGAAGGCGGCCCCGCTCGGCGACGTAGGCGTCATCCTGGCCCAGGCCGTGGACCGGGACCGGTTCCCGGCCGGGGTGCGGGCGGGCATCGGCGCCGCCGGCGGTCCCGCCCCGTCCTGGCGGGAGGCGCGGACCGCGCTGCGCTTCACCACCCCGCGCCGGCCGGTCGTCCACCACGGCGACCTGGGGGCGCTGGCGCTGCTCGCCGGGGTCCCCGCCGACACCGCGCGGGACAACCCCGACGTGGCGGCGGTCGCCCGCCTCGCCGGCGCCCCCGAGGACCTGGAGACCCTGGACGCCTACTGCACCGCCGGCTCCCTGCGCCGGGCCGCCGACCTGCTGCACCTGCACCACAGCAGCGTCGCCCGCCGCGTCGAGCAGCTCGGCCGGGCCCTGGGCATCGACCTCACCGACCCCACCGGCCTGGTCCGCGCCAGGATCGCCCTCACCGCCTGGCGGCTGCTGGACGACTGAGCGCCGCCCCGGAGGGGCGGCCGCTCCGGCCGGTTCCGGCCGCCTGCGCGGGCCCGGCCCCGGAACCGCCGGGGAGGGCCGCGGCGTCGGAGCGGCGGACAGGCAGCGGCTTCCCTGGAGGTGGGATGGTCCTCTCCGCGTACACCGATCCGCCCGACCCCGTCGGGGCCCTGGTGCTCGGCCTCTTCGGCCTGATGTTCTTCTGCGCGGGGGCGGGGGTGCTGTTCCGGGAGTTCCGGCTCGACCTGATCGGTGCGCGGGTGCCCGGCAGGGTGGCCGGGATGCAGGGGGGCACGATGTCCGGCGGGGACGGGTACAGGATGTCCACCCGCGCAGCGGTGGTGGAGTACCGCACGCTCGACGGCGACGTGATCGTGAAGGCCCACTTCTACCGGTACGGCGGCCGGCTGCGCCCCTCACAGTCCCCCGGCGACACCGTGGAGGTGCTCTACCTGCCGCGGAACCCGGCCGTGTTCCGGATCGCCGACGAGCCCCTGGCCGCCTGGATGGGGCCGCTCTTCTTCTGCATGGGGCTGTCCCTCCTGGTGTTCTCGGCAGCGCTGGCCGGTGCGCTGCCCGCGTCGGCCTCCCCCGCCACCGCGTGCGCGGGCGCCCTGCTGCTGGCCGCCGGGATCGCGCTGATCCGGTTCCGCTCCGCGCGGCGCGGGGAGGGCGGCTCCCGGGCCGTGACGGTGATGGGCCTGTGCGTGCTGCTGTTCGTCCTGCCCGGGCTCCTCATGCTCGGGGGCGGCGTCGCGGGCTGACCCCGATCCGGCCGTCGGGAACCGGGCCGCCGGAACCCCGGGCGGAAGGGGCGCGTCGGAGCGGTGGAAGCGGACCGGAGCCCCCAGGAAGCGGAATGAACCAGCTGGACCAGATCCTTTCCCCGCACACGCTCGTGCACCTGCTCGGGACCCTGGTGATCGGGGCCTTGGGAGCGGGGGCCGCCTTCCTGGGGGGCAAGGCGGCGCTCCAGGAGATCCGGCTCGACCTGCGCGGGAAGCGGGCCCCGGGACGGTGGTCGGGATGCACCGGAAGGACGTCCGTGTGAAGGGGCGGCCCCGCCCCCACAGCGCGCCGGTGGGGGAGTACCGCACCCTCGACGGCGAGCTGCACCAGAAGACCGGCCCCTACCTGCGCAGCGGCCCCTCGCACCCCGACCACGCCGTCGGGGACTCCGTCGAGGTGCTGTACCTGTCCGAGGACCCCTCCGTGTACCGGATCGCGGACGAGAACATGGGCAAGTGGACCGCGCTGCCCTTCCTCATCGCGGGGCCGCTGCTCCTGCTGCTCGCGGCCGGGCGGGCCGGCCTGCTGCCCGCCCCGGCGTCCACGGGCGCGGCCGCCGCGGGGGCCCTGCTCGCGGTCGGCGGCACCGCCCTGGTGATCGGGCGCGAATGGACCCGGAAGGGTCCGCCGCGCTGGGGTTCGGCGGCGGCGCTGTCGTGCTTCACCCTGCTCTCCGGCCTCCTCCTGCTGCTGTACGGGTACGGGACCGCGGGCTGAGTCCCGCCGCGCGCCCCGGCCGGCGGCGCCGGCGGACCCTCCGCCTCCGGCCCGCCCCCGGTTCCCCGGCCCGGCGGCCGCCTCGGCCCGGTGAGCGGCACCGCCCGAGGGTCCGCGCACCGGAACGATCGCGGGCGCGGAGTCCGCCGTCGAACCTCTCCTCACCGAGCCGCGCCGGTGCGGCGGGCGGGCCGGAGGCGGCATCGGCCGGGAGGTCAGCCGCCTCCGCCGCCACCGCCGCCGCCACCGGCTCCCCCGCCACCGCCGCCGGCTCCGCCTCCGCCCATGCCGCCCCTGGAGCGGGTTCCGCCGCTGCCGCCCCGCTCCTTCACCGCGCGCGCTTCGAGGTTCATCCCGATCGCCCCCAGCACCAGGAAGACTGCCGCGGTGACCACGGCGGCGGCCACGATCCCGCCCGTGCCCGGCCCGCCGGAGTCCGCGGGCCCGGGGTCCCCGGCCACGGCGATCTCACCGGCCCGGCCGGTCACATCGACGCTGAAGGCCTGCCCCGGTTCGACGCGGTCCTGGGTGAACACCGCCCGGTCCCCGTCCCGCCGCACGTCCGTGCATCCGGCTCGGGAGCCGGGCGCGCCCGCGTAGCAGCGGGCGGTCTCGATACCGCCGGGCATGGCCACCCGGACGCGCACCGACTCCACCGGGACCGTCCAGCCGTCCCCGATGACGTCCTGGAACAGCCGCGGCCGCTCCCGGCCGTCCAGGGTCAGCAGGCCGCCGTACTCGTAGGCGATGACGAAGGTCTTCTCGCCCTTCAGCTCGGGGTCCGCGCCGGGCCGGCCGATGCGGACCTCGGTCCGCCCGCCGGCCTCCCGGACCTCGGTGGCGGCGACCCCGCCGGAGTCCTCCACCCGCACCCGGTCCAGCTCGAACGACCTGGTGCCGCCGCCGTCGATGCTCCCGCTGCCGGGCAGGTCGCGGCGGACCTGCCCGCCGTGCCCCGCGCCCAGGTCGTAGGTGATCTCCTCGCGGACCTGCACCGCACCGCCGGGGGTCACCGAGACGTCGGCGTCGAACGAGGTGACCGACCGCCCCTCGCCGGCCGCCGCCGGCGCGGCCGCCCACGGTCCCCCTGCCAGGAGCACCGCCGCGCCGACCGCCGCCGCCCCGCGCACCGCACGCCGCCGCCCGCCCGCTCCCGCTGAGAACACCATGGCCCCACCCTGCCGGATCCCCGGATGCCGGCCGCCGCCGGGGGCGCCTCGGCCCCGGCGGCCTCCGGGCCCGGGAGCCGGAGGATCGGGAACGCCCCTCGCGGGCGCCCGGGGCCGCCGCGCCGGGGGCCGGCCCGGACGCCTGGGGCGGGCAGGAGCCGAACCGTTCCGCCTCCCTGCCGCGGCCGCGTGCAGCATGATGGGCGAAGGCGACGGCGAAGGAGACGGCGATGGACCGCATTCCGCTGATCGGCGGGCCGCTCGACGGCGAGACCGTGCACCCCTCCGAGGTCCGCGACGGCCGGTACACGACGGCGCGCCGCATCGATGCCGGCGACGGCCGCGAGCCGCACCGGGAGCAGGTCACCTATCTCCTGCGCAAGGGCTCGACCCCGGTCTTCACCGAGACCTACGCCCAGGTGGTGGAACTGCGCCGCCGGTACCTGGAGGCCGGCGAGCGGGAGCGGGAGGAGATGATGGAAGAGGCCGCCGTCGCGGAGGCCCGGGTCACCGAACTTGCCAGGGTGCGGGAGTGGCTGGAGTGGGCGGCGCCCTGACGCGGTCGGAGCGGCCCGGCGCCCCCGCGCCGGGCCTTCGCCGCGTTCGGCTCGGGCGCCCTCGTCCCGTACGGGTACGGCGGCGCCGCCGGCGCGCCGGAGGCGGTCCCGCACCCGACCTCCCGGTCCCCGGCCGGGTCCCCGGCCTGCCCGGCGGCGCCGGCGGTCAGCTCTGCGGCCAGCACGCCATCGCGGTCCGGGCGACGGCGGCCAGCTCCTTCGCGTCGGCGCCGTCGCGGGCCTGCTGGGACATGCCCTGCACGACGGCGGCGTAGTAGCGGGCCAGCGCGCGGGGGTCGGCCCCGGGCGGCAGCTCCCCCTCCGCGCGGGCGGCGCGCAGCCGGCCGTCCAGGGCCTCGACGTTGGCGTTGCGCATTCCGCGCAGCAGCTCTTCGATCTCGGCGTCGGCCGGGGTGATGTTGGTGGCGGCGCTGATCACCAGGCATCCGGCCGGGTGCGCGGGGTCGGCGTAGTGGCGGGCGGCCTCGTCGAGGATGCGGGCGAACGCGGCGCGCGCGGTGGCCTCCTCGGCCAGGGCGCGGCCGACGAAGTCGCCCTGGGGGCTGCGCCGGTAGGCCTCCACCGCCTCGGTGAACAGCTTCTTCTTGTCGCCGAAGGCGGCGTACAGGCTGCCGGTGCGGATCCCCATGGCCGCGGTGAGGTCGCTGAGGGAGACCGCCTCGTAGCCGCGCTCCCAGAACAGGCGCACTGCGGCGGCCAGGGCGGCGTCGCGGTCGAAGGCGCGCGGGCGGCCGCGCGGGGTGGTCTTCTCGGCCATGCCCCCGATTATAGAGGGATCGTTCAAGAAACCGTGCTACCGTCTTTCTTGAACGATCCCTCAAAAAATCGTGGAAGGGTTGACCCCGCCATGCCCAGACCTCTCGAAGGCAAGAACGCACTGGTCACCGGCGCGAGCCGAGGCATCGGCCGCGCCATCGCCGAACGCCTGGCCGCCGACGGCGCCACCGTCGCCGTCGGCTACGCCAACCGCCGCGACGCCGCCGACCGGGTCGTCGCCGCCATCACCGCCGCAGGCGGTACCGCGTTCCCCCTGCCCGCCGCGCTCGGCGCCCACGGCGACGCCGCCGCCCTGTGGGCCGCCTACGACAAGGCCGTCGCCGAGCACACCGACCGGACCGGCGTCGACGTCCTCGTCAACAACGCCGCCCTCGGCACCAGCCCGGACCTGGACACCATCACCGAGGAGGAGTTCGACGACCTGTTCGCCACCAACGTCCGCGCGCCGCTGTTCATCGTCCAGCAGGGCCGCGAGCGCCTCCGCGACGGCGGCCGCATCATCAACATCTCCAGCGGCACCGCCCGGCTGGCGATGCCGGGCATCATGGCCTACGGGGCCACCAAGGGCGCCCTGGAGACCCTCACCCTCAACCTCGCCCAGCTCCTCGGGCCACGCGGCATCACCGTCAACTCCCTGGCACCGGGCATCGTCGACACCGACACCAACGCCGGCTGGCTGCGCGACGACCCCGACGCCCAGTCCTGGGCCGCCTCACTGGCCGCCCTGGGCCGCGTCGGACGCCCCGACGACATCTCCGGCATCGCCGCCTTCCTGGCCTCCGACGACGCCCGCTGGGTCACCGGCCGCACCATCGACGCGACGGGCGGCGCCCTCCTCGGGGTGTGAACACGGTGGGGCGGCCGGCCAGCCCCCACCCGAGACGACTCGAACGCCCGGCTCCGGGCCGCCGCGTCCGGCCCCGCACCCGCGGGGCCGGACGCGGCCATGCCGGCGGCCCACCGGCACCCCGGCCGTACCGGGGCGACCGCGGCCGCGGAACTGATGGCCGAGGTGGAGCGGGGGACCCGGCCGGACGCCTACCCGGTGGTGGTGCTGCCCTACCGCGACCTGATCCCGGCGGCGGGCGGAAAGCCGTACCGCGCATCGGGAAGCCTCGCGTGACCCGCGCTGCCGCGTGTCAGGGTCCGGCCGGGGCGAGGGGGCCGGGTCCGCGCGTTCAGAGCCCTCCGGGGGCGCTCAGGGCACGCGGTCGCCCCTCGACGGCCCAGCGAGTACGCGCGCCTCGCGATCGGATCCGGGGAGACATCCCCGATCCCGCGTTCCACCCGGTCGGGTGCGAGGCGACACGTGAGATTGGTATGACACGCGCCCGACTAGCCCAGCGCGATCGCACATGTCCTTACCCGGCTATCCGGCCTCGCGGTCCCCCATGCTGCCATGGCCGGGCGGCCGGTTCGAACCGGTTATCGCGTCCCCCGGGGCGAGGGACGTTCCGCCGGTGCCGCGGAGGAGGACCTTTCCGCTGCACACCGGGTCGAGGGAGGGGGCCTCGCGCCCGTACACGAGGATCCGCGCGACACGCAGGTCGACGGCGGCCTCCCGGCCGCGGACGCGGATGAAGCGGGCGCCCCGCGCGGTCCGCCGCAGGCAGCGCACCACCGCCTCGACGGCGCAGGGCCCGGCCCGCTCCACCTCGTGCACCAGGAGCTCGGCGCACTCCTCCAGTGGGGCTCCGGCCGGGCCCGGCGCAGAGGTCACGGCCGGTACCGGCGGCCGAGTTCGGCGATCTCGTCGACGGTGCCCGACATCAGGGCCGCGGCGTGCTCGGTGACCGCCTCGACGGGCCAGTCCCACCAGGCGGCGGCGGACATCCGCTCGGCGTCGGCCTCGGAGAAGCGGCGCCGGATCTCCTTGGCGGGGACCCCGCCGACCACGGTGTAGGGGGCGACGTCCCGGTTGACCAGGCTGCCGGTGGCGATGATCGCCCCGTCGCCGATCCGCACCCCGGGCATGACCGTCACGTCGCGGCCGATCCACACGTCGTTGCCGACCACGGTGTCGCCGCGGGAGGGGTTGTTGGCCAGGAACGCCTCCATGGTGGCCTCCCGCCACGCCCCCGGGAAGATCGTGAACGGGTAGGCGCTGGGCCCGCTGCTGACGTGCTCGCCGCCGAGCAGGAACCTGGTGCCGGCCGCGATCGAGCAGTACCGGCCGATGACCAGCCGCTCGGGGCCGTAGGCGTAGAGCATCCGGTCCTGCTCGAAGTCGCCCTCGTCCTCGGAGGCGTCGTAGTAGGTGTACTCGCCGACCTCCAGCAGCTCCGAGGTGACCGTGGGGCGGATGAAGACGCAGCGGCGGTCGCCGCCGCCGAGCGGGTGCGGGTCGGTGGGGTCGGGGGTCTGCACGCTTCCGGTGTCTCCTCGGGTCCTTTTCCCGGCGGCGGGCCGCGCCTCGCCTCCGGCGCCGGCCGCCCGGCGCCGGAGGAGTTTATCTCCCCTCCCGCCCCGCCGGACAGCGGGTTTCCGCGCCCGGCGGCGGGCCGGGCTCAGCCGCGGGCGGCGGCGTAGCGGTCCAGCGGGAACCCGGCGCCGGGCTCCGGAGCGGGGCCCAGGGGCACGCCGAGCCGGGCGGCGCCCCGCACCCCGGCCAGCACGGCCCCCGCCGCCCACTCCCGCAGCCGGACCCCGGTCCGGCCCGTGCGCGGCGCGATGAAACCGGTCGAGCGGCGTCCCATGTCCTGGGCCTCCTCCGCGTGCGGGCGCACCGCCGCCTCGTAGGCCGGGAAGGCCCGGGCGTGGTCGCCGCCGGCCGCGTCCAGCTCCCCCGCCAGAGCGACCGCCCCGAGCAGGGCCATCACGCTGCCCTGCCCGGTCATCGGGTCCGGGCAGTAGGCCGCGTCACCGAGGAGGACCACCCGGCCGCGGCTCCAGGAGTCCATCCTGACCTGCAGGGACGGCGCGAAGTGCAGGTCGGTCCCGCGCATGTCGCGCAGCAGCCCGGGAACCTCCCACCCGTCGCCGGCGTAGACCCGCTCCAGGAAGCGCCTCCGCTCCTCCCCGCTCATCCCGCGCATGTCCAGCGGCCGGCGGCTGCGGATCAGGAAGAGGCCCTCAGCCTCGGCGTTGCCCGGGAAGGTGGTGATCATGCAGCCCCGGTAGGGCCACACGTGGAACCGCATGGCGTCGCGCATGCCGAAGCGGTTGGGGACGGTGAAGATCGCGAGGTTGGTGCCGAGGAACCGGGTGTGGTCCGCGGTGCCCCCGCCGAACACCAGCCGGCGCACGGCGGAGTGCAGCCCGTCGGCGCCGACGACCAGGTCGAACCGGCGCGGCGCCCGCCCTTCGAACTCGACGTCCACCCCGCCCGGGTCCTGGTGCAGCGCGGCCACGGTGTCGTCGAAGAGGTACTCGGCGTCGTCGGCGGCCCGGTCGTACAGGATGCGGCCGAGCCGGTCGCGCCGGATCACCACCGCGTCCCTGCCGACCGGCGGGGCGGAGAAGCACCGGTCGCGCGGCCCCGCGACCAGTTCCGCGGACGGGGGTCCGCCGCCCTCGGCGCGCACCCGCTCCAGCACGCCCATCCGGTCCAGCACCCCCGTACCGGTGGAGGAGATCTCGATCCGGTACCCGGCGCCGCGCAGGCCGGGGGCGCGCTCCACGATCACCGGGGCGTATCCGCGGCGCGCCAGCCAGTACGCGAGCGCGGGCCCGGCCACCCCGCCCCCGGAGATGAGCACGGACGGTCTCCCCTTCGGCACGGGCTCCTCCTCGGGTCGGGAACGCGCTGGACGCCCAGCCTGCCCGATGGGGCTGACGGCGCGCTGACAGCGGACGCCCGGGGAGCCGCCGCCCTCCGGCCCGCTCCCCGCCCGGGGCGGGCCGCTCCCCTCCCGGGGCGGCCCGGCGGTCACAGCGCCGGGTCGGACTCCCCGGTCAGGGCCGCGGCCATCTCGTCGGCCACGCGCAGCGCGGCGTAGTGGTTGGAGGCGCCCCAAACGTCGTAGTCGACGGCGTAGACCTGCTCGTCCCGGACCGCGCGCAGCTCCGACCAGACGCCGCCGCCGAAGGTCTCGGGGGCCTCGGGGTAGCCGCTGCCGGACATCACGAACAGCACGTCGGCGTCGGCGCGCTCCAGGTTCTCGTGGCTCTCGGAGATGAAGTCGCGGCCGGCGTCGGCCTCGGCGTGCCCCTCGGGTCGGGCCAGCCCGATGTCCTCGGCGATCCCCCCGGAGAAGGAGTCCGGGGTCTCGATCCGGACCTCCTGCGCGCTCTGCAGGCGCAGCAGGGAGACCTCCTGCTCCGCCGGGTCGCCGGCGGCCTCCTCGATGCGGGCGCGGGCCCCGGCCACCGCGTCGGTGTACTCCCGCTCGGCCCGCTCCGCCTCGTCCTGGCGGCCGAGGACCTCGCCGACCTCGGCGAGGTGGCCGCGCCAGGACTCGGTCCCGGTCCACTCCAGCAGCACGGTGGGGGCGATCGCCTCCAGCTCGGGGAGCATGCCGGCCTGGGCGCCGTTCTCGGTGTCCACGCCGATGATCAGGTCGGGCCGGACCGCGCCGACCTTCTCCAGGTCGACCTGGTCCTCGGCGGCGGAGGCGGAGACGATCTCCAGGTCGGCGCCGTCCGCGCCGGGCGGCAGGAACGGCGCCAGCCCGCCGTCGCCGCCGGGGTCCCCGGCCGTGCCGGCGACCTCCGCCCCCAGCCGCACCGCCGCCGCCAGGGTCGGCCGCCACAGCACCACGACGCGCTGCGGGTCGGCGGGGACCTCGACCTCCCCGTTGGCGGCGGCGACGGTGCGCGTCCCGCCCTCGGCGCCCTGCGGGCCGGCGGCCCCGGACCCGCATCCGGCCAGGGCGGTCAGGACGGCGGCGCCGGCGGCGAGCGCGGCGGCGGTACGGGGAAGGGGCATCTGCACTCCCGTCGGGCCGGGGAACCGGGGACCCGGGTTCGGTTAGGCGAACCTTACCTCGAACCGGGCGGCGCGGTCACGCACCGCCTCCCGCCCGACCGGGACACCCGCCCCACCGCGCACCGGAGCATGCGCAGACCCGCGCCCGGCCCGGCGGCGGGCCATGGCCTGCTCCCCGCCCCGGCGGGCGCGGTCCGCCCGGTCCCCTCGCCCGGTCGGCTTCCCCCCGCTCTCGCGCCCGCCGCGGGCATCCACCGCTCGACAAGATACCCCCAGGGGGTATACGGTCCCCTCAGTCGACCCCGAGCGGCAGGAAGGCCCCCACCATGCGATTGTTCGCGATCCGCGACTACCGCCACCTGTTCAGCGCCCAGGTCATCGCGCTGTTCGGCACCGGCCTGGCGACGGTCGCCCTCGGGCTGCTCGCCTACGAGCTCGCCGGCCCCGCTGCCGGCGCGGTCCTCGGCACCGCGCTGACCATCAAGATGGTCATGTACGTCCTCATCGCGCCGCTGGCCGCCGCCTACGTCGACCGCCTGCCCAGACGGGCGTTCCTCACCCTGCTCGACGCGGTCCGCGCCGGGGTGGTGATCGCCCTGCCGTTCGTCACCGAGGTCTGGCACGTCTACGTCCTGATCGGCGTCCTCCAGGCCGCATCGGCGGCGTTCACACCGACGTTCCAGGCGGTCATCCCCGACATCGTGACCAAGGAGAGCGACTACACCCGCGCACTGTCGGCCTCCCAGGTCGCCTACACCATGGAGAGCCTGCTCAGCCCGGTGCTCGCGGCGGTCGCGCTGACGTTCATGACCTTCGACCGGCTGTTCATCGGCACCTCGATCGGGTTCGCCGCGTCCGCGCTGCTGGTGCTGTCGACCCGCATCCCCGACGCCCGCCCCAGCGCCCACACGAGCGCCCGGGACCGCATCGCATCGGGGATCGCGACCTTCGCCGCGACCCCGCGGCTGAGGGGCGTCATGGCGTTGAACCTGGTGGTCGCCGCGGCGGGGTCGATCGTGGTCGTCAATACCGTCAACCACGTTCGCGACGGGCTCGGCGGCACGCAGGCCGACGTCGCCTGGATGCTCGCCTCCTCCGGCGGCGGGACGCTGCTGGTCGCGCTGGCCCTGCCGCGCGTGCTCGACCGGATCGCCGACCGCGCGGTGATGACGACCGGCGCCGGCGTCCTCGTCGCCGGGGTGACCGCGGCGGTCGCGATGACCGCGACCGGCCTCGCCTCCTGGGCGGTCACCGCCGCCGTGTGGGTGGTCATCGGCGCCGGCATGGCACTGATCATCACCCCGACCGGGCGGGTGATCCGGGCCTCGGTCCCCGCGAACGCGCTCCCCGGGGCCTTCGCCGCCCAGTTCTCCCTGTCGCACCTGGCATGGCTGGTCACCTACCCGATCGCCGGGTGGATCGGCACGGGCACCGGGTTCACCCTCGCGTGGTCGATCCTCGCCGCCCTCACCGTCACCGGGGCCGCGGCCGCACCGGCGCTGTGGCCGCGCGAGCGCGAGGCCGGAGCCGTCCGGCCGCAGGCCCCCGCCGAGGCGGCCGGAGCGGACGGGAAGGCCGGGGAGACCGGGGAACCCGGGGCGCTCGCTCTGCGCGGCGACGAGGCGCAGACCGCGGAAGGCACTCTCGCGGCCGGCCAGTGCGCCTGCACCCGCACCGTCTGACCCCTCGGGCGGGGCCGCGCGGCCGTCTCCATGAGCGATCGGCGGCGGACGCCGGCCCCGCCCGGGGCACATGCCGAAGCCGCCGAGCAGGTCGCCGCGCCGCCCCTCGGACACCACGCACATGCCGCTGCCCCTGCCCGCGTCCCTCGACCCGGGCAGGCGGTGACTCGCCGACGCCCGAAGGGGCCGCCGCCCCGGACCGCCGCCCGCCGGCCGCTCAGCGGAACAGCGCGGCGTTCTCCCGGGCCCACTCGGCGAAGGACCGCGGCGGCGCCCCGGTCAGCTCGCGCACCCCGGCGGTGACCGCGGCCGCGTCCGGGCGCGTCTCCGCCGCGGCCAGCAGCGCCTCGACCAGGGCCGGCGGCCGCCCGTCGGCGAGCATCCGCTCCCGCGCCTCCCGCACCGGGACCGCCTCGAAGCGCAGCGGCCGGCCGACCGCCTCCCCGATGGCGCGGACCTGGTCGGCCCTGCTCAGCACCTGCGGACCGGTCAGCACGCACCCGGCCCCCCGGTGCCCCTCCCCGGTCAGCGCGCGCACCGCCGCGGCCGCGACGTCGCCCTCGTGCACCACCGCCGCCGGGGCGATGTCGGGGCCGCGGACCACCCCCGAGGCCCTGATCTGGCCCGCCCACCCCCGCGCGTTGGAGGCCAGCGTCTCCGAGCGCAGCACGGTCCACTCCGGTACGGCCGCCTCGACCAGCCGCTCCATGCCGGCGTGCAGCCCGGTGATCGGGTCGCTCTGCCGCTCGGCGCCCCGGTCCACCTCGGAGGAGGAGAGGTAGACGACCCGGCGGGCACGGCGCGCGACGGCCTCCAGCACCGCGGGGGCGCCCGCGGTGTCGAGGAAGGGCCAGATCAGGAAGACCGCGCCGACGCCCTCCAGCGCCGCGTCCAGGGTCTCCGGGGCGGCCAGGTCTCCGGCCGCGGCCTCGGCGCCCTCCGGCAGGGCCGCCGCGGGGTCGCGGACCAGGGCCCGCACCGAGGCCCCCTCGGCCAGGAGGCCGGCGGCGACCCGCCGCCCGACGCTGCCGGTCGCACCGGTCACGAGAATGTCGCTCATGCGGACACCAGCCCCTCCCGCCCCGCGGGTATTCCCGCGCCCCGAAGGAACCCGGAGGACGGCGGGCCGGAGCCGGGTCAGTCCGGGACGGCCGCCTCCGGGCCGGCGCGGGCCAAGTGAGCGAGCGCGTCCAGGGCCGCGGCCAGCTCCGCCTCCTCCGGCGCCACCAGGGCCAGGCGGACCGCCGGCGGCGCCCCGCCCCGCACCGCGGTGAACGCCGAGGCCGGGCTGACCGCGATGCCCAGCCGGGCGGCCGCGGCGGTGAACGCCTCCCCGCGCCACGGCTCGGGCAGCCGCCACCAGCAGTGGAACGCCCCCGGGTCGGCGGTGACGTCGAAACCCGCGAGCCGCTCCGCCGCGATCGCCTGCCGGCGCGCCGCCGCCTCCCGCCGGGCCCGCTCCAGCCCGCCGACGACGCCGTCCGCGATGAGCTCGGCGGCCGCCTCCTGGGCGAACCCGGTGGCCGCCCACGCGCCGGAGCGCAGCGCCGCGGCGACCCGCCCGCGCAGCGCCGGCGGCGCGCAGGCGATGCCGATGGTCAGCCCGGGGCCGACCCGCTTGGACAGGCTGTCGACCAGCACCACGCGCCCGGGCGCCCGCGCCGCCAGCGGCTCCGGCCCCGGCTTGAGGAACGCATAGATCGCGTCCTCCACCGCGGGCAGGCCCAGCTCCTCCAGGACCGCGGCGACCCGGGCCCGCCGCCCCGGCGGCATGGTGGCGCCGAGCGGGTTGTGCAGGGTCGGCTGCAGGTAGACGGCGTCCAGCGGGGCCGACCGGTGCGCGCGGCGGAGCGCCTCGGGGTCCATCCCCTCCCCGTCCACCGCCACCGGGACCAGCACCGCGCCCAGCCGGGCCGCGATGCCCTTCGCCACCGGGTAGGTCAGGCTCTCCACGGCGACCCGCCCGCCCGCCGGGACCAGGGCCGACAGCGCCGCCGCGATGGCCTGGCGCCCGTTCCCGGCGAACAGCACCCCCTCCGGGTCGGGCGCCCACCCGCCCCGGGCCACCGCACCGGCCGCCGCCGCGCGCAGCGCCGGGCCGCCCGCCGCCCCCACCGGGCCCAGCGCCGCCTCCAGCGCGCCGCGGCGCAGCACCCGGCCCACCGCCGCGGCGATCCGCTCGCCCCACTCCCCCGGCGGCAGGTGGTTGAGCTCCAGGTCGACCAGGGCCCCGCCCGGCTCGGCCAGCGGCGGGTCGGCCGGCGGGCGCCCGACGCGCACATAGGTGCCCCGCCCCACCTCCCCGGTGACCAGGCCGCGCCGGGCCAGCTCCCGGTAGACGCGGGCCGCCGTGGAGGGGGCGATGCCCCGCTCCCGCGCGAACCGGCGCTGCGGCGGGAGCCGGCGGCCGGGCCGGATCCGCCCCGCCGCGATGTCGGCCGCCACACCGTCGGCGATCGCCCGGTAGTCCTCCATGCGCCCCTCCGCCGGCTCCGTCTCGGCGCGATCTCGCATTGCACCGAGTGCAATCCAGACTATTGCACCGAGGATTCGGGGGCGCCTAGCGTCGCCCCGTACCCGCCGCCCTCCGAGAGGAGCCCCCATGCCCACCGCGTCCCTGCGCGGAATCACCCTCGCCTACGACGACGCCGGCCCCCGGCGCACGGCCGCCCCGCCGGTGCTGCTCGTGCACGGCCACCCCTTCGACCGCACCATGTGGCGCCCCCAGACCGAGCGGCTGGCCGCCGCCGGGCACCGGGTGATCGTCCCCGACCTGCGCGGCTACGGGGAGAGCACGGTGCGCGGCGGCACCTGCCCGCTGTCGGAGTTCGCCCGCGACGCCGCCGCCCTGCTGGACCTGCTCGGCCTCCCCGGCGCCGTGGTCGGCGGCCTGTCCATGGGCGGCCAGATCGCCATGGAGTTCCACCGCCTCTTCCCCGAGCGGGTGCGCGGCCTGCTCCTGGCCGCCGCCTCCGCCCCGCCGGAGACCCCCGAAGGGCGCGCCCGCCGGGCCGCCATGGCCGACCGGCTGCTCGCCGAGGGCATGGCCGGCTACGCCCGCGAGGTCCTCGACTCGATGGTCGGCGCCCGCACCCGCGCCGAGCGCCCCCGCGTCGCCGAGCACGTGCTGAACATGATGCTGGCCGCCCCGCCCGAAGGGGCCGCCGCGGCGCTGCGCGGCCGGGCGCTGCGCCCGGACCCCCGGCCCTCGCTACGCAGGGCCGCGGTCCCCGTCCTGGCCGTCGCCGGAACCGAGGACCCCTTCACACCGCTCGCCGACGCCCGGCTCATCCGCGACCTGGTACCCGGCGCCCGCCTGGCCGCCGTCCCGGGCGCCGCCCACCTGCCCAACCTGGAGCGCCCGGAGGACTTCGATCCGCACCTGGAGGCGCTGATCGGGGAGGCGGCCGCCCACCGCACCGCACCGGACGGGACAATCGCCCCATGAGCAACGACCATCAGCCGACCGTCTTCGTCACCGGCGCCAGCGCCGGGTTCGGCGCCGCCATCGCCCGCCGCTTCGCCGCCGAGGGGGCCCGCATCGTGGCGGCCGCCCGCCGCACCGAGCGCCTGGACGCGCTCCGCGAGGAGCTCGGCAAGGAGACCGTCCACCCGGTCCGGTTGGACGTGCGCGACCGCGCCGCCGTGGAGCGGGCGGTCGCCGAACTCCCCGCTCTCTTCGCCGAGGTGGACGTCCTGGTGAACAACGCCGGCCTGGCCCTGGGGCTGGGCCCGGCCCAGGAGGCCGACCCCGACGACTGGCAGCGCATGCTCGACACCAACTGCGCCGGGCTCATGTACTGCACCCGCGCCCTGCTGCCCGGCATGGTCGAGCGGAACCGCGGCCACATCGTCAACATCGGCTCCACCGCCGCCCACTACCCCTACCCCGGCGGCAACGCCTACGGGGCGACCAAGGCGTTCGTGCACCAGTTCAGCCGCAACCTCCGCACCGACCTGCACGGCACCGCCGTCCGCGTCACCTGCGTCGACCCGGGCCTGGTCGGCGGCACCGAGTTCTCCGCGGTCCGCTTCTCCGGCGACGCCGAGCGCGCCGCCGCCCCCTACGAGGACACCGAGCCGCTCACCCCCGAGGACGTCGCGGACGCCGTGTACTGGGCGGCCTCCCGCCCGGCCCGGGTCAACATCAACGCCATCGAGCTGATGCCGGTGGTGCAGAGCGCCGGCCCGCTGCGCGTCCACCGCTCCCAGGGCTGACCCGCGCCCGCCGGCCTGCCCGGGCCGGCGGGCCGCGCCTCACCCCTCCAGCTTCATCCCGACGAACCCCAGCATCAGCAGGAAGACGTCGATCAGGAAGAACGCCGCCCCCAGCCAGAACCCCCACATCGCCAGGGCCCGGCCGCGCAGCCGCTCCACGTGGGTGACCCGCAGGGCGTAGGCGCCGATCAGCGCCGCCAGCGCGGGCACCAGCGCGAACAGCCCGAACAGCGGCGTCGTCACGACACTGAGCAGGCCCAGGACGAACGCGGTGACCGCGGAGCCGGACAGCCGCGCGGGCCGCTGCCGGGGCGGCGGGGTCTGGTGGGGGTACACGTCTCTCCAAAGGTGGACGGGGCGCAGGGGCCGGGCGGCCCGGGGCGGCTCCGGGGGCACGCCCGCGACCGGCGGGCGGGGCTGAGGCCGGCCGGCCCGGGGCCGCCTCCGCGGACCGGTCGGCGCGCGGAGGAAAGACGACGATACCGCCTCCCGGCCCACACCGGCATCCTGCGCCCCACGGGCCCGCGGCCGCCCGGTCGGCAGAACCGTCCGTCGCCCCACCGGCCCGCTCCGCCGGCCCGCGGGCCGGGGTCAGCGCTCCGGCGCCGCCTCCGCGGCCAGCCCGCGGAGCAGGATCCGCACCCCCCGCCGGAACGCCTCGGCGTCGGGGACCGAGCGGGCGCAGGCCGCGGTCTCGCCGAGCAGCGGGAGGCCCTCCCCCTCCAGCGCCGCCAGCGCCCCGGTCCCCTCCCCGGCCAGCGGCCCCAGGTGCTCGGCCTGGAGCGCGCCGATCACATAGCCGCTGAACAGGCGGAAGGCGACCACCCGGTCCTCCCCGGCGAAACCCGCCTCGGTGAGCGCGCCGAGCACCGCCTCCCCCCACCGGTGCGAGGACGGGGCGCGGTGCCGCCGGGCCTGCATCAGGGGGAGCGCGCCCGGGTGGCCGAGCAGCGCGGCGCGGACCCGCTCGGCCAGCTCGGCCAGGCGGGACTCCCAGGGCCCGCCCGGGACCCCGGTGTCCACCGCGGACAGGACCCGCTCCACGACGAGCTCCTCCAGCTCCTCGCGGCCGGTGACGTAGCGGTAGAGCGACATGGTGCCCATGCCGAGCTCGGCGGCGACCGCGCGCATGGTCAGCGCGGCGGCGCCGTCGCGGTCCAGTACCGCCAGCGCGGCGTCGGCGATCCGGGGGCCGGTGAGCGATCGGGGTCGGGGCATCTCGTTGACAGCGTACAAGATACGCGCATAACGTCGTAGGCGTACGAGATACCCCTACGGATCGAGGCCGGCCATGCCCTCCCCCCTCGCCCCCGGAACCGCCATCACCCCGCGCACCCTCACCGGCGTGCACGGCGACCCCATCCCCCTGCCCGACCCCCACCGCACCGTCCACCTGCAGTTCCGCCGCTTCGCCGGCTGCCCGATCTGCAACCTGCACCTGCGCTCGTTCACCCTGCGCCGCGACGACATCACCGCCGCCGGAATACGCCCGATCGCCGTCTTCCACTCCCCCGCCGACCAGCTCCTCCCGCACGCGGAGAGCATCGGCGCCGACCTGGTCCCCGACCCCGGGCGCCGCCTCTACCGCGCCTTCGCCGTCGAAACCTCCCCCCGGGCCCTGCTCTCCCCCCGCGCCTGGCCCGGCATCGCCCGCGCCGTCGCCGCCACCCTGCGCCCCGGCCCCCGCGGCCTCCGGCAGCCCCCGCCCCCGCTCCGCGTCCCCGGCGGCCGGTTCGGCCTGCCCGCCGACTTCCTCATCTCCCCCGACGGCACCCTGCTCGCCCGCGAATACGGCACCCACGCCGACGACCAGTGGTCCGTCGACGAACTCCTCACCCTGGCCCGCCGCTGACCGGCCCTGTCCCCGCCCCCGGATAGGTTGCCCCATGCCGCTCGAGAACGACCCCGGGAACGACCGCCCCGCCCCCGCCGGGCCGGGCCCGACCGCGCGCCTGCTCACCCGCCCCTACGCACACCTCCTGGAGACCACCGGGCCCGCCCCCGAGGAGGACCTCCTCACCGCCGAGCGGGCGGTCGGCCGCCCCCTCCCCGGCGACCTCGCCGCACTGCTGCGGGAGAGCGACGGGATCGACGGCGAGTACGGGCTCGGCCTGGTCTGGAGCGCACGGCGGATCGCCGAGGAGAACCGGCGGATGCGCTCCTCCGCCCTCACCGGGCTGTACATGCCCTTCGAACCGCTGCTCTTCTTCGGCGACGCCGGAAACGGAGACCTCTTCGCCCACCGCATCCTGGGCGGCCGCGCCGACCCCGCCGGAGTGTTCGCCTGGAAGCACGAGACCGACGACCGGGTATGGGTCGCCCCCGGCCTGGAGACCTACATCGACCGACGGCTCACCGGCCGCTTCTCCCTCTGCCCCCGGCCGCCGGGCCAGGACCCCGCGGGACCCGGCGCCCTCACTCCCGGCCCGGCCGCCACGAGGCCGCGACCCGGGCCGAGAGCAGACCGGCCGCCGCCCCGAAGACCAGCGCCAGCACCACGGCCCCCAGTGCGATCGAGGCCAGCGTGTCCGGAGGAGCCACCGGCACCTGGCGGTTCTGCTGGACGACCGTGCCCAGCGGCAGGCTCAGCAGCGCCGCCAGAACCGCCGACACCGCCATCGGAGCCGCCAGGAACCCCGACGCCACCCCCAGATACCAGCGGCGGCGGCCGGTCAGCGCACTCAGCGGAGCCGTCGACCGCGCCGCCTCCACGAAGTTCCCGCCCGCCCCGATCAGCCCGGCCACCGCCAGCAAAGCCATGCCCCAGGTCCCCAGCAGCACCCCCCACTCGGACAGCCGCGCATTGGCCGGAGTCATCTCCAGCGAGGCCAGCCGCTCCACCTGGGTGGTCGGTCCCAGGACCGGCTGCACCGCATCGTGCACCCCCGACCTCGTCAGGGGATCCTCCGGCGGGGAGAGCACCACCAGCCGCTCCACCTCCCCCTCCGCCGGCGCCACCGGAGCCGCATGGACCAGCACATCGCCCCCGACCTGCCACGCGCGCAGCTCCGCCAGGCGCACGTCCCCGGCCCCGGCCTCCACCGGGACCGGCCGCCCGGGGCACCCCAGGCCCAGAGAGCGCAGGGTCGGACAAGGTGCCCGCAGCACCGGCGGACCGCCCCCCTCGGTGTCGACGGCCACCAGCCGGGCCCGCCCCGGCAGAACCCCGCCCGCCTCCGCGATCCGCCCCGCGTCCAGACCGTACGCCCGCAACTGCAGAGCACTGTCGCCCACGCGCTCATTGGCCAGACGCGCCTCCAACGAGGTCAGCGTCTCCGACGCCAGGAAGTAATGGACGTTGACCACGGTGACCACACCGATGACCACCGGAGCCACCAGCCGGGCCACGACCCCCGGGCGGTGCTCGCACCACCGCCCCGCCACGATCCACGCGGGACGGCCCGCACGCAGCCCCCGGCGAGCCGCCGCGGCACCCGCCCAGGCGATCGCGGCCGCCATCGCCGAAGGGGCCGCCACCAGCGCCGCGACGAGCCCGACCGCATAGACCGGGACCGCCAGGCCGCTCCCCGGCGGAAACAAGGCCGCCGCCGAGGCCACCCCCGTACCCACCGCGAACAGCCCGATCTTCCAGGTCGCCACCGGCCCCTGCACCGAGCGGGGCCGCACCGCCCCGCGCCGGGCCCACCGGGCGTGCAGCGCGGCGCACCCCGCCGCACAGGCGGCGACCGACACCGCCACCGCCCCGAGCAGCAGCCACCCGCCCCGCCGGACATCGGCGGCGCGCAGGGTGTAGTCGATCCCGGGAACCCCGGTGTCGGCGAGCAGCAGCGGAACGGCCGCCAGAGCCGCGGCGGCGGCCCCCGCCAGGACCGGCGGCAGGCAGGAGGACAGCCCCACCAGGAACCGGTGCCGGGTGCCCGCGCCCAGCGCGGTGAGCAGGGCGTCGCGGCGGTCCCGCCCGGCCGCCGCCCAGCGGGCCGCCACCACGAACAGGGCCGCGGCGGGCAGGACCACGAACACCAGGTAGGCGGCGGCCATCAACCGCGGCGCGGCCGGGGTGAAGGTGATGCCCTCCCCGAACGGGAACGAGCCCGGCGGGCCGAACCCGGTGATCGGGTACATCCAGTCCTCGGGCACCGCGGCGTCCTCGGGCAGGCCCACATAGGCCAGGCGCTCGGCGGGAGAGAGCAGCCCCTCAGGGCCGATGGCCCCGGCGTGGCGGCCGTAGCGCCCGGTGATCCCGGGCTCGGCGGCGGCCAGCGCAGGGGAGAGATACGCTTCACCCGACGCGGGCCACTCCGGCAGGCCGGGCGGGGGCGGCGCACCGGAGCCGGCGCCGTCGAGGTAGACCACCGAGTGCTGCCAGCGCCCGGCGCTGTCCGGGCGCTCCCCCCAGTAGGCCGCCGCCTGCTCGGCGGAGGCGGCGATGACGGGCCGGCGCTGGGCCTCGCGCAGGGCCCGCCCCTCGAAGGTCGCCGCGATCACCGCGGCGCCCAGCAGCACGGCGGTGAGCGCGGCCGCCGCGGCGGCGAGCACCGCGCGGCGGACCCGCTCCGGCGCCCCGCCGGCCCGGGTGCGGCCCAGGCGGACCAGGACCGCCGCGAGGCCCGGGGGCCGCCGCGGCTCATCGGTCCGCCCCGCGCAGCCGCCCGCCCTCGAGCCGGAGCACGCTGTCGCCGCGGGCGGCCAGCTCCCGGTCGTGGGTGACCACGACCAGCGCGCACCCCCGCCGGCGGGGCAGGGCGAACAGCAGGTCGGCGACCTTGTCCCGGTCGTCCGGATCGAGTGCGCCGGTCGGCTCGTCGGCCAGCACCAGCGAGGGCTCGGTGATCAGGGCCCGGGCCACCGCGGTGCGCTGGTGCTCGCCCCCCGACAGCTCCGCGGTGGTCTCGGCCGCGGTGGTGACGTCCAGTTCGGCCAGCAGGGCGCGGGCCCGCTCGGCGGACCGCTCCGCTCCCAGGCCGGCCAGCAGCCCGGCCAGGGCGACGTTCTCCACCGGGGTGAGCTCCGGCAGCAGCTCCCCGGCCTGGAAGACCATTCCGATCTCCCGGCCGCGCATCAGCGCCAGGGCCCGCCGGCGCATCCGGGTGACCTCGTTCCCCGCGACGCGGATACTGCCGCTCCCGGGGGCGGTCAGGCCCGTGATGCAGGCCAGCAGGGTGCTCTTGCCGCTCCCGCTGGGGCCGGTGATCACGGTGGAGGTGCCCCGGCGGGCCTCCAGCCCGACCCCGTCCAGCAGGAGGCGGCCGCCGACCCGGAGGCTCACCCCGCGGATCTGGAGCGGCACCGGTTCTCCCCCGGTGCCGGCCGGGGCCGGTTCGGCGATGCCGTGCGGCATTCTCGGTTCTCTTCTCGGAGCGGGGGCCTTTCCTGCGGGCCCGGTGGCGGTTCGGACAGAAGGCCGGGTCGTCCCGGCGGCGGCCCCGCGCGGACCGAAAAAGAGGGACTTCTCGGAAATTCTGCGCGGGGCCGCCGTTCTCTCAGCGGTCAGGCCTTCCAGTCACTGCAGGAATCGGGCCAGGACCCGATGCTCTCGCAGACGCGGAGCTTGATGATCTTGGACCCGCTTCCGCTGGTCGCGGTCGTCTTGTAGCCGCTCTTGTTGTGCAGGGTCCGCTCGGTCCCGGCCGAGGCCTGGCGGTAATAGTTCCCGTAGACGGTGCGGTTGTCGTCCTCACCGTCGTAGACGGAGATCTTGGCGCCGCTGGAGGTGGTGTAGGCCTTGTCCTTGCCCTGGGTGGCCGTGATGGCCATGGCGGTGCCGCTGAGCAGCGGCAGGGCGGCGAGGGCCGCGATCGCCGTTCCGGCGATGATCTTGCGCGCGTTCACAGGGGCGGTTCTCCTGATCCTCCATATTCGGTTGGCTGGGGGACAGGCCCGGCCGGGCGGAAGGATCATGGCAGGGAAACCGCCGGTTAACAGACACGGCCCCGAGTGAAAAGAATTGAAAACCGCATTGAAGCCTGTAGGCGGAGCGTGGCCGGATTCGGCCATGAAACCGATTTCATTTTCCGTGGTGCACTGCAAAAGCCTCCGGCGGGAATCCGCCGGAACCGCGGACCGGGGCGGCGGCCCCGGCGGGAAAGAGCGCGCGGCCGCGGTCCGCCGCGTTGGGCGGGCCGCGGCCGCGCAGAGCCGTCCGGGCGGTCCCGGGAGGACCGGTCAGGCGATCGATCCGCCGTCCACCAGGATGGCGGTGCCGGTGATGTTGCCGGCCGCCGGGCCGGCCAGGAACGCCACCGTGCCGGCGATCTCCTCGGCGGTGTTGTAGCGGCCCAGCGCGGTCAGGCCCCGCTGGGCGTCGGCGTGGCCGCCGTCGGCCGGGTTCATCTCGGTGTCGGTGGAGCCCGGGTGCACCACGTTCGCGGTGATCCCGCGCGGCCCCAGGTCCCGGGCGATCCCCTTGCTGAAGCCGACCAGCGCCGCCTTGCTCATCGAGTACAGGCTCAGCCCCGGGTTGAAGGTGCTCTCCGCCAGGTTGCTGCCGATGCTGACGATCCGGGCCCCCTCCCGCAGGTGCGGAAGCGCCGCCTTGACCGCGACGAACGCCGCGCGGACGTGCACCCCCATCACCTGCTCGTACTCCTCCAGCGTCAGCTCCGCGATGCTCTTCTGGACGTAGATCCCGGCGTTGTTGACCAGGACGTCCAGCCCGCCGAGCTCCTCCGCCGCCCGGTCCACCGCCGCGGTGAGCGCCTCCGCGTCGGCGACGTCGGCGCGGAGCGCGACCGCGGTGCCGCCCCGCTCCTCGATCCGGCGCACCACCTTCTCCGCCCGCTCCGGCGAGGCGTTGTAGGTCAGCGCCACCGCCGCCCCGTCCTCGGCCAGCCGCTCCGCGATGGCGGCGCCGATGCCCCTGCTGCCCCCGGTGACCAGCGCGGCCTTGCCGTCGAGCGAACCCATGTCCCGTCCTCCGTACGTGTCGGTGCGTTCCGTGGAACTTTTTAAGTAGCGATCGCTACATAATTGGTAGCATCGAAGCTCCACGGACCACAAGCGAGCGTCCGGCGACTGTGCAGGGGGTCACATGGCGGGAAGGGGGCGCCCCCGGCGCTTCGACCGGGACGCGGCACTGGCCGCCGCCATGGAGCTGTTCTGGCGGCACGGCTACGAGGGCACCTCGCTGAACATGCTGACCTCGGCGATGGGCATCACCCCGACCAGCCTCTACGCGGCCTTCGGCTCCAAGGACGACCTCTTCCGCGAGGCCGTCCGGCTCTACAACTCCCCCGAGCGCTCCGCGATCCCGAAGGCGCTGGGCCTCCCCGGCACCCGCGACGCCGTGGAGGCCCTGCTCCGGGAGAGCGCCGACGCCTACACCGACCCGGCCACCCCGGCCGGCTGCATGGTCTTCACCGCCGCCACCAACCTCGGCGCCGGCCACGAGCACATCGGCCGCCTCCTCGCCGACTGCCGCCGCGACACCCTCGACCTGATCCGGGAGCGCATCGAACGCGGCACCGCCGAGGGCGACCTCCCCGCCGGCACCGACGCCGCGGCCCTGGCCTGCTACGTCCAGATCGTCATGGAGGGCCTCTCCGCCCAGGCCCGCGACGCCCGCCCGCGCGAGGACCTGGACGCCGCCATCGACATCGCGATGCTGGGCTGGGACGCGGCGGTCGCCCGCACGGCCGAGGACGCCTGACTCGTCTTCGCGTCATCCCCGCCCATCGTCCTTCTGTTCTCTTCTTGAGCAGGATTTGCCCATGAAACCGACCTTTACGAAGTAGATTCGTAGTTCACCGGACGCGTCCTCGAAGCGGTGCCGCACCGGCGGGGCCCGCCTCACCGCGTCGCCGAATACTCCCGGAAGGTCCGCCCGCCGAACCGTGTCCCGGGCACCAGGTTCTCGCCTCTCGCGAAGGCCGCGAACGTCTTCCCCGGGGCGCTCACCTGCAGGATCGGTTTCCGGGAGCCGGTCGCCCGCTGCCACTGGCGGGCCAGTACCCCGGCCCTGAGGACCTCCGGGCCGCCGATGTCGGGGGCGCGGCCGGCCGGATCCCCCGAGGCCAGTTCGGTGAGGCGGTCCGCCACGTCGGTGACGTCGATCGGCTGGAACGGGATGCGCGGCACCAGCAGCACCGGCAGCCGCTTCTGCGCCGCGAAGATCCGGGCGATCAGCGAATGGAACTGCGTCGCGCGCTGGATCGTGTGCGGCAGGCCGGAGCCGGTGAGCAGCCGCTCGATCTCCAGCCGCTGCCGGTAGAAGGGCAGCGGGATCCGGTCGATGCCGACGATGCTGATCAGCACCAGGTGGCCGACGCCCGCCCGGTCCGCCTCGGCGAACAGGTTCGCGGCGGCGGTGATGTCGCTCCCGGCGTTGGCCGTGGCGCAGTGCACCACGGTGTCGGCGCCGTCCAGGGCCTGCGGGACCCCCTCCCCGGTGAGCAGGTCGCCGGTGGTCAGGCCGGGGCCGGTGCGGCGGCTGAGGACGCGGACGCGGTGGCCGGCGGTGCGGAGCGCGGCCGCCGTGGGGGTGCCGAGGTCGCCGGTGCCGCCGGTGACGAGTGTCGTGGTCATGTGAGGATGTGTTCCCTTCCCGTCCCGCGGCCGGGTGCGGCCGCACCCGTGAGGACAGGGCGGGGCCCCGGTATGTGACGGCCCCGCCGCCCCGCTCCCCCGGTGTGCGCGGCGGGGCGCCTCCCGGAGAGGGCCCGCCGCCGCGCATGCCGCGCGTACGGCCGCGGGCCGGTCAGGCTCCGGCGCGGCGGATCGGCATCATGGTGGGGACCGGGTCCCCGGTGAGGAAGTCCAGGACCAGGCGGGCGCAGAGGTCCGGCTTCTCCAGGAAGAGGACGTGCGAGGTGCCGGGGACGACCGCGAGTTCGGCGCCGGGGATCGACTCGTAGAGGAACCGGGTGTGCTCGGGGCGGACGATGTCGTCGTCGCCGGCCATGACCAGGGTCCGGGCCCGGATCGAGGCCAGGTGGTCGGCGGTCACCGGGGGCTGCGTCTCGAAGAGGTCGACCGTCTTCCGCACCACGACCGGGAAGTGCTCCCGGCCGTCCGGGGATACCTCGGCGTACATGTCGGCGATCACCTCCGGCGGCTCGCCCTCCGCGCTGGGGCGCATGCCGGGGAGGAACCCCTCGGCGTCGGCGGCGCCGCTGACCAGGACCAGGCGGGAGACCAGGTCGGGGCGGCGGACCGCCAGGTGCATGGCCAGGTGGGCGCCCTGGCTGTAGGCGACCAGGTGGGCCGGGCCGCCGGCGACCTTCTCCAGGAACGCGACGGTGTCCCCGACCAGCGCGTCGACCGTGTAGGGCCCGTCCGCGTCGGGGGTGTGCCCGTGCCCGCGGCGCTCGGGGGTGAGCACCCGGAATCGCCCGGCCAGGGCGTCCAGCGCCAGGCCGAAGTAGCGGGCGTCGCTCAGTCCGCCGTGCATGAGCACCAGCGGTTCGCCCTCCCCCTGCTCGGCGTACCAGGTGCGGACCCCGCCCAGGTCGATGGTGGTCTCCATTGCGGCTCTCCCTCGTCTGCGTCGTCGGGCGTTCGAACATGCAGACGACCGGCGGGCCGGAAACTCATCGGCGCCCGGCCGGGGCGCTGGGCGGCCCGGCCGGGCGCGGGGGTCAGGCGGGGTCGACCATCTTGGCGTTCAGCCGCTCCGGGTCGGGCCAGCGGACCTTGGTGGCCCAGCCGAGCTTCTCGAAGGCCCAGATCACCCGGGCGGAGATGTCGATCTGGCCCTTGAGCACGCCGTGCCGGGCGCAGGTGGGGTCGGCGTGGTGCAGGTTGTGCCAGGACTCGCCGAAGGAGGGGATGGCCAGCCACTACACGTTCCGGGACCGGTCCCGGACCTCGAAGTTCTCCTCGCCGATGGTGTGGCAGATCGAGTTCACCGACCAGGTCACGTGCTGCTGCAGCGCCAGGCGGATCAGGCCGCCCCAGAAGAACGCGGTCAGCGCGCCCCACCAGGACATCGTCACCAGGCCGCCGATCGCGGCCGGGGCGAGCATGGAGAACAGGAAGACCGCCCCGGCCCACCGGTCGATGCGCACGATGTCGCGGTCCTTGAGCAGGTCCGGGGCGAAGCGCCGGAGCGAGGTCTTGCGGTCGTCCAGGTAGAGCCAGCCCATGTGCGCGTAGTAGAGCCCCTTGGCGACCGAGCGCCAGTCGTCGCCGAAGCGCCACGGCGAGTGCGGGTCGCCCTCGTGGTCGGCGTACTTGTGGTGCCGGCGGTGGTCGGCCACCCACTTGATCACGCTGCCCTCGAAGGCCATGGTCCCGGCGAGGGCCAGGGCGATGCGCAGCGGCCGGCCGGCCTTGAACGAGCCGTGCGTGAAGTACCGGTGGAAGCCGACGGTGATGCCGAGTCCGCCGATCACGTAGAACACCGTGCCGATGATGATGTCGGTCCAGGTCAGCGCCCATCCCCAGGCGAAGGGCACCGCGGCGGCCAGGGCCAGCAGCGGGATGAGGACGTAGGCGAAGACGGTGAAGCGCTCGCCCCGGCCGCGCAGTTCGGGGTCGAGGTCGCCCTCCCGGATCCCGCTCCCGCGCGGCTGCTCCGCCTTGCCCTGCGAGGGCGCGGAGGGTGTCGGTGAGGCTGCGGCCATGGTCCACCTCTCGGCTGTCGGTCCGGCTTACCTACGCCACCGTAACCTACGGGACCGTAGGTTCGTGGGAGACCGGGCCCTCCGCGCCGCGCCGGACCGGCGCGCGCCTCCGCCGACCTGGCGGACTCCGGTGCGGCGGCCGGATGCGGCCACCGCACCGGAGCCGCACCGGAAGGCCTCCGCCTGCGGGCCCGTCAGTCCGCGGCGCCCTGGACCGCCTCCTCGATCGCCTCCTGCGCGGCGGAGCGGTCCATGACGGTGAAGACCTTCGTCGGCTCCTTCTCGATCACCGAGTCGCTGACGACGAGGAGCGGGCAGCCGTCCGAGCCGGGCCCGACGTCGCCGGAGGCGACGACCTCGCCGGTACGCAGCTCGTAGACGGTGTACTCGTAGGACAGCCCGTACAGCGGGAGCTCGACCGACTCCCCGCCGCCCGTCGGGATCCCGAAGCGCCCCGGCTCGTACGCGCAGGTGGTGATCTCCTCGTCGCCCTCGTCCGCGTGGTCGATGCAGGCGAGCAGCGCGGCCTCCTCCGGCGAGTCCGGAAGCCACTCCTCGTAGGGGCCGTCCTCCTGCAGCCGGTGCCCCGAGTAATCGGCGTCGTTGGTGCGGGAGTTGCTGAACACCGCGGTGGGGTGCGGCCCCTCGCCCGCGTACTCGGCCGCGCCGGGGTAGCCGTCGGCGATGTCCTCGTCACTGTTCTCCCGGCAGTAGGTGTCCAGGTCCTCCACCTCCTCGAACTCGGGGGCGGGCGAGCGGGTCGGGGAGGGCGGCGCGGAGGAGGGCGCCGCGGCGGGCTCCTCTTCTGCGCCGGAGCAGCCCGCGGCGGCCGCGAGCAGCAGCGCCGCCGGGATCGCGGCCAGGGGGCCGAGGGCGGCGCCTCCGCTGCGGGGGCGGTGGGGGGTGGGCATCCTTCGCCGTTCCTTTCGGGTGAGGTCGGGGGCGCGGGTCGCAGGGCCCCTCCGGGCCTGATCGGCGCGCCCATCATTCCAGCGGCGCCCGGCACCGGGGAGCGGCGGACGGGGCGCCGGGGCAGGGCGGGGCCGGCGGGCGCGGTCCGGGGCGGGGTCTGCGCGGTCAGGCGCGCAGGCCGCGGACGACCTCGTCGACGAGGCGGGCGAGGACCTCTTCGGGCTCGCCCCGGACCCGGCCGGCGCCCCCCTCGGCGTGCAGGTGCGCGGAGAGGGTGAAGGTCACCAGGCCGTGCAGGGTGGACCAGGTGAGCAGGGTGAAGTCGGTGGGGTCGCCGGGGCGCACGGCGCCGTCGCGCTGGCCCTGGCCGATGGCCTCGGCCGCGGTGTCGAAGAGCCGCTCGGCGGCGGCGCGCAGCGCGGCGGCCTGCGGGGTGTCGCCGTGCTTCTGGGAGAGCACCCAGTCGCCGAACATCAGCCGGTACTGCCGCGGGTACTCCAGGGCGAAGGCGATGTAGGCGCGGCAGACCTCGCGGAGCGCGCCGGGGGCGTCCCCGGCGGTCCGGCCGGCCGCGGCGGCCCGGGCGCGCAGCAGGTCGAAGGAGCGGATCGCGACCGCGCGGAGCAGGTCCTCCTTGCCCTGGAAGTGCCGGTAGGGGGCGGTCCGCGAGACCCCGGCCCGGCGGCCGACCTCGCGCAGGGTGACGGCCTCGGGGCCGCCCTCGCCCAGCAGCTCCCAGGCGGCGGCGAGCAGCCGCTCCCGGGTCGGCGGCCCGGCCCCGGCGACGGCCGAGTCCACCGGTTCAGGCCCCTGGGCTGCGATCATGCGCCGACCGTAGGACACCCCGTTGACAGCGTCAACTCGACGCCCTAGGTTGACGGTGTCAACCTCGACCTCGGGAGGCACGCCTTGGACACCACCGTCAACGGCGAACCGGCCACCGCACCCGACCCCGACGCGCCCGCCGCCGGGCTGATCCGCGAGGGGCTCGGCCTCACCGGCACCAAGGTCGCCTGCGGGCAGGGGGTCTGCGGCGCCTGCACCGTGCTGGTCGACGGCGAGCCCGCCGCCTCCTGCCTGCTGCCCTGCTCCGCGCTGGAGGGGCGCTCGGTCACCACCGTCGAGGGCCTCGGCGGCGACCACCCGGTGCAGCGCGCCTTCGCCGCGCACGACGCCCTGCAGTGCGGCTTCTGCACCCCGGGCTTCGTGGTGGAGGCCGCCGCCTTCACCGACCGCTGGCGCGCCGAGCACGGCGACACCGCCCCCGGGCGGGACGAGATCGCCGACGCGCTCGCCGGCCACCTCTGCCGCTGCGGCGCCTACCAGGGGATCTACGCCGCCGTCGCGGCCGCCTGCACCGGCGCCTTCGACGAGGACACCGGCGCCGAGCCGCCCCGGGCCGAGGCCGCGGAGAAGGTCACCGGCCGCGCCCGGTACGCCACCGACTCCTACCCGGAGGGGTACTGGGAGGCGGTGCTGGTCCGCTCCCCCGTCCCGCACGCCCGGGTCCGCTCCGTGGACACCGGGGCGCTGGCGGGCCTGGGGGCGGTCCACACCGACCTGCTCGGCGAGGACCGCACGGTGCGCTACACCGGCCGGCCGGTGCTGGCGGTGGCCGCCCCGACCAGGGCGGCGGCCCGCGCCGCGGCCGCCGCGGTCCGGATCGACTACGAGGAGCTCCCGGCCGCCCTCGACACCGAGCAGGCCGGCAAGCCCGGCGCGCCGCAGGTCTACCCCGACGCGAAGGCGCGCCGCGCCGCGCCGTCCAGCAACGAGGCCGCCGCGGTCCCCGCCCGCTGGCAGGGCAACGTCCGCGGCCCGGCCGGGCTGGGGTTCCGGCGCGGCACCGCCGTACGGCGGATCAACGAGGCGCACGCCCGCGGCGACCGGCTGCTGTTCGCCGCGGAGTTCAGCACCGCGGTGCAGGTGCACACCCCGCTCGAACCGCACGCCTGCACGGCCCGCTGGGACGGCGGCGAGCTGTACGTCGAGGCCTCCACCCAGACCGTCGACGGGCTGGCCCGGGCCGCCGCGCAGCGCTGGGGCCTGCCCCTGGACCGGGTGCACGTGCGCGCCCACCACGTCGGCGGCGGGTTCGGCGCCAAGGCCGGGCTGGGCCTGGAGACGGTCGCCGCGGTCGAGCTGGCCCGGCTGGCCGGGGCGCCGGTGCGGCTGGTGTTCGACCGGGCCGAGGAGCTCTCCGACGCCGGGAACCGGCCGGGCACCCGCACCCGGCTGGCCATGCTCGCCGGCGCCGACGGCGGGCTGTCCGCGCTGACCGTGGACTCCTGGGGCGACGGCGGCGTCTCCATCGGCTCCAGCACCGCCGCGATGGCGATGCTGCTCTACGGCCGCTCGCCGCGCCGGGTGCGCGACCACGACGTGGTCACCAACCGGCCGCCGGGCTCGCCGTTCCGCGGCCCCAACGGCGCCCCGATGGCCTGGGCCCTGGAGCAGGCGGTGGACGAGCTCGCCGACCGGCTGGGCGAGGACCCGATCGCGCTCCGCCGCCGCTGGGACGGCAACCCCAAGCGGCGCGCCCTCTACGACACGGCCGCGGCCCTGCCGCTCTGGCGGGAGCGGCCCCGCGGCCCGCAGACCGGGCGGTTCCGGCGCGGGGTGGGGGTGGCCGCCTCCAACTGGCCCTACCTGCTGGACCCCAGCGCCCGGGTGGAGCTGGCGGTGGAGGACGGCCGGGTGGTGGCCCGCACCGCCACCCAGGACATCGGCACCGGGGTGCGCACCGTCATCGCCCGGGTGGTCCGCGAGGAGCTGGGGCTGGAGGCCGACCAGGTCCGGGTGGAGACCGGCGACAGCGGCCCGGTCCCGGGCCCCGGGGCGTTCGGCAGCCGCAGCACCACCTCGGTCGGCCCCGCCGCCCGCGACGCGGCCCGCTCGCTCGCCGCGGAGCTGGCCGGGCGCGGCGCCGGCGGCGCCCCGGTCACCCGGGAGGCGCTGAAGTCCGCCGAGGGGCTGCGGGTCACCGGCCGCCGCACCCGCGACCGCCGCGGCCCGCTCACCCCGGCGGTGAACGGCGGGGTGGTCGCGGTCGGCCGCGGCCTGGCCGGGGCGCTGCACGTGATGGAGGTGGAGGTGGACACCCTCCTCGGGTCGGTGCGGCCGCTGCGCTGCTGGGCCGGGGTGGCCTCCGGGCGGATCTACGCCGAGCGGCCCGCCCGCAACCAGGCCGAGGGCGGCGTGGTGCAGGGCATCGGCTACGCCCTGTTCGAGCAGCGCGTCACCGACCCGGCCACCGGCGCGGTGCTCACCGACAACCTGGAGGACTACCGGATCCCCGGGATCGGCGACGTCCCCGACATCGACGTCCACTTCCACCGGGAGGGCTGGGAGCACGTGCCCGGCGGCGGCGTCGGCCTGGGCGAGGTCACCACCGTCGGGGTGGCGGCCTCGGTGGCCAACGCGGTCCGCGCCGCCACCGGCTGGCGCCCGCTGGACCTGCCCATCACCCCGGCCCGGCTGCTGGCGGGGATCGGGTGAGCCCCGAGCGCCCCCTCCGGCCGCCGGCCGGAGGCGCCCGCACCGAGCTTCGACGGAAGGATCCGCGATGAGTGCACCGACCGACGTCGCCGCCGCGGCGGCCCTGCTGGAGCGCGGCGGGGAGGCCCGCGCGGGCGGCACCGACGTGATGGCCCGCGCGGCCACCGGGGCCGCGGCCGGCCCCTTCACCGACCTGGGCCGGGTGGCGGGGCTGCGCGGCATCGAGTGGGACGCCGAGGGGGCGGCGCGGATCGGGGCGACCACCACCGTCGCCCGGATCGCGGCCGACCCGGCGCTGCGCGAGGCCTACCCGGCGCTGACCGCGACCGCCGCCGCGCTGGCCACCCCGCAGATCCGCGCGGTGGGCACGATCGGCGGCAACCTGCTGCAGCGCAACCGCTGCTGGTACTTCCGCAACCCGGCGTTCTCCTGCCACCAGGACGGCGGCGAGGGCTGCCCGGCCCGGGAGGGCGACCACCGGCACGGCACCGTCTTCGACACCTCCCCCTGCGTGGCGCCGCATCCGTCGTCGCTGGCGGCGGCGCTGCTGGTCTACGGCGCCCGGGTGGAGGCGGTGCGGTCCGGTGAGACGTCGGTGCTGCCGGTCGCCGACCTCTACGACCCCGCCGACGGGGCCCGCGACCACGTGCTGGCCGCCGGGGACCTGCTGACCGCGGTGCTGCTGCCGCCGCCCGCGGCGGGCGAGACGGCGGCCTACCGGCGGGCCACCGCCCGCTCCCGCGCCGAGTGGCCGATGGTGGAGGCCGTCGCCCGGGTGGTGCGCGACGGCGGCCGGGTGGTCTCGGCGGCGGTCGCGGCCGGCGGCGTCGCCCGCGCCCCCGTCCGGCTGCCCGAGGTGGAGGCCGCCCTGGTCGGCGGGGCGGCGGACCCGTCCGCCGCCGCGGAGGCGGTGGCCGGCCTGCCGGGCCGCTGCTCGCCGCTGCCGGGCACCCGGTACAAGGCCGCTCTGCTCCGCGACACGGTCCGCGACGTCCTGGAGCGGGCCCTGGCCTGACCGCCGCCGGGGCGGCGCGGGGGGATCGGTCTCCCCCGCGCCGCCCCGCGGACCGGCTCCGGGGCCGCTCAGCCGCCGGTCTCCCCCTGGTCGATCACCTGGCCGCCGCCGCCCATGAAGGGGTCGTCCGGCTCGTCGGTGAGGACCAGCTCGACCGAGCCGGAGAAGGGCCGGTAGAACACGGCCGCGACGAGCAGGCCGCCGGGGACCTGGTCCGGTTCCAGCTCGGTCCGGGGCCGGCCCTCGCCCCTCTCGGGCTCCGGCGCCAGCCGGTTGAAGGCCTCCACCTCGAAGCCGGCGCCCGCCAGCCGCTCGCGGACCTCGGCGACCGGGCGGCCCACCAGGGCCCCGGTGTCGATGACCCCGATGGCGGAGGCGTCCTCCACCGGCGAGGAGCCGTCCCAGTACTCTCCGGGGGCGGCCTCCCTCGACACGTCGATCCTCACCGTGTCCCGGTAGTCCTTGGGGACCTTCAGCACCATGGGGCAGGAGTCCGGGGCACCGCACTCCGCCCCCGGGGCCAGCCGCACGCCGCGGCCCTCGGGCGGCCCGCTGTGCCAGGACACGCTCAGCAGCTCGAACCCGCCCTCCCCCGGCATCACGGGGACCAGGTTCAGCTCCACGTCGACCCCGTACTCGGCGAGCTCTTCGGAGTACTCGGCGGTGTCGGCCGTCGGGTCGACGATCTCGGCGATGATGTAGTGGTCGTCCTCGGTGATCTCCAGGGCGCGGGCCTCGCCGGGCCCGAAGAGGGGCAGCCGGTCGGCGCCCCCCGGGGCGAGCACCGCGGCTCCGAGCACGGCGGCGGCCGCCGCCGGGACGACGAAGGCGGTGCGGAGCAGGCGCCGCCGGGACCGGTTCGGAGCGGGCGCCGGAGGGGCGTGCTCCGCGCCTCCCGCGGCGTCCCGGGCGTCGGCCTCGACCAGGGCGAGGAGGCCGTCCGCGGAGGACGCGGCGGTCTCCGGCAGCCCGTCGATGCGGGGTTCGATGGCGCGCAGCGCGCGCCCGGTCTCGTCGTTCGTGTCCTTCATCGGGTGCCTCCCAATCCGTAGGCGCGGACGGCGGTCAGCGGTTCCTCCGGGGTCTCCGGCGCGGACGCCAGCCCGGCGGCGTGCAGCGCCCTTCTGAACCGCTTGCGGGCGCGGTGCAGCCGGATGCGCGCGGCGTTGCGGGAGATCCCGAGGACGACGGCGATCTCGGCCGCCTCCAGCTCCTCCCACCCGGCCAGGGAGAGCAGTTCGCGGTCGGTCTCCGGGAGGGTGCGGAACACCCTGCCGATGTCGACCAGGTCGGCGCCGGCGGGCGGGGTGACGGTGGTGCCGGCCGTCTCCGCGCGCAGCCGCTCGGCCAGCCGGGTGCGGCGGCGCGTGCCCCGGCCCCGGTTGGCGAGCACGTTGCGGGCGACCCCGTAGAGCCAGGGGAGCCCCTGGTCGCCCGGGGGCAGCGCGTCGATGCGCTGCCAGGCGATGAGGAAGGTGTCGGCCACCGTGTCGGCGGCCTCGTCGGGGTGCCCGGTCCGGCGCAGCGCGTATCTGAGCAGGTCGTCGCGGTGGGCGGCGTAGGCCGCCTCGAAACGCTCGGCGTCCGGGGGCGGACTGGGGACGTCGGGGGGCAAATCGGCCTCTTTTCGGCGGGTGCGGTTCTCCGTCTTCCCCCCTCCATGTCCGGCTCGGCGGTCCGCGTTTCACCGGTCCCCCGGTTCCGCCGCGCTCCGGTCCCCGGCGGGCCGCGGGGGCGCCCGCCGTTTCGGGGCCGGCGTCTTGCTCCGGGACGTCCGCGCCGGGCGGGGAGGCCCTTGCCGGCGTGCCGGCGCCGTCCGGGGCCGCCGTCCTCCGCCGCTGCCGGCTGTTCCCCCGCCGGGCCCGGCGGTCTCGGGGGCGGCGGGCGGAGCCGGGCCTTCCGGAGGGCGCGGCCGCCCCGGCGCCGCTCCCCCGGGGGGCGTCCCCCGGCCGGTTCGGCGCTCCGGCCTGCGCGGTGCGGGGGCGCGGGCCGGCGCCGGTCAGCCGGTGCGCGGGGCGGTGCGGGTCCTGCGGCGGCGGACCAGCAGCGCGGCGGCCGCCGCCGCGCCCGCGGCGAACAGGCCGGCGGCGACCAGGAGCGGCCCGCCGGCGACGCCCAGGATGTAGACCGGGCGCGACACGGTGACGACCTCCCGGTAGGGCTCGTCGGAGGCCGCGGGGGCGAACCGGAAGTCGCCGGTGACCCGGGAGGGGTCGTCGATGTCGTGCTGGAGCACGGTGAGGTAGGCGCCGTCGCCGACCAGGTCGGCGGCGTCCGCGGAGGCCAGGTCGGCGGGGTCGACCGGGCCGGCGAAGTCGACCCGGGCCGGGACGTCGGCGGCCAGGGCGTCGGCGCGCTCCATCCGGTGCTCGCCGAGCAGGTAGAGGCGGACCGACTGGGGGCGCTCCGCGGCACCGGTGAGCCGCATCGGGTAGACCGGCTCATCGGTCGCGAAGTCGGCGCGGAGCGGCTGCAGACCGCCCTGGAGCTCCTCCTCCCCGTCCGGGGCGAGGCGGACCGCGACGTAGTACCAGCCCTGCTCGACGTAGGGGGCCAGCAGCCGCTCGACCTCGGGCTCCAGTTCGAAGCCCTCCTCGTCCAGCCAGCCGGCCAGCGCGCCCTCGTCGGCGGCGCCGAGCACCGCGACGTCCAGCGGGCCCAGCCTGGAGCGCTCCAGCACGTCCACCCCGCCGGGGGCGCCGCCGGCCGCGTCGCCCGCCCCGTACAGCGAGAACAGGTCCTCGGGCCACCAGTCGTCGACCTGCACCCGCTCCGGGGCGGCGACCCGGTCCAGGTCGGCGAAGACCCCGCTCTCGCCGAGGGAGACCTCCGCGGGGGCGGGGGTGGGCAGCACCAGGGCCGCCTCGGGGGCGGTGCCGCTGAGTCCCAGCCGCATCAGCACGCTCTGCTCGCCGTCGCCGACGCGCACCACCGCCGCCTCGTCGGCGACCTCGGCCTCGGAGAGCAGGGCGCCGCAGGCGCAGGCCCAGGAGCCGGTGGCGGCGGGCAGGCCGAGCCCGCCGACCAGTGCCGCGGCCGCCGCGACCGCCGCGCGCGCCGCCCATCGCCGATACCCCATGGCCCACCGCCGTTCCGCCGCCCCGCCGGGCCGTCCCGGCCCCGCCCGTCCGGGAGTGGGACGGCGCGCGGCCGCGGCCGGTTCCCCTCCGCCCCGGCGGCCGCGGGGCGCGCGGCCGGCCCGGGAGGCGCGGAGCGGGCGCTCCGCCGGGTCGGGGAGCGCCCGCCGGTGCGGGCCCGCGGGCCGGGGGCCGGGGGGCGCGCCGACGGGAAGGGCGGGGCGGACCGCGGCGGGCCCGGCGCGATCGCCGCGCCCCCGGGGTCCGCTCAGCCGCGGAGCAGCGCCTGGTGGGCCAGTTCCCGGCAGGTGATGCCGAAGTCCATGCCGGCGGCCTGGAGGGCCATCGGGAACAGCGAGGTCTCGGTCATCCCTGGGGCGACGTTGGCCTCCAGGAAGACCACCCGCCCGGAGGGTTCGACGATCATGTCGGTGCGGGACAGGTCGCGCAGGCCCAGGGCGCGGTGCGCGGTGAGCGCGGCGTCCATGGCGGCGCGGGCGGCCGCCGCGTCCAGCCGGGCCGGCGCGAAGAACTCGGTGCGCCCGGCGGTGTAGCGGGCCGAGTAGTCGTAGACCCCGCCGTCCGGCACGATCTCCACCGGCGGCAGCGCCACCGGGCCGTCGCCGGTGTCGAGCACGCCGACCGCGATCTCGGTGCCGTCGATGCGCTCCTCCACCATGGCGGTGTCGCCGTAGGCGAAGCTGCTGACCAGGGCGTTGGAGAGCTCGTCGGTGGTGGAGGCGGGGGCGGCGCCGAAGGCGGACCCGCCCTGGTCGGGCTTGACGAACAGCGGCAGGCCCAGCGCGGCGGCGATCCGGTCGACCAGTTCGCGGGCGCCCAGGTCGCGGAAGGCGGTCTTGGGCAGGGTGACGCCGCGCGGGACCGCGACGCCCTCCGCGGCGACCAGGGACTTGGCGATGGGCTTGGAGAACGCGGCCCGGCAGGCGTCGGGGCGCGCCCCGACGTAGGGCACGCCGCTGGTCTCCAGCACCTCGCGGATGGCGCCGTCCTCGCCGGGGGCGCCGTGCAGCACCGGGAAGACGGCCTGCGGCGGGTCGGCGGCCAGCCGGCCCAGCAGGGCGGCGTCGACGTCGGCGGTCTGCACCTCGACGTCGAGGCGGCGCAGGGACTCCGCCACCCGGAGCCCGGAGCGCACGCTCACCTCGTGCTCGGGGGAGAGCCCGCCGGCGAGGACGAGGACCCGGTGCAGGTCGGCCACTGTTCTGCCCACTTTCTGTCGCGCCGCGCGCGCGGACGGCGCCGCCGTCCGCGCGGCACCGGAGGGCCCCGTGCCCTCCGGCCGGTGTACTGCTGTCACGTCTGGTTCCGCCTTCTCGGGGCCGGCCCCGGAGCCGGCGGCCCCGCCCGCCTTCTCCGGGCCCGGGCCGCTAGGGCAGGTCGGGGGTGGGGGCGTCGCCGCCGGGGGCGGGCGGTGCGGGGGTGGCGCCGAAGGTGTCGCGCAGCGCGGCCTCGTTCTCGATGACGCCCACCAGCCGCCGGACGCCCTCGCGGATCTGCTCGGGGGTGGGGTAGCAGAACGACAGCCGCATGTTGCGGTGCCCCTCGTCGGAGGCGAAGAAGCCGGTGCCCGGCACGTAGGCGACCCGCTCGCCGACCGCGCGGGGCAGCATGGCCTTGGCGTCCAGCCCCTCGGGCAGGGTCACCCAGACGAAGAAGCCGCCCTCGGGCCGGGTCCAGGAGGCGCCGGGGGGCATCAGCGCCTCCAGGCTCGCGAGCATGGCGTCGCGCCGCTCGCGGTACATCTCGTTGAACTCCTTGATCTGCTCGCGCCACGGGTGCTCGGCGAGGTAGCGGCCGACCACCAGCTGGTTGAAGGTGGAGTGGCTGAGCATGGCCGACTCGGCGGCCAGGACGAGCTTGGCGCGCACCGCCGAGGGGGCCAGCGCCCACCCGATGCGGAAGCCGGGCGAGAGGGTCTTGGAGAACGAGCCCAGGTAGATGACGTTGTCCGGGGCGTCGGCGCGGAGCGCCCGCTCGGCCTCGCCCTCGTAGCGGAGCAGGCCGTAGGGGTTGTCCTCGAGCACGAGCAGGCCGTGCCGGCGGCAGATCTCCAGGACCCGGCGGCGGCGCTCGGCGGTGAGGGTGACGCCGGCCGGGTTCTGGAAGTTGGGCACGGTGTAGAAGAACTTGGCGCGGCGCCCGGCGGCGGCCAGCGCGGCCAGCCGCTCCTCCAGCGCCTCGGGGAGCACGCCCCGGTCGTCCATGGCGACGTGCTGGATGTCGGCCTGGAAGGCGGCGAAGGTGTTGATCGCGGTGACGTAGGTGGGCGCTTCGGCCAGCACCACGTCGCCGGGGTCGATGAAGACCCGGGTGACCAGGTCGAGGGCCTGCTGGGAGCCGACGGTGACGATGACGTCCTCGGCGGAGGCGTCGATGCCCTCCAGCGCCATGACCTCGCAGATCCGCTCGCGCAGCGCGGGGTCGCCCTGGGCGGACCCGTACTGCAGCGCGGTGGCGCCCTGCTCGGTGGTGACCCGGCGGACGATGTCGCCCATCTCCTCCAGCGGCAGCGCGCCCACGTTGGGCATCCCGCCGGCCAGCGAGACCACCTCCGGGCGGGAGGCGACGGCGAACAGTGCGCGGACCTCCGATGCCACCATGCCCTGTGCCCGTGCGGCGTAGGAGCCGACGTAGGGGTCGATGCGCGAGCCCTGCGGTGCGGGCTCGCCGGTGGTCTCCCGGGGATCCGTGGTCACGGTCCACCTCCGCTGTTTCGGATTGGGACAGGTGGGACGCCCGGGGGCGCGCGGTGGTTCTGCCGGGTGCCCCGGACATGCGGACCGGGACGGGCGGGCGCGGACGCCCGGGCGCCCCGGTCGGTCATCGGGCCAGTCTACGTGCGCGCGGCGGCGGCCCGGGGCCGACCCGCGGAATCAGGACGAATCGCCCGGCGGCCGCACCGGGGCGGGCCCCGGTGCGGCCGTGTGCGCTGGGCTTTCCCGGCCCGGCGCTCCCCCGCCGGTGCGCGCCGCGCCGCGCACCGGTCCGGGCATGGCCGGAATCACCGCCCCCGCAGTGGAAAAGGCCGGTCCGAACCGTTCTGACCAGGTTCTTCGGTATGGGAACATGAACCGCCCCGGCGGTGTTCCGGAATGCGCCGCGGCCCCGCCGCGGCCCGCCCGCCGGCGGTCTCTTCTCTTCCTCGATCAGAGTTCAGGGGGTGTGCAGTGCGTATCGCGATCGCGCAGACGGACGCTCGGCTCGGTGACGTCCAGAGCAATCTCAACGAGGCGCGGCAGAGGATCGCCGAAGCGGCCGAAGACGGCGCCGACCTGGTGGTCTTCCCGGAACTGAGCCTGCACGGCTATGCCCTGGGCTCGGTGGCCGAGGACACCTCGGTGGCGGTCGGCGACCCGCGGCTGGCCGCGCTCTCCGAGGCCGGCCCCGATGTGCTGGTCGGCATCTACGAGCGGGCGGGGCTACGGCACCACAACACCGCGGTCTACCTGTCCGGCGGCCGCGCGGTGCACGTGCAGCGCAAGCTCTACCTGCCGAACTACCTGATGTGGGAGGAGCGCAAGCACTTCTACCCCGGTCAGCGGCTGAACGCCTTCGACACCGCGCACGGCCGGATGGCCTCGCTGATCTGCAACGACGCCTGGCAGCCGATGCTGCCGTGGCTGGCCGCGCAGGACGGGGCGGAGGTGCTGCTGGTCACCGCGAACAGCGCGGCGGTCAGCGACGAGTCCACCGTGGACAACTTCAGCTACTGGCGCGAGCTGCTCCGCTACACCGCGCGGATGCAGCAGTGCTGGGTGGTGTTCGTGAACCGGGTGGGCGACGAGGACGGCGCGTCGTTCTGGGGCGGCTCGCACGTGGTGGACCCGGGCGGCGCGGTGGTGGCCGAGGCCCCGCTGTGGGAGCCGGCGCTGGTGGTGGCCGACGTCGACGTGCACGCGGCCCGGCAGCGGCGGCGGACCGTCCCACTCCTCCAGGACCCGCGGTTCGACCTGCTCGCCCGGGAGATCGGCCGGCTGCACTCCGCCGAGACCGGCTGAGGAGGCCGGTGGGCCGGCCGGGCCCCGGCGGAGCGTGCTCCGCCGGGGCCCGGCCCTTTTCCGGCCCGGTCCTCATCCGGGGCAGGACGGCCGGCGGGTCCCGGTCCCTCGCGGGGTCGGGGCGGCCGGCGGGGTTGCCGAGCGGGGCGCGAGGGCGCTCTGCCACGATGATCGGGTGGAGACGACGCCAGCCCCCGCCCCGCCCGCCGCCGCGGTCGCCGAACCGGTGGCCTCCCCCGAGGCCCCGGTCCGCTCGGGGGTGCCCGAGCACGGCCGGGTGCCCAAGTACTACGCGGTGAAGACCGCGGTGGAGGAGCTGGTCGGGGGGATGGCCGAGGGGTCGGTGCTGCCCACCGAGCGGGAGCTGGCCGAGCGCTTCGGGGTGGCCCGGGAGACGGTCCGCCAGGCCCTGCGCGACCTGCTGCTGCAGGGGCGGCTGCGCCGCTCCGGCCGGGGCACCGCGGTGGCCGGGCCGAAGCTGGCCCAGCCGCTGTCGCTGCGCAGCTACACCGAGGGGGTGCGCCACCGCGGCCAGGTGCCGGGCCGGACCCTGATCGGGCTGGAGCGCCGCCCGGCCGGCGGCGCGCTGGGCGCGCGGCTGGACATCGGCGCCGGGGCCCCGGTCTGGCACATGGAGCGGCTGCTCTTCGCCGACGAGGAGCGCGTCGGCCTGGAGAGCACCTACGTGCCGGCCGACCGCTTCCCCGACCTGGACACCGGTTTCGACCCGGACTCCTCGTTCTACGCCTACCTGGGCCGGCACGGGGTGCGGCTGGCCGAGGGCGAGGAGCGGATCGAGACGCTGCTGGCCACCCCGCGCGAGGCGCTGCTCATCGGCACCCCGCCGGCGCTGCCGATGCTGCTGCTGAACCGGCTGTCCCGAGACGCCGGCGGCGCCCCGGTGGAGCACGTCCGCTCGCTGTACCGGGGCGACCGGTTCAGCTTCACCGCCGCCCTCCGCGAAGAGCCCTGACCCGGGCCGGGCCCGGGCCCGGCCCGCGTTCCAGGCGGACGGCGAGACCGGAGACAAGGCCGGAAAGAGGACCGGCCAGTCGGCCGGGCGCGGCACCCCACGGGTCGGGGTTCAGACCAGCGGCGACGGCGCAGGTGGGGGCGGGGCGGAGGCGATCGCCCGAGCGCGGCATCTCGCGGAGCGAAGGTCAAGACGGGCAGCGACGGCGGAAGGGGGACCGGCCGGTCGGTCCGGCGCGGCACCCCACAGAGCGAAGCTCCAAGCAGGCGGCGACGACAGCGGTAGGGGCGGGGGCGGGGCGGAGGCGATCGCCCGAGCGCGGCATCTCGCGGAGCGAAGGTTCAAGCCAGCGGCGACGGCAGCGGTAGGGGCGGGGCGGAGGTGGCCACCCGGGCGCGGGCCCCACGGGGCGGGGGTTCAAGCGGGCGGCGAAGGCGGGCAGGGGAACCGGCCGGTCGGTCGGGCGTGGCAGAGCGGGGCGGGGCGGCAGGGGTGGGGGCAGGTGGCGGGGTGGCCGTGCCCGCGTCGCCCGGGCGGCGTGGCCGGCCGCCGCTGAAACCGACACACCTTCCTGACCTGGGTGAATACGCAGGGTGATGGCAGGGTAGGGCGCCCTGCGCACCGCGAGAGCACCCCGGTGATTCCCGGGCGCGCATCCCGACCCGGAACAGGCCCCTGGCGGCCCGAATCGCCTCGATCGGGCCGGTGTTGGGGGGTTCGAGCGGCCCGGAAGGCCGGGAGGCAGGGGGCCGGAACCCGGGGAGGGATGGCGCGGGGGCGGAATGTCGCTTTTGCCCTGCGGGGAGGACCCGCCTTGGCCACTCTGGGTGATCGGCGAGGGGGTGGTGGGGGTCTGGGGGCTTGCTACTCGCTGGTAGATGTAATCGGGGTGCTCTCGCGGTGCGCAGGGCGCCCCCACCTGCGCCCGCCCCTCGCCGCGAACCGGGCATATGGGGATAAGGCTCCCCTGGTGGGTGCGGGCCGGGCCGGTGAACGCGGCGCCCGGCCCCCTCCCGCCTTCGCCGCCTGTTTGAACCCCCGCTCCGCGAGGCGCCGCACCGGACCGACCGGCCGGTCCCCCTCCCGCCCTCGCCGCCGGTTTGAACCCCGGCCCCGCGAGACGCCGCACCCGGCTGGGGCGCCCGGCCCCGCCCCTACCGCTGCCGCCGCTGCCCGTCTTGACCTTCGCTCCGCGAGACGCCGCACCCGACCGACCGGCCGGCACGCCCTCCGGCCCTCGCTGCCCGTCTTAACCCCCGCTCCGCGGGGCGCCGCGCCCGGGTGATCGCCTCTGCCCCGGCCCTGCCCGTGCCGTCGCCGCCCGCTTGAACCCCCGCCCCGCGAGGCGCCGCACCCAACCGACCGGCCGGCACGCCCTCCCGCCGTCGCCGCCCGCTTGAACCTTCACCCCGCGGGGCGCCGCGCCCGACCGGGGCGGGCGCGGGCCGGCTTCCGCCGGGTGGGGGCGCACCTCGGACACCCCCCGAAAATCACGGAAAGGTAACGGGTCTAGTCCAAGCTTGCCTGCCGCTTCACCCGGGCGTCGGTGGCGGTTCACTGGCGCACCACCTGTGATGTGGAGTGTTGCCGCCATGAGAGTCATCGTGATCGGTGGCGGGATCCTCGGAACGATGCACGCCTGGGAGGCCGTGCAGCGCGGGCACGAGGTCCTGCATCTGGAGAGAGAAGCCGAGGCCCGGGGCGCCTCGGTGCGCAACTTCGGACTGGTCTGGGTCGGCGGGCGCGCCCCCGGCGCGGAGCTGGACGCGGCGCTGCGCGCCCGCGAGCTGTGGGAGCGCATCGGGGAGCGGGTGCCCGGCGTCGGGTTCCGCGCCAACGGGTCGCTGACCCCGGTGCGCACCGAGGCCGAGCAGGTCGTCGCAGAGCAGGTGCTGTCCCGCCCGGACGCCGGGGAGCGCGGCCTCAAGTGGCTCTCCCCCGACGAGGTCCGCCGGCTCAACCCCGCCCTGCGCGGGGAGTTCCGCGGCGCCCTGTGGTGCGAGCGGGACGCCGCGGTGGAGTCCAGGGTGGCGCTGCCCGCGCTCCGCGCGGCGCTGCAGGAGAGCGGCCGCTACACCTTTCTGCCCGGCCGGGAGGTGCGCGAGGCCGACACCGGCCGGGTGCGCGACGACCGCGGCGCGGTGCACTCCGGCGACGCGGTGCTGCTGGCCCCCGGCGCGGCGCTGTCCGGGCTGGTGCGCGAGCTGGCCCCGGAGGCCCCGGTGCGCAGGGTGCGGCTGCAGATGATGCAGACCGCCCCGCTGGACGAGCCGCTGACCACCTCCGTCGCCGACGGCGACAGCTTCCGCTACTACCCCGCCTACGCCGGGAGCGCGCTGGACGCCCTCGGCGAGGCGCAGCCCCAGCCGCCGGTCGCCGCCGAGCACCGGATGCAGCTGCTCATGGTGCAGCGCCTGGACGGCGGCCTGACCATCGGCGACACCCACGAGTACGCCGAGCCGTTCGGCTTCGACGTGCAGGAGGCCCCCTACGAGCACCTGCGCGAGACCGCCGAGGCCCTGCTGGGCCGGGCGCTGCCGCCGGTGCGGCGGCGCTGGGCCGGGGTCTACGCCCAGTGCACCGACCCGGGCGAGGTGGTGCACCGCGAGCGGGTCGCCGACGGGGTGTGGCTGGTGACCGGGCCCGGCGGGCGCGGGATGACCTGCTCCCCGGCGATCGCCGAGACGACCGCCGAGGAGCTGGGATGGTGAGCAGCGGTGCGGCCGCCCCCGGCTTCGGCCTGGTGGTGTGCGACATGGCGGGCACCACGGTGGCCGACGACGGGCTGGTGGAGCGGGCGTTCGACGCCGCGGCCGAGGCCTCCGGGATCGCCGCGGGCAGCCCGCGGCACCGGGAGATGCGCGAGTACGTCCAGGCCACCATGGGGCAGTCGAAGATCGCGGTCTTCCGCGACCTGTTCGGCGAGGAGGACCGGGCCCAGGCCGCCAACCGGGCCTTCGAGAAGGCATACGCCGAGCTGGTGGGCGAGGGGCTGTGCGCCCCGCTGCCGGGCGCTGAGGAGGCGCTGCGGCTGCTCCGCGCGCAGGGCCGCCGGGTGGTGCTGACCACCGGCTTCGCGCCGGCCACCCGGGACGCGCTGCTGCAGGCGCTGGGCTGGCACGGCCTGGCCGACCTGGTGCTGAGCCCGGCCGACGCGGGCCGCGGCCGCCCCTTCCCGGACATGGTGCTGGCCGCGTTCCTGCGCACCGCCGCGGTGGACCGGGTCGACCGGGTGGCGGTGGCCGGCGACACCCGCTCCGACGTGCTCAGCGCGCGCCGGGCCGGGGCCGGCCTGGCGGTGGGGGTGCTCACCGGCGCCCACGGCCGGGCCGCCCTGGAGGAGGCCGGCGCCCACCGGGTGCTGCCCTCCGTGGCCGAGCTGCCGGCGCTGCTGTGCGCCGAGGAGTCCGGGTGAGCGCGGCGGGCCGGGCGGGCGCCCCGGGCGGCCCGGCGGGCCCTCCCCCGGCCGCCGCCGCGACCGGGCGCCCGCCTTCCGCGCGCCTGCGCGCGCAGGGCCCGCCGCGGCACCGCCCCGGCCGGTTCCGGGGCGCCTCGGAGCCGACCGGGCCGGTACCGGCTCCGGGGGCCTGCGGCCTCGGGTCCGCGGCCGCTCCGGCGCCCGCGGGCGGACCGGGCGGGCGGCCCGCCCCCGTCCGCGTCCCGCCCGCCGCCCGGGCGCCCCGGGCCGGCGCTCCCCGCACGTATCCGCTGACGGAGATCGAGATTCGATGATGGACGGCGAAACTGTTCCCACCGCCCGCACCGAACCGGCCGGGATCCGGTTCGAGGAGGTCAGCGTCGCCTACGGGGCGTCGACCGTGCTGGACCGGTTCGACCTGGAGGTGCGCAGGGGCGAGGTGATGGCCCTGCTCGGCCCGTCGGGCTCGGGCAAGACGACGGCGCTGCGCGCGGTGGCCGGGTTCGTCCGGCCCTCGCGGGGCCGGGTCCACCTGGCCGGGCGGGACGTCACCGGCCTCGCCCCGCACCTGCGCGGCGTGGGCATGGTGGTGCAGAGCTACGCGCTCTTCCCGCACATGCGCGTCGAGCAGAACGTGGCCTTCGGGCTGAAGGCGCGCAAGGCGCCGCGCCGGGAGATCCCCGGCCGGGTGGCCGAGGCGCTGGAGATGACCGGGATGGGCGGCTACGCCGGGCGCTACCCGCGGGAGCTGTCCGGCGGGCAGCAGCAGCGGGTCGCGCTCGCCCGGGCGCTGGCGATCCGCCCCGACGTGCTGCTGCTGGACGAGCCGCTGTCCGCGCTCGACGCGCAGCTGCGCTCGGGGATGCTGGCGGAGCTGGCCCGGCTGCACCGGGAGCTGCCCGATGTGACCATGCTCTACGTCACGCACGACCAGGTGGAGGCGCTGACCCTGGCCGACCGGATCGCGGTGCTCAAGGACGCCCGGCTGGTGGACTGCGGCGCCCCGGCGGAGCTGTACCGGTCCCCGCGCACCGAGTTCACCGCGTCCTTCGTGGGCGGGGCCAACCTGCTGCCGGCGCGCGGCGCGGGGGACGGCGGCGCGCTGTTCGGCGGGGCCCGGCTGCGCGCGGCGGAGGACGCCCCGGAGGGGCCGGTGACGCTGTGCGTGCGGCCGCACCTGGTCGCGCTGGGCGGCGCCGGCGGCAACGAGCTGCGCGGCAGCCTGCTCACCGCGCAGTGGCGCGGGTCGGTGCACCGGCTCTTCGTCGACGTCGGCGGGCACGAGGTCCGCGCCGACGTGGCCGAGCTGCGCGACCCGCCGCGCCCCGGCGAGGAGGTCCGGCTGACCTTCTCCCCCGAGGACACCGTGCTGCTCCCGCCCGGGGAGCCGGGCGCCGTCGCCCCGCGGCCGGCCGAGGACGCCGAGAAGAGCGGCGCGCGGACCCCCGCGGAGGTGGCCGGTGGCTGACCTCCTCTCCCCGCTCCTCCGGGCGGAGGAACGCGCCGCGCCCGGCGCCGGCGTGCACTCGGGCGCCCCTCTCGGCCCCGTCCCGCTCTCCGCGCGCACCGGCGCCCCGCCCCTCGGCGGGAACCCGCCCTCCGGCGGGCGGCCGGGCCGAGGAGGAGTTCTCCGCGGCCGGTTCGGCCGGCCCCGCCCGCCCCGGCCCGCGAAGGCGGGGGGACCTCCCGCGCCCGGCCGGCGCGGTGCCGCCCCTCCGGGCGGGTGCCTGCGGCCGGCCACCGCGCCGGCGGGGCCGCGGACCGCCGGCTCCGATACGCCCCGACCCGACCGGAACGGAGGCCGGCCATGACCGGTGTGCTCGCTCCTCCCCCGGCGCCGCCGTCCGGCGGGCCCGGGGCCGCCCCGGGAGGAAAGGAGAACCGGCGCGCGGTCCCCGCGTGGGTGTGGGTGCTGCCGCCGGTGGCCGCCCTGGGGTTCGCCTTCCTCTACCCGCTGGTGCTGGTGGTGGTGGAGTCCTTCACCGCCCCGGACGGGAGCGGGTTCACCCTGGAGGTCTACGCCGAGACCGCCTCCTCGGAGGCGTTCCGGCGGGCGCTGGTGACCACGGTGCTGCTGGCCGTGGGGGCGACCGCGGGGTGCCTGCTGCTCGGGTTCTTCCTCTCCCTGGTGGTCGCGTTCGTGCCGTTCCCGGGGGCGCGGTTCGCCGGGAGGTTCATCAACGTCTTCCTCGCCTTCCCGTCGTTCCTGATCACGCTCTCCCTGGTGTTCGTCTACGGCACCGCGGGCCTGGCCAACGGGCTGTGGACCGGGGCGACGGGGGCGCCGGAGGGCCCCTTCGACTTCCTCACCACCCCGTGGGGCGTGCTGCTGGCGCTGATCACCTACTTCACGCCGTTCGTGATGCGCCCGCTGCTGGCGGCGTTCTCCCAGACCGAGACCGCGCAGATCGAGGCGGCGGCGTCGCTGGGCGCCCGGCCGCTGCGCATCATCGGCCGGGTGATCCTGCCCGACGCGCTGCCGGCCCTGGCCGCCGGCGGGTCGCTGGTGCTGGTGCTGTGCATGAACGAGTTCGGAATCATCCTGTTCACCGGGGCCAAGGACGTGGTCACCCTGCCGATGCTGGTCTACACGACCGCCATGCTGAAGTCGGACTACACCGCCGCCTGCGCGGTCGCGGTGGTCAACATCGCCCTGTCGTGCGCCCTGTACGGCCTGTACCGGCTGGTCCTGGCGCGCACCTCGGCGGGGAGGGGAGGCGACCGTGCTGGTGCATAGCCGGGGCGCCCGGGCGGCACTGCACGCCGTCTTCTTCGCGCTGTTCCTGCCGGTCTTCGCGCTGCCGTTCGCGGTGGTGCTGGCCGCCTCGTTCGCCGGGAACTGGAGCGGCGCGCTGCCGTCCTCCTGGACCCTGGACAACTACTCCGCCGCGGTGAGCGGGGACTCGCTGCAGGCGCTGAACACCTCGCTGGTGACCGCGGCGGTGGCCAGTGCGGCCGCGCTGATCGCCGGGACCTGGGCGGCGCTGGCCGCGCAGCGCCTGGGCCGGCGGGCGCGCACCGCGGTCGACGCGGTGTTCATGCTGCCGGTGGCGGTCCCCTCGGTGGTGGTGGGCCTGGCGCTGCTGGTGGCGTTCAGCGCCCCGCCGCTGCTGCTCAACGGCACCCGGTGGATCGTGATGCTGGCGCACGCGGTGCTGGTGACCGCCTTCGCCTACCAGTCGCTGACGGCGGCCCTGGCCCGGTTGGACCCGGCCTATGAGCAGGCCGCCGCGGGGCTGGGCGGCCGGCCCGGCTACGTGCTGTGGAAGGTGAAGCTGCCGCTGCTGCTGCCGTCGCTGGGGGCGGCCGCGGGGCTGTGCTTCGCGCTGTCCATGGGCGAGCTGAGCGCCACCATGATGCTCTACCCGCCGGACTGGCTGCCGCTGCCGGTGCGGATCTTCGCCTCCACCGACCGCGGGGCGCTCTACACCGGTGCCGCGCTGGCGGTGCTGCTGATGGCCGCGACCCTGGCCGCACTGGTGCTGCTCTCCCGGGTCCGCTCCCGGGCCGAGCAGCGCTGACCCGCCCTCTTTTCCTCCTCCTCTTCCCCACCGCCCACCGCACGGAAGGCTGAACAGAACCGCCATGCCCGCGACCGATCGGACCCCGCGCACCGCCGCCCTGGGGGCGGCCGCCCTCGCCCTCGGCCTGACCGCCGCGCTCACCGGATGCTCCGGTGGCACCGCCGACGACCCCGACGTGGTCACCGTCTACTCCGCCGACGGGCTGCGCCTGGAGTCCGGAGACGGCTTCTTCGACAAGGTGTTCGCCGACTTCGAGAAGGAGACCGGCATCCGGGTGGAGTACGTGGAGGGCGGCTCCGGCGAGGTGGTGCAGCGCCTCACCCGCGAGTCCGCCAACACCCAGGCCGACGTGCTGGTCACCCTGCCGCCCTTCATCCAGCAGGCCCAGGGCCGCGGCCTGCTCGCGCCCTATGAGCCCGAGGGCTCGGAGAAGGTCCCCGAGGATGCCAAGGACCCCGACGGCTCCTGGACCGCGGTGGTCGACAACTACCTGTGCTTCATCTACAACACCGAGCAGCTGGACGAGCCGCCGAAGACCTGGGACGACCTGCTCGACCCGGCGTACGAGGGGCGGCTGCAGTACTCCACGCCGGGCGTGGCCGGGGACGGAACCGCGGTGATGCTCAAGGCGATGCACGACTTCGGCGGGCTGGAGCCGGCCATGGAGTACCTGGGCGAGCTGCAGGCCAACAACGTGGGGCCGTCCTCCTCCACCGGGGCGCTCGCCCCCAAGGTGGACAAGGGCGAGCTGCTGGTCGCCAACGGCGACGTGCAGATGAACTTCGCCAACATGGAGGCGATGCCGTCCCAGGGCATCTTCTTCCCCGCGGCCGAGGAGGGCGAGGCGCCGAGCACGCTCTCGCTGCCCTACTCGGCCGGGGCGGTGCAGGGCGCCCCGCACCCCGAGAACGCCCGGAAGTTCCTCGACTACCTGCTCTCCGAGGAGGTGCAGGAGCAGGTCAGCGAGGTCGGCGGCGGTTTCCCGGTGCGCACCGACGTGGAGGCGGAGGGCGCCAACGCCGAGCGGCTCACCGAGATCATGGACGGCGTCGAGGTGTTCTCCCCGGACTGGGTGGAGGTCGACGAGAACTTCGACTCCTACGTCAGCGCGTGGGAGGAGGCGACGGGCAGCTGAGCCGGCGCCCTCCCGCCCGGGGGCGGCTCCGGGCGCCCGGCCGCTCCTCCGCCGGCGCGGAGGCCGCCGGGCCCCGGGGCGGCTCTCGTCCGGGGGCCGGTGCGCCGGGCCCCGGACGCGGGTGAGGCGGCGGCCCGAGTGCTCCCCAAGCCCCGGGCCGCCGCCTTGGGACGTCCCCCCATGTGCACACTCCCGAAACCCCCCTCAAGGTACGGGCACGGGCGGACGTGGTCCTCGGCCGGCGGCGGGCGGCGCGGCGGGCCGCGCCCGGCGGATCCCGCCCGCCGACGGGCCCCAGTTCACCGCGGTTCGCACCACCCCGCAAAGGTTGCGACGGGTTGCACGACGACTACATTCTGTCACGTCCCGGCTCTGGGTGCGCGGGCCGCCCGGACCGCCGGCGCCTGCGACTCCGGCAGGAAGAACGCGTCCGCGGTGCCGCGCAGCTCCACCTGGACCCGCTCGCTGAACCGGTAGGGGCGGCTCTCCAGGATGCCGCCCAGCCGCCGGCGCAGCCGGGACATCTCGGCGCGCACCGTGACCACGTGCGCCGGCGACCCGAACAGGTCCTCCGACAGGCCGGCCGCGCTCCGCCCCTCGGGGTTGCGGGCCAGCACGAACAGCACCTCGGCGTGGCGCACCGACAGCCGGTGCGTCCACTGCCCGCTGGGGCCGCTGAGGGAGACCTCCGGCGGGCCGGCCAGGTCCAGAACGACCCGGGTGGCGGGCGCGGCCTCGCCGCCGCCGGGCCGCACCAGCCAGCCGCCGGGCAGCGGCTCCATCAGGCACTCGCCCAGTTCCGGGATCCACGCCGAGGGGCCCGGTATGCGGCGGGGCAGCGCGACGCGGCGCACCGGCTCGGTGTGCACGGCCGCCGCGGTCCACCCGTTCTCGTCGACCACCAGCGCCTTCTCCCGCAGGCCAGCCAGGAGCGGGGCGGCGACCGCGCGCAGCCGCTCCAGGTTGTCGTGGTGGCGTTCGCGCAGGTGCGCCTCGGCCAGCCGGGCCACCGCGTTGACCAGGGCCAGGGTGGAGGCGTGCGCGGTCGCCGCGGGGCCGGTGACGTCGATCGCGCCGAGCACCCGCCCGTCGCGGGGGTCGCGCACCGGCGCGCAGGCGCAGGTCAGCCGGTGCAGCCCGCGGACGTAGTGCTCGGCCGAGTAGACCTGGACCGGGCGGCCGACGACCAGCGCGGTGCCGATGGCGTTGGTGCCGGTGGCGGCCTCGTCCCAGACCGCGCCCTCGACCAGGCCGGCGCCCTCCGCCAGCCGGCGCATGGGGTCGGACCCGTCCCGCCACAGGATGCAGCCCCGGGCGTCGGTCACCAGCATGACGTGCCCGGCGTCCTCGGCGGCGCCCAGCAGCGACCCGCTGATCAGCGGGACCACCTCGGCCAGCGGGGACGCCTCGCGGTGGACGGCGAGCTGCTCGTAGCGGAGCTCCGCGGAGGGCCGGCCCCGCTCCGGGTCCACCCCGTGGCCGCGCATCCGCTCCCAGGAGTCCTCGATCACCGGCCGGAGCCGGGCCGGCGGCCTCCCTCCGGAGACCGCCGCCTCGTGCACCCGCTTCAGCAGGCGTGCGTGGCGCACCGGGTCGGCCCCGGCCGGCAGAGCGGTGTCGAGCCGGTCAGCGCACACCTCTCCCCCTCCCCCTCTGCGGCGGGCTCCCCCGCGGCCCGCCTCGGAGCACACATCTTTTCCACCCTCGCCCCGGCTGGCAACCCGGGGTCGCGGCATTGCACCGGTCGGGCCGCCCAGGGCCGCCGCAGGCGCCGTTTCCGCACCTCGGACGGGCATCGGGCCGCGGGAACGGCGGCTCCTCCTCCGGTTCCCCCGGGCGGGGCGGGCGGACTTTGCCGGATCCTTCCCGTTTCTTTCGCCTCCATCCCTGCGGCGGACGGCGAGCGGGCCGAAACGTTGCGTGATAGTTGCCGGTGTGCGCCTGCACCGGCCGCGATCCGAACGGAGGTCCCGATGCGTGCTCGCCGCCCCCGCCTCCCGGCCTGGACGGCCCCGGCGCTGCTCGCCGCGGCGGCGGCGCTGCCGCTGTCGGCCTGCGCGGCCGACGGCGACGCGGAGGCCGCGCGGGCCGCCGCGGGCGGGCTCTCCGCCTCCCTGGTCCGGCCCCGCGCCGAGGCCGCCTTCGAGCGGAAGGGCCACCCCATCTCCGGGCGGCTGGAGTGCTCCACCGCCCCCGATGAGGAGGGCGCCCTGCTCATCGACTGCTCCGGCACCACCTTCGAGGAGGAGGACGCCGAGTTCTCCGGCCGGATCGAGTACCGGGCCATCGCCGACCGCCCGCCGGGGGACGACGGTGTCCCCGGCCGCTTCGTCGGCAAGGTCTCCGGCGAGCAGGTCTATGTGATGGACTGCTTCTCCTGCCGCCCCCACCCGCCCTCCGCCCCGGCCCGGGAGGGCCAGACCCGCGGCGTCGACGCCGAGCCCGACCCGCGGAAGGACGGCGAGGGCGGGAAGGGCGGCGGGAAGGACGCGGACGCCGGCCAGGACGGGTGACCGGCGGCGGCGCGCCGCCGCCGGCCGCGCACCGCCCCCGCCGCCCCGGGGAAGGCCCCCGGGGCCGGGTCCGGACCCCCGGGAGTGGTTGCGCCCCGCGGGAAAGCGGGGAATGGAGATAGGGCACCGACCCCGCGGGCGCGACGCACAGGGAGCCGCCCGGGAGACGCCACCGGGAGGCAAGCGTGTCCGTTCCCCGTCCGGCCGTGATCGCGTTCGACGTCCTGGAGACCCTGGTCCCGCTGGACGCGCTGGAGTGGCGGTTCCGGGAGGCCGGGGTGCCCCGGGTGCTGATGCGGCGGTGGAGCGACCACCTGCTCCGGGACGCCTTCGCGCTGGCGGCCGCCGGCGGCCTGCGCACCTTCCGGGAGCTGGCGCTGGCCGCGCTCGACGACGTCACCGGCCACCAGGTGGGGCGGCCCGCGGCCGAGGCCCTGGTGGACGCGGTCGCCGAGCTGGACCCGCGCCCCGACGCCGGGGAGGCGCTGGCCCGCGCGCGCGAGTCGGGGGCGCGGGTGATCGCCCTGGACAACGCACCGGAGGCGGTGGTGCTGGCGCTGCTGGAGCGGACCGGTCTCGCGTCGGAGGTGGAGGCGGTGGTCAGCGCGGACGCCTCCGGCCGGTGGAAGCCCTCGGCGGGGATCTACCTGCACGCCGCCGACCGCTGCGACACCGATCCGGCGCGCGTCGCCCTGGTGACGGCGCACGGCTGGGACGTGCACGGCGCCCGCCGGGCCGGGCTCTCCGCGGCCTGGTCGGCGCACGTGGAATCGCGCTTCCCCTCGGCCTTCGACCCGCCGGACGCCTCCGGCCCCGACCCGGTGCGCACCGTGGAGGCCCTGCTCACCTGCGCGGAGGGAGCGGCGCCCCCGGCCCCCGGCCGGTGAGGGGCGCCCGCACCGAGGAGGCCGCCCGCCCTCCGGGCCCGGCGCACGCCCCGGACCGGCCCGCCGGCGCGGGCCCGTCCGGCCGGGGCCGCCGCGTCCGGCGGGCCGCCCGCCGGGACCCCCTTCCGCCCTGCGGCCCGGTCCTCGGGGCCGGGGCGTTGCCCCTTCGCCGTCGCCGCCGTTCACGGCACGGCTTCTGGAGGCATGTCCGACTCCGCGATGTTCCACGGCCGCACCCGGGACCTCGCGACCGAGGTCCTGAGGCTGAACGGCGCGCTCGTCGGGCGCGCCGACCTGCTCGCGGTCGACCTGCCGCGCTACGGCACCAGGTACTGGCTCGTTGAGCGCCACACGGGCTTCGGCCAGGCCACGGCGGCCTGCCGCGCGCTCTACGGCCACGCCGCGCGGCGGCCGGGCGCCTTCCCCGCCTTCCCGGCCTCCGGCTTTCCATGGCGACATCAACTTGCCAAGTTGGAAAGTAGTTGCCAGACTTGAAACACGTCGAGAGATTCGGAGCCCCCCATGGACCGAGAGCAAGCCCTGAGAGACCTCTCCGCCGCCGACGAGATCGCCGGGCGGGTCCGCCGCCGGGGGACCTGGTACGCCGGGTTCTGCGCCGGAGCCGCCGCCGCCTCGCTCGCCGGCGTCTTCGCCATCGGCATGTCCCCCGACCCCTGGTGGACCGTCCCGGCCTCGGCCCTGATCGCGGCTTTCGTGGCCCTGGCCGTCTACGGCGCCCGGCAGCCGGTCAGCCCGCGCGGCTTCGCCGCCTGGCACACGGGCTCCATGGCCGCCTGGGGCGTGCTGTACGCCGCCGCCCTGGGCATCGGCATGGCGGTCTTCCCCGGCGAGATCTCCTGGTGGATGCCGGCGGCGGCCGCCACCACGCTGCCCTTCCTCGCCGCCGGCGCGGCGGCGCTGCGCGCGGCCCGGAGGCCCGCGTGACCCGCCATCCGCGCGCCCGCCTGGACGACGTCATCCACGCCCCGGTGCGGTTCTCCATCGTGGCGGCGCTCGCCTCGGCCCGGGAGGCCGACTTCAGGTTCGTCCGCGACACCGTGGAGGTCTCCGACTCCGCGCTGTCCAAGCAGGTCTCCACCCTGGAGAAGGCCGGCTACGTCAAAGTCCGCAAGTCCTCGGTCGGCCGGCGGCCGCGCACCTTCCTCGCGCTGACCGCCGAGGGCCGCACCGCCTTCGAGCGGCACGTCGCCGCCCTGCGCGACATCGCCGAGGGCCGCGCGGTCCCCGCCTCCGGCGGGGAGTGACGCCGGGCCCGCCGCGCGCGGGCGCCGCGCCCCTGGTCCACACTTGCCCTCGGGGGCGCGGCCCGGGCACCGCGCACGGCAGCAGGACACGGAGGGATCGCGTTGCACATCGCCGTCATCGGGGCCGGGGCCGTCGGACTGGCCACCGCCCGGGAGCTCGCGCTCCGGGGGAACCGGGTGACCGTCGTCGAGGCGTCCCGGCCGGGCGCCGGAACCACCGGGACCACCTTCGCCTGGGTCAACTCGCACGGCAAGGAGCCGCAGGGCTACTTCGAGCTCAACCTGGCCGGGCTCCGCGCCCACCACGGGCTGGACGCCGAGCTCGGCGGCGGTCCGCGCTGGTTCCGCGCCACCGGCAACCTGGAGTGGGCCGTCGAGCCCGGCCACGCCGAGGCCCTGCGCGCCAGGGCGGCCCGGCTGCGCGAGCGCGGCTACGCCGTACTGGAGCCCTCCCCGGAGCAGGCCCGGGAGCTGGAGCCGGGCGCCCGCGTCCCGGACGGCGCCGAGGCGGTCGCGTTCTTCCCCGAAGAGGGGCACGTGCTGACCGGGGAGTTCCTGGCCCGGATGCTCACCGACGCGCTGGCCTGCGGGGCTGTGCTGCGCTGCCCGGCCCGGGTGGCCGAGGTCGCGCCGCGCTCCGGCGGGGTGCGGCTGCTGCTGGAGGACGGCTCGGCGGTGCAGGCCGACGTCGCGGTCACCGCCGCCGGCCGGTGGACCGAGGCGCTGACCGCGACCGCGGGGCACCCGGTGCCGATGGCCGATCCGGACGCCCCGGGGTCGGCGGCGGTGGGCCTCCTCGGCTACACCGCTCCGGCTCCGGTCCGGCTGGAGCGGGTCCTCACCACCGGCCGGCTCAACGTGCGGCCCGACGGCGGCGGGCGGCTCGTCCTGCAGGGCCTGGACCTGGACGAGGGCGCGGACCCGGCGGCGGGCCCCGGCCCGCGGGCGGCCGGGGCGCTGCGCGAGCGGCTGGCCGAGGTCCTGGTCGGCGGCGAGTTCGCCGAGGTGGCCGAGGTGCGGGTGGGGCGGCGCGCGCTGCCCGCCGACGGCCTGACGGTGTGCGGGTTCGCCGACCCGGGGTCCCGGCTGTACACGATCGCGACGCACAGCGGCATCACCCTGGCCCCGGTACTGGCCCGGTGGGCCGCCGAGGAGATCCTGGACGGCGCCGACCGGCCGGAGCTGGCCGGTTTCCGCCCGGGCCGGTTCCGCGGCGGCCGGCCCGATGCGCCCCTCACCCGGGTGCGCCTGCCCGGGCAGCAGTAGCCCGGACCGGAAGTGGGGAGGGCGCCCGTCCCCTCCCCCGCCGCCCCCGCGCGGACCGCGGCGGCGCCGGTGACCGGCGCGGTCCTCCCCCGCCGGCACGCGCCGCTCCGGGAGCCGTCGCCGACCGGAGAGGACGTGCAGGTGCACGGGGAAGACCCCGCGGAGGGCGGCCCCCGCCGGCCGGGAGGGCGCCGGCGCCCTCGGAGCGCGGCGGCGCGCGGCCGGCCCCGCCGGGGCCCTTCCGGCGCCGCGCCGAGAGCACCGGTCCGAAGGGGCGCCCGCCGGCGTTTCGGCCGCCCCGCCTCCGCGGCCCGGCGCGGAGAGGGCCTCCCCTGCGGCGCCCGCGGAACGTATCCTCGGCCTGTGCCGCCGGGGCCGGCGGAAGGGCCGGACGGCCTCCCCGCCGCCCCGCGAACGCCGCCCCCGGGTCCGCCCGGGGCCGTCCCGCGAGGAGTCGCGATGAAGCGAGTGGTCCGCGAGGGGTTCGGCGGAACCGGGCCCGGGGCGATCACCCCCGACGGGTGCGCCGTGGAGCTGTACGCCCGGCTCCCGGCGCAAGGCGAGCCGGACGTCATCGCCTCGGCGGTGCCGGCCGGGGCGCGCCTGCTGGAGCTGGGCTGCGGGGCCGGCCGCGTCACCCGCCCGCTGGTGGAGCGCGGTTTCGCGGTGACCGCCGTGGACGAGTCCCCGGAGATGCTGGAGCGGGTGGAGCGGGCGGCCGGGGCGGCGACGGTCTGCTCCCCGATCGAGGTGCTCGACCTGGGGGAGCGCTTCGACGCGGTGCTGCTCTGCTCCTTCCTGGTGCACAGCGGGGACCCGGGGGTCGCCCGCGGGATGCTGGAGGCCTGCCGCCGGCACGTCTCCGGCGGCGGCTGCGTGATCCTGCAGCGCGAGCCCTACGACGCCCACACCTCGGTGCCCAGGACCAGGGATGTCGCCGGCGGGACGGTGCGGATCGCCTCCAGCACCCCGGTCGCGCCCGGGGTGCGCCGGGTCTTCGCCGAGTACGAGTTCCCCGATGCGCGGTGGACGCAGACGTTCCTGTCCCGGCCGCTGACCCGGGAGGCGTTCGAGGCGGCGCTGGCCGGGGCCGGGCTGGCGGTGGACGCCTACCTCACCGACGACCACGTGTGGGTGCGGGCGGTCCCGGCCGGGTGAGCGGCACCGGACGGCGGACGGGGCCGGGGACAATGGAGGTATGGACGTCGAGCTCCTCTACTCCACCGGCTGCCCGAACCGCTACGCCGCCGAGGAGCGCCTCGCGGAGGCCGCGGCCGCCACCGGCCTGCCGCTGAACGTGGTGGCGCGCGCGGTGGACACCGAGGAGGAGGCCCGGGACCTGGGCTTCCCCGGCTCGCCCACGTTCCGTGTCGGCGGGCGCGACCTCTTCCCGTGCGGGGCCGGCTCCCCGGTCCTGTCCTGCCGCCTCTATCCCACACCGGAGGGCCCGCGGGGGGCGCCCGGCGCCGCGGCGCTCGCGCGGGCGCTCGCCCGCCACCTCAGCTGAGCCGCCGCCCCGGCCGGCCCGCCCCGGAGGGGCGCGGGGGCGGGGCCGGTCATTCCTCGGCGGGCTCCTCCAGGCGCTTCATGGCCGCGCGCGGCGACCGGGAGCGGCGGGCGAAGTCCTTCCACGGGTCGGCGGTGGCGCGGCGGCCGAAGGTGCGGACCGTCCAGGCCCGGGAGCCGGAGATGGTGCCCAGCTCCTCCCAGGAGATCGGGGTGGCCACCGGCGCCTCGGGGGCGGCGCGCACCGCATAGGGCGCCACCGCGAGCTGGGCGTAGCCGTTGCGCAGGTAGTCGACGAAGAGCCGGCCGCGGCGTTGGTCCTTGCGCTGCTCCACGGTGAGCTCGTCGGAGCGGCGGGCGGCGACCCGCTCGGCGACGGCCCGGGCGAAGTCCTTGGCGTCGTCGGTGTCGACCTCCCGGCGGATCGGGCAGACCACGTGCACGCCGCGCGACCCGGTGGTCATCGGGTAGCCGATCAGGCCCAGGTCGTCCAGTTCGGCGCGGATGTCGCGGGCCGCGGCGCGCACCGCGTCGAAGGCGGCGGAGTCGTCGGGGGCGGTGCCCTCGGGCGGGTCGAGGTCGAAGACGATCCGGTCCGGCCTGCGCGGCCGGTCGATCCGGCTGAGCCACATGTGCAGCGGGAAGGCGTCCTGGTCGGCGAGCCAGGCCAGGGTGGCCGAGTCGTCGCAGACCAGGACCTCGGCGTCGTCGTCGCCGCTCTCCCTGGGCACCCGGGCCGAGTGCACCCAGTCGGGCGTTCCGGGCTGCCGGTTCTTCACGAAGAACCCGCCGCCGTCCTCGATGCCCTGCGGCCAGCGCTGCACGGCGATCGGGCGCCCGCGCAGGTGGCGCAGCATGACCGGGGCCGCGTGCAGGTAGTGGTCGGCCAGTTCGCGCTTGGTCACCCCGCCCTTGCCGAACAGCTCCTTGTCGGGGTGGTGCAGTTCGACGACCGATCCTCCGGCCCGAGGCGACCGCCTTCCTCCGGACATATCCCCCTTGTACCCGTCTCGTCGCCTATCGCCACATCCGCCCCGCGGGGACCGCCCCGCCCCGGCCGGCCCGGCGGCGGACGCGCCGGCCCGGCGCCCCGCCGCATGTCACCCGGAGGCGACAGGAGTATCACCCTTTTTGCAGCGCACAATTGGACCGCATTACCCGAAGGGCCGGCCTCCGCCCAGACCGGCCCCCGCCGGGAAAGGGCGGAACCCCCGCTCCGCAGCGCTCCCCCGAATTCCCGAAGGGCGATACCAGTCGCCCGGAAGGCCTTTCCCCGGTGCGGCCGGTGAAATTTTCGCCATATTTCTCTGTGATGTTCGCGCCATTCACCCTTGACCGCTTATGGCCGCCTCATTACGGTCTAGACCAATCGGAGGACGCGAACCCGCTCTCGCCCCCTTCCATTGCCGCCTATCCCCTGCGACCGGCGGGAACACGCGCCTTCGGGAGCCCTGGCGCACGCTTCTCGGCACCTCGCCACCGGCTCCTTCCGCATGCCCTCGGCGTTGCCGGCGGGCGTCCGGAAGCGCCGATGCGGGGCGCCGCGATCGGACCCGGGGCCGCGATCCCTCATTCCCGCTACCGCGAACCCCCGGACGGCCGACGGCCGCGCAGCCTCTGATCCCGGCCGGCCCGGAAACGCGGAACACCTCGGAAGGGCCGAACATGAGCCTGAAAAGAAAAGCCGTCTCCGCCGCGACCGTCGCCGCCGCCACCCCGCTGCTGTTCGCGCTGATGCCCGCGGCGGCGGCCAACGCGCACGGCTACGTCTCCTCCCCGGCCAGCCGGCAGGCCCAGTGCGCCGCCGGCACGGTGGACTGCGGGCCGATCAAGTGGGAGCCGCAGAGCGTCGAGGGCCCCAAGGGGCTGACCAGCTGCAGCGGCGGCAACTCCCGCTTCGCCGAGCTGGACGACGACTCCAAGGGCTGGGAGGTCCACCCGGTCGGCAGCTCCCTCGACTTCACCTGGACGCTGACCGCCCGGCACGCCACCAGCACCTGGCAGTACTACGCCGACGGCCAGAAGGTCGCCGAGATCGACGACGGCGGGGCCCGCCCCGCCCCGACGGTCACGCACAACGTCGACCTCAGCGGGCACAGCGGCCCGACGAAGGTCCTGGCGGTGTGGAACATCGCCGACACCGCCAACGCCTTCTACGCCTGCATCGACGTCAACGTCGGCGCCGCCTGACCCGCGGCCTCGCCTCCCCTTCCCCCGATGGCGCCCCGCCCCTCCTGCCCCCGGAGGCGGGGCGCCCGCCCCCTGCTCCCCCGGGCCGGTCCCGGTGCGCCGTCCGCGCGGGCGGCGGCGCCGGGGCCGGCGGGCGAGGGCGCCGGGGCGCCCGTCAGCGGGCCGGGCCGCCCGCCGCGCCCGGGGCCAGGCGGGAGAGCGCCGCGTGCACCCGCTCCGGGTCGGCCGGCCCCTCCTCGACGAACGCCCGCATCATCAGGCCGTCCACGGCCGCGGTGAACGCGGCGCGGGCGGCCGGGTCGGGGCCGGCGCAGCGCAGCGCGAGCGCGTCCAGGCACCCGTTCCACCGGTGCAGTTCGGCGCGGAGCGCGGGGCGGCGGGCGGCCATCAGGTAGAGCTCGTACTCGGCGAGCGCGGAGGCGCGCTCCGCGTCGGCGGCCTCCGCGATCAGCCCGGCCAGGCCGCGCAGCGCCGCGCCGGGCTCCTCGGGCAGCGCCCGCACCCGCTCGATGTAGTCGCCGTTGACCCTGGCCAGCGCGGCGACCAGCAGCTCGTCCACGGTGGCGAAGTAGTAGAGCACCGCGCTCGGCGGCACCCCGGCCTCCTTGGCCACCGCCCGCTGGGTGACGGCGGCGATGCCGTCGCGCACGATCACCCGCAGCACCGCCTCCAGCAGCTCCCGCCGGCGCCGCTCGCCCTTGCGCCGGCGCCCGTCGGTGATCCGCTCGGCGTCCTCCCGCTCAGGCATGTCCGGCCTGCCCGCCCATCTCCAGGGCCAGCACCCCGCCGATGACCAGCAGCACCCCGCCGATCTGCACCCAGGTCAGCGACTCCCCGAGGAAGAGCGCGCCGATCAGCGCGAGCAGGGCCACCCCGGAGGCCGCCCACACGCCGTAGGCCACGCCGAGCGCCATCCCCCGGGACAGCGCCTGGGAGAGCAGGTAGAAGGCGGTGCCGTAGAAGACCACCACCAGCGCCGAGGGCAGCGGCCGGGTGAACCCGCCGGTGAACTTCAACGAGACCGTCGCCGCCACCTCGGCGGCGATCGCCCCGGCCAGCCAGAGCCACGGCATCGCGCGCACCTCCGTCCGAATCCGTCCGAAAAAACCTGAGCAACTGCTCCAGATTCTAGGCCGGGGCGGCCGCCCCCCGTCAACCCCGGCCGCTCCGGCCCGGTGCGTTCCGGAGCCCGGAAGCACCGCCGCGCCCCGCTGCGGGCGGGGCCGGCGGGCACCGCCCGGCGCGGCCGCGTTATCCGCCCGCCCCCGCGGGCACCCTCAATGACATGGGCATACTTCTACTGATCCTCGGAATCGTCCTCATCGTCGCCGGCGTCGCGGCCCTGCTCCGCCGCCAGATGCTGTGGGGAATCGTGCTGATCGTCGTCGGTGTGATCCTGGCGCCCAGCGGCGGCTTCGTCGGGTTCTGAGGCCCTTCTCCCAAGGCCGCCCGTCCGCGGACGGGGGCGTCTGAGAGGTGCGTCCGGGGCGGCGGTCCGCGGGCGGAGCGCGGCGCGCCCCGGTCCCGCCGCGCCTCCCGGCGGCGCTCCGCGGACCGCCTCCGCCCGGTCCGATCGCGGACACTCCCGCCGGGGCGCCCCCGGCCGCGGAGCGGGGCGCGTACCCTCTCCCCGTGGCCCCGCGGCGGAAGAGCGGGGCCGCGGCCGGTCCCCGACCGGCGCAGCGACGACGAGCAGGAGAGGCCGATTCTTGGTGACCTCGATCGACACCGTCCCCGGGTGGTTCTCCGACGACGAGCTGGACTGGGTCCGTGACCGGCTGCCCATCCTGTACGTCAACGCGGTCCCGGTCCGGGTGGACAACACCGGGGCGGTGACCAGCGTCGGCCTGCTGCTGCAGGCCGGGCCCGACCAGACGATCAGCCGGGCGGTGGTCTCCGGGCGGGTGCTCTACCACGAGCGGATCCGCGACGCCCTCCTGCGCCACCTGGAGAAGGACCTCGGGCCGATGGCGCTGCCCGGCATCCCCGCCACGCCGCAGCCCTTCACCGTCGCGGAGTACTTCCCCACCCCCGGGACCACCCCCTACCACGACCCCCGCCAGCACGCCGTCGCCCTGGCCTACGTGGTGCCGGTGACCGGCGACTGCCGCCCCCGCCAGGACGCCCTCGACCTGGTGTGGTTCACCCCGGAGGAGGCGGCCGGCCCGGAGGTGCAGCAGGAGATGGCCGCCGGCCAGGGCGTGCTGGTCCGCCAGGCGCTCGCGTACACCGGCCGGCTGCCCTGACGCCGGGGCGGGCGCCGCGCGGCGCCCGCCCCGCGGGTGACGGGACGTTGGTCCGCGGCGCACCCTGGCTTGACCCGGGCGCGGGTAGACAGGTGCAGACGTGCCCCGAGCGCCGCCCTCCCCGGGGCGGCGCCCGCGCGCATACCGCCCGACCAGCGCGTCCACCCGCTCCGAGGGGGAGAGCCTCAGATGACCGAGGGATACGGAAGGCCGCAGAACGGAAACCCGATCACCACCACCACCGCGGGCGCCCCCGCGCCCAGCGACGAGCAGTCGCTGTCGGTGGGGCGCGACGGCCCCATCGTGCTGCACGACATCTACCTCATCGAGAAGATGGCGCAGTTCAACCGGGAGCGCGTGCCCGAGCGCGTGGTGCACGCCAAGGGCGCCGGCGCCTACGGCGCCTTCCGGGTCACCAACGACGTCTCCGAGTACACCTGCGCCGACGTGTTCCAGCCCGGCCGGGAGACGCCGATGCTGGCCCGCTTCTCCACCGTCGCCGGCGAGCAGGGCAGCCCGGACACCTGGCGCGATCCGCGCGGCTTCGCGCTGAAGTTCTACAGCCGGGACGGCAACTACGACCTGGTCGGCAACAACACCCCGGTGTTCTTCATGCGCGACCCGCAGAAGTTCCAGGACTTCATCCGCTCGCAGAAGCGCGACCCGCGCACCGGTCTGCGCGACAACACCATGCAGTGGGACTACTGGTCGCTGTCGCCGGAGTCGGCGCACCAGGTGACCTGGCTGATGGGCGATCGCGGGATCCCGCGGACCTGGCGCAACATGGACGGCTTCAGCTCGCACACCTACATGTGGATCAACCCCGCCGGGCGCCGGGTGTGGGTCAAGTACCACTTCCTGACCGACCAGGGCAACGAGTTCCTCACCCAGGCCGAGGCCGACGCGCTGGCCGGCGAGGACGCCGACCACCACCGGCGCGACCTGTACGCCGCCATCGACCGGGGCGAGTACCCGTCCTGGACGCTCAAGGTGCAGATCATGCCGCTGGAGGAGGCCGCGGACTACCGGTTCAACCCGTTCGACCTGACCAAGGTGTGGCCGCACGGCGACTACCCGCTGATCGAGGTCGGCCGGATGACGCTGAACCGGGTGCCCGAGGACTTCTTCGTCCACGTGGAGCAGGCCGCGTTCGAGCCGTCCAACCTGGTCCCCGGGGTCGGCCCGTCGCCGGACAAGATGCTGCTGGCGCGGATGTTCTCCTATGCCGACACGCACCGGTACCGGATCGGGGTCAACTACAACGAGCTGCCGCCGAACCGGCCGCAGGTGCCGGTGCGCTCCTACTCCAAGGACGGGGCCATGCGCTCCTACCCGCCGGACACCGGGGCGGTGTACCACCCCAATTCCTACGGCGGGCCCGACGCCGCGGTGCAGGAGGGGACCGACCCGGCCTCCTGGGCCGTGCACGCCGGCGAGATCGTCCGGGAGGCCTACACCGCGCACCGCGACGACGACGACTTCGTCCAGCCCCGGGCCCTGATCCGGAACGTGCTGGACGACGCCGCCCGCGACCGGCTGGTCTCCAACATCGCCGGGCACCTCGGCGCGGTCACCGACGGCAAGGTGGCCGACCGGGCCCTGGAGTACTGGCGCGGCATCGACCGGGAGACCGGCGACCGGGTCGCCGACGCCCTCCGCCGCTGACCGCCGCCTCCCACCGAGGGCCCGGGGACTCCGCGCTCCCGGGCCCTCTCTCCTGCCCGGTGCAGGCGGCCGGCGTCCCGGTCGCCGAAGGGGCGGTGCGCGGCACGCCCCGGACGCCGGGCACACCGGAGCCCCTCCCGCGCCGCCCGGACGGGGCAGGCGCCCCGACCGCGGCGACCGGTACGTCCGAGGCGGCGTCCGGGCCTGCGGGCCGCCCTCCCCGGGCGCCCGGCCGGCGCACCCGCCGCACCGCCGCACCGCCGTCGGCCGGATGCGGCCGCACCCGCACTTGAGCGGTCGCTCAAATCCGCGTACGGTTCTTTTGAGCGACCGCTCAAATCGGGCGGCGGGGAGGGGACCGCACATGGGCCTGTACATCGAGGCGCACATCCGGACCGGCCTGGACCTGCTGTGGGAGCGGACCCAGGACCCCGCCGAGCACTGCCGCTGGGACCTGCGGTTCACCGAGATCCGCCCGCTGCCCCGGCCGGCCGGCGGACCGGCGCGGTTCCGCTACGCCACCCGCGTCGCCCCGTTCGTCCGCATCACCGGGACCGGGGTGAACGCCGGCGAGCGGCACCGGCCGGACGGCACCCGCACCTCCGCCCTGCGCTTCGCCTCCGCCCACCCGCTCTCCCCGATCGCCGAGGGGCGCGGCTACTGGCGCTACGTGCCCGCCTCCGGCGGGGTGCGCTTCCTGACCGGCTACGACTACCGGCCGCGCCGAGGGCGGGCCGGCCGGGCCGCCGACCGGCTCGTATTCCGCCCGCTGATGGGCTGGGCCACCGCCTGGTCCTTCGACCGGCTGCGGCTCTGGTGCGAGCGCGGGATCAGCCCGGAGTCCGCGCTGCGCCGGGCGCTGGCCGAGGCGGCGGTGCGCGCGGCGGTGGCGGCGGCCGCACTGGCCGCCGCGCCGCCGCCCGCCGCGGCGGCGGTCTGCGCCGCCGCCCTGCTGCTGCCACCGCTGCCCGCCACCCCGGCCGCCCGGCGCTGCCTGCGCCGGCCCCCGGAGCGGACCGCACCCGCCCCTCCCGCGCTCCTCGGCCGCCTGGAGTCCGCCGCCGAGGGCCCGCCGCAGTCCTCCGCCGCCCACCGCTGACCACCGCCCGACCAGGAAGGACCCGACCATGGCCGCCCTTTTCCAGCGCGCGATGGGAGACGGCTTCGACCGGCTGCACCCGCGGCTGCGGCAGCGCTTCTCCGCCGGTCTCGACTCGGGGACCTCCTGCATCGGCCGGGGCACGATGGACCGGATCTGGCACGGCGGCGCGGCCGTGCGTCCGTTCCTCGCCCTGGGCGCGGTGCGCAACATCCTGGTGCCGGAGGCCGGGCGGGACGTGCCCTTCACCATCGAGAACGTGCCCTACACCGACGCCCGGGGGCGCGAGGCGGTGACCTTCGTGCGGACCTTCCTGCTGCCCGGGCGCCCCCGGCGGTTCGACGCGGCCATGGTCTACAGCCCCGAGCGCGGCTGCATCGTGGACTACCTGGGCACCCACCACCACCTGGCCTGCGACCTGTTCCCGGAGCCGGACGGCCGGGGCGGCCTGGTGATCCGGTCCGGGCCGCTGCGGTTCCGCGAGGGCCCGCTGGACGCAGGGGTGCCCGCGCCGCTCGGCGGGGCGGCCGAGGTCCGGGAGCGCTACGACGAGCGGGCCGGCAGGTTCCGGATCAGCGTGCGCGTCACCAACCCGCTGCTCGGCCCGGTCTTCGGCTACCAGGGGTCGTTCACCGCCGAGCACCCCCGCACCGGTCGCCGCCCGCTCCCCGCCCGCCTGCGCCCGGCCCGCGAGGAGGCCCGCCCCTGATCCCGCCCCGGCGCGGACGGCCCCGGCCGGCCCGCCGATGGGCCGGGTGCCGCCCCAGGGGCGATGATCTCGACGTTGCGGGGGCATCAGGGCGCTCCGATGCCCCCGCAACGTCGAGGTCGCCGGGGAGGAGCGGGGCCGGGGGCGGCCGGGCGGGAGGCCCGCGGCGCGCCGGGGCCGGACGCGGTGCCGCGCGCCGGCGGGGTCGGATCCCGGGCCGGCGGCGGGGCCGTTCAGAGCGGGTCGCCGCCGAACCCGATCTCGTTGCCGTCCGGGTCGCGGAAGACCGCCTTGCGGACGCCGTTCTCGTAGGCCTCCCGGCGCGCGGGCTCCAGCCCCCGCTCGGCGATCCGGGCGAGGCGGGCGTCGAAGTCGTCGGCGAAGAGCGTGTGCATCGCGTGGCCGGCGTGCCCGGGCCGCACCTCGATGTAGATCCACCTGCCCTCTCCGAGCCCCCACACCGCCTCGGTGCCGTTGGGGAGGAACGCCGGCGGCGCGCCGAGCAGTTTCTCGTACCAGGCCAGCGCGGCGTCGTAGTCGGTGACGGGGACGCCTGCGAACGGCTCCACGGTCATGGTCGCCTCTCCACGGGTCGGCGGGTTCTCCGCTCCCGTCCTCTGCCGTACCCGCGACGTTCCCGCCGCACCGGGGCCGGCCCGGGCGGCGGTCTCCGCTCCGGGTCCCGGGCCCCGGAAAACCGGTTCCCCCGCCGCGCCTCCCGCCGCTAGGGTCCTGCCATGCCCTGACCCCTGCCCGGTGCCCGGGCACCTCCGCGGCCTCCTTCGCCCGCCGTATCCCGATTCGGAAACCCGCGGAGGAGTCCTTCACCATGACCGCGTCGACCCCGATCGACGTCCCGGACGCGTTCACCGCGTCCTACCCCGAGCAGGGTGCGGAGGCCCGCGCCTGGCTCGCCGCCCTCCCCCGCATCGGCGCCGAGCTGCTGGAGCACTGGGACCTGCGCCCCGACGGCCCGGCCGGGCACGGCATGGCCTCGGTCGTGCTCCCGGTGCGCCGGGCCGACGGCACGCCCGCCGCCCTCAAGCTCCAGCAGCCCCGGGAGGAGGCCGCGGCGGCCACCGTCGGCCTGCGGACCTGGCGGGGCGACGGCATCGTCCGGCTGCTCGACGGCGACGACGGGCGCGGCGGCCAGCTGCTGGAGCGGCTGGACGCGTCCCGCCCGCTGTCCTCGGTGGCCGACGACGGCGCCGCCGTGCAGGTCCTGGCCGAGCTGCTGGCCCGGCTGACCTCGGTGCCGGCGCCGGCGGGCCTGCGCTCGCTGGCCGACGTCGCCGGCGCCATGCTCGACCGGGCGGACGGGGCCGTCCCCGCGCTGCGCGACCCCGCGGAGCGCCGGCTGGTGCGGACCTGCGCGTCCGCCGTGGCCGAGCTGGTCGCCGAGCCCGGCGACCGGCTGCTCCACTGGGACCTGCACTACGACAACGTCCTGGCCGCGGAGCGGGAGCCCTGGCTGGCCATCGACCCCGAGCCGCTGGCCGGCGACCCCGGCTTCGACCTGCTTCCGGCGCTGGACAACCGGTGGGAGGAGGCGGTGGCGACCGGCGACCCCGGGCGGGTGGTGCTCGGCCGGTTCGACCGGCTGACCGAGGTCCTCGGCCTGGACCGGGAGCGGGCGACCGGCTGGACGCTCGGCCGGGTGCTGCAGAACGCGCTGTGGGACGTCGAGGACGGGAGGACCGCCCTGGACCCGGCCCAGGTCGCCATCGCCGGGGCCCTGCTGCGCCGGTCCGCCCCCGCCGCGGCCCGCTCCGCCGAGCGCCCCTGACCGGGGCGGGGGTCCGGCCCGGGGCCGGGCTCCCGCCCGTTCGGCGCCCGCCCCTCCCCTGCCGGGGGCGGGCGCCCGGTACCGGCGCTCTCTCCTCCGGACGGCGGGCCCCGGGGGCTGCGCGGGTCTCATATCCTGCCGGGGAGCCATAGGCCACGCGGCAGGAAGGGAGAGGGCGCCCGGCACCGGCAGGGACGGCCGCGCCCGGACATCTGATGAGCGAGGACACCCGGACCAAGCTCCTCGCCGGAGCCCTCGAAGCGCTGGTGCGCAACGGCATCGCCAAGACCTCGGCGCGCAGCATCGCGGCGGCCGCCGGGGTGAACCAGGGGCTCGTCTTCTACCACTTCGGCAGTGTGGACGAGCTGCTGGCGGCGGCCTGCCGGTACGGCGCCGAGCAGCGGGTGGCCCACTACCGGCCGCGCTTCGCCGAGGTGCGGTCCTTCGCCGAGCTGGTCCGGCTCGGGCGCGACCTGCACGCCGAGGAGCGCGACGCGGGCCACGTCGCCACGCTCGCCCAGCTGCTGGCGGGGGCGCAGACCCGCTCCTGGCTCGCGCCGGCGACCGCGGCCGGGCTGGAGCTGTGGGCGGCCGAGCTGGAAAAGGTGCTGGAGCGGGTGGTGCCCGGCACCCCGATCGAGGGCCTGGTCGACACCCGCGGCCTCGCCAGGGCGCTGGCCTCCGGTTTCATCGGCCTGGAGCTGTACGAGGGGGTGGACCACGAGGGGGCCGAGCGGGCGCTGGAGGCCCTGGAGCGCCTGGGCGACCTGGTCGCCGTGCTGGACGACCTGGGCCCCGTCACCCGCCGCGCGGTCCGCGCCCGGCTGCGCGGCGCGGCCGGCGGTACTCAGGGGAGGTCCTCCGCCAGGCCTCCCGCCTCCCCCGGCGGCGACGGCGGGGAGGCGCCGGCCGCGCCCTGACCCGCTCCACCGGGGTGGAAGGCCCCTCCCGTTCCGCCCCGCTCCGCTCGGTGCGCGGCCCCGATGGCCGGCGGGGGACGGGGGCCGCCTTTTCCGGCGCGGGCGGCCGCCCAGATCCCGGACCGCCGGCGGCCGGGCGTTCGGGGCCCGGTCGGGCCCCCTTCTCAACGCTCCCGGCGCCCGCACGGGCGGACCCGCCGGGAGCGCTCCGCCGGGCGGGCGGAGGGCCGGGCCCGGGCGCCCCGGCGGCGGGTACGGCCCCGGACCGGGAGCGCCTCGGGGCGGCCCTCCCCCTCGGAGGGCCGTCCGGGGCCGCGGGTCAGGCGGTGACGATCTGGACCAGGTTGCCGCAGGTGTCGTCGAGGACGGCGGTGGTGACCCCGCCCATCTCCATCGGCTCCTGGGTGAAGCGGACGTCCAGTGCGCTCAGCCGCTCGTACTCGGCGCGCACGTCGTCGACGGCGAACGAGGCGGCGGGGATGCCGTCGGCGACGAGCGCCCGCTTGTACGGGCCGACCGCGGGGTGGCCGTCCGGCTCCAGCAGCAGCTCGGTGCCGTCCTTCTCCTCGGGTGAGACGACCGTCAGCCACCTCGCCTCGCCCAGCGGCACGTCGTTCTTCTTCTGGAAGCCGAGCACGCGGGTGTAGAAGTCCAGCGCCTTGGCCTGGTCGTCGACGAAAACACTGGTCACATAGATCCCCATCGGGCCTCCTCGGCACGCGGTCCCGGTCTTGGGCCGGGTCTGGAGATCAGGGTTCCGGGGCGGGCCGCCGGTGCGCGGCCGCCCCTCGGGCGCGGGTCAAGGCCCGTCCCCGCCGCCGCGGGGCGGCCAGCGCTCGGCGATCGCGCGCAGCGGCGAGGTGTCGATGGTGTGGAACTTGTACCTGCCCTCGCGCTCCACCCCGATCAGCCCGGCCGCGGCCAGGACGTCGAGGTGCTGGGAGATCGCCTGCCGGGACGAGCTCAGCCCGTGCTTCACGGCGAGCCGGCCGCACAGTTCGAACAGCGTCTGGCGGTCGCGCTCGCACAGCTCGTCGAGGATCGCCCGGCGGGTCGGGTCGGCCAGGGCCTTGTAGATGTCACCCACAGCGAGAAGCATAGGCAAGTAAACACTTGCATGTCAAAGTTCGCGCAGCTCCGGCGGGTCGCCCCGGAAGTGCACCCGATTCGGGCCGATTCGCTTCCCTTCGACCGCCCCCACGGCGGGGCGCCGAGGCGCTACCGTCCACCCTTGACGCTCCCCTCCCTGAAGGGAGGGGATTCTTACGGCTCGCGCCGTGAGACTTCCTGCTTCGTCGCCGACCGCCCGCCCGGAGCGCTCCGTTGAGGTCTTACACCGGCTCCACAGGCCGAAACCGCCCGCCCGGCGGCCAGCAGGTTCTTCGCTGCGTTCACGTCCCGGTCGTGGGTCGCGCCGCAGCCGCACGTCCACGTGCGGACGTGCAGCGGCATCCTGCCCTGCAAGGCGCCGCAGACGGAGCACAGCTTGGACGAGGGGAAGAAGCGGTCCACCGCGATCACTTCCCGCCCGTACCACTGGGCCTTGTACTCCAGCATGCTCCGGAACTCCGACCACGCCGCGTCGCCGATGGCACGGGCAAGGCTCCGGTTCTTGACCATGTTGCGCACGGTCAGATCCTCGATCACGATCGTTTGGTTTTCACGAACGAGACGAGTGGTCAGCTTGTGCAGCCCATCGCGGCGACGGTCCGCGATACGGGCGTAGACCTTGGCGACCTTCCGCCGGGCTTTGCGCCGGTTGGCCCCCTCGCCCTTGGCCTTCTTCGCCAAGACCCGCTGAGCCTTCGCAAGGCGAGCGCGGTCCTTGCGCTCGTGCCTCGGGTTGGCGATCTTCTCTCCGGTGGAGAGGGTCAGAAGGTGGTCCAGGCCGACATCGGCCCCGACCGCTGCATCAGCGGGAGGGAGCGGCTCGACGGTCGGATCCTCGCACAGCATCGATACGTGCCAGCGTCCGGCCGCATCCTGCGACACGGTCACCGTGGACGGCGACACCCCCTCGGGAAGCGGGCGCGACCAGACGATGTCCAGCGGCTCCGCCATCTTCGCCAGAGTCAGCCTGCCGTCGCGGAACCGGAAAGCGCTGGTGGTGTACTCGGCCGACTTCCGGGACTTCTTCCGGCTCTTATACCGAGGGTATTCGGCACGCTTGGCGAAGAAGTTGGTGAACGCCGCCTGGAGGTGGCGGAGTGCCTGCTGGAGAGGCACGGAGGAGACGTCGTTGAGGTACGCGAACTCCTCGGTCTTCTTCCATGCCGTCAACATCGCCGACGTCTGGTTGTAGTTCACCCGCTCCTGGCGCGTCCACGCCTCCGTGCGTGCGGCGAGCGCCAGGTTGTAGACCTTGCGAACACAGCCGAACGTGCGCGACAGCTCGGCCGCCTGCGCATCGGTCGGATAGAAGCGGTACTTGAACGCCCGCTTCACATGGTTCGCGGTCACACTTACAAACTAGTGGGATCCCGGCTGAAGATCGAACCCTGCGGGGCAGAGCACGGTCTTTCGCCCTGGCAGCGAAACCCTCGCCCGTCGCCCTGCTCCGCAGGGGCTGGATTTCCTCCCCTACCTGAAGGCAGGGGTATCCACTCAGGAGGAACCGATGACCTGTGGCCCCCGGCCGCCGCGCGGTGCGTCCCGGCACACCGCGCGCTCGCGGATCGCCGACGCCGCCGCCCGGCTGGCGGTGCACCGCGGGTGCGCGGCCGCCCGGGCCGACGCGATCGCGGCCGAGGCCGGCGTGCGCACCGAGGAGGTCCGCCGCGCGTTCGCCACCCGGGCCGCCGCGCTCACCGCCGCGCTGGAGCGGGCGGGCGCCGGCGCCCCGGCGGGCGTCGGGGCGCCCTGGGTCCGCGCCGCCCTGGCCGCGGGCTCGGCCGCCGAGCAGCTGCGCATCCAGGTCGCCGGGACCGGCCGGATGCTCGCCCGGGCCGCCCCGCTGCTGGAGTCGGTCCGCCTGGCCGCCCCCGAGGACACCGACGCCGCCCGGGTGTGGCGCGCCGACCTGGAGCGGCGCCGCCGCGTCCACCTCGAGCTGCTCTCCGCCCTGGCCGCCAAGGCCCCGCTGCGCCCGGACATGACCGTGCAGCGCGCCGCCGACGTCGCCCTGGCCCTGCACGGCCCCGAGACCTACACGCTGCTCACCCGCGACCGCGGGTGGAGCGTCGAGCGGTGGAGGGCCTGGGCCGCTTCGGCGCTGCCCCGGCTCGTCTGCCGCCCTCCCGCCCCGGGCCGGGCCTGATCAGGCCGCGGCGGGGCGGACGAAGCGGCGGTCGCCCCCGCGCAGCTCCCGCCGCGGGCCGGCCGAGCGCAGCACCACGTCCAGCACCCGGTCCGGGTCGGCGGCGTAGCAGCCGCTGAACCAGGCCATGTTCGCCTCGACGACCGCCCACTGCTCGGCGGCATCGCCGTCCGGCCGCATCAGGCCGACGTCGAGGACGGTGGCGCTGGGCAGCGTCACGGCGTGCTCGGCCAGCAGCCGGCCCGCGAAGGCGAGCGCCCCGGACCCGAGCGGGTCGCGGTGCAGCGGCACGGCGTCCAGCCGGCCGAACGAGGCGTAGCGGCCGCCGGCCCGCACCTCCCCGTCGAGCAGGAAGAGGCGGAGCTCGGCGACCCAGACCACGGGGTCGGCGATGAGCACCGGCGACTCGGGCGGCAGGCCGCCGGGCAGGGCGCGCCCGTCCGGGTAGACCCGCGCCGGGAACTCCTTGCCGCCGGCGGGCTTGACGAACGCGGGGCGGGTCAGCGTACGCGCCTCGTCCAGCACCGACGCCCGGACCCGGCGGCCGGTGAAGGCACGGGGCAGCGCGGCCGGCCAGTCCCCCGGCGGGTCGAGCAGGGCGAGCTCCAGCGGGCCGGCGACCTGATCGGCGAAGAGCGGCCCGCCTTGGTAGTGGCAGCCGCCGGGCGGCGCCGCGCCGATGTCCTGCGGGAGGGCCGCCACCCGCATACCGCGCCGCCGCGCGGCGGCGGCGAGCAGCGCACCGGTTCCGGTGGGGCGCGGCCCCAGCGCGAGGACCTGCGGCCGGTGCGTTCCGCCCTCCGCGGTGCCCGCCGGCCGCCGGCGGCCGGCGGGGGCGTCCGCGCCGGACCGGGGATGCCCGGGCGTCACTCCTCCAGGTCGATCTTGCGCTGCAGGAACTCCTCGCGGCCGATCTCGCCCTCGGCGTAGCGGCGGCGCAGCTCCTCCATGGCCGGGTCCCGCCGCGGCTCCTCCGGGGGCGGCGCGGAGGGGGTGCGCTCGGCCGCGATGGCCACCGCCACGACCAGCACCACCGCGATGACGGCGACCGCGGCCACGAAGACGGCCATCATCGGCATCCCACTCACCTCCCCGGCGCGGGCGGCCGCTCCGTCCGCGCCGTCCGCCCTCCAGCCTATTCCCCCCGGCCGCCCCGGTGGAGGCCCCGATCCCGCCGCCCCGGGCCCGGATGCGCGCTCCGGTCCGGGTTCGCGGGGCGCCCCGGCCGCGGCCGGCGGGCGGGCCTACCATTGCGCCGTGGACACTTCCCTGCCGCTGCTCCGCGAGGTGCGGCCCGCGCTCGCCGCCGACCTGGAGGAGCTGCTCCGCGACGCGGGCGAGGAGCGGCTGGCGCGCTCCGTGCCCGGGCTGCGGGTGCACGGGCCCTGCCGGTGCGGCGAAGCCGGCTGCGCGAGCCTGTACACCGCCCCGCCGCCGGAGGGCGGCCACGGGCCCGGCCACCGGAACCTGTCCCTCCCGTGGGGGCCGGGGATGCTGGTGCTGGACGTGGCCGACGGGCGGATCGCCTTCCTGGAGGTGCTCCCGGACGACTGACCGCCGGGGTCAGCGGCGGCGGGGCAGCCGCTCGTCCACGGCCAGGGAGGCGGAGATGTAGGCCGCGATCGCCGCGGCGCTGTTCGGTCCGCGCAGGGCCTCCGCCCGGGCGGTGTAGCCGGGCAGGTCGCGGTGGCGCCCGTTGGCGACGGCGGCCGCGGCGAGCAGCCCGGCGAAGCGGAACCGGTCCAGGAAGCTGTGCCCGGAGTCGGCGAAGGGGACCAGTTCGGCGCCGGGGATGCGCGCGGCGGTGCGCTCGGCAACCGGGCGGACGGCGCGCAGGTCGCGGGCGCCGCTGAGCACCGCGGTGGGCCAGGTGAAGTCCGGCCGGGCGGCGTCCAGGTCGACCGTCTCCCCTTCGAAGGCGGGGAAGCGCTCCGCCATGTCGGCGAAGTCGACGGCCGGGTCGAGCGGGCCGCCGTCCGGCACCATCCGGTGCAGGTTCCGGAACAGGATCACCCCGGCCAGGTCGAACTCCAGGATGAACGGGGAGGTCTCCGCGGTCTCCCGGCCGGCGAGGCGCTCCACCCGGTTCCAGGTGCCGGTGCGCCCGCGGGCCGCGGCCTCCAGCAGCCGGTCGACCGCCCGCACCCCGCCGAACTCGTAGACCACCGGGACCACCCGGCCGGTCCGCTCGGCGGTGACCGCGCCGTCGGCCACCAGTTTGCGCAGCTTCCCGGCGACCTCGGCGGTCTCGTCGGCGGAGCCGTCCCACAGCAGCCGGCGGATGTGCTCGCGGGCCGCCTCGCCGTCCGCCGCGGAGTTGATCGCGCTGTCCAGCACCATGCCCGCCACCCGGTCGCCGTGCCGGGCGGCGAAGACCTGGGCCAGGTAGCCGCCGTAGGAGGAGCCCCAGACCACGGCCCGGTCCAGGCCGCAGTCGTCCAGCACCGCGGCGATGTCGTCGGCGGCGGCCTCCACGGTGATCGCGTCCACCGGCAGGTCGGTGCCGTCGCGGCGGCGCCGGGACAGGCCCACCCCGCGGTGCTCGACCATCACGGTGTCGAAGCCCCGCTTGCCGGCGTCCCGGCGCATCATCCGGTAGGGCATCACCGAGGCCAGCCCGGGCCCTCCGGGGACGACCAGCAGCGGGACGCCCCCTGGGGCGCCCTCCCGCACGTAGCCGAGGTCGAACACATCGTCGCCGTCGGGGTGCACCGGGCGGGGCACGGTTCGGACACCGGGCAGGCGGAGCAGGCTCTCGGCCTGCCTGAGGGGCTGCTTCATCGGCCCATCATGCCCGTTTCGCGGCGGTCCATGCGAAGGCGGGCGGATGCGCGCCGGGCCGAATCCGGCCCGCCCGCCGGCCCGGAAGCGGCGGGGCCTGTCCGAGGCGGCTGGGAGGATACGGCGCCATGACCGACCTCTACGCGATACGGGTGCTGGCGGTCGATCCGCCGCACCGCCGCATACGGCTGCGGGTGACCGCCGTCGACCCGGACGTCCGGCACTCCCCGCTGCCCGACGGCGCGGACTTCTTCCGCAGCGACCTGGAGGAGGACGAGGCCGTACTGGACCTCCTCGCCGAGGAGGAGGGCCGCCTGCACGAGGACTTCGTCGTGGGCGTGGAGCGGATCGCGACGCGCAACCACCCCTTCACCGCGGAGGCCGAAGAGCGGCTGCGCGCGGCCGGCACGGGATTCCCCTGGGAGGACGAGGGTCCGTTGGGCGAGATGTCCCCGGAGGCCGCCGCGAACCTGGTCCGCTGCGAGGAGGTGCGCATGGGGGCCGATTACGACGTGCTGGTCGCCGACCCCCGGCTGATCGGGCACCTGAAGGCCGGCCAGTGGTGGCGCACCGCCGCCTTCCCCGGCGCGGACTGACGGCGCGGACCGAGGGGCGGCCTGCGGGCGGCACGGGGCCGCGCCCCGGCGCTTCCTCGGCGGTGGCCGCCCCTGCCGGGTGCGCGGAGCCGCGCGGCCGGCCCCTGGGCCGGGGCCGCCCCACCGGCCCGGGCCGGGGAAGGGCGGCGGGACGGCGCGGCCCCGGCCCGGGTCAGCCGGTGCGGCGGGACGCGGTGCGCTCCTGGGCCGGGTAGGGCAGCAGCGCCATCTCCCGGGCGTTCTTGATCGCGGCGGCGATGAGCCGCTGCTGCCGGGCGGTCACCCCGGTGACCCGGCGGCTGCGGATCTTTCCCCGGTCGGAGATGAACTTGCGGAGCAGGTCGGTGTCCTTGTAGTCGATGTAGTCGACGCCCTTCAGCGGGTCGGACTTGGGGCGGCGGGGGACTCGGCGGTTCGCGGGCACGGCGGTTCCTTCTCTCTCGCTTCCGGTGCGGCGGCCTGGGTTCGGGGCGGGCTCAGCGGGCGGCGGCGATGATGTCGTCGAACGGGTCGTCGGAGCCGCCGCGGGTGTAGCCGGCGGCCATCTCCTCGTCAGTGAGCAGGCAGGAGTCGAGCAGCGCGGTGAGCCGCTCGGCGTCCAGGCCCGGGCCGGTGAAGCTGATGCACTGGCAGCGGTCGCCGTGCTCGGGCCGCCAATCCAGGGAGGCGGCGGCCTTGCGGTGCTCGGAGACCAGCTCCCAGGCGGCGTCGGGGAGCGCGGCGAGCCAGGGGCCGTTGGGCTCGATGGCGACCGCGCCGCCCGCGCCGTCCCAGGCGAGCATGGTGTCGGGGTGGCTGGCCAGCCAGAACCGGCCCCGGCTCCGCACCGAGCAGGAGATCACGTCGTCCAGGGCGCCGTGCAGCCGGCCGGGGTGGAGCGGGCGGGAGCGGCGCCAGGTGACGGTGCGGACCCCGCCGGCCTCGTGGAAGTCCGGGGGCTGGGCGGTGGCCGGGTCGGTGCGCGCGGCGGCCGCCTCCGGGTCGAACCCGGCGTCGGCCATGACCCGCAGCGCGTCGCCCTCGGGGGGCGCGACGACCGCCGCCGGGTTGAGCTGGACCAGCATGGCCGCGCAGCGGTCGCGCTCCTGAGTGGTGCACCCCTCCGCGTCCAGCACCACCGACCCGGGGTACTCCACCTGCTCCACCAGGACCTCGGCGACGCCCCGGGCGTCCTCCTCGGCGACGTCGAGCCCCCGGTCGGCCAGCGCGTCGGCGGTGGCGAGGTCGCCCAGCAGGCGGTCGGCGGCGACCGCGCCGATGACGCCGGAGAGCCGGAGCAGGTCGGTCACCGGCCGGTCGCCGACCGTGCTCATGGTCAGCGCCTCCGCGATGGCGCGGGGCGGCACCGAGTCCCAGCCCTCGACCACGTAGAGCGGGTGCTCGCCGCGCTCGGCCAGCCGGCACAGCAGCGGGATCAGGTCCAGCCGCATGGTGCAGGAGACGCAGGAGTGCACCAGTTCGACCCGGGTCCGCTCGACGACCCCCCAGCGGTCGCGCACCACCCGGTGCACCTCGCCCTCGGCGATGCGGCTCATGTCGTGGTGGACGGCGATCGCGCCGGGCTCGGCCATCAGCAGCCGGTCGACCGCGCGGGTGCGCGCGCCGCCGTGCAGGCCGGTCACCAGGGCGACGCGCGCGGGCAGGGCGTAGTCCATGTCGGGGAACCTCGTCTCTCCTCACCCGAACTTTGAAAATGATTATCATTACTGTACAACGGCCGGCGGGATGCTCCGGACCGGCGCGGCCGGGAGGGCGAGAAGCAGGGAGGGGACACGTCGGCACCGCCCGGCCCTGGATGCGGACCATGCGAAAGAGCCGGTCGGCACCGCGCGGCGGCCCGGTGCGGAGCGGGGGCGAGGACCTCCGGGGCCCTCCCCGGAGCGGCGGACGCCGCCCCGGCCGGCGGGCCGACGGGGCACCGGCCCCGGTGCGGGCGGAGCGGCGCAGGCCCGGCGGCCCCGCCGGGGGCCGCGCTCCCCCATCAGGGGCGGAGCGGGGCGAGAAGGGCACGGCGGCCGGCGGGAGGCGGGGCGCCGCCTCCCCGTCCGCCCGCCCGTCCTCCGGTCAGGCGCCGCCGGCCGCCGGCTCGGCCAGTACGAAGGCGTTGCCGTCCGGGTCGCTGAAGCCCGCCTCGCGCCCCCAGGGGTGCTCGTCGGGGCCCTCCACCTCGACCCCCGCGGCGGCCAGCCGGGCGCAGTCGCCGTCCAGGTCGTCGCTCTCCAGGGTGATGCCCCGGGTTCCGCACTGCGTGAAGCCCTGCTCCAGCACGGTCAGCACGAACCCGGTGCCCGCCCCGGGCGGGGCCACCTGGAGCCATCGGACGTGCCCCAGGGTGCGGTCGGCCAGCACGGTGAACCCGAGGACGCCGACGTAGAAGTCCCTGGCCCGGTCCTGGTCGACGACGGGAAGGGCGATCAGCCTGGCGTGCGTGATGGCCATACCACCATGATCGGGACGGAACGGTCGGCGCGCCAGGGGGACACGCGGAAAGCCCCCTCCCGCCGCCGCGCAGACCGCCGCACCGCCCCGGAGGCCGTTGACTTTCCGAGGCGCACCGCTGATGCTCCGTAGGAGAGAGGGAGGTGACACCCCGATGAGTGGATGCTCCTGCGGGCACGGCTCCTCGTGCTCCTGCTCGGCCGGCTGCTCCTGCGGCTGCAACGGCTAGCGTCCCCCGTCCCCGATGAGCCGGCCCCGGCTCCCGGCGAGCGGCGCCTCCCCCCGGAGCGCCGCTCCGCCCGGCACCCGCCCGCCGCCCCGCAGCGGACGCCCGGCACCGCCCCCGCGCCCCCGCTCCTGACCGGCCGCCCCTCCGCAGCGGCCGGAAGAGGCCCGGCTCCTCCCCCGTATTGACACCGCGCACGCGCGTCCGGTGGGATCGGTTCCGCCCCGAGCCGGCGACCGGAATGAGCCCCCGTGCCCCCCTCACCCCCCATGTCGGACCTCAGGCCCGAAGACCCGCGGCGGATCGGCCCCTTCCGGATCCGGGGCAGGCTCGGAGCCGGCGGGATGGGCGTGGTCTACGGCGCCACCGGCCCCGGCGGGGACCGGGCCGCGGTCAAGGTGATCCGCACCGACCTGAGCGACGAGGCCTGGTTCCGGGAGCGGTTCACCCGGGAGATCCGGCTGATGGAGCGGGTGCGGGCGCGGTGCGCCGCGCCGCTGGTCGCCGCCGGCCCCGAGGACGTCCCCCCGTGGTACGCCACCGCGTACGTGCCCGGCCCGACGCTGAGCCGGCGGATCACCGGCCAGGGGCCGATGCCGCCCGCCCGGGCGCGGGCGCTGGCGGTGGCGATGGCCGAGGCGATCGAGGGCGTGCACGCCGCCGGGATCGTCCACCGCGACCTCAAACCGGCCAACGTGATCCTGGCCCCCGACGGCCCCAAGGTGATCGACTTCGGCATCGCCCGGGCCGTCGACGAGACCCGGCTGACCATGACCGGCGAGCTGTTCGGCTCGCCGGGGTGGATGAGCCCCGAGCGGTACCGGGGGCACGCCGGCCCCGAGGACGACGTGTTCGCCTGGGGCGCCCTGGTCGCCTACGCGGCCACCGGCGAGCCCCCGTTCGGCCGCGGCGGCGCCGAGACCATGATGTACCGGGTCCTGAACGAGGAGCCCCGGCTGGACGCGCTCCCCCCGGAACTGGCCGGGCCGGTGGCGCTGGCGCTCTCCAAGGACCCGGCCGAGCGCCCCTCCCCCGGGGAGCTGATCCGGATGGCCGCCGCCGCAGGGGCCGACGGGATCGGCGGGGACGACGGCGACACCATCGTGGCCGCGGTGCTCGCCCGGGACTGGCCCGCCCCGGACGGCGTCCCGGTGGTGCGCTCGGCCGCACCGGAACCGGCCGGACGGGCCGAGGCCCCGGTACCGGGCGGGGGCGGCCCCCGCCCGCCGGCCCCGCCGCCCGGACCGCCGTCCGATCCCGTCCCGCCGCCGCGGGCGGGGCGGCGCGGCCGCCGGGGCGCGTCGGCCGCGATCGCCGGCGCCGCCGCGATCGTGCTGGCCGCCTCTGTCGGAGCCTGGGTCGCGCTCCGCTCCCCCGGGGGCGGCCCCGGCGGCCCGCAGGGCGGGGAAGGACCCGGCTCCCTGACGGTGTGGCTGCTTGAGCAGCCCTCCCCGGAGTCCGCCGAGGCCGCCGCCCCGCTGTTCGAGGGGGCCGAGCGCCGCTACCGGCAGGACCACCCGGACACCGCGGTCGAGGTGGAGTACATCCCCCGCGACCGGCTCTCCGCGCGGCTCTCCGCGGCGGCGGCCGCCGGGGAGGGCCCGGACGTGGTGGAGGTGTCCATCTCGGAGACGGCGTCCTGGGCCGAGCAGGGCGCCCTGCTCGGCCTGGACGCCTACACCGCCGGCTGGGAGGAGGGCGGGCGGCTGCACCAGGGGGCGGTGGAGGCCACGCGGTACCGAGGGGAGCAGTACGGGATACCGTGGCGGCTCACCGCGGCCTCCCTGGTCTACCGCTCCGACTGGCTCGACGCGATCGGCGCGGAGCCGCCGCGGACCTGGGACGACCTGCTGGAGGTCGCCTCCGCGATCGAGGAGGAGTACGACGCCCCCGGGTTCGCCGCACCGACCGACTCCTTCTTCGCCCTCTCCGGGTTCGTCCGGGCCGCCGGCGGCGAGATCGCGGCCCAGGAGGACGGCCGCTGGCAGGGGCGGCTGTCCTCGGCGGAGAGCAGGCGGGCCATCGAGTTCTACACCGGCCTGCCCGACCAGGACGGGGTCTCCTCGAGCCGGTACACCGGCCTGTTCGAGATGGAGACGATGGACGAACTGGGGACCGACGAGCTCGGCATGGTCGTCAGCGGCCCGTGGGCCCGCACCGCCCTGCGGCAGGGGGCCACCGTCGAGGCGATGGAGAACCTGGGCGCGGCGCCGCTCCCGGGCCCGGACGGCCCGGCCGCCTCGCCCGCCTCCGGTACGGCGCTGGCGGTGCCCGCGGGCACCCCGCACCCCGAGTACGCATTCGACCTGGTCGCCCTGCTGGCCGGCGAGGAGCTCGGCCCGCGCTGCGCCGACGCCTCCGAGGCCTTCCCCGCCTACCCCGACCTGCTGGAGGACTCCGCCGGCCTGGACGACCCGCTGCGCGCCGCCACCGCCGAGCGGCTGCCGGACGCCTTCTTCCCGCCGGCCGCCCCCGGCTGGCCCGCCGTCCACGAGGACGGGGTGATCCACGAGGCGCTCACCGCCGTCACCGAGGGCGACGACCCCGCGAAGGCGCTGGGGAAGGCCGACGCCGACCTCACCGGGCTGCTCAACCCGTCCTGACCGGGACGGCCGCCGCGGCGGGCGGCCGGCGGACTTTACCCGAACGTGGCGGCGAGCCAATCGAGTCCTTCCTCCGGTCACCGGCATGGTGGGGTCTGAGGCCGATGCCGACGCGCCCCGGGCCGCAGCGGCCGGGGCACCGAAGGGGGCACCGATGGTGAACGGGCGGCCGAGCGGATGGCGGGTCTTCGCCGCATGCCTGCTGGTCTTCGCCGGTGCGGCCAACCTCGTCCAGGGGGCGGTGGCCGGGTTCGTCCCGGAGTACTACCTGGCCGCGGAGGGGCAGCCGCTGGTGAGCGGGTACGCCGCGTGGGGGGTGCTGCTGGCGGCGTGGGGCGTCCTCCTGATCGCGGCCGGTGCCGCCGCCGCGTACGGCGGGATGCGGGCCAGGGTGCTCGGCACCGCGGCCGCCGGGCTGAACGCCGTCGCCCAGCTGCTCTTCCTCGACGCCTACCCGGTCTGGTCGGTGCTGGTGATCCTCGCCGACGGGGTGGCGGTCTACGGGCTGACCGCCGGCTGGTCCGGCGGCGCCGCACCGGCCGGCCCGGTCCCCGAGGCCCGCCAGGAGGCCTACCTGGCCGGGCGCCGCGACGCCGACCGCGTCCCGGCCCCCGGCGGCGAGCCGGGGGAGCCGCAGCGGCCGGTGCACTCCGGCAGGCACGCACGCTCCCTGGACTGACCCCCGGGGCGGGCCGCCCCGCGCGGGGAGCGCCTCCGGAAGCACCTCCGGGGCACCGGCGCGGGGTCAGCCGGCGGCGGTCTCCGCGGCGGGGCGGTCGGGGGCGCCCTCGACGGCCTCGGCGAACCGGGAGCGGAGGCGGCCGCGGACCTCGTCGGGGGTGTAGGCGCGCCTGCGGCGCTCGGCCCGGGCGATGATCACTCCGGTGGCGGCGACGCCCGCGAGGCCCGCCAGTCCCATTGCCTTCCACCAACGCATGGCCCCTAGGCTACAGCCGTGACCGATATGCGCATCAGCCTGGACGAGGCCGTCGAACTCACCCGGACCGGCGATGTGTGGCTGTTCCGCGGCAGCTCGGTGCCGGACCGGGCGATCCAGTGGACGACCAACAGCCCCGTCAACCACGTCGGCATGTCCGTCGTCCTGGACGACCTGCCGCCGCTGATGTGGCACGCCGAGCTCGGCAAGTCGCTGCCGGACATGTGGGCCGGCGGCCACCACCGCGGGGTCCAGCTGCACGACCTCCGCGACGCGGTGGTCGTCTGGGCCACCAAGTACGGGCAGCGCGCCTGGCTCCGCCAGCTCGACCACCCGGTCGGCCGGGAGGCCGAGGACGCCGTGCTGCGCACCGTCGCCCGGCTGGACGGGACCCCCTTCCCCTCCACCGCCCGGCTCGCCGGGCGGTGGCTGCGCGGCCGGATCCCCCCGCTGCTGAGGCGGCGCGGCCGCAGCGAGGCGGCCCTGGAGACCGCCTACTGCGCGGAGGTCGTCGCGCTCACCTACGAGGCGATGGGGCTGCTGCCGGGCGGGCGGCGGCCCGACTGGTACGACCCCGGCCGGTTCTGGAGCGGCGACGGCCTGGACCTGAAGGGCGGCGCCCGGCTGGGCGGGGAGATCCCGGTGGACGTCCCGCCCGGCGCCCGCCCCTCCTCGGCCCCCTGACCCGGCGCCCGGCGGGCGCAAAGCGCCCGCCCGCCCTTCCGCGCCGGAAGCCGCCCGCAGGTCAGAGGCCCACTCCCGGCACCCCCGGAACGATGCCCTCCCGCCCACCGCGCTGCCCGGGGACCGCCCGGGGCCCGGCCCGGAGGCCCCGTTCGGTGATCTCGAAGACCTGCCCGTCCTCGGGGAAGACGACGTTGGGGCGCGCGGAGTGCGTGACGTCGTCGCCGAGATGGGTGGGAATGAGCCGCAGGTCCGGCCGCCCGGACGCTACCCGGGGGCCGGTCCCGGGCCGCCCGGCGGGTCCTCCTCCGCCGGTCCGCCGACCGCATCCCGGCAGCAACGGACGAAGTCCTGCACGACCGGGTCGGTGTCGGCCGCCGGGGGCCAGACCACGGCGACGCTGCTGGGGGCGACCCCGGTGACGGGGCGGTAGACGACGCCGGGGCGCGCGTAGAAGCGCGCCGCGGACTCGGGGGCCAGGGCGATGCCGTAGCCGTTGGCGATCGCCTGCAGCCAGGCGTCGGGCTGGTCGGTGACGGCGCCGATGCGCGGCGGCCGGCCGCCGCGCTCGTCGGCGGCCAGCCAGTAGTCGCGCCACCGCCCGGTCTCGGCCGGCGCGGCGACGAACGGCTCGTCCCGCAGCTCCCGGAAGTCGATCCGGTCGCGCCCGGCGAGCGGGTGCGCGGCGGGCAGCGCCACCTGCCGCTCCTCGGTGAGCAGGACCTCCGCCCGCAGCGCCCCGGCGCCGGGGAAGGGCAGCCGCAGCAGGGCGGCCTCCACCTCGCCGTCGGCGAGCCCGGCTGTCGGGTCGGACCAGGCCGCCTGGCGCATCTCCACCCTCCACCCCGGCCGGCGGCGGCCGAAGCCGGCGATGATGTCCTGGGTGGCCTCGTTGGCGGCGCTGGCCAGGAAGCCGACCCGCAGCACCCGGGCGGCCCGGCTGGCCGCGCTCTTGGTCTCCCGCAGCGCCCGGTCGCAGGCGGCCAGCAGCTCCGGGGCCTGCTCGGCCAGGGCCCGCCCGGCCTCGGTGAGCGCCATCCCGCTCCGCGACCGGGTGAACAGCTCCACCCCCAGCCCGGTCTCCAGGCGCCGGATCTGCTTGGTCAGCGCGGGCTGGGAGACGAACAGGCGCCGGGCCGCGCGGGTGAGGCCGCCCTCCTCGGCGACCGCCGCGAAGTAGCGCACCAGCCGCGTGTCCACGTCCATACCAACAGGTTATAGAGGCTTGTATCGGGTGCCGGGCAGGGTCGGGGCATCGATCGCTCCGGAGCGGCCCCGGCCGCCCCTGGAAGGGAGTCCCCGTGTTCACCGCCTGTGTCGCGGCGGCGGTCGCGACCGCCGCGGGCACGCTCGCGCTGCGGCTCGCCGTCGCGTAGCGCCGGGGCCTGGTAGGGCGGGCGCCCGCAGTCCCGTCCGGGTGTTCCGGAAGGGCCGCGGCGGCGGGGCCCGGGGAGGTGCGGAGAGGGGCGCCGCCCGGCGCACGGCGCCCCTCCCCCGTCGCGGGTCAGCGGTGGTGGCCGCCGCCGTGGCCGAACGGGGCGAGTTCGGGCGGGCGGACGACGAACGGCAGCATCATCCCCATGTCCTCATGCTCGAGCAGGTGGCAGTGGTACATGAAGCGCCCGGTCGCGCCCTCGAAGCGGCCGATGACCTCGGCCATCTGCGCCGCCGGGACCCGGATGGTGTCCTTCCAGCCGTGCTCCACGGCCTCGATCGGCAGCTCCCCGGTCGCGGCGACCGGGGTCCGGGTGCCGCCCAGCTCCGGGTCGAAGCCGCTGACGTCGTAGGTCTGCCGGCCCACCGCCTGGAAGGTGATGAGGTGGATGTGCATCGGGTGCATCGGCTGCGGGTCGGCGAGGTTGAGGAAGCTCCACCGCTCCCAGTCGCCGAGGTTCACGGTGAAGCCGAGGGCGTCGTCGAAGGCCCTGGAGATGCGGCGGTAGGTCGCGGGCTCCGCCTCCCCGGCCCGGCGGACCTGGATCACGCCGTCGCTCGGGACCTGCACCTCCGCCGGGTCGACCCGCTCCATCTCCCAGATCTCGGGGTGGCCGCGCCCGCCCCGGGTGCCGGGCGGGGTGAGCACGACCAGCCGGTGGCCGTGCTCGGGCATGCGGCCGGGCGTGATCCTGGTGAAGGAGGAGAGCAGCTCCGGCAGCACGAACTCGTCGCGGACCCTGCGCCGCGCCACGCGGAACCGCATCACCTCGGGGAACGGCACGTTCCGGTCGGGGTCGGGCTCGCCGGGGGCGGTGCCGGGGGTGGTGTTGACCAGGCGGAGGGTGCGGCCGCGCAGCCGGGAGAAGTCCACCAGCAGGTCCACCCGCTCGGCGGGGGCCACCTCCAGCGGCGCGTCGACGTCCACGGGGGAGGCCATCAGCCCGCCCTCGGTGCCGATCTGCTTGACCGCGCCGGTCACCGGCCGGCCGGTCTCCTCGTCGATCAGCGCGAACCGGAAGGTGCGCCCGTTGGAGGCGTTGAGCAGCCGGAACCTGTACCAGCGCGCCTCGACGTCGAGGTAGGGCCAGATGACGCCGTTGACCAGGGTGTAGGGGCCGAGGAAGGGGAGGGTGAGGTTCCCGCCCTCCTCGTCCCGGCCGACGATGGCGGTCTTGTGCAGCAGGCGGCCGGTGAGCCGGCCGTCGGCGTCGGTGTCGAGGTTGCGGTCGGCGATGATGAGCGGGACCTCGTAGTCGCCGGAGGGCAGCCGCAGCGCGTCCTCCTCGTCGTCGCGGAGCAGGTACATGCCGAGCAGCCCGGAGTAGACGTTCCACCGGGTGATGTCCATGGCGTGGTCGTGGTACCAGAGCGTCATCGCCCGCTGCTCGTTCGGGTACTCGGCGAGCATGGAACCGCCCGGCAGGACCGCGTTCTGCGCCCAGCCGTCGTCGCCCGCCCCGGTCACCGCGCCGTGCAGGTGGGTGACGGTCCACGGCGGCAGCGCGTCGACGCCCTCCACGGTCTCGGCCCGCTCGCCGCGGCCGGGGGCGTTGGTGGGCGGCGGGGCGCCGTCCTCGCCCGGCTCCTCGGCGGCGGTCACCGGGTAGGGGCCGGTGATCCTGTTGGTCCAGGCGACCCGCAGGCGCCGCCCCCGCCGCGCCTCGATGGTCGGTCCGGGGAAATGGCCTGCGTAGGCCCACACCCGGGTGGGCGGGAGCTGGGAGTGCAGCCGCACCCAGGCGGTGCGCAGGTCGACGGTGATGCCGTCGCGCTCCTCCCGGGGTCCGGGCACCAGCCGCGGCGGGATGCGCAGCTCGTCCAGGAACGGCCGCAGCTCCCCCGCCGGCCGCCCGGTGCCGGCCTGCTCGTCGGGCAGGCCGATCGCCTCCGTGGTCTCCTCCAGCAACTCCGACACTGTGAACCCCCGTTCGCCGCGCTCGCGCCCCGCCGGTGAATTCCGGCGGAATCCGGTGTCCGCGAGCGCTCCCTCGCGCCTTCGAGTATCGGAAGCCGACCCTTGAAAGGAAAAAGGCGTTTTCAAGATCGCTTTCGGGCGGAGATGAGGTCCATGTCACCCGAACCGAACGGGAGCACCGTGTTGACCTGCACGGACAATGCAGGGAACGTTTCCTTGGACCGCTTTTCCGTCCCTTTTTTCGACCGAGTTCGCCCGGTGGCCGAACCCGGACGGGATCGCGTCCGGATTCGGCCACTCAGACCTTCGGCGGCGAATTCGGCCGCGCTTTCCCCTTCACGGGGATTCCCCCGTCGTCCGAAAGTGCCGCCCAGGGGGAGGCGGAGGGAGGAGCCACTGGAGCCGCCCGGGTGAGTAGTGAAGCCTTGCCTAAGTTAGGCTTGGCCTCCGCCGATGGCGCCGGCGGTGCCCCCACCGCCTCCCCCGAGACCGAAAGGCCAGGAATGACCGTCCCGATGCGCGCCGAGGGCGTGCGGCTCGCCCACGGCGGCGCACCGATCTGCCGGGATGTCTCCCTCGACCTCCCGCACGCCGAGGTCACCGCCCTCGTCGGGCCGAACGGCTCGGGCAAGTCGACGCTGCTGCGCACCCTGGCCCGGCTGCACCGCCCCGAGGAGGGGCGGGTGCTGCTGGACGGCCGCGAGGTGGCCTCCTACCCGCCGCGCGAGCTGGCGCGGCGGCTCGCCTTCCTCACCCAGACGCCGACCGTCCCGGCCGGCATCACCGTCGCCGAGCTGGTGGCCTACGGCCGCCACCCGCACCAGGGGCTGCTGTCCCGGTCCGCGGGCGGCGACGACCGGGACACCGTCGAGTGGGCGCTGCAGGCCACCGGCATGCTGCCGCTGCGCGACCGCCCGCTGGACCGGCTCTCCGGCGGCGAGCGCCAGCGCGCCTGGATCGCCATGGCCCTGGCCCAGCGCGCCGGGGTGCTGCTCCTCGACGAGCCCACCACCTACCTGGACATCCGCTACCAGGTGGAGGTGCTGCGGCTGGTGCGCTCGCTGGCCGACGAGCACGGCATCACCGTCGCCGTGGTCCTGCACGACCTCAACCAGGCGGCCGCGTTCGCCGACACCATGGCGGTGCTGGCCGGCGGGCGGATCGTCGCCCACGGCCGCCCCGCCGAGGTGATGACCGAGGAGGTGGTCCGCACCGCCTTCGGCATCGACACCACCGTCATCACCGACCCGCACACCGGCCTGCCGACCTGCCTGCCCTACCGGCGGGGCGGCGCCCCCGGCCCGGCCGCGGCGGCCGCCTCCACCACCTCCCCCGCCTGACCACCCCCTCCTCTCCCCCCTCCGTCCCCATCGACCGAGCAGATCAAGGAACACCTCCCCCATGAACAGACCCCTCGCCTCCGCCGCCGTGCTCGCCCTCGGCCTCGCCGCCGCCGGCTGCGGCGCCGCCGGCGAACAGGCCGGGACCTCCGGCGGCGCCGGCGGCGGCGCGATCACCCTGGAGCACACCCTCGGCGAGCTGGAGCTGCACGCCCCGGCCGAGAAGGTCGTCGCGCTGGAGTGGACCTACGCCGAGGACCTGCTGGCCCTGGGCGTCTCCCCGGCGGGCGTCGCCGACACCGAGGGCTACAACGGCTGGGTCACCGCCGGCCCCCGCTTCGAGGAGGGCGTGGAGGACGTCGGCCTGCGCGACGCCCCCAGCCTGGAGTCGATCCGCGCGCTCGACCCGGACCTGATCATCACCTCGGAGCTGCGCTCCGGCGAGAACCTCGAACAGCTCCAGGAGATCGCCCCCACCCTGGTGTTCGACCCCTACGCCGAGGAGGGCGAGTACGCCGAGATGCGCACCACCTTCTCCACCATCGCCACCGCGGTGGGCGAGGAGGAGACCGGGGAGCAGGTCCTCGCCGACCTCGACGCCGAGCTGGCCGGCATGAAGGAGGAGCTGGCCGAGGCGGGCGCCGACGGCACGGAGGTGACGGTGGCGCGCGGCTACACCGGCGACGGGGCCGCCGTGGTCGAGGTGCTCACCGACAGCACCATCCCCGGCGCGCTGCTGGGCGAGCTCGGGCTCGCCAACGCCTGGCAGGCCGAGGCCGACGCCTACGGCATGAGCAAGGTCGACGTCGAGGGCCTGGAGCCGGTCCAGGGCTCCCACCTGGTCTACGTGGCCGCCGAGGACGACGACGTGTTCACCGGCGACTTCGCCGACAACGCCCTGTGGAAGAGGCTGGAGTTCGTCGAGGAGGACCGGGTGCACGCGCTCGACCCGGGCACCTGGTACTTCGGCGGCCCCTACTCGGCGCGGCAGGTCGCCGACGAGATCACCGGCGCGCTCACCGGATGAGCACCCGCGCCCCGGCTCCGGGGGCGCTCGGCGGGACCGCCGGGCGCCCCTCCGGAGCCCCGAAGCCCCCTGCGCGGCGGCTCTCCCCCGCCGCCTCGGCCGCCGCGGTCCTCCTCGGCGGCCTGCTGGCGCTGGCCGCCGTCGCCCTGCTGCACCTGGGGTACGGCCGCACCGGCGTCGGCCTGTCCGACCTGCCGGCCCTGATCGGCGGGGACGAGCACGCCCGCGCGGTGCTGCTGGGCGCGCGGCTGCCGCGCACCCTCGCCGGGCTGGTGGCCGGCGCCGCGCTGGCGGTCTCCGGTGCGCTGCTGCAGTCCTGCGTGCGCAACCCGCTCGCCTCCCCGGACACCCTCGGTGTGACCGCCGGCGGCTATCTGGCGGTGGTGCTGGCCGGCGTCACCGGGGCCTCCTTCGGGGACCTGCCCAGGGGCGCGCTCGCGTTCCTGGGCGGGCTGGCCGCCGCCGCGCTGGTGCACGCCGTGGCCGGCGGCCGCAGCGCCTCCTCGCACCTGGTGCTGGCCGGGGTGGCGGTGTCGCTGGCGCTGTCCAGCGTGTCGGCGGTGCTGGTGCTGCTCTTCCAGGAGGAGACCGGCGCGGTGTTCTTCTGGGGACACGGTTCGCTGGCCGTGGCCGACAGCGGACGGTCGCTGGCGCTGCTGCCGCTGCTGGCCGCGGGCCTGGTCGGCGGCCTGCTGCTCGCCCGCGGCCTGGACATCCTGGCCACCGGCGACGACACCGCCCGCGGGCTGGGCGTCCGGGTGGGGCGGCTGCGGCTGTCGGCGGTGCTGCTCTCGGTGCTGCTCGCCGCCGCCGCGGTCGCGATCACCGGCCCGATCGGGTTCATCGGGCTGGCCGCGCCGCACATCGTGCGGCTGTGCGGGGTGCGCGGGCACCGGGTGCTGCTGCCCGCCGCCGCGCTGTGGGGCGGCGCCCTGCTGCTCGGCGCCGACCTGCTGGCCCGGGTCACCTCGCCCACCGGCAACGAGGTGCCGGCCGGTGTGGTCGCGGCGCTGTTCGGCGCCCCGCTGTTCCTGCTGCTGGCCCGCAGGCTGCCGGCGGAGCCGCCCGCGCCGCCGGCGGCGCCGGGGGCGCGCGGCGGCCGCCGGTTCCCGCTGCCGCTGGTGCTGGGCGCGGGGTCGCTGGGGCTGGCCGCCCTGGTCGCGGCCGGGCTGCTGGCCGGCGACGTGGCGGTGCCGCCGGGGGAGCTGCTCTCGCTGGCCACCGGGGGCGGCTCCGACCTGGCCCGCAACGTGGTCGCCGAGTACCGGCTGCCCCGGCTGCTGGTGGCGGCGCTGGCCGGCGCGCTGCTGGCGGTGGCGGGCGGGATCGTGCAGACGGTGTCCCGCAACCCGCTGGCCGACCTGACCGTCATGGGGGTGAGCGGCGGTGCGGGCCTGGGCGCGGCCGTGGTGCTGGTGGCGCTGCCGGCGCTGCCCTACGCGCTGCTGCCGGCGGCGGCCTTCGCCGGCGGGGCGGCGGCGTTCCTGCTCGCCTACGGGCTGTCCCGGCACCGCGGCTCGGTGGCGCCGGAGCGGCTGGTGCTGGTGGGCGTCGGCGTCTTCGCGCTGACCACGGCGGCCACCAACTACCTGGTCACCGGGGCGCGGTTCCGCACCGCCCAGGCGCTGACCTGGCTGTCGGGCAGCACCTACGCGCGCGACCACACCGACCTGGCGGTGCTGGCCGCCGCCGCGGCGGCGGGGGCGGTCCTGCTGGTCCTGGCGCTGCGCCGGATCGACCTGCTCGCGCTGGGCGAGGACACGCCGCGCACGCTCGGCCTGCCGCTGGAGCGCACCCGGCTCGCCGTGCTGATCCTGGCGGTGGCGCTGGCCGCGTGCGCGGTCGCGGTGGTCGGCACGGTGGCCTTCATCGGCCTGGTCGCCCCGCACGCCGCCCGGTTGGCGGCGGGGCCGCGGGCGCACCGGATGCTGCCGGTGGCCGCCCTGTTCGGCGCGGCGCTGCTGGTGGCCGCCGACACCCTGGGCCGGGTGCTCATCGCCCCGGCCGAGATCCCCTCGGGGCTGCTCGCCGCGCTGATCGGCACGCCCTACTTCGTGTGGCGGCTGCGCCGCGGCTGAGGCCCCGCACCGCGGCCGGGCCGCCCGGCGCCCCGGGCCGGCTCCGGCCCGATCTCCGCTTCCCCGGCCGGGCCGGAAAGGCCCGCCCCGGCCGGGGGTACGGCGCCCGCACGTCCGGCACGGGGCCGGTCGGCGCCCCCGTCGATCCGGGCCGGCGGCGAGGCGGGGGAGGCGTCCTGCGGAGACGGGTTTCCGGCTGCAAGGGCGGCGGGCGGTGCTCCGCCCGCCGCCGGCCCGAGCCGGAAGTGCCGGAGGCCGCACGGGCACGGGCATAGGACGCCCCGGCGGGGCGTCAGCCCCTCGGGGCGTTCAGGGCGAACCGGGGGCTCAGCGGGGGGCCGCCGCCGGCCAGGTCGGCGGCGCTCTCCCCGACCAGCGGGGCGAACTTGGCGCCGTGCCCGGAGCAGGGCGAGCAGACCACCACCGGGCCGGAGCGGTCCAGCACGAACTCCTCGTCCGCGGTGGAGGTGTACAGGCAGGTCGCCTCGTTGAACGGCTCCGGGTCCAGCCCCGGCAGCCAGCGGCGGACGTAGTCGGCGACCCGCTCCCGGGCGCGCGGGTCGACCGCCCCGCTGCGGGTGTCCGGGGTGACCGGGGCGCCCAGCGGGTCGCGGTACTCGGCGATCTTGCGGCCGTCGCCGGGCCCGCCGTCGCGCCCGCCGGGCAGGCTGTAGACCACCGGGTCGGCGGTGTGGTGCACGGCGGTCGGGGCGTCGGCGGCCAGCCCGCGCCGCGGGAAGTGGAAGACCTGCTGCTGGGTGACGGCCAGTTCGGGCAGCGGCACCAGCCCGCCGAGCAGCCCTGCGGCCCAGGCGCCGGCCGCGACCACGGCGCGCCGGGCCCGCACCGTCCCGGCCGCGGTCTCCAGCCGGACCCGGTCGCCGTCGACCGCGATCCGCCGGACGGGGGTCTCGGGGTGCACCGAGCAGCCGCCGGCGCGGGCCAGGGCGGTGAAGGCGGCGACCGCGCCGTCTGCGTCGACGGTCCCGGCCTCGGGGTGGAACAGCACCCGGCCCTCGAAGCGCATGCCGGGCCAGCGCCGCTCGGCCTCGGCCGGGTCGAGCAGCTCGTGCGGGAGGCCCTGGGCCTCCAGTACCGCGGCGATCTCCCCGACCCCGGAGCGCCCGTGGTCCAGGCCGCCGGTCATCCGCAGCAGCGCCCGCCCCGACCGCTCCTCGGCCTCCCGCCACAGCTCCATGGCCCGCCCGGTGAGCCGCACGTGCAACGGGTCGGCGTAGGCGCGGCGGACGATCCGCGCGCTCCCGTGCGAGCTTCCGGCGCGGTGGCCGATCGGGTACTGCTCGAACAGCGCCGCCGAGCGGCCCCGGCGGGCCAGCGCCCAGGCGGCGGCCGAGCCCATCAGCCCGGCGCCGACCACGGCCGTCTCCACCTCGCGGGGAACAGCGTCCATCGCGGCCTCCGTCCGCTCCGAATCCGGCCGGGCCCGGGGCGGCGCCCGCCGTGCCGGACACGGTAGCGCCCGCCCGCGCACCGGCGGTGAGCGGCACGGCTTTACCCGGGCGCGGGCCCGCGCCGATGATCGGAGGGCGCGGCCCGGCCGGGCCGCGGACCCCCCGACGCGAGGAGGCCCCCCTTGGCTGTTCAGGTGTGCTCGCTGATCTGCGGCGACCCCCAGCCGATCCCCGGCGGGGGCGGCTATTCGCTGCTGCGGTTCCCCTATGCCGGCGAGTCCCACGACCCGTGGCGGATGCACCACCCCGAGCAGCCCGACGGCGGGCGCTCGGACTACCCCGACGACCGGTCCTCGCTGATCTGGCCGGCCGCGGCCGGGTGGGGCACCCTGCACGCGATGATCCAGTGGGAGGCCGGCCCCTACCGCGAGCTGCGGGACCGGTTCGTGCGCGATCCGCTCGGGCTGTCCGGCGGCGCCGACTCCACCGCCACCGACCACCGCCCGCCCTCCCCCGGGATGCAGTGCTTCACCAAGGTGCACGGGATCTTCGTCCGCCCGGACACCCCGCTGGCGGTGATGGTGGGACACACCGGGGCCGACACCGCGACCGTGGTGCACGCCCAGTTCAAACTGGTCATCGAGGCGGTGGACCGGCCGTGAGGACGGCGCCGGCCGGCGCGGCGCGCGGGAGGGGCGGCGGATGACCGGGCTGACCAGGGCGGTCGACACCGACTTCGGCGGCGGCGGGCCGCCCCGGGAGCGGGCCTGGTTCGACCGCCTCCGCGACCTGGGGTACGGCGGGTTCATCACCACCGCGCACACCTTCTGGGACGGGGTCCCCGAGCGCAACGGCCACGCCGCGGCGGCGCTGGAGCGGGCCCTGGCCGCGGGGCTGTGGGTCGGCTGCTACTCCCGGCCGGTGCACCTGTGGGAGGAGGGGGTGCGCGCGCTGCCCGCCGAGCTCCGCGCCGAGCTGAGGTTCTTCGTGCTGGACGTGGAGCCCGAACCGGGCGGACCTTACCCGCTGCGGCGGGAGTACGTGGACGGGGTCCGCTCCTACGGGCTGCGGCCCGCCGTCTACACCGGGCGCGGCATGTGGGGGGACGTGATGGGCCCCGGCGCGGCGGGCTTCGGCGACGTCGCGCTGCACGAGTTCGCCGGGGACACCGCGGGCTGGCCGTCCTCGATCGGTGAGGCGCCGCGGTCCTCCTTCGGCGGCTGGAACCGGCCGGCCCTGCCCGCGACGGTTCGGGCCGGGTGGCAGGTGCGGATGCAGGACCCGCCGTCGGTGGACGGCACCCCGGTGGACGACAGCGTGTTCACCGAGGAGTTCGTGCACGGGGCCGAGGACGCGTTCGTCTCCGCGTCGCAGGCCGGCGGGTACACCCGCACCGTCACCGTGCCCACGCCGGACGGGGCGGCGCCGGGGCACCGGCTGCTGCTGCACGCCTGCGCCAACGACCGCGACCGGCCGGCCGCGCCGGAGGGGTGGTCGCCGCTCCGGCGCGAGCAGGTCGGCGACGGGGTGGCGGTGTGGCTGTTCGAGCGCGCGGCCGCCGGCGCCCCCGCCGCCCACCGGATCGCCTTCGACGGGAGGCACTGGCACTTCGCCGCGGTCACCGCCTGGCGCGGCACCGGCCCGGTGGCCGCGCACACCGCCGCCTCCCACTGGGACACCGCCCTGGTCGCCGCCCCGCCCCCGCCGGGCGCGGCCGCCGGGGTGCGCGTGGTCGCCGGTTTCAACTGGGAGGAGACGCCCAAGTCGCTGCCGGGGGTGCGGACCGTGGTGCACCAGCCGCGCGGCCTGGCGGTCGGCTACCGGATGCCCTCTCCCGCCGGGGAGGCGCCCCCGGTCCGGGTCGCCGCCGGCACCCCCGGGCACATGGCCGCCCTGGAGGCGGTCCTGCCGTACCGGCCCGGCTGACCGCGGCCGCGATGCCCCGCCCCAGGGCGATGATCTCGGCGCCGTCGCCGTCTCGACCGGCTTCGAGACTGCGGCGGCGCCGAGGTCATCGGGGAGAGGCGGGTGGCGGTCCGGCGCACCGGCCGGAGGGCGCGGACAGCAGGCCCAGGTGGAGCGCGCGCAGCACGGCGCGGGTGCGGTCCTTGACGCCGAACTTGGCCAGCACCGTGGAGACGTGGTTCTTCACGGTGCCCTCGGCGAGGAAGAGGGCGTCGGCGATCTCCCGGTTGGTGAAGCCGCCGGCCAGCAGCCGCAGGATCTCGGTCTCCCGCGGTGTCAGCGGCTCGGGGACGGGCAGGTGGGCGAACCCGTCGGGTTCCGGTTTCGCGCCGACGGTGCGCAGCAGCCGGTCGGTGAGCGCGGGCCGGACCAGCGTGCCCCCCTCGGCCAGCGTCCGGACCGCCCCGACCAGCTCCTCCAGGGTGACGTCCTTGAGCAGGTAGCCGCGGGCTCCGGCGCGCAGCGCGCGCAGCACCAGTTCGTCGTCGTCGAAGGTGGTGAGGACGAGCACCGGTACGGTGCCGCCGGCCTCGCGCAGCGCCTCCAGGGTGGCGATGCCGTCCCGGCCGGGCATCCGCAGGTCGAGCAGGAGGACGTCGGGCCGCTCCCGCTCGACGGCGGCCAGCGCCTCGTCGCCGTCCGCGGCGCGCCCCACCACCTCGATCTCCCCGCTGAGCGCGAGCAGGTTCTCGATGCCCTGGCGGACCAGGGTCTGGTCGTCGGCCACGCAGACCCGGATCACGTCGGCACCGCCTCCCGGGCGGGCAGTTCGGCGCGGACCGAGAAGCCGTCCGAGCCGTCGAGTTCGACGGTCCCGCCGAGCGCCGCCACCCGCTCCCGCAGTCCGCGCAGCCCGTTGCCGGGGACGACGCGGGCGGCGCCGACCCCGTCGTCCCGCGCCTCCAGGCGCACGCCGGCGCCGTCGGCGGTGAGCCGCACCCGCAGTTCGCCGGCGCCGGAGTGGCGGATGGCGTTGGTGGCGATCTCCTGCACCGCGCGCACCAGGGCGGCGGCGCGTTCGTCGTCGACGTCGATGCCCGGGTCGGCCTCCAGGACCGTGCGCGGGCGGGGGATCCCCTCCAGCACGGCGGCCAGCGCGGCGTGCAGGTCGAAGGAGCGGTGCCGCTCGCTCCCCACCACCGAGCGCACGTCGGCGAGGAGCTCCTTGGCCAGCCCCCGCGCCCGGGCCACGTGCTCCCGGGCGGGGCCCTCCGCGCGGTGCACGGCGATCTCCAGCTCCAGCGCCAGGGCGGTGAGCTGGTGGCCGAGGACGTCGTGCAGCTCGCGGGAGATGCGCAGCCGCTCGCGGGCCTGGCTGGATTCGGCCAGCAGCGCCGAGGCGCCGCGCAGCTCCACGTGGGCGGCCGAGAGGGCCTTCAGCGCCTCGGCGGCCCGCCGGTGGCTCCACACCATCGCCCCGGTGCCCGCCTGCAGCAGCCCGTAGAGGACCACCGAGACGAGCGCCTCGGAGGGGCGGGCCGCCTGCTCCACCAGCGGCCCCAGTCCCAGGGCCGCGGCGGCCAGCACCGCGGAGTTCCAGGCGATGGCGGCGGCGGTCCCGCGCAGCCCGCCGTGCATCGCGCAGAGCGCGGCGCCGACCACCAGGAGGATGAGGCCCATCCCGCCGCGGTTGGGCGAGAGCAGCACCACGGCCGAGGCGGTGAGCACCGGCGGGGCGAGCAGGAGCAGCCGGGCCCGGGCCGAGGAGGGGGTGGGGCGCACGGCCGCGGCCACCAGCGCGGCCAGGCAGGCGACGAAGACCGCGAGCCACCCGGCGAAGTAGGGCCAGGGGGCGGCGGCCAGCACGCCGGAGCCTTCCACCGCTCCGATGAGCAGGCACACGGCCAGCATGCCGATGCCCGCCCACATCTCCGTTCGGCCGCCGCCTCCGCCGTCCATGGCTCCGACCCTACCGAGCGGGCCCGCGCCGCCGGCAGGTGCCGGAAGTCACGGGCGGAACCGGTGACGAGCGGCAGATACGCCGGAGGGGTGCGCCTTCCTAGCGTGGTCGGCACCGGGGCGGGAACCGCGCCCCGGTGTTCGGAGAGGAGGCGCGGACATGGCCGCCATCGAGATCGAGGGGCTGCGCAAGAGCTACCGCGGGCGGGCCGTCGTCGACGGGGTCGACCTGGCCGTCGAGCAGGGCGAGGTCTTCGGGGTGCTGGGGCGCAACGGCGCCGGGAAGACGACGACGGTGGAGTGCGCCGTCGGGCTGCGCAGGCCGGACGGCGGGCGGGTGCGCGTCTTCGGCGCCGACCCGCGCCGGGAGCGCGACCGGGTGCGCCAGGCGGTCGGCGTCCAGCTGCAGCAGACCCACCTGCACCCCGCCCTCACCGTGATCGAGCTGGTGCGGATGTACCGGTCCTTCTACCCCGGCGGCCTGGACCCGGACGAGCTGGTCGAGCGCCTCGGCCTGGGCGGGGTGCGCGGCACCCGGTACGAGGGGCTCTCCGGCGGCGAGGGCCAGCGGCTGTCGATCGCGCTGGCGCTGGTGGGGCGGCCGCGGCTGGCCGTGCTGGACGAGCTGACCACCGGGCTGGACTCCTCGGCCCGCCGCGGCATGTGGGGGCTCATCGAGGGGATGCGCGACGAGGGCGTCACCGTGCTGCTGGTCACGCACTTCATGGAGGAGGCCGAGCGGCTGTGCGACCGGATCGCGGTCTTCGACGCGGGCCGGGTGCTGGCGCTGGACACCCCGGCCGGCCTGATCGGCCGGGCCGGCGGCGGCGCGGAGGTGTCCTTCCGCGCCCACGCCCCGCTGGAGCGCTCGCTGCTCACCGCGCTGCCCGGGGTGGAGGAGGTGGTCGTGCGCGGCGGGGAGGTGGCCGTCTCCGGCGGCGGCGACCTGGTCGGGGAGGTCACCGCCGCGCTGCTGCGGCACGGGGTGCCCGCCACCGACTTCCGCACCCGCACCGCCACGCTCGACGACGCCTTCCTCGCCCTCACCGGCCACGAACCGGAGGAGCCGGCGGCGGACGGCTCCGCGATGAAAGGACGATGACCGATGACCGGAACCGCTCTTCCCGCCGCCCGCCGCCCCGGCCCGGCCGCCTGGGGGCAGCTGCTGCTGGCCGAGGCCCGGATGGTCGTGCGCGACACCTCCGGGCTCGTCGTGCCGATCGGCTTCCCCGTCCTGCTGCTGGTGATGAACGGGGTGTCGCAGGGCGGCGACCAGGTGCTGCCGGGCGGCACCACCGTGATGAACGGGATCATCATGCCGCTGACCACCACCATGGTGGTGGCCCTGGTGGGCGTGGTGAACATGCCGTCCTTCCTGTGCACCTACCGCAAGTACGGGATCCTGCGCCGGCTCTCCGTCACGCCCGCCCGGCCGGCGATGATCCTCGCCGCGCAGATGGCGGTGAGCCTGGTCCAGGTGCTGATCGGCGTCGGGCTGATGGCGGCGATCGGCGCACTGGCCTTCGGTGTGGCGGCGCCGCCGGCCCTGGGCTGGGCGCTGCTGGCCGGCGCGCTGCTGGTCGCCGCGATGTACGGGGTGGGCACGCTGATCGCCGCCGTCGCGCCGAGCGTCGGCGCCGGCCTGGCCATCGGGCTCGCCGCGTTCTTCGTGATGCTCGCCCTGGGCGGCGGGCTCGGCCCGATCGCGAACCTGCCCGAGGCCCTGCAGGCCGTCGGCGAGCGGCTGCCCTATGGGGCCGGCAACGCCGCACTGGCCGCCGCCTGGTCGGGCGAGCGCCCGGAGGCCCTGCACCTGGCGGTGCTCGCCGTGTGGGGCGCGGTGACGGGCGGCCTGGCGGCGCGGTTCTTCCGCTGGACCTGACCCGGGGGCTCCCGGGCCCGCGGGCGCCGACCGGCCGCACCGCCTCCCCTGTGCCCCGGCCCCGGGGCCTGCCCGGAGGCCTGCGCGGGGGCCTCCCCGGTCGGCGCCGGACCTCCGGCGGGGGCGGCGGGCCCTCCGCCCGATCCTCTGCCCGGCGCCCCGGACCGCCGGCGGGCGCGGGTTAGCATGCGGTTCAGAACGTCCCCGGCGGAAGGAGGCCCCTCATGCGGGCCAACGAGGTTCCCACCGAGGAGATCCGGCGGGACCCGGCGGCGTTCGCCGACCGGGTGACCGCCGACGGCCGCCTGGACCGGCGGGCCGAGGCCGGCCGGTACCGGCTGGTCGTCAGCCGCGCCTGCCCGTGGGCGCACCGGGTGGTCATCACCCGCAGGCTGATGGGGCTGGAGCGGGCCGTCTCGCTGGCGGTGGCCGACCCGCGCCAGGAGATCATCGGCGGCGAGCCGCACTGGGTGTTCACCGAGGAGACCGGGAGCCCCGGCGGCCTCGACCCGGTGCTGGGCGTGCACGCCCTGCGCGAGGCCTACCTGGCGCGCGACCCCGGATACACCGGCGGGGTGAGCGTGCCCGGCCTGGTCGACGTGGACAGCGGCCACCTGGTCAGCAACGACTACGACCGGCTCGCCCTGGACATGGCGACCGAGTGGGGCGGCCTGGTCCGCGAGGGCGCCCCGGACCTGTACCCGGAGCCGCTGCGCGAGGAGATCGACGCGGTGGGCGCCGAGGTCTACCGGGACCTGAACAACGGCGTCTACCGCGCCGGGTTCGCCCCCGACCAGGAGCGCTACGACGCCGCGGTCACCGCCGTTTTCGACCGGCTGGACGCGCTGGAGGAGCGCCTGGCCGGCCGGCGCTACCTGGTCGGCGACACCGTCACCATGGCCGACGTCCGGCTCTTCCCCACCCTGGTCCGGTTCGACGCGGTCTACCACGGCCACTTCAAGTGCAACGTGCGCAAGCTGTCGGAGTACCCGGCGCTGTGGGCCTACGCCCGCGACCTGTTCCAGACGCCGGGGTTCGGCGACACCGTGGAGTTCGACCACATCCGGGTGCACTACTACTGGGTGCACACCGGGATCAACCCGACCCGGGTGGTGGCCCGCGGCCCCGACCCGCGCGGCTGGCTCGCCCCGCACCGCCGCGCCGACCTGGGCGGGAGCCCGTTCGGCACCGGCACCGCCCCGGGCCCGGTCCCCGAGGGGGAGCGCGTCCCCGCACCGGCCTGACCCCCGGAGCGCGGCTTCCCCCGCGGTGGTCTCGGCGCCGCGGCCCCGTCGGCGCGCCCGGACGGGGCCGCAGTGCCGAGACCACCGCCCTGGAGCAGGGGCTCCCGATGCCGCCCGCGGGGCGGGCCGGGGCCGGGGCGCGGGAAGACCGGGCCGGGTGGCGGGGTCCTCCCGCCGGTCAGGGCCTGGTTCCGGCGGCCTCCGCGGTCATCGCGCCCGGTCCTTCAGCAGCGAGCGGACCAGGCGGCCGAAGAGGAACCGCCCGGCCTGCGCGGTGGGGGCGTCCAGCAGCCGGGGGAACCGGGCGATGCGGGCGTCCTCCTCCCAGAGGACCAGGGAGCCGCCGGGGGCGGCGCGGACCTCGATCTCGGCCCAGCCGGTGATCACGGATCCGCGCTTCTCCAGCCGGCAGCGGCCGGGGCGGCCGCCGGCGGGCGGCTCCCAGCGGACCACCTCCATCGGGTCGTCGAAGCCGAGGGGGCCCAGGCCGGTACGGGCGCGCAGCAGCGTGCCCGGGCGCGTCGGCCCCGCCGGTTCGGCCTCGACCCGGGTGAGCGGGACGTGGACGCCGTGCCGCCGCCAGTCGGTCACCCGGCGCCAGGCCTCCGCGGCGGACAGCGGGGACCGGTGCACGACCCGGAAGAGTGCCATGGCCGCATGCTAGACCGCGCCGCCCCGGACCGGCCCGCGTCCCTCCGCGTTGATCTTGACGTCGTTGCCGCCTCAGAGCCGGGTGGTCTCCAGTGTCCGTTACAACACCGCACACCAGAGGGCAGGAGGGGCCGGCCGGTCGGCCTGGCGTGGCGCCCCGCGGAGCGAAGGTTCAGACAGGCGGCAACGGCGCAGGCAGGAGCGGGGTCGAGCATCCAAGCCGGACGCGGCGCCTCGCGGAGCGAAGGTTCAAGCCGGCGGCGACGGCAGGAAGGGGGCACCGGCCGGCCGGTCTGGCGCGGCGCCCCGCGGAGTGAAGGCTCAGACCAGCGGCGACGGCACCGGCAGGAGCAGGGCGGAGGCGGTCACCCGAGCGCGGCGCCTCACAGGGCAGGGGTTCAAGCAGGCAGCGACGGCGGCGGTGGGAACCGGCCGGTCGGTCGGGTGCGGCAGAGCAGGGAGGGGCGGCCGGGGCGGGCCGGGGGGCGGGTTCGTCGTGCCCGCGTCGCCCGGGCGCCGGGACCGGCTACCCGTGAAACCGCTGCCCCTCTCTGGCCTGGCCGAATACGCAGGGTGATGGCGGGGAGGGGTGCCCTGCGCACCGCGAGAGCACCCCGGTGATTCCCGGGCGCGCATCCCGGCCCGGAACAGGCCCCTAGAGGCCCGAATCACCCTGATCGGGCCGGTGATCGGGGGTTCGAGCCACCCGCAAGGCCGCAAAGCAGGGGGCCGGAACCTGGGCAGAGGCGGCGTGGAGGGGAGATGTCGCTTTTGCCTTGCCGGGAGGGCCCGTCTTGGCCACTCTGGGTAATCGATGAGGGGGTGGTGAGGGCCTTGGGGCTTACTACTCGCTGGTAGATGTAATCGGGGTGCTGCGGAGGTGCGCAGGGCGTCCCCGCTCCCGCCTGTTCCTCGCCGCAAACCAGGCATATAGGGATAAGGACCCCTGGCGGGCCCGGGCAGGCGGGCCGGCCCGCGCCGCCGGGGCGCCGCCTCCCCTCGCCGGGAGCACGCGCCGCCCCCGGCCGGTGAACGCGGCGCCCGCCCCCTCCCGCCCTCGCCGCCCGCTTGAACCCTGGCCCCGCGAGGCGCCGCGCCCGGGTGAGGCCTGTGCCCCGGTCCTACCCTCGCCGTCGCCGCCCGCCTGAACCTTCGCTCCGCGGGGCGCCGCACCGGACCGACCAGCCGGTCCCCCTTCCCGCCTTCGCTGCCCGCTTGGACCTTCACTCCGTGGGGTGCCGCGCCCGGGTGAGGCGCCCGCCCCGCCCCTGCCGCTGCCGCCCGTCTTGACCTTCGCTCCGCGGGGCGCCGCGCCCAACCGACCAGCCGGTCCCCCTTCCCGCCTTCGCTGCCCGCTTGGACCTTCACCCCGTGGGGTGCCGCGCCCGGGTGAGGCGCCCGCCCCGCTCCTGCCGCTGCCGCCCGTCTTGACCTTCGCTCCGCGGGGCGCCGCGCCCAACCGACCAGCCGGTCCCCTTCCTGCCGTCGCTGCCCGTCTTAGCCTTCGCCCCGTGAGGCGCCGGGCCCGGGGACACCTCCGCCCCGCCCCTGCCGCTGCCGTCGCCGCCCGCCTGAACCTGCACTCCGCGAGACGCCGCACCCGACCGACCAGCCGGTCCCCACCGCCGCCCTCGCCGTCAGCCTGACCCCCGACCCCGTGGGGCGCCGGGCCCGGCCAGGGCGCCTCCCGTCCCTCGGCTCTTCCCGAGTTCCCCGCTGCAACGGCCGCTTGGCGGCAGGCCGGTCGAGACGGCGGCGGCGTCGAGATCAACGCGGGAGCAGGAAGGCTCCGAGACGGTCGGCCACCTCGGCGGGGCGCTCCTCTTGGAGGAGGTGGCCGCAGGGCAGGGCCTCCCCCTCCACCGGCCCGTCGGCCACCTCGCGCCAGGTCGCGGTGACGTCGTAGAGCTCGCCGACGGTGCCGAGCGCGCCCCACAGCGCCAGCAGCGGCCGCTCCAGGAACCGGCCGGCGGCGGTGTCGGCCCGGTCGTGCTCCAGGTCGATGCCGGCCGCGGCCCGGTAGTCCTCGCAGATCGCGTGGACCGTGGCCGGGTCCCGGTAGCAGCGCAGGTACTCCTGGACCAGGTCCTCCCGGGGCACCCCCTCGGTGCGGCTCTGGCCGCGCAGGTGCGCGCGGAGGTAGGCCTCGGTGGCGCCGGCGATCATCGTCTCCGGCAGCGGGGCGGGCTGGATCAGGAAGAACCACCAGAAGTACCGGGTCGCGAACGCGCGGTCGGTCCGGTCGTACATGGTGGCGGTGGGGGCGATGTCGAGCACCGCCAGCCGGTCGACCGCCTCGGGATGGTCCAGGGCCATGCGGTGCGCGACCCGGCCTCCGCGGTCGTGGCCGACCACCGCGAACCGCTCGTGGCCGAGTTCGCGCATCACCCGCACCTGGTCGCGGGCCATCGCCCGCTTGGAGTAGCGGGCGTGGCCGGGGCCGCCGCCGGGTTTGCCGGAGTCGCCGTAGCCGCGCAGGTCCGCCGCGACGACGGTGTGCCGCTCGGCGAGCACCGGCGCGACCTCCCGCCAGGTGGCGTGGGTCTGGGGGTGCCCGTGCAGGAGCAGCACGGGCGGCCCGTCGCCGCCGGTGGCGACGCGGACGGCGACCCCGTCCTCGCCGGCCGCGTCAACGGCCTCGAAGCCGGGGATCAGGGTGTCGGGCATCGCGGTCCTCCCGTGCCGCCGGCGCTGGTCAGGGGCGCGCCGCGGCGGTGATCGCCTCGGACACCGCCCGGCCGAGCGAGGCGGTTCCGCCCTTGCCGCCCAGGTCGGGGGTGAGTTCGGCGCGCTCGCCGGCCAGCACCTCCTCGATGGCGCGCAGCACGGCGTCCGCGGCCTCCGGCTCGCCCAGGTGGTCCAGCATCATCGAGGCGCTCCAGATCTGGCCGATGGGGTTGGCGATCCCCCGGCCGGCGATGTCCGGCGCCGAGCCGTGCACCGGCTCGAACAGGCTGGGGTGGCGGCGCTCGGGGTTGACGTTGGCGCTGGGCGCGATGCCGATCGTGCCGGCGCAGGCCGGGCCGAGGTCGGAGAGGATGTCGCCGAACAGGTTGCTGGCCACGACCACGTCGAACCGGTCCGGGTTGAGCACGAAGTGCGCGGTGAGGATGTCGATGTGGTACTGGTCGACGGCCACGTCGGGGTAGTCGGCGGCCATCCGGGCCACCCGCTCGTCCCAGTAGGGCATGGTCTGGGAGATGCCGTTGCTCTTGGTGGCCGAGGTGAGCCGCTTGCGGTCGCGGGTCCGGGCCAGCTCGAAGGCGTAGCGCAGGATCCGGTCGACGCCGGTGCGGGTCATCACCGTCTCCTGGACGACCGCTTCGCGGTCGGTGCCCTCGAAGATGCGGCCGCCGATGGAGCTGTACTCGCCCTCGGTGTTCTCCCGGACCACGTAGAAGTCGATGTCGCCGGGGCCGCGCCCGGCGAGCGGGCTGGTCACGCCGGGCATGAGGCGGACCGGTCGGACGTTGGCGTACTGGTCGAAGCGGCGGCGGAACTGCAGCAGGCTGCCCCAGAGCGACACGTGGTCGGGGACGGTCTCCGGCCAGCCGACGGCGCCGAGGAAGATCGCGTCGTGGCCGGACAGCTCCTCGAACCAGTCCTCGGGCAGCATCCGGCCGTGCTCGGTCCAGTAGTCGGCCGAGGCGAAGCCGTACTCGACCAGGTCGAGCCGGAAGCCGAAGGCGTCGGCGGCGGTGCGCAGCGCGCGGACGCCCTCCGGGACGACCTCCTTGCCGATTCCGTCCCCCGGGATCACGGCGATCCTGTACGAGCGGGTCATTCGGGCTCTCCTCCCCGGTGCCGGTGCGCTTCCGTCGGACGAAACTACAGCGCAACAAAGCATGGAAGAATGCCCCCGGGTGCAACGCACCCTTGCACCCGACGCAAGGAAGGACCGATGCGGCCCCTCTCCGACCTGGACGACCTGGACTTCTTCGCCGCCGTCGCGCGGGCGCCGAGCCTGACCGCCGCGGCGCGCGAGTGGGGGGTGTCCCTGGCCGCGGTGAGCCGGCGGCTCACCCGGTTGGAGGACCGCCTCGCCACCCAGCTGGTGCGGCGCAGCACCCGGCGGCTGGCGCTGACCGAGGCCGGGGAGCTGTACGCGGCCGGCGCGCGGGGGCTGCTGCAGGACCGGGCCGACCTGGAGGAGCGGGTCAGCCGCTCCTCCGACCGGCTGCAGGGCCCGGTGGCGGTGTACTGCACGCTCGGCCTGGGCCGGCACCACATCGGGCCGCTGCTGCGGGAGTTCGCCGACGCCAACCCGCAGGTGAGCGTGGAGCTGACGCTCTCCGAGCACGCCTTCAACATCGCCGGGTCCGGTTACGACGCGGCGGTGCGCGTCGGCCCGCCGCCGGACGCCCGGCTGCGGCTGCGGCGGCTGCTGCCCAACCGGCGGATCGTCTGCGCCGCCCCGTCCTACCTGGCCGCCCGCGGGGCCCCGCGGACCATCGCCGACCTGGCCGGGCACAACTGCCTGGTGCTCAAGGAGAACGACGCCGACTTCGGGATCTGGCGGTTCGGCACCGGCCCGGACGACGAGACGGCGGTGCGGGTCGGCGGCGACATGGCCGGCAACGACGGCGAGGTGATCGCCGAGTGGTGCCTGGCCGGGCGCGGCCTGATGATGCGCTCGGCCTGGCACGCGCTGCCGCTGGTCCGCCAGGGCCGCCTGGTCCAGGTGCTGGAGGACGTGCCGACGCCCCAGGCCGACATCCTCGCGGTCACCGACCCCACCGCCCACCTCCCGCACCGCACCCGCGCCCTGCTGGACCACCTGGCCGAAGGGCTGTCCGCCCGGATCCCCGCCCCCGGCGGCGGGTAGGCGCCCGGCCGGCCGGGCGGTGCGGCCGCCTGTTCCGCGCCGGTGTCCGCTGCCATAATCGGCGGGTCGCCCACCCGACCCCCCGTTCCCGGGTAGAAGGGCAAGACGTGCAACCGCTGCTGCCCAGCGACCCCCCGCGCATCGGCGGGTACCGGCCGGTCTCTCGCCTGGGCGAGGGCGGCATGGGCCGGGTCTACCTCGCCGAGTCCCGGTCCGGGCTCCTGGTCGCGGTCAAGGTGATCCGCCCCGAGTTCGCCGACGAGGAGGGGTTCCGCGCCCGCTTCGCCCGCGAGGCCGACGCCGCGCGCCGGGTCGGCGGACCCCGCGCCGCCCGGGTCGTGGACGCCGACCCCGCGGCCGAGACCCCGTGGATCGCCACCGCCCACGTCCCCGGCCCCACCCTCGCCCGGGCGGTCCGGGACCGCGGCCCCATCGCCCCGCCCGCCCTGCACGCGCTGGCCCTCGGGCTGGCCGAAGGGCTCAAGGCGGTGCACGCCGGCGGCCTGGTCCACCGCGACCTCAAACCGGACAACATCATCCTGGCCGAGGACGGGCCCTGCATCATCGACTTCGGCATCGCCCGGCCGCTGGACGCCGACAGCCTCACCACCCGCGGGGCGGTCTTCGGCACCCTGCCCTACATGTCGCCGGAGCAGACCGACGGCTCCCGGGTGGGCCCGGCCTCCGACGTGTTCTCGCTGAGCACGGTGCTGTCCTACGCCGCCTCCGGCACCGGCCCGTTCACCGGCGCCACCATGGCCGAGACGCTGCGCCGCCTCATCGGCCCGCCGCCCGACCCGGGCGGCACCGACCCCGTCGTCCGCGCGCTGATCTCCGAGGGGTGGAACCACGACCCCGGGCGGCGCCCCGTCCCGGACGAGATCATCGCCCGCCTCGCCGGGCTCGACCTCCGGGGCGCGTGGCCGCCGCCGCACGTCCGGGACGCGCCCCCGCCCGGACCGCCCGGCGGTCCCCCGGCCGCCGGCGGGGGCCCCGCCACCGAGCCCGACGCCACCCTGGCGCGCACCCGGGCCGGCGGACCGGGGCCCGGTCCGGCGGCCCCGGTCCGCCCCCGGCCCGAGGGGCGGCCCGGGAAGTCCCGGAAGAGGGCGGTGGGGGCCGCCGCCGGCGCCGTCGTCCTGGCCGCCGCCGGCGCCCTCGCCGCCGTGCTGTGGCCCCCGCCCGCCCCCGACGCCGTGCTCACCGGGCACCGGGACACGGTGATCGCGCTGGCGTTCAGCCCCGACGGGGAGACGCTCGCCACCGGGAGCCTCGACTCCACCGCCCGGCTGTGGGACACCGGCACCGGCGCGGCGCTCGGCACCCTCGCCGGGCACGGGGACTGGGTGGACGGCCTGCGCTTCAGCCCGGACGGCGCCCTGCTCGCCACCGTGGGCGAGGACTTCGACACCCGCCTGTGGGAGACCGGCACCGGGGAGGAGGTCGCCGTGCTCTCCGGCGCGGGCGACGTGAACGAGGACCTGGTGTTCAGCGCCGACGGGACCAGGGTCGCCGCCAACTCCAACGACCCCGCCTCGGTGCAGGTGTGGGACACCGCCACCGGGGAGCGGACCGCCGCCCTGCCGAGGCAGGAGGAGAACGTGTTCACCCTGGCGTTCAGCCCGGACGGCGCCCTGCTCGCCACCGGCGGCCACGACGACGCGGTGCGGCTGTGGGACGCCCGGACCGGGGAGGACAAGGGCGTCCTCGCCGTGTACGAGGAGGCCGTGACCCAGGTGGTGTTCGGCCCCGGCGGCACGCTCGCCACCGGGAGCCGGGACGGCGTGGTGCGGCTCTGGGACGTCGCCGCCGAAGAGGAGGTCGCCGCCCTGCCCGGGCATCCGGACGAGGGGGACCGGATCGAGTTCAGCCCGGACGGGGAGACGCTCGCCACCGGCGGCGCCGACGGCTCCGTGCGGCTGTGGGACGCCGGGACCGGGGCGGAGAAGGCCGTCCTCGGCGAGTACGAGGACGGGGTCGGCCAGATGGTGTTCAGCGCCGACGGCGGGACGCTCGCCACCACCGGCGGCGACGGCGCCGAGGGCACCGCGCGGTCGTGGGACGTCGCCACCGGGGAGGAGACCGCCTCCCTCCGGGTCGGCGAGGTGCGGAGCATCGCGGTGAGCCGGGACGGAGGCATGCTCGCCGCCTCCGACTACGACGGCGCCGCGTACCTGTGGGAGATCCCCTGAGCCGGCCGCCGCTCCCCGCTCTCCAGGCCCCGCCGGCACCGTGACCGGGGCCGGCGCCCCGGGCGGCCCCGGCCGCGGAGAGCAGAACCCCCGCGCCGGCCCCTGCTCTCCAAGCCCAGATCCGCGCCGGAACCGGGGCGGAGCACCCGGGCGGCTCGGCGGTGGAGGGCGCCGCGTCGGCCGTCCCCCACCCGGTCACCGGGCCCCGGCCCGTCCCGTGCCGGGGCCGGGGCGGAGTGCCCGGAGGAGGCCGACGGCGATGAGTGCGGCCCCGGCCGCCGCGGCGGCGCACAGGGCGAGGGCGGTGTCGGGGAGCCAGGCCACCAGCGGGCCCGGGCCCATCTTGGCCGCGGCTGCGGCCAGGGCGGCGCAGGGGACGGCGCCGGCCAGGCAGTGCAGGGCGGCCGCGGCGGCGCGGCGCGCCCGGGAGGCGGCCGGGGCCGGGCGGCGCAGCAGCAGGGCCGAGCGCCCCGCCGCCAGCGCCAGGGCGGCGGCCAGCGCGGTGCAGCCCCACACCGCCGCGTGGTAGCCGGCCGCCGAGGGGGCGTCGGCGGGCGCCGGTCCGCCGGCCAGGATCCTGGCGGCGCCGAAGCCGGCCTCCATCACCGCGCCGTCCTGGATGAGCCCGTGCAGGTTCTGCTGGAGGACCAGGGCGGTGTCCTGCTCGGGCAGCAGGAACAGCATGGCCGAGTACCCGGGTGAGGCCCCGGTGTGCCAGACCGCGCCGTCCAGCGGCGCGTCCAGGCCGCCGACCCGCCAGCCCAGCCCGTAGCCGGTGCCCTCGCCGGAGGGGTCGAGTTCGCCCTCGGTGCGCATCAGCCGCACGGACTCCGGGGTGAGGACGGCCTCGCCCTCGGCGGTCCTGCCGGAGCGGAGCTGGAAGGCGGCGAAGGCGGCCAGGTCGTCCAGGTCCCCGCCGAGGTAGCCGTAGGCCGCGCCGTCGCCGTCCATTCCGTCGGCGATCGGGGCGGGTACGCCCCACATCGGCTGGTGGCCCGGGGCCAGGCCGCGTTCGGCGGCCGAGGCCCGGTCGGCGATTGCTCCGGTCATGCCCGCCGGCTCCAGGACGGACTCCTTGAGGTGGTCGGCGAAGGGGCGGCCGGTGACCGACTCGACCACCGCGGCCAGGACCAGGTAGTTGGCGCTGGTGTAGGCGTAGGCGGTGCCGGGCGGGCCGAGCGGGCGCACGTCGTCCAGTGCGCCGATCCGCTCGGCCGGGCCGGGGCAGTCCGGGTCGAGGCAGTCGGCGACCGCGAAGGTGGCCGAGGCGGGGAGGCCGGCGGTCTGGGCGAGCAGGTGGCCGACGGTGACCCGGGAGGCGTGCCCGGGGCCGCCGAACCGGAAGTCCGGCAGGTGGTCGGTGACCGGGTCGTCCAGGCCGAGCCGCCCTTCCTGGGCGAGGACCAGCACGCTGCTCGCGGCGGCCGGTTTGGCCACCGACCCCCACAGGAACGGGGTGTCGGCGGTGACGGGGCCGCCCCGGCCGTCGGTGCCCCAGGCCCGCCGGTGGACCGGGCCGTCCGGGCCGACGACGGCGTAGGCGAGGCCGGGGGTGCCGGTGGCCTGCATCCGGTCGCGGACGTAGGCGTCGAGTTCGGCGTAGCGGCCGTTCCCGGTGGAGGCCTCGGCGGGCGGCGCGGGCGGGCCGGAGAGCAGGAAGAGCGGCAGGGCCGCGGCGACGGCGGCGAGGCGCCGCAGGCGGGTGCGCATGGGGGTCTCCTCGGGTGGTGGCGGAGGGCGGCACGGATAACCGTATGCCCATACGGTTTTTACCGTATGCTGATACGGTCATCAAGTGCCGAGAATCGCCGATCACGAAGAGCGGCGGCGCCAGATCGCCGCCGCCGTCTGCGGGCTCATCTCCGAACACGGCCTCGACGCCGTCACCGTCGCCCGCACGGCCGCCGCCGCGGGCATGTCGGTGGGGCTGGTGCAGCACTACTTCCGCACCAAGGACGACATGCTGCTGCACGCGTTCAAGGAGGTCAGCGCCCGGATCCGGAGCCGCGCCGAGGAGCGGATCCGGGCCGGGACCGAGCACCGGCGGCCCATCGCGCGGGTCATGGCCGAGGTGATGGCCGAGTTCGTCCCGCTGGACGAGACCCGGCGGACCGAGTTCCGCGTCTTCCGGGCGTTCGCCGGCCGCGCCCTGGACGCCCCCGCCCTCGCCCTGGTCGACGCGGAGACCGCCGGCCGGATGCGCGAGGACTTCGCCCGGGCCGTGCACAACGGCAAGGAGTGCGGCGAGGTCGACCCGGACCTGGACCCCCGGCCCGCCGCGGTCCGCCTCACCGCCGTCACCGAGGGGCTGGCGATGCAGGTCTACCGGGACTCCACCGGTCCCGGCGCGGCCGGCGCGGCCGAGCTGTCCGCCGCGGTCATCGAGGCCGAACTCGCCGCGGTCTTCACCGGCGAATGCCACCAGTACACCGGCCCGCCCCGGCCCTGACCTCCGCGGACGGGGCTGCGGCCGAACCGCCCCGGCGCGCCGCCCGGAAGGACCGGGGCGCCCCGCGGCCTCCGGCGACGGAAGCGGCCGGGAGAGCGCGGAGGGCGCCGCCGCGGAGCACGGCGGAGGGCAGCGCGGACCGCGCGGCCGGCGCTCCGGGTACCCGATGTCGGCCCCTTGGGATAGGGATGGCCCCTGCCCCCGTCGATGGAGACCGAGGAGACCGATGAACGGCGCCTACTCCCCCGTTCCCGAGCTGAACGCGCTCAAGGAGTTCCAGGACGGCCTCGAAGGCGGATTCTTCTCGCCCGGCTTCGAGCTGTTCGAGTACGGCAGGGACGTGGACTGGTTCTGCGGCGGTGCGCCCGACGCCTACCTGGACCGGCTCGTCCCCTTCGCCTACGCGACGTCCTCCGGCTCCTACTACGCCCTGTGGCGCCGGGACGACCGCACCGACCTCGCCGCCCTGCCCGTCGTCTTCTTCGGAGACGAGGGCGACCTGCAGATCGAGGCCTGCGACCTGCGCGAGCTCTTCCGGCTGCTCAGCGTGGAGTCGGACGACCCCGAGGAGCGCACCCGCCTCGCCCCCGCCCGCCAGGAGTACCTCGCCTGGCTGGACCGGACCTTCGGGCTCGCGCCGTTCGACAGCGCGGACGACGCCGACGGGGCGGCCCTGGCCGAGCACACCCGCCGGTTCGCCGAGTGGGTCGCCGAGTTCGCCTCCGAGGACCTCCTCGACCAGGTGCTCGGCGCGCTCGGCCTGGAGCGGCCCGCCCTCTGACCCCGGCCCGGTCCCGGAGGGCCCGGCCACCGGAGCCGGGCTCCCGCACCGGCGGCCCCGATGCCGGTCCGCGCGGAAGGCCGGTGCGGGTCGGCCCCGGTACCGACCGGCGCGGAACAGAACCCCGGCGGTCCCGGCGGCGGGACGCCCCCGCCGCCGGGGCCGAACGGGCCGGGCTCCCGCACCGGCGGTACCGGCCGGTGGGGGCCTACCGGGCGGGGACGAGGCGGCCGGCCTCGGCGACCACGCGGCCGGAGTGCAGGACCAGCCGGCGACCGGGGTGGCCGGCGACCGCCTCGGGGACGCCGGACGCCTCGACCGCCACCAGGTCGGCGCGGGCGCCGACGCGGACCCCGTAGTCCTCCAGGCCCAGCGCCGCGGCGGCCTCGGTGGTGGACAGCGCGGCCGCGACGTGCAGCTCCTCGTCGGTCATCAGGCCCTGGCGCAGCCCGATGATCGTCGCCCGCTCCAGCATGTCGCCGGTGCCGTAGGGCCACCAGGCGTCCCGGATGTTGTCGGAGCCGGCGAAGACCCGCACGCCGGCCTCGCGCAGGCGCAGCACCGGCGGCATCGGGCCGGCCGGGCCGTTGGTGAGGACCGACACCCCGGCGCCGGCCAGGGCCGCGGCGGTGCGGTCCAGCGACGCCGCGTCCAGGTCGCCGAGGCAGTAGGCGTGGCTGACCGCCACCCGCCCCTGCAGGCCCAGCGCACGGGTCCGGGCGGCGATGTCGCGCAGCTGCCCGGCGCCAGCCTCGCCGGGGTCGTGCAGGTGCACGTCGACGCCGGCGCCGTGCCGCTCGGCGAGTCCGAAGACGGTGTCCAGCTGCCCGCCGGCGTCGCCGTCGAAGCCGAGCGGGTCGAGGCCGCCGACCAGGTCGGCCCCCTCGCGCAGCGCCTCGTCCAGCAGCCGGTCGACGCCGGGCGCCGTGGTGACGCCGCTCTGCGGGAACGCGACGATCTCCATCGAGACCAGGTCGCGGACCTGCTCGCGCAGCTCCACCAGGGCGTGCAGGTTGTCCAGGCCGGACTGCGGGTCGACGTCGGCGTGGGTGCGGATGTGGCCGGTGCCCTGGGCCGCCATCCGGTGCACCAGGGCCCGCGCCCGCTCGGCCACCGGCACATCGAGGCCGCGGCGGATCTCCAGCTCGGCCTCGACCCGCTCGCGGATGGTCCCGCCGGGCACGTGCGGCCGCCACGGGGCGCCGAGGAAGGTCTTGTCCAGGTGGGCGTGGCCGTCGACGAACGCCGGGAGCAGCAGCGCCCCGCCCAGGTCGATCCGCTCGCCGCCGTCCGCGGGCGTTCCGGCCCCGGTGCCCGCCTCCAGGATCGCGCCGATCCGCCCGCCGTCGATGTGGACGTCGGCGCGCCTGCCGTCGGGCAGGACGGCGTCGGCCAGTACGGCGGGATGCGCGGAGGTGCTTTTCACAGGGCTTTCCCAACGTGCGAGAAGAGGAGGGGACGGGTCCGCTGCGGCCGCCCGGCCGGAGCGGCCCGGCGTGCGGGAAGGGCACCGGGGCGCCGATGCGGCCCGTGTCGGCCGGGGCCGGTCCGAGCGGCCGGACCGACTCTGCCGCATTTTCCGCGCCGGGTCCAAGAGGCGGTGCCGATGGACGCGATCGGCGCCGCCTATACGGGCGTCCGCTGCCTTCCACCGCCCGGCCTCGCCTTTCCCCGGGTCCGGCGGCGCGCTCCCGCCGCGGTCCGGTCTCCCGGCGGGCGCGGAGGCCCGGGGCGTCCCGATCCGGCCCGGCGGTGCTCTGCCCCGGGCCGAGCCGCACCGCTTCCTCCGCACCGCCGAATTCCCGGCGGGGGCGCCGCGCCGGCGGCGGGCCCGCCCGCGGTGCCGCCCGGCGCATCCGGGAGGCGGCCGGAGACCCCGGGGCGGCCAGTCCGGGGCGGTCAGCCCGGGGCGGGGGCGTCCGCGCCGGAGGAGCGGGCGAGGGCGGCGAAGGCGCGCGCCGCCGCGCCGGTGTAGGCGCCGTCCCTGCGGAGCAGGGTGACGGTGCGCGCGGGCAGCGGCGGGTCCAGCGGGATGGGCTGCAGGTGCGGGTGGTCGCGGGCGATCGCGTCGGGCAGCACGGTGGCCAGGGGGCCGCGCCGGACGATCTCGGTCAGCGCGGTGATCGAGTCGGCCTCCACCGCGATGCCGGGCCGGATCCGGTGCTCGGAGAAGTAGGCGTCGATGTGTCCCCGGGTGGCGAAGTCGCCGCTGAGCAGCGCCAGGCGGAGGCCGCCCCCCGCCCCCACCGGCAGCGGGCGGTCGCGGCCGGCGTGCGCGTGTCCGGGGCCGACCACCAGGCTGAGCGTCTCGGTGAACAGCGGGGACGCCTCGAGGCCGGGCGCGTGCGCGCCGCTGAACGCGATGCCGAGGTCGAGCCGGTCGTCCAGCAGGGCCGACTCGATCCGGTCCTGGCTGCCCTCCTTGATGTCGAAGGTGACGCCGGGGTGCCGGGCGTGGAACCCGGCCACCAGGGGGCCGATGAAGTAGACGGTGAACGTCGGCGTCATGCCCAGGCGCAGGTGCCCCCGGGAGAGGTCCTGGACGTCGAGGACCGCGCGCTCGGCCGCCGCGAGGTCGCGCAGGGCCCGGCGGGCGTAGTGCGCGTAGGCCTCGCCGGCGTCGGTGAGCCGGACCGTGCGCCCGGTGCGGTCCAGCAGCTGCACGCCCAGTGCCTTCTCCAACTGCCTGACCTGCTGGGACAGGGTCGGTTGGGAGATGTGCAGGTCTTCTGCGGCGCGGGTGAAGTTGGCGTGCTCGGCGACGGCGAGCAGGTAGCGCAGATGGCGGAGCTCCGGTCCCATGCCCCGACCATAGACCGCATCGATCGCTTTGATCAATATCAAGTCTTGGACACTATAGAAGCTGGTCGTGCATGGTGGTTCACGCCGCTCAGAACCGACTCCCCGACCGAAGGGAAGAACCGTGCACCATCTCGCCGAAGGGGTGAGCCGCTTCCGCCGCGACGTGTTCCCGGAGCGGGCCGGGCTGTTCTCGCGCCTGGCCTCCGAGCACCGGCCCGGAACGCTCTCCATCGGCTGCTCCGACGCCCGCGTCGTCCCCGAGCTGATCACCCAGCAGGAACCGGGCGAGCTGTTCGTGGTCCGCACCGCCGGCAACCTCGTCCCCGCGCACACCCCGGGCGCGGACGGCATCGCGGCGAGCATCGAGTACGCCGTCTCCGTGCTGGGCGTCGCCGACATCGTGGTCTGCGGGCACTCCGCCTGCGGCGCGATGGCCGCGCTGGCCGAGGGGCGGGACCTGTCCGGCGCCCCCGCCGTCGCCGACTGGCTGCGGCACGCCGACGCCTCCCTGGCCCGCACCGCGCCCGACCGCCGCGGCGACGTGGCGGCCCTGGTCCGGGAGAACGTCGCGGTGCAGCTGGACCGCCTGGCCACCCACCCCAGCGTGGCCGGGGCCCTGGCCCGGGGGACGGTGCGGCTGCACGGCTGGGTCTTCGACATCGGCACCGGCTCCGTGCAGGAGGTCGGCGCCGCCGCCCGCCCGGTCCCGGCCGCCTGACTCCGCCTGACCCCGCGGCCCGGCCCCGCACGACCGCCGCCCCGCGCCCGCGCGGCGGCGGAGACCGAGAAGCAGCGCAGAGAAGAAGCAGAGAAGAAGGAGAAGCACCATGCCGCACGCCCAGTTCGAACCGACCGCCCGCGAGGCCCTCGCCGCCGACGCGGTCGAGGCCAAGATCCGCAAGGACCTCACCTGGGAGCGGATCGCCGAGGCCGCCGGCCTGTCCACCGCCTTCACCACCGCGGCCGTGCTCGGCCAGCACGCCCTGCCCGAGCAGGCCGCCCGCGGCGTCGCCGAGCTGCTGGGACTCGGCGAGGACGCGGTGATGCTGCTGCAGACCATCCCGACCCGCGGCTCCATCCCGGGCGGGGTGCCCACCGACCCGACGATCTACCGGTTCTACGAGATGCTCCAGGTCTACGGCACCACCCTCAAGGCGCTGGTGCACGAGCAGTTCGGCGACGGCATCATCAGCGCCATCGACTTCCGGCTCGACGTCGAGAAGGTGGCCGACCCCGAGGGCGGCGAGCGCGCGGTGATCACCCTGGACGGCAAGTACCTGCCCACCAAGCCGTTCTGAGCCCGCCCCGGCCCGCCCGCTCCCGGCGGGCCGAAGCCGCCCCGGGCGGGCGGGGCCCGCTCCCCCGCCCGCCCCCTTTCCGTCTTCGCCATATCCGGAGGAACCCCGTGGACTTCGCCCGACGCACCATCGAACTCGCCCGGCGCAACGTCGAGGAGGGCGGCCGCCCGTTCGCGACCGTCATCGTCAAGGACGGCGAGGTCGTCGCAGAAAGCCCCAACCTCGTCGCGCAGACCGGCGACCCCACCGCGCACGCCGAGGTCATCGCGGTCCGCGAGGCCTGCACCCGGCTGGGCACCGAGCACCTCACCGGCGCCACCGTCTACGTGCTGGCCCACCCCTGCCCGATGTGCCTGGGCGCGCTCTACTACTGCTCGCCCGACGAGGTCGTCTTCCTCACCACCCGGGACGCCTACGAGCCGCACTACGTCGACGACCGGAAGTACTTCGAGCTGAGCACCTTCTACGCCGAGTTCGCCAAGGACCCCGCCGACCGCCGGCTGCCCATGCGCCACCGGCCGGAGGAGGACGCGGTGGAGGTCTACCGGCTCTGGCAGCGCCGCAACGGCGGCGAGCGCCGCGTCGCCGGCGCCCCGACCGCCGAGGGCTGAGTCCCGGCGGACCCCGCGGGGGCGGTGCCGGGCCGGCGAACAGGGCCCGGCGCCGCCCCTCGCCCGTTCCCGGGGGCGGCCGGTCCGCCACCGGAATCCGGAGGGCCCGCGGGCCGTAACCTCCCCGGCGGCCGGGTACTGGTGAAGGGGACGCCGTACCGGTCGCGGGCCGGAACACCCCGGCGGGGCCCGTCGGCGGCGTCCGACGGCAGCGGCACCGCGCGCCGCCGGGCGCCCCGCGCGGCTTCTCCGGGACCGGCCGCCGGGCCGGCCCGGCGGCCGGTCCCGGAGAAGAATCCGGGAATCCGCGGCCGCCGGTGTCGAGAACACCGGGCCGGCTCCGTCCCAGGGGCAGAGGCGGCCGCGGACGGGCCGCCCGAGGACACCGCCGAAGGAGCGATCACCATGCAGCCGACCGAGATCACCGAGGTCCTGAACCGACCGCACAGCCGGGAGCTGCTGGCCCGCGACGTGACCCGCCTGGCCTACGTCGCCGCGGACGGCACTCCGCGCTGCATCCCGATCGCGTTCACCTGGAACGGCTCCGAGATCGTCCTGTGCACCACGGAGAACGCCCCGAAAACGGCCTCGCTGCGCCGGAACCCGGAGGTCGCCCTGACCATCGACACCGAGGTCCACCCGCCCAAGATCCTGCTCATCCGCGGACGCGCCGAGCTGGACGTCGTCGACGGCATCCCGGACGAGTACCTGCAGATGAACGGCAGCTACGAGATGACGCCCGAGCAGCGGGCGGAGTGGGAGGCCGAGGTCCGCTCGCTCTACGACACCATGGTGCGGATCGTCATCACCCCGACCTGGGCCAAGCTCATCGACTTCGAGACGACCCTGCCCACCGCGGTCGAGGAGCTGATCCGCCGGCGGGACGAGCGCACCCGCGCCTGAGACCGGCGCGACCGGAACAGCCCGCCGAGAAGAGTCCGAGGAGAGGACCATGGCCAAATACCTGCTGCTCAAGCACTACCGGGGCGCGCCCGCGTCCGTCAACGACGCGCCGATGGACCGGTGGACCCCGGAGGAGGTCTCGGCCCACATGCAGTACATGCGGGACTTCGCCGCGCGGCTCGAGGCCGCCGGCGAGTTCGTCGACAGCCAGGCGCTCTCCCCGGAGGGCGTGTTCGTCCGCTCCGGCGGCGAGGGACGCCCGCCGGTCACCGACGGCCCGTTCGCCGAGACCAAGGACCTGATCGCCGGCTGGATGGTGATCGACGTCGAGACCTACGAGCGCGCGCTGGAACTGGCCGCCGAGCTGTCCGCGGCGCCCGGGGCGGGCGGGAGGCCGGTCCAGGAGTGGCTCGAGGTGCGGCCGTTCCTCGCCCCGGCGTCCGCGGCGGCCGAGTGAGCGGGGCGCCGTGAACGAGGCGCTGCTGCGGGAGCTGGTGCCCGCGGTGATCGGCGTGCTGGTGCGGCGCGGGGCCGACTTCGCCTCGGCCGAGGACGCCGTGCAGGAGGCCCTGGCCGGCGCGGTGCGGACCTGGCCGGAGGATCCGCCGCGCGACGCGAAGGCCTGGCTGGTCGCGGCCGCCTGGCGCAGGTTCCTCGACGCCGCCCGGGCCGAGGCGGCGCGGCGCGGGCGGGAGGCCGCCGCGGCGGCCGAGCCGCCGGCCGGCCCGGTGCCGGGCGCGGACGACTCGCTGTGGCTCTACTTCCTGTGCGCGCACCCGTCGCTCTCCCCCGCCTCGGCCGCCGCGCTGACGCTGCGCGCGGTCGGCGGCCTGACCACGCGGCAGATCGCGGCGGCCTACCTCGTGCCCGAGGCGACCATGGCGCAGCGGATCAGCCGGGCCAAGCGGCGCATCGCGGGGCTGCCGCTGGACCGGCCCGGCGATCCGGCGACGGTGCTGCGCGTCCTCTACCTCGTCTTCAACGAGGGCTACGGCGGGGACGTGGACCTGGCGGCCGAGGCGATCCGGCTGACCCGCCGGCTGGCCGGCGCCACCGGCGACCCCGAGGCGGCGGGCCTGCTCGCGCTCATGCTGCTGCACCACGCCCGCCGCGCGTCCCGCACCGGCCCGGGCGGCCGGCTGGTGCCGCTCGGCGAGCAGGACCGGTCCCGCTGGGACACCGGCCTCATCACCGAGGGGGTGGCGGTGCTGCAGGCGGCGCTGGCCCGGGACCGGCTGGGCGAGTACCAGGCGCAGGCGGCGATCGCCGCGCTGCACGCGGACGCCCCCAGCGCCGAGGAGACCGACTGGGTGCAGATCACGGAGTGGTACGACGAACTGCTGCGCCTCACCGGCAGCCCGGTGGTGCGGCTCAACCGCGCGGTCGCGGTCGGCGAGGCCGACGGGCCGCAGGCCGGCCTGGCGGCGCTGGAGGGGGTGGATCCCGCCCTGCCCCGCTACGCCGCGGCCCGCGCCCACCTCCTGGAGCGCGCCGGCGACCTGGAGCGGGCCGCCGAGCTGTACGCCGAGGCGTCCCGCGCGGCCGCCAGCGTGCCGGAGCGCGACCACCTCGTCCGCGAGGCGGCGCGGGTGCGGCGGTCGCCGCGCCGGTGAGCGCCGGGCTCCCCGCCTCGCTCCCGGCGGCCCGCCGGCGGAGGCCGCGCCGCGGACACGGCCCCGGCCGCCGGAGGACCCGGGCCGCCGGGCCGGGGCGCCCCTCCGTCAGCGGCCGACGGTGTAGACGGACTGGGTGCAGCCGGCGCCGAGCACCCTCGTGGAGACGTGGGTGAGCTCGACGTCGGCCTCCAGCGGCCCGAAGAGCGGGATGCCGGTGCCGATGAGGACGGGGACCCGGGTGATCGTGACGTCCTCGACCAGGCCGGCCCTCAGGAACGCCTGGACCACCTGCCCGCCGTCGGCGTAGACGCGCTCGGTGCCGCGCGCGGCGAGGTCGGCCACCAGGCCGTCGAGGTCGCGGTGGACGCCGACCCGCTCGTCGGCGTCCTCGGCCATGCGGGTGCTCAGCACCGCGACCCGCTTGCCCGCATAGGGCCAGGCCTCCGGGCCGAACCCGACGAGGGTCTCGTAGGTGGCGCGGCCCATGACCACGGTGTCGACGCGGGCCATGAACTCCTCGTAGCCGGCCTCCCCGGCGTCGTGGGCGGTGAGCCAGTCGAGGTCGCCGCCGGGGCGGGCGATGAACCCGTCGAGGCTGGTGGCGATGTAGACGGATGCGGTGAAGGGGCGCTCGGACGCCATGGGTCTCCCTACCTCGTTCTCAAGAGTCCGCTCCCGGCCGCCCGCAGGGCCGGAAGGACCTGGGGGCGGCCGGGTGCGGCGGTCACGGGCCCGCCGCCCGGGCGGCCGGGAAGGATCGGCCGGCCGGCGCTCCGGGGCCCCGGCCGCTGGCCGGGACGGGCGGGCGGGTCCTTCCGGTGCCGGCGGGCGGCGGGGTGTCGTACAGGTCAGGTGCGGTGGGGCCGCAGGACGCGGTCGAGTTCGGCGCGGAGCGGGGCGCCGTCCCCGCCGCCCTCCACCGCCCACAGCAGCAGGGCCCCGTTGTAGGCGACCTGCACGGTGCGGGCCAGGTCCTCCGCGTCGGTCCCGGGGGCGAGCTCGCCGGCCGCTGCGGCCTCGCCGAGCAGCGCGGCGAGCTCCGCGCGCATCCGCGCCGCCTGGGCGGCGGCGCAGGCGCGGAACTCCGGGTCGGTGAGGTCCAGCTGGAGGAAGCCGAGGTTGCCCGCCATCTCCTCGGGGGTCCGCACCCCTGAGGCCAGGGCGGCCGTCGCGGCGTGCAGCGCGGCCAGCGGCGAGCCGTGCCCGGCGCGGGTGCGCTCGAACGCCGCGGCGGTCTCCGCCTCGCCCCGCCGGGCCAGGGAGAGCAGCAGCCCCCGCTTGGAGCCGAACCTCTGGATGAGCGTCGCGGGGGCCAGGCGGGCCTCCTCGGCCACCGCGGCGAGCGTCAGGCCGGCCGGGCCGCGCCGCCCGACGACCCGGGCGGCGGCGCCCAGGATCGCCTCGTCGCTGGTGGTGCGGGGTCTGGCCACGTGCTCCTCCTACGCCTCCGGGAAGGTCCGGTCGGCAGCCTAGCGGCCTCTCCCCCGTTTGTAAATCAACGTTCATTTACTAACGGGCGCCGGCCGCCTCCCCGCTTCCCGGGATCCGGGCGGAACCGGGCCGCACCGGAGGACTCCACCGGCCGCCCGGCGCGGTCACCGGCGGCCGGCCGTGTGCGCCGGGCCACCCCCGCCGTGTACGGAATCGGTCACTGACCGGCCCTCCCGGGCCCCAGCATGGCGGCACGATCCCGCACCGACCACAGGAGCACCCATGGCACGCGACTCCTCCGGGAAGTTCTCCTCCTGGCCGACCGACTTCGCGCTGATCGTCATCGGCCTGCTGCTGATCGTGGCCTGCGAGCACATCGGCTGAGCGGAACCGGGCGGCCCTCCTCCGCCTCTGCCCGATGATCTCGACGCTGCGGGGGTGCCAGAGCACTCTGCCCCCGCAGCGTCGAGATCATCGCCCTGGGGCGGGTTCCCGGTCTAGGCCCGCTGGCCGCGGAGCCGGTCGGCGACCCAGTCGGGGCCGATCTCGCCGTCGCCGCGGCCCAGGGCCACGTACAGGTCCTCCAGGTCGATGTGGCCCGCCGCGCGGGCGACACCGGTCATCTCCCCGGACGCCTCGGCGTCGATCAGCGGGCCGAGCCCGATGATCCCGGCCAGCAGCGAGCGGCCGGCCTCCTCGTCCTCCTCGCGCCGGCGCTCCCGGTGCCAGGTGGTGATGCCCATCCGCGCCTCGCCGGTCTTGGCCGACTCCAGCCACGCCTCGTCCGGGCCGGCGAAGGCCTTGGTGATGACCTGCACGGTGTCGCCGTCGCGCAGCGCGTGCGAGGGCGGGACGAACCGCCCGGCGATCATCGCCGCGGAGAACCGGTTGCCCACGTCGGGCCCCAGGGCGTAGGCCGCGTCCACCGGGGTGGAGTGCTCGGGCAGGGTGAGCACCCGGCCGTCGGTGGTCACCACGGTGATGCTGCCGACCAGGTCGGTGCGCATGCCGCGGAGCAGCTCCTGGGCATCGGCCCGGTCCTGCCAGCCGAGCAGCCGGGTCAGCCAGTCGGGGTCGGTGGTGCGCTCCCGGGTCAGCCGGCCGTCCCGCCCGGTCCCCTGCCGGATCTCGGCCACGATGCCCAGGTCCGACACCAGCTGGGAGTGGGTGTCGCAGATGATGACCTGCATCGGCCCGGACCCGGTGTGCACGCTGGTGTGCAGCGCCTTGTACAGGTTGAACTTGGGCACCGCGATGAAGTCGCGGAACCTGCTGCGCTGGGGCTGCCAGCGCCGGTGCACCGCCCCCAGCGCGAGGTAGGCGTCGGACTCCTGGCGGACCACCACCAGGAAGCGCACGGTGTCCAGCGGGGCGATCCGCTCGCCGAACCCGGAGGTGTGCACCGAGTACAGGTGGCGGTCGCGCACCTCCACGTCGGCGCGGACCCGGAACTCCGACAGCGCGTCGCGCAGGTTGCGCCGGACCGTGTGCACCCCGCCCAGTTCCTCGCCCTCGTAGCGGACCTTCTCCACCCGGGCCCTGGCCGCCTCGTGCGCCTCCGGCTCCAGGTAGGCGAAGCACAGGTCCTCCAGCTCCCGCTTGATCCGGTAGACGCCCAGCCGCTCGGCCAGCGGGATGAGCAGGTGCCGGGTCTCCTCGGAGATGCGGATCCGCTTGTGCGGGGGCTGGAACTGCAGGGTGCGCAGGTTGTGCAGTCGGTCGGCGAGCTTGATCAGCAGCACCCGCAGGTCCTCGCGGGCGCCCAGGACCATCTTGCGGATGGTCTCGCCCTTGGCGGCCTCGCCGTACTCGACCTTGTCCACCTTGGTCACCCCGTCGACCATCACCGCCACCTCGGGGCCGAACTCCGCGCCCAGGTGCGGGAGGCTGAACGGGGTGTCCTCCACGGTGTCGTGCAGCAGCGCGGCGACCAGGGTGGCGGTGTCCAGGCCCATCTCGGCCAGGATCATCGCCACCGCCAGCGGGTGGGTGATGTAGGGCTCGCCGCTCTTGCGCCGCTGCTCGCGGTGGAGGTACTCCGCCACCGAGTAGGCGCGTCCGAGCAGCGCCGCATCGGCCCGGGGGTACCAGCGCAGGTGCTCGGCCACCAGCCGTCGGGCTTCGGGGTCGGCGGGGCCCCGGGCCGCGAAGGCGGCGTTGAGCCCGCGCCACCACTCCGACGACGCGGTCAGATCGGTGCTCGCCATGGGCCGATGCTACTCCCGGCCCCCGACCCGGGTGGGACCGATCCCGAAGGACGGGCCCCGGCCGCCCCGGACGAAGGGCCGCCCGTTCTCCACGACACGCCCCCTGACCGGTGCTTTCGCGCCCGCGGAGCACCATCATGGGCGCATGGCCGCCGACTCCACCGCACCCCCTTGGCGGGGCATCGCCCGCCACCCGGACCGCCGCTCCGAGGTCGGGCCGGTCGAGCTCTTCTTCGACCTGGTCTACGTCTTCGCCGTCATCCAGCTCTCGCACCTGCTCATCGACCACCTCAGCTGGCAGGGCTTCGCGCAGACCGCGATCGTCTTCGCCGCCGTGTGGTGGGGGTGGAACTACACCGCCTGGGCGATGAACTGGCTGAACCCGTCCAACACCCTGGTCCAGCTGCTCAACGCGGTGCTGATGCTGGCCTCGCTGGGCATGGCGGTGGCCATCCCCTACGCCTTCGGCGACTCCGGGCTGCTCTTCGCCGGGTGCTTCGTGTTCATGGGGGTGGTGCGGCCGCTCTTCATGATCGCCGCCTTCCGGGGCCGGACGACGGCCGCGAACTACACCGCGCTGCTGGCCTGGTCGGCGCTGGCCGGGGTGCTCTGGATCGCCGGCGCGCTGCTGCCGCCGGAGGTGCGCCCGTGGGTGTGGCTGGCGGCGGTGGCCGTCGACTACGCGGCGCCGCTGCTGAACTTCCGGATCCCGGGGCTGGTCAGTGCGCCGATGGAGCACTGGGACACCGACCCCGGGCACCTCGCCGAGCGGAACCGGCTGGTCTTCATCATCGCCCTGGGCGAGTCGATCCTGCTGATGGGCGGCGCCCTGGCCGAGGAGGGGGCGGCCGACGCCGGGGTGCTGCTCGCCCTGGTGCTGGGGTTCGCGGCGCTGACCGTGCTGTGGTGGAACTACTTCGCGCTGGCCGGCCACGACGTCACCGGGGGCGAGGGCGGGACGGGGGCGCTGCGGTTCGCGTTCGCCTACGCACACGCCCTGATGGTCTTCGGCGCGATCCTGGTCGCGGTCTCCATGGAGCTGCGCCTCACCCACGACCACCTCACCCCGGCGGTCGTGCTGGTGACGGTCGGCGGCCCGCTCGTCTACCTGGCGGGCAACCTGCTGTTCCTGCGCTCCCGGTTCGGCCGGATCGCCCGCTCCCGGCTGGTCGCCGCCGCGCTGCTCGCCGCGATCGGCGCGGCGGCGCTGCTCTGGCCCGGCCCGCTGCCGGTGGCCGCCGCCACCCTGCCGGTGCTGCTGGTGATGGCGTCGCTGGCGGTCCTCACCGCACGCTCCCGGGCGGCCGGCGGCGGCCCGGCGGGCGCCCCGGCCCGCGGCTGAGCGGACCCGCCCGCCGGGGCGGGGCCGTCCCGGCCCCCGTTTCGGCCCCGCCCGGGTTCAGCCCTGCCCAGACGGCCCCTCCCAGCGGGCCACACCGCCCGAAAAGACCTGCTCACAGTGCGGCCGGCCCCACTTCAGCCCTGCCCGGACGGCCCCTCCCAACGGGCCACACCGCCCGAAAAGACCTGCTCACAGTGCGGCCGGCCCCACTTCAGCCCTGCCCGGACGGCCCCTCCCAACGGGCCACACCGCCCGAAAAGACCTGCTCACAGTGCGGCCGGCCCCACTTCAGCCCTGCCCGGACGGCCCCTCCCAACGGGCCACACCGCCCAGCCCGGAGACCTGCTCGGAGGTGTAGTGCGGCTGGTCGGCGCGCGGGCGCCAGTCGGCCAGGTGCACCACCCCGGGCGGCACCGGTGCGACGTCGGCGAAGAGCGCCTTGATCTCCTCCTGGGTGCGGACCCGCAGGTTCCCGCTGGTGGAGCGGTAGGCCTTGCCGGCGAAGTCGGCCCGCTCCGGGTGGGTGTCCGACTCGGCGTGGGTGATCGCCAGGTGCGAGCCGGGAGCCAGGAAGCCCAAGTGGCGGCGGATCAGCGCGCGCGGCTCCTTGTCGTCGGTGACGAAGTGCAGGACGGCGAGCATCAGCAGCCCCACCGGCCGGTCCAGGTCGATCCGGGAGACCAGCTCCGGGTGGGTGTAGATCGACTCGGGGTCCAGCATGTCGGCCTGGACCACGCCGGTCAGCTCGGGGTCGTCGGCCAGCAGCGCCTCGGCGTGCACCCGCACCGCGGGGTCGTGGTCGACGTAGACGACCCGGGCGCGCGGGTGGCGGCGGCGCGCCACCTCGTGCACCGGGTCCTGGGTGGGCAGGCCCGACCCGATGTCCACGAACTGGTCGATGCCCTGCTCGCAGAGGTGTTCCACGGCCCGGACCAGGAACATCCGGTTGGCCACGGCGCTCTGCCGGGTCTCCGGCAGGGCCTGCATGATCCGGTCGCCCATCTCCCGGTCGACCGCGTAGTTGTTCTTGCCGCCCAGGTAGTAGTCGTAGAGCCGGGCGGGGCTGGGCACGGTGGTGTCGATGCCGTCGGGGATGCCCGGCTGCGGCGGGGGCGTCTGGGTCATGGGGGCCCGTTTCCGTGTGGGGGGTGGGGCCGGGGCGGTGTGCCCCGGATCACCGCCACTGTAGGGGGAGCCGGGCGCCGGGCGCACCGGCCGCGCGGCCCCCGGGGGGTCACCGCACCCGCCGGCGCGCCCGCTTGGCCTCCCGCTCCAGGGCCCAGGCGTCGGCGATCGGGCCGAGGTGGCCGAGCTTGTCGGGGTTGTTCACCCCGCGGACGGTCTGGATCCTTCCGTCGAGCACGTCGAGGACCACGACGTGCAGCACCTTGCCGTCCCGGTCCCGGAAGAGCGCGCCGGGCTGGCCGTTGATCTCGCGCTCCTCGATGGCGATGCCCATCCCGAGCACCCGGGGGAAGAACCCGCCCAGCACCCGGGCCACCTTCTCCGCGCCCACGACGGTCCTGGGCAGCTGCGGGGCCTTGCCGCCGCTGTCCCCGACCAGCTGCACGTCGGCGGCGAGCAGGTCCTGCAGCCCGTCCACGTCGCCGTCGTGCAGGGCGCCGAAGAACCGGGCCGCCAGCCTGCGCTGCTCGCGGCGGTCCGCCTCGAACCGGGGCCGCCCGGCCTCCATGTGCCGCCGCGCCCGCACCAGCAGCTGCCGGCAGCCCGCCTCCGAGCGGCCCACCGCGGCGGCGACCTCCCCGTAGCCGAAGCCGAACACCTCCCGCAGCAGGAAGACCGCCCGCTCCAGCGGGCTGAGCCGCTCCAGCAGCAGCAGCGCCGCCATCGACACCGAGTCGGCCAGCTCGGCCGAGCGCGCCGGGTCCTGGTAGGGGTCGCTCAGCAGCGGCTCGGGGAACCAGGGGCCGACGTACTCCTCCCGCCGCACCCGCGCGGAGCGCAGCACGTCGATCGAGATCCGGGTCACCGCGGTCGACAGGAAGGCCTTGACCGAGTCGGGGGCGGTCTCCGACCGGTCGAAGCGCAGCCAGGTCTCCTGGACGGCGTCCTCGGCCTCGGCGACGCTGCCCAGGATCCGGTAGGCGATGGAGAACAGCAGCGGCCGCAGCTCCTCGAACTCCTCGACCTTGTCCACTCCGCTCCCCTTTCCCGGGATGTGCTCCAGGCCGTTCCTACCCGGGGCGGGCCCGGGGCCGCCCGCGCGGGCCCCGGGCCTGCCCGCAGCACCGCTCAGTGCTGGAACTGCCCGACCTCGTAGGAGCCGGCCGGCTGCCGGGTGATGACGTTCATCCGGTTCACCGTGTTCATGAAGGACACCAGGGCCACCAGGGCGACGAGCTCCTCCTCGGCGTAGTGCTTGGCCGCGCGCTCCCAGACCTCGTCGTCCACTCCGCCGGCCGCGTCCGCGATCCGGGTGCCCTCCTCGGCCAGTTCCAGCGCGGCCCGCTCGGCGTCGGTGAAGACGGTGGCCTCCCGCCAGGTGGCGACCAGGTTCAGCCGGACGGCGCTCTCGCCGGCGGCGGCGGCCTCCTTGGTGTGCATGTCGACGCAGACGGCGCAGGCGTTGATCTGGCTGACCCGCAGCGCCACCAGCTCCCGCACCGTGGCGGACAGCGGCGATTCCTTGACCGCCTTGCCCGCGGCCATGATGTGCTTGGCGATCCGGCCCGCGGTCGGGGTGGTGAAGTAGTCGAGTCGCGCTTCCATGGTCGCTCCTTGCTCCTCGTCGGTTGCTCTCACCACTTGTGACGAGGCGGCCCGGCCCCCTGTGACACGGGCGGGTGTGACCCGCGTCTCCCCGCACGTCCGGCGGGCGGCAGCCCCTCCCGAACAGGGCATAGGAAAAGACCGAAACCCCCCGCGCCGCAGCGGAGCAAAACCGCGAACCAGGACGTACCCGCACGCCCCGGCGGGGTTTTCCGCGCGGGCCGGTCTCCGGTGAGCGGCGCCGGGGTAGCCACGGCCGTATGACCGCGACACAGAGCGAACACGGCACGGCCGCCGCCACCACCCGGATCGTCGACCACTACGACGGACGCAAGCGGGCCTGGGTGAAGGAGGCGGTCCGGCTGCTGCACGCCGACGCCACCCGGTCGGCCGACACCCACGTCTTCCAGTTCCCGCTCCCCCGCGACTGGGGCATCGACCTCTACGTCAAGGACGAGTCGGTGCACCCCTCCGGCAGCCTGAAGCACCGGATGGCGCGCGCCCTGTTCCTGCACGCGCTGTGCACCGGGTGGATCGAGCCGGACACCCACGTCTTCGAGGCCTCCAGCGGCTCCACGGCGGTCTCCGAGGCCTACTTCGCTCAGCTCCTCGGCCTGAAGTTCACCGCCGTGGTGCCGGCCAGCACCAGCCGGGAGAAGGTCGAGCTGATCAAGGCGCACGGCGGCGAGGTGGTGAACCCCGGCCCCGACGGCGACATCGAGAAGAAGGCCGCCGAGCTGGCGGAGGCCGCCAAGGGCCACTTCATGGACCAGTTCACCTACGCCGAGCGCGCCTACGACTACCGGGACGACCACAACGTGGCGGCGACGGTCTTCCGCCAGCTCGCCGAGGAGCGCCACCCCGACCCCAAGTGGATCGTGGTGGGCGCGGGCACCGGAGGCACCGGCGCGACCATCGGCCGGCACATCCGGTTCAGCCGCCGCGACACCCGGGTGTGCGTGGTCGACCCGGAGAACTCGGCGTTCTTCCCCAACTGGACGGCCAACGAGGGCCGGCCCAAGAGCCGCTGGCCCAAGGACCCCTCGACCTGGATCAAGGGGAAGCCGTCGCACATCGAGGGGATCGGCCGCCCCTCGGTCGAGCCCTCGTTCCTGCCCGCGGTCGTGGACCGGATGATCGCGGTGCCCGACGCCGCCTCGATCGCGGCCATGCGCCTGCTCCTGTCCCGCCTCCGCCACCGCGCCGGCCCCTCCACCGGCACCAACCTGTGGGGCGCGCTGCGCATCGTCGCCGAGATGCTCTCCGACGGGGAGCAGGGCAGCGTGGTCATGCTCATGTGCGACCAGGGCGAGCGCTACATGCACAACTACTACGACGACGCCTGGGTGGAGAAGGAGCTCAAGCTGAACCTGGCGCCCTACACCAAGGCCCTGGAGGACTTCCTGTCCACCGGCCGCTGGAACGAACCGGAGCCGGCCCCGGTCCCGGCGGCCCGCCAGGCCTGAGCGCCGCCGCCCGCCCCGGCCTCGCAGCCGGGGCGGGCGGCGTGGGCCGCACGGCCGGCTCTGCGAGGCTCCGGAGCCTCCGCTCCCCGGCCTCCGGCCGCTCCGGTACCGGTAGCGCTCATACGCGCCGTCGAAGCAGAGGACCACCGGGCCTCCGTCCGGGTCATTCCCCGCCGGCGCCGCTCTCCGACGGTTCCAGCTCGTACCCTGCCCGGGCCTCCTCCTTCATGGAGTCCGGCGGCCGGTTCCCGGCGGTGGCCGACTGCTCCTTGCCGGTGCCCAGGTCCTTCGCGGTCACGTTGACGATGCCGTTGGCGTCGA